>CAKTGM010000073.1 GCA_934561515.1 uncultured Oscillospiraceae bacterium | reverse complement strand
AGCCTTGCGGACGACCATGCCTTTGACCTTGCTCTCTTGGACATCATGCTTCCCGGTATCGACGGCTTTGAGCTGTTTTCCTACATGGAGAAATACAATATTCCCGTGATATACATGACCGCAAAGACGGACTCCGCATCGGAAATCAAAGGCCTTATGGATGGCGCGGAGGATTATATCGTCAAACCCTTCGATGTGCTCACGCTCATGGTGCGCATCGAAAAGGTATTAAAGCGCACCGGCAGGCTGAACACGGTCTACCGAGTTCGGGACATTGAGCTAAACAGCGAAACGCGGGTGGTAACAAAAGCCGGAAGAGCTGTTGAGCTTCAGCCGCTGGAATTTGACGTGCTGCTGACGCTCCTGAAAAACAAAAACCTGACCGTATCACGGGAGCGGCTCCTTTCCGATGTATGGGGTTATGAATATACAGGTGAAACCCGCGCGGTAGATGTAAAGATATCCAGTCTGCGCAAAAAGCTGAATCTTGGGGATGCGATACGGGCTATACCGAAGCTTGGCTACCGATTGGAGGAACGCTGAAATGAAGCTGTGGCAAAAAACCTCTCTCATCTGTATCGCCGTGCTGCTCGTCATCGTCACGGCCTGTTCCTCTGTACTTCTCATCCATTCCAAAAACAGCATATTGGAGCTTACATACAGCCGAACAAGAGACAGGCAGAAAAGCCTTGCTTCCTCTTTTTCCGAGATGGCGGGCTATTATCTTGCGGAGGGCGATTCGCTGACGGTGGAAACCTCCCTCGTCAACTACTGCTTTTCCCGCTTTGCCGATTCCTCCTCCGTGCTGATGCGCGGGAATGAAACGCTCTATTCCGGCGTTTCGGTCAATCCGCGCGCGTTTCTGCCGCTGCCCGAAAACGAATATTCCATGAAGATCGCGGAGCGGGAAATAGACGGGCGCAATGTGCTTATTGCGGGCAGCCTTGTAGCGGTGAGAAACACATCCTACGCCGTATATGTGGTGGAGGATATCTCCACGACCTACAACAGTATCGTAAGCTTAGCGTGGACATTTGCCGCCGTAAGCCTCGCGGGCATCCTTTTGGGCGCGGGCTGCATCGCGCTCATCATGCACAGGAGCACAAGGCCGCTCACCTCCCTTGCAAAAACGGCGCGGCAGATCGCGGGCGGCGATTATTCCATGCGGGCAGATGTGCATACGGGAGACGAGATAGGCGCGCTTGCGGGGGATTTCAACCTGATGGCGGAGGCCGTTGAAACGCGCATAGCGGAGCTTATGGAAACCGCCGAGCGGCAGCGGCTTTTCATCGGCGGCGTGACCCATGAATTCAAGACGCCGCTTACGGCGCTGCTGCTCCACTCCCGTATGCTGCGGCGGGCAAACATGACGGACGAGGAAAAGGACGCATCCTTAGAGCATATCGAGAGTCAATGCGAATGGCTGGAGCGGCTGGTGCAGACGCTTTTGAAGCTTATCACGCTGGAGCGCGAGATAGAGCGCAGGCCCTGCGAGGTTGACGCGCTGTTTGACACTGTGCGGCAGAACACGCAGAAAAGCCTTGCCGACCGTGGCGTGACTCTCATCACCCATTCCGGCGGCGGGACGCTGAACTGCAACGCGGACCTTATCCAGTCCCTGCTCATCAACCTTGTGGACAA
>CAKTGM010000072.1 GCA_934561515.1 uncultured Oscillospiraceae bacterium | reverse complement strand
TTGAAGCTGCCCTCAACGGTGACCTTGCTCGCGGGCATGATGAAGGTGTACTTGCCGTTGCCCATGTCGGTGAGCTTTAGATTGTTGCCGCTGGCGTCCTTGACGGTGAGCTTGTCCAACTCGTAGCCCTTGTCGGGGGTCACAGTGATGGTCACGCGATCACCCTTGGAGGCGTTCTTGAGGCTGACGGTCACATCGCCGTTTTTGGAGCTGGGTGCGGATACGGCGTAGGTCCAGCCGGAGCTGGAGAAAAAGCCGCCGGAGGAGCTGCCGCTGGAACCGGAAGAATGATTGCCCTGTCTCGGAACTTCGAGCGTGAAGGTCAAATCCTGATAGCCGGTTGCCTTGACGATCATGCTGTAGACTGCGCCATCGCCCTTGGAGAACGGCGCCGCTGTCAGGTCGATCATACCGCCATCCTTGATGACCGTGACCGCGCTTCTGCCGGAAGCTGCGTAAGACTTTCCGTCCACCGACACCGCAGAGATTGACTTAAGGTACGCCGCAAGCTGCTCATCCATAATGTCGGACGAAGCCTTGACCAGCGCCTTCTTGGAAGCATCATATTTTGCGATAACGTCTGCCGTTTTCAGTTCAAAGGAGGCAGAAACCGGTGCATAAACGCCGCCCTTGTCCGTGATCGTCAGGGTGTATGCGCCGAATGCGGGCGTATCTGTCCAAGTCAGCTTGGCGCCCTCCACTTTGAAATTATATGCGCTGAGATCAGTGTTGCCGCTTGCAACTGCATACTGCGCATTGAAGTCTTCCGGCAGATTTTCTACTGTGACCATTGCTTCGTGTGCGGTGTTCAGTGCGTTTTCCACGGTTGCAGTTACATTTTTGGTGCTCTTCGGGATTTTCAGATTGGTCTTAATCGACTGAATCGTGCCGTCGTTCAGATAATAGGTGATGGCGTCGATGGTTTTGCCCTGCAAACCGCTGTCAACACCGAAGCCCAGCTCCGTGCCGCGCCAGATCTCCGCTACATGGCGCAGGCCGTAAACATGGTTGTCGGTGGTATGCAGTGTGACAGCGGAAACCTTGCTTGCAATGTCCTCCGCAAGGCCCGCCACCTTGATCACATAATAGGCGTGACGTCCGTTCGTAGTCAGAGCTGCCGAAGCGCCAGATGCCGCAGTTGCGGTCGCGGTCGCCTTGCCAAAGGAAAGTGTACCGTTCGACACGGTCAGTGCCTTGTAGGAAGGCGGTTGTGCAGAAAGCACATAGTACGAATAATCCGGTGCGCCAAACAGCGTATCCTTGCCTGTGTAGGTGGTAGTTTGCACCTGACCGCGCAACGTAACAGTGATGGTGAGCATATCGCTGTCCTTCACCTGCTTGTAGCCGCGCAGTGCGGAGAGGTCAGGCACATACACCGGATAGGTGATGCCGGAAATATCCGAGCCATCGCTGTTGTTATGATAGGAATTTGCAGCGAGGCTGCTCAGCGGCTTGCTCTTGGTTGCGGAGGAAACCGCGTCCACCTGAGCCGCCGTATCGCTATCACCCTTTTCTGCTGCGTAGAAAGCATTGTAGGGGATGTTCATCAGCACATAGCCGGGGGTTGTGGTGATCGTATACTTGTTCAGGTCAGGAGCAGCATCAATGCCGGTTTTCCAGTACAGTTCTGTCAGCGGGTCATCAACAGCGTCAATCAGCTCGCCGCCTGCAACGTGCCGGCGGTTTGCTGTCACCGTTACGGTATCGTCATGGGCTTTGCCCGGCTGCGCCTTGGACGGGGAATGCGTATATGCCGTTGCTCCCTGCAAATAGGCTTCGGCGGTGGCAATCGTGCCGATGCCGGAAACGGCTGTGCCGCCGTCCTTCCAGAGCACCTCTCCGCCGAGTGCAATTACCTTGCCGCCGCCGGTGATCGTGCCGTTGTTCAGTTCGATTGCGGTGCCGCCCTTGGTGTCCACCACGGTGCCTTTG
Source organism: uncultured Oscillospiraceae bacterium (assembly GCA_934561515.1). Lineage (GTDB taxonomy): Bacteria > Bacillota > Clostridia > Oscillospirales > Oscillospiraceae > Hominicoprocola. The sequence continues at coordinate 126 of CAKTGM010000072.1, read as the reverse complement.
CCGCCGTAAACCGCCAGAACAGCGTCATTATCCAGCGACAGCGTGCCGTTTACGCGCAGACCGGACTGGCCGATCTCGGAGCCGCCTGCATCGCCGCTGATGAACACCTGTCCCTTGAGCTGTACA
>CAKTGM010000071.1 GCA_934561515.1 uncultured Oscillospiraceae bacterium | reverse complement strand
TATACTGCTGGTATATTATAACCGAGCAGATTGAGTTTGTCAATGAGGTTTGTGATTTTTCTGTTTGCCCAGTTCAATGCAGAGACTCTCTGTTCACCTGTCTTGGATGCTTGCGCATATTCTTTTCAATACTCCAAGCATCGCCATACAGCGCAAGGCAGGAACACCGCAAGTGGTGTCCCTGCCTTTCGGATAGGCTGTTTGGCAAACGCAAACCGCGCAAGCTGCCGCTAAAGTTCCCGTCAGCGGCGGGCATCATTTCTCACTCCACCAACGCCTTGCCCAAGGCGCGGCAGGCTTCAAGCGCCGCGTCGTCGGGCGTCTCCGTGCAGATCACGCTCTCGCAAACGAGGCTCACCCCTGCGCCGTCGCAGTCGCTCTCCCAGGTGCGCATCCACGCGCCATTGCCTCCGTATTGCCCGTACCGCTCCAATAAACAACAGCAGTTTTCATGTTTGTAAGTTCCTTTCTTTTAATGATTTTATATGATCAAACCGCGACGGCCAGCTGCTCAAGCTTCGAGCCGCTTTGCCAGAGTGCGCATTAGATCTCCGTGCATTTTTTGTATTTTGCGAACAGCGAGCGCGCCTTTTCCTCGTCGCCATAGACCTTCCAGAGCCCCGCGCATTTGAAGCCGCTGGCGCGGTGATCGATGAAGCCCTTCACGTCCTCGGGCGGATAGCTGAGAAACAGTCCTACCTCGTGCGGAAACTCTCCGCTCTCGCCTCCTTTGAATGTTTGCCGGTTAGCATACTCTAACCATATAGCCCTTGAGAAGCCGCCCGAAGGCGGCTCTTCAAAGATCACCGACTGCCGCCGAATTTGATCCTCACGATCTGCATTTTCATCACTCCGTCGCCGACTCTGGCGAGAAAACGGAAAAATCCGCTGACGGACGGGTCTTTCAAATCGTTGTAGCCCAGCATATAGCCTCGGCTGGTGACCTGCAAGCGGCTATCCCACGCCCCGATCTCTTTGGGAGCGTCCGAAACTGCGAAATACGCGCCCACATCTTGAATTTTCGCACTCTTGAGCCATGTCTTCGCGATCATCTTCACCGCCGTCCGATTTGCAGCATCAAACACCAGCACACCGCTGGGGAAAGCGTCTGCCATTCGCTGCACCAGCGCCTTGACCTGCTCGGTCAGAAAATAATAGAACACGCCGGAGGCAAAGAATATCGCGCCGCCGGTTGCGTCGATTTTAGAAAACCACGCCGTGTCATTCAAATCGCAGGGGATGTTTTGTTCCCGATCTCCAGAGGGTAAAAGCTCGTTGCGCACGGCGATGACATCGGGAAAGTCCAGATTGTAGATTTTACAGCTGCCGTTGTCGCAGCTTCTTCCAGTGCTGTCCAGCCCGCAGCCCAGATTGACCACCGCCGCATTGGGGTGAGATTTCAGATAATCCCGCACCTCAAAAGCAAGGTCATTCTGCCGCATGGCCACCTCCAGTGAACCGAAACGCTGCATCAGGCCGTGGGAGTCTTTCTCCGCCTCTGAAAAATCGTAGTCGATTTGATCGATCAAGCGTACCGCCGTTTCATCTTGAAAAAGGTTTGGGTACAGTTCCGTGCATAGTTTCCGGGAGTAAAGCGGAATGACCAGCGTTTCCTGCACGGTATTTTTCTCAATCTTGTATTTCATAAATGCCTCCGCGCCTATCCCAGCGCCACATCCAGCGTCATCATGACGCTAAAGCCCACGGCAAAGAAAATCGTGCCGATGTTGGAGTGCTTTCCCTGTGACATCTCCGGGATCAGCTCCTCCACTACCACATAGAGCATGGCGCCCGAGGCAAAGCTCAGAAAATACGGCAGCGCCGGGATCACGAGCTGCGCGGCAAGAAGCGTCAGCACCGCACCGATAGGCTCCACAACGCCGGAGAGCACGCCGCCGAGAAACGCCCTGCCCTTGCTCTCGCCCTCCGCCCGCAGCGGCATGGAGATGATCGCCCCCTCGGGAAAATTCTGAATGGCGATGCCAAGGGACAGGACAAGCGCGCTGGCCGCCGTGATCTGCGCGTTCCCCGCAAGGAAGCCCGCGTACATCACGCCCACCGCCATGCCCTCCGGAATGTTATGCAGGGTCACCGCCAGCACCATCATGGTGGTGCGGTCCAGCCTGCTTTTCGGTCCCTCCGCCTGATTGCTTCCTACATGAAGGTG
>CAKTGM010000070.1 GCA_934561515.1 uncultured Oscillospiraceae bacterium | reverse complement strand
TGGGGGACGATACGATTATACCACAGCGTCTTTTTCGTGTCATCGGCGCAAACCCTGCCATTTAGTCTGCCATTTCGTGAGACATTTTGTGTTCCTCAATAGGCTGAATGCTGCAAAGTCAATGCTCATATACGGTGAAGAAGCAGAAGACAAAGATATAGTCAAAATGCCTCGCTATCGCGCCGATAGTCAGTTCAATAGCAAAACAGGAAGCTTTCGCCGACGCTCACGCTGCGAAAGCTCTTGAACATCCGCATGGCGGACAGTTCCGGGAAGATCACCAGTGCAGAGATCAGCAGGGAAACCCACAAGGTTCATCGCCAGCACGATGATGACCGCAACGACGACGGCGATCAGCAGGTTGCAAAGCCCCGCCTTCGTGCCGGTCGCCCTTGCGAAACTCTCGTCAAAGGTCACGGCAAAGATCTTATTGTAAAACAGGATGAACACCGCCATGACCAGCACCGACATTCCCACGCACAGCCATACCTCTGCGGGAGACAGCGTCAGAATGGAGGTGGAGCCGAACAGCGTGCTGCACACATCGCCGGAAAGATTGGACGAGGTGGAGAAAATGTTCATCAGAAGATAGCCGACGGCAAGCGCCCCCACCGAGATCATGGCGATGGCGGCGTCGCCCTTGATTTTCGTGTTCTGCCCTGTACGCAGAAGCGATACTGCACTGATAATCGTAATGACCATCACCAGCGGCATTTCATTGGTGATCTGCAGCACGGCGGCAATGGCCACGGCTCCAAACGCCACATGGGAAAGTCCGTCGCCTATGAACGAAAAGCGTTTCACCACATGCCTTCATCAGGCATGATGATTCAGAGTCACTGCTAAAGATACGTGTCTTTAATCCTTAAAAGACCGTTGGCCTTGCGCGCAGAGCGCGGGTCAGCGGTCTTTTGCTGTCCAGCCGCAGAAGGCGGCGGCAAATTGGCAGTTCAGCGTTTTATGGCGGCGAAATGAGCATTTTTTGCAACAATCTGCGCATTGTTGTGCATTGTATTGCATCGAAGTATCCGATATGATGAATTTACAGTAAATAAGCATGAAAAGGAGCGCACACATGAACGCAGCGGAACTGATCGAATATATCCGCACTGCCGAAAAGAAAACGCCAGTCAAGGTCTACATTTGGGAGCGTTTTCCGACGAGCTTTCCGAATGCCAAGGTCTTTCCGGCCGGGGACGGGGCAAAAATCGTATTTGGCGACTGGCGGGACATCGGCCCCGCCATCGAGGCGCAGCAGGACGCCATTGCCGATATCGTGATCGAAAGCAGCTGCCGCAATTCAGCCGTTCCTCTGCTGGACACGAAGGGGCTGAACGCCCGGATCGAGCCGGGCGCCATCATTCGAGAACAGGTCGAGATCGGGGAGGGAGCCGTCATCATGATGGGCTCCATCCTCAACATCGGCGCAAGCGTGGGCGCAGGCACCATGATCGACATGGGCGCGGTGCTCGGAGGCCGCGCAACGGTCGGCGCACGCTGCCACATCGGCGCAGGCGCAGTGCTGGCCGGGGTGATCGAGCCTGCAAGCGCGACGCCCGTCGTCGTGGAGGATGAGGTGCTCATCGGGGCGAACGCAGTGGTGATTGAGGGCTGCCGCATCGGCAGGGGCGCAGTCGTTGCGGCGGGCGCGGTCGTCATCTCGGACGTACCGCCCGACACCGTGGTTGCCGGATGCCCCGCGCGTATCATCAAGCGTAAGGATGAGACCTCCGCCGCCAAGACGGCGCTGGTGGACGCCCTGCGGGAGCTTTGAGCCGCAGGCGCATGACATTCAAACACGCACAAGAAAGGGTTTCAGATATGCAAACGCTCACCCCCATGACAGTGGACAGACGCGCCCTGCACCGCATCCCCGAGCTGGGCGACGAGCTGCCCAAGACCATGGACTATTTACAAGATGTCCTCGGCACGCTCGACTGCGAGGTGCTTTTCCCACTTGACAGCGCCGTGTGCGCCTATTTTGACTTCGGAGCGGCGGATACGCTGGCATTTCGCGCGGAAATGGACGCGCTGCCCATCGCGGAGCAGACAGGTCTGCCATTTTCCTCTCAGCACAGCGGAAAAATGCACGCCTGCGGACACGATGGGCACATGGCGATGGTGCTGGAGCTTGGCCGCAGACTCCGCACGAAGCAGGCGCTTCCGCACAACATTCTGCTGCTGTTTCAGCCCGCCGAGGAAACGACCGGCGGAGCCAGACGGCTTTGCGAAACAGGGGTCTTGGAGCGTCTGCGCGTCAAAGCCGTATTTGCCCTGCACCTCTGGCCGGG
>CAKTGM010000069.1 GCA_934561515.1 uncultured Oscillospiraceae bacterium | reverse complement strand
TTCAGAGGACTGTCCGCAACTTGACTTTTCGAGGTGTTTTCTATGCTGTTTGTCGGGATCGACATTGCCAAGCGCAACCACGAAGCGTCCGTAATCGCTCAGGATGGGCGTGTTGTCCGCAAGGCCATGCGCTTTGCCAATTCCCAGGCGGGTTACAACAAATTCATGGATATGGTACGAAGCCTCAAGGAGCCTGTCGTATTCGGCATGGAAGCAACGGGGCACTACTGGCTGACGCTCTATACCCATCTGCGCAACGACGGCTTCACGGTGCATGTCATCAACCCCATTCAGTCTGATGCGCTGCGCGGCATGTACATCCGCAAGACCAAGACGGATTCTGTTGACAGCGTTATCATCGCCGACGTCATCCGCTTTGGCAGGTATTGCGAGACATCCGTAGAGCCCGGCGACCTTCAGGCCATGCGCGAGCTGTGCCGCCAGAGGTTCTATATCATCGATATGGCTTCCGATCTCAAGCGCAAGGTCATTGCTTTGCTTGACCAGGTCTTCCCTGAATACGAGAAGCTCTTTTCGGATACCTTTGGAGCCTCTTCCATGGAAATCCTGTCCCAGTACACCACGCCGGAAGAAATGCTGTCTGTTTCCTCGCAGCAGCTTGCCGAGATACTGGAGAAGGCCAGTCGCGGCAGGATGGGCGCGGAAAAAGCCGTTGAAATCCAGAACGCAGCCAGAAATTCTTTCGGCATTGTGATGGCTTCCTGCAGCTTCTCGCTCATCATTCGACAGTATATCGAACAGATTCGCTCTCTGGAGGCGTCCGTGGACGTTTTCGACGCCGAAATCGCGCGCCTGCTGTCCGGTTTTGATACGCAGCTTACAACCATTACCGGCGTCGGCCCCACTTTGGCTGCCGTCATCCTCTCTGAAATCGGCGGGGATATCAGGCGTTTCTCCTCTCCTGCCAAGCTCGCCGCTTATGCAGGCGTCGATCCGACTGTAAAGCAATCCGGCGACTTCTCCGGCTCCCGGATGAAGATGTCCAAGCGCGGTTCTCCCTACCTGCGCCGGGCAATCTGGCTTGCTTCCACCGTTGCCGCTTTCAAAGATCCTGCCATTCATGCGCTCTATGAACGCAAGCGAGCTGAAGGCAAAGACCACATGACTGTAATCGGCCATGTCGGCCGCAAAATGATCTCCATCATCTTCGCCGTTCTCCGCGACAACACCCCCTACGTCCCGGCTGCTATATCTGATTAACCTCTTGACTTTTCATAGCCGGTCTTAAAGCCGGACGTTCTTATTGATTGCTTTGCGGATGCACCGCTTGCCTGTGCCGAGAATGATTCGCATATTTATTTTTCCCTTTCTTATAGACTCCGCACGTCTTCCTTGAAAGTGTGCTTTACAATTCGCCGTCCGTTTTTTCTCAATCGTCTCTTTCAGGGCATGCCTGTGCGCCATACGACCGCATGCGCTTCGCCCTGCTCTAAACAAGCCTGACGCAGCTTTCGCATTGCTCATACAGCCTGCGAAATTCCTGCGTTTTCCAGAACGTGACGGCCTTACTTATTGTTTCTTTTCCTCCTCCTTTCGCCAAAAGTCCTCTGAAATATGTTGCCACATAAATTATAACATATATTTATTGCTGTTTCAAGAATTATAGCAAGAAATTTTTGCCTAATCGCCGCTTCAAAACCGCTATGATAATACCAGAGGTGATGAGGATGAATGAGCAGTTTGTGCGGGACAGAATTACCCAGCTTCGCCTTCGCAAGGGTGTTTCAGAATACAAGATGAGCTATGACCTCGGGCACAGCCGCGGCTACGTCCACAATATATCCTCGGGCAAGGCCACGCCGCCGATGAAGGAGTTCTTCGCAATCTGCGAATATTTTGAACTCACTCCACAGCAGTTTTTTGATGAGGGCACACAGAACCATGAGCTGATTCAAAAGGCCATCAATGGGATGAAGCTGCTTGACGAAAAGGATATGCTGATGCTGTTGGGGTTCATCAACAGAATGCTTGAAAAAAAGTAAGAAGCAAGCCGCTTTAGCTTGTTTTTTCTTTTTAATCTCTGCATTTGAATGGGTCATATCCGTTTACGCAATAAAGATGCGCGGGCTTTTTTGCTTTCCCTCTTGCGTTTTTCGGGAATTTGCAGTATAATAAACAAGCCGTATAGGGTGGATGGGTCCCGTGCGATGTTGCGATGTGAACCCTGTCAGGTCCGGAAGGAAGCAGCAGTAAGCATTTTAGACGTGTGCTGCGGCCAAGCCTGTTCGCTCTATGCGGTATTTTTTTATCAAAATGGGGTGAAAGCCATGTGGAAGGTGCCTGAATGCCTGCGGGGAGATGCGGAAGTGTATGGCGCGATTGCGGGGGAATGTGCCCGGCAGGAAGCGCATATTGAGCTGATTGCTTCGGAAAATTTTGTGAGCCCGGCCGTGCTGGCGGCCATGGGCAGCCCGCTGACCAATAAATACGCCGAGGGTTATCCCGGACGGCGCTATTACGGCGGATGCGGC
>CAKTGM010000068.1 GCA_934561515.1 uncultured Oscillospiraceae bacterium | reverse complement strand
CCGTCGTACAGGGCGTTCACGCGGGCATAGTAGCCTGCAAAGCGCGGCTCGGACACGGGGGTATAGTCCTCCCGCATGGTCTTCAGCGCAGCGTAGAGCTGGCGGTAGCTCGCCACCGGCTCGGGGAAGCTGTCGTAACCCTCAATAGCGTCGAACGCGCCGCTGCGCACGGGCATATAGCCGGTCTGAGCCACAAAGTCGAGGTTCCGCTCGCTCTCCGTCAGCCAGCGGACGAACAGCGCTGCGGCCTCCGCCTTCTGTTCGGTGGTCTTATAGGAGCAAAGGCCCACGCCCGCCTGCGTCATCAGCGCGTCGTGTCCCTTGCTCATGGGCATGGGCAGCACATGGAGGTCCATCGGCTCCTGCGTGCCGTCCCGGTAGGTGACGGTATTATTATAATAGAGAATTGCCGCGGAGGAGCCGAGCCCGGAGAGCACATCGCCGGTCATGACCTGCGTGTTGGAATAGAGGTCGGACACCACGACATGCCCCTGCGCGAGCGCGCGGGCAAACTGCATCCAGCTCTCGCGGAAGATCTCGTTGTCCGTGTCGTACCAGCCGCCTTCGGTGTAGAGATCACCGCTGCCGCGCTCCATGGCGCAAAGCTCTACGGAGCGGATGGGGTAATCCAGCGCGCAGAAGGGCTCGCCGCCCGACCAGTCGAAGAACTTACCCGCGCTCTCGTAGAAGCCCTCCCACGTGGCAAGGTCCTCGTAGCGGACACCGGTGGCGGCGGAGAAGCGCGCAAAGCCGCTGCCGTTGCACATGAGAAGCTGCGTGGACTTGGAAACAGGGAAGAGCAGCAGCGCCCCATCCTCCGCCGTGCCGTCTTCGAGAAAGCCGGGGACAAAGTCGGAAAGCTCGCCGGAGGAGAACCAGTCGCGCCAGTCGACCAGATTTTCCTCGCCCAGCGCCGTGGCATCGCCGATGTGGCAGGTGAAGAGGTCGGGCATCTCCTGCACGTCCTTGCCGCCGCTCTGCGCCTCCTTGAGGTAGCCGCCGATCTTGGACGCGCTGCTCAGGCCCGTGACCTGCACGCGCACGCCGCGCTCCTGCCCCACGGTGCGGTTGAACTCCTGCACCAGAAGGTCCATCGGCGAGCCGGACTGCTCGCCGTAGACGTGCCAGAAGTTCAGCGTCACGGGCTCGTCCTCCTTGAGCAGCGACTTCTCCCCGCAGCCGGCGAGGGACAAAATAAGGGCGGATAAGACCAGCAGAGCAAGCATACGCTTTTTCATCTAAAAAACCTCCATGGGGTGTTCCGGCGCTTGTCGCTGCGCCGTATTTTTGATTTTTTGCAGAAAAATTTTCTTTTTGGACCCTAATTCGATCAAATTAGGGTTCACAAACGGGCCGCATTCTGCTATACAGGAGGTAAGCAAAGCGCCGGCGGAGCGCGCCGCGGCGTCCACATTGCCCGTCGAACCGATTTATTGTATCACATCGCCCGGTCGTTCGCAAGGCAGGAAATACCGGCAGGCTGCAAGGAGGCGTCCCACCATGAAGAAAAAACTGCATCGCCTGGCAGCGCTGGCGCTGCTCGCCGCCCTCGCGCTGTGCCTCTCCGCCTGCGGAGAGAAGATCGCAGAGCCGACCACCGTCACGCTCTGGCACGTCTATGGCGGAGAGGTGACCTCGCCGCTGAACGTGCTGGTGGAGGAGTTCAACCGCACCGTCGGGCAGGAGCAGGGCATCCGCGTGCGGGTGGACAGCGTCAGCAACACCAACGTCATCCACGAGAGCGTGCTGGCCGCCGCCCACGGCGATCCCGGCGCGTCCGAGCTGCCCGACCTCTTCGTTTCCTATCCCAAGACCGTGCTGGCCCTGCCGGATGAGGACATCCTCGTGGACTATCACGACTATTTTTCCGATGCGGAGCTTTCCGCCTTTGTGCCGGAATTTCTGGACGAGGGCACGGTGAACGGCCGCCTTGCGGTGCTGCCCGTCGCCAAATCCACGGAGATCCTGTACGTCAACAAGACCGGTTTCGACCGGTTTGCCGCCGCCACGGGCGCATCGCTCGACGATCTTTCCACCTGGGAGGGGCTGTACGCCCTTGCCGAGCAGTACGCGGACTGGTCAAACGGCAAGTGCTTTTTCGTGCACGACTATCACTTCAACTATTTTCAGGTAGGCGCAGCGTCGATGGGCGAGGACTTCTTCACGCAAGGCGGCCTTGCCTTCGGCCCCGCCTTCTCCCGTGCGTGGGCGCCCTATGCGCGCGCCGCGCTGACGGGCGGGCTGTGGCTCGGCGGCGGCTATGCGACCGAGCCGCTGCGCACGGGCGATGCGATCGTGTCGGTCGCGTCCTCGGCAAGCGTCCTCTACTATTCCGACGTGGTGACCTATCCCGACAACAGCACCGAGCAGGTGGAGATCATCTCCCTCCCCTGCCCCACCTTTGAAAATGGAGAAAAGCTCGTCATGCAGCGCGGCGCGGGACTTTGCACCGTAAAGTCCACGCCCGAGCGGGAGAAGGCCTGCATGACCTTCCTCAAGT
>CAKTGM010000067.1 GCA_934561515.1 uncultured Oscillospiraceae bacterium | reverse complement strand
CGCGGCCTCCTTTCCGGCATAATAATTGAGCTGCATCAGATGCCCGTCCGATGCAGCTCGCTTTCATGGAATGATTCAGTTTACTGCGGCGCTCTCTGCCGCGTTGGTTGCGGCTTCCGTTATGCGCTGCGCTTTCAGCTCCGCGATTTTCTTCGTATCGACGAAGTGGGTGGAGTACCGCCGCTCGATGTCGGGGTCGCCGCTCTTGCTGAAGCGCAGCCGGATCACCGGCTTATGCCCCTGCCCGGATTCCTTCTTGACCGCCCATTGCTTATATACGGTCACGGAGGGCTTGAGGCCGCTTTTCTGCGCGTATGCCCGTATCTCGCGCATGATGAAAGAGAGCTTGCGGAGGTTGACGGTGCAGACGCGCTCCAGATAATCAATGCGCCCGCGCCGCCAGTCCTCGTATTTCTCCTTCGGCAGTACGCCGATCTCCATCAGCACATCCACCGGCGCAGCATAGCCCCGGCGCTGACATTGATGATGCACAGCGGAATGAACCTTGCCTGTCAGTTCGCGGTCAGTCATGTCATGCCTCCATTCCTCAACGTTCCGGCTCGCTTCTTTTTGCGATGGAACCGCGCTCACATTTCCACAGCGCCATCGGGTGCGCGGAGACACGGTTGAGGGCTTCCGCCTCATCTACAAAGAGGAGTTCAGGGCGGTACTGCTTTTCTGCAAATGCCTGCCAGAATAAAAGCTCGTCTTTCTCTGGGCGCAGCAGATCGGTCAGGTATCGTTTCGTTTCTTCCCGCGCCACCGCCAGATCAAAGTATTCGCCATGCCGCAGCACCGGCAGCAGGTCCGTCTTGATTTTATAAGGTTGGAGCTTGCCGATGCCGCTCAAATCAAACCGCTCCGGCACGGTATCCGCCGCGATGACGGCGTACAGCATCACACACTTGCGCAGCAGGGGTTCCTCCGATTCATCGAACAATCCGAACTTGACTAGATTGCTGATGTCGTACAAATCCCTTGCCGCCGTCCGGTTGATGAGCGCAACGATCTTGGAGGCGAATATCTCAATCGGGGCAACGCTGAGAACGGTAAGCTCGCCGTTGTTCCACGGCAGCCTGACAGCTCTCCGCGTGGTCGGCAGAACATGGGCGCGGAGCATATAGTTGATCTCAATTTTCAGATTATCCTTCATGCCGCCCGCATTGACGTACTCAAACACGAAAGAATCCAGCGCGTGATATGTTTTGCTTTTCAGGCTCGGTCTGTACCCGGCTGCCGCCATGTATTTGCGGATGCGCTCCGTGATGATTTCCCTCTGCGCCAGCATTTCCTCCCGCGGCACATTCTCGGAATAGTCAAGGTCAATGTCCACGGACAGACGCGGCAGGTCGAAGATGGTGAGATTGATGGCGGTGCCGCCCTTCAGCGCGAGCGTTTTGGACAGCAGAGCGTCGTTCTCCAGAAAGGCAAGCACGTCCGCAAGGCGGCAGACCTTTTCAAAGGTATCGCGCACAAAGCCAAGCTCCCTGGCCTGCCGTCCCAGCGTAATGCAGTCAAACTGCGTCATGATATGTTACCCCCTTGTCCAGTAAATCCGTCAGCTTTGCAGGCGCAAACAGCTTCCATTTCTCGTTGAGCTTATCCTGCCAGTGCTCCCGCATGAGATACTTTTTGCTGCCGGAGATGTGCCGCTGGCACTCGTCGAAAAAGCTGTCCGGCAGATGCAGCCCATCATTCAGCGCTTCGAGGATATAGCCGGTTTTCTGATACAGAAAGCCGTTGCCGTTCACGGCGAGTGCGGAGAGCAGCCGCTCCGGGTCAAGGGATGGGATGAGCTGGATACAGCGCAGCGTTTCCTCCAGACCGGCGATCTTTTCAAAGTCGCGGATGCTGTCTATGACCGCCTGCTCCACGCTGACCACCCGCGTTCCATTTATAAGTTTCGCCTGCGCCGTCCCGTGAGGTGCGATGCGGCGGTAGCTCACGCCGTCATATTCAAAGCTGCGGAAGCGGCTTTCCGTGGCGACGTACACCTCATAGAATACCTGATTGGCATATCCATAAAATTCAAAGGCGCTGTGATGGGAGATGCAGGCGTCCTCCGCCAGCTTTGACGCAATCTGATACCGCGTGGGGATCGGCTGCCCGGTTTCCATGCTGACGGTGGCATAGAGGTCGCGGCGGATGCGTTCCACATATCCTTTTTTCAAATACGCCGCCGCAAGAGAAGCTGCGGCGCTGCCCGATCCGAGAAGCTGCACAAGCTCCTTTTGCGAAAAGCAGCCCAGCTCCGCAAGCTCCTTATAGTATTTCATCCGGCATCCCTCCTTTGCGTTTCTATTATAGCACGAAAATATGTCTTTTGCAATTGTATTGTGTAAATTCAAAAACGAAGGGCGTTTTTCATTGATGAACAAGCAGAGCGCGGAGCATATCGCTCCGCGCTTGCTGCGTAATATGGCGTTTCTAAAATTGCGCAAAAATATAGCTTTTTCAAAATGTTTTGCGCGTTTCTAAAAATGTATCACCCGTAAATCCTGTCCTGAATCGCGTAGCGCAGGACGTGGAGCTTT
>CAKTGM010000066.1 GCA_934561515.1 uncultured Oscillospiraceae bacterium | reverse complement strand
TCACCAAGGACACCACCACCATTGTGGACGGCGACGGCACCCCCGAAGCCATCCAGGAGCGGGCCCACATGATCCGTTCCGCCATTGCCACCACCACCTCTGACTACGACCGCGAGAAGCTCCAGGAGCGTCTGGCAAAGCTCTCCGGCGGCGTAGCCGTCATCAAGGTCGGTGCCCAGACCGAGGTTGCCATGAAGGAGCAGAAGCTCCGGGTAGAGGACGCTCTGAACGCCACCCGTGCCGCCGTTGAGGAAGGCATCGTGGCCGGCGGCGGTACCGCCCAGGTCAACGCCATTGAGGCTGTTGAGAAGCTGGTAGCCACCCTCCACGGTGACGAGAAGACCGGTGCCCGGATCATCGCCACCGCCCTGCAGGCCCCCATCCGTCAGATCGCCGAGAACGCCGGTGTGGACGGCTCCGTGGTTTACGAGAAGATCCGCACCTCCGGCAAGGTGGGCTACGGCTACAACGCCTACACCGAGGAGTATGTGGACATGATCCCCGCGGGTATCGTGGACCCCACCAAGGTCACCCGTTCCAGCCTGGAAAATGCCGCCTCCATTGCCTCCTGCGTGCTGACCACCGAGAGCCTGGTGGTCGACAAGCCCGACCCCGCCGCTGACGCAGCCGCCGCTGCCGCCGCCGGTCAGGCCGGTGGCATGTACTAAGCCACAAAATCAGATTTCCCCGCCTTCCGAAATGGAAGGCGGGGTTTTTTGATGGGCGGTCATCTTCTGCTTCCGCGCAGCTTTCGCAGTAAAGGCCGGTGAGCTCACAAAAGCTTTCGTTTTTGGGGGAACTATGGCTTCCCGTGTTGTCATGAAGATACCCGTCCATGGGCCGCCGCCGCAGGGCCGTGCCCACTTCTATATACCGATACATGGGCTCCTCGCTCCGCCAATAGGGCTTGTGGCAGGCGACGATGATTTGGATTTTTTTGTTCATTTTGGGGGTCTCCTTGGGGGCCATATTCATTACAGGGGAACAAAAAATGTTCCCCTGTGATTTTTATAGATTTTGTTCTGCCGCCGTCAGGGCCGAGGCAATGACGGCATCCATGTCGTAATACTTGTATTCGCCCAGCCGTCCGCCAAACAGGACCTTTTCTTCCCGGTCAGCCAGGGCCTTGTAGCGCTGATACAAGCTGCCGTTCTTTTCATCGTTGACAGGATAGTAGGGCTCGTCTCCGGGGTGCCATTCGCTGGAATACTCCCGGCTGATCACAGTCTTGGGCAGGTCCCGGCCCGCCTCGTCTTTGCCAAAGGTGAACCACTTGTGCTCAATAATGCGGGTGTAGGGGGATTCGGCATCGGTGTAGTTCACCGCCGCGTTGCCCTGGAAATTGGGGATGTCCAGCAGCTCGTTTTCAAAACGAACGGAACGGTATTCCAGGGCCCCCAGCTGATAGCCGAAATAGGCATCAATGGCACCGGTGTATACCACCTTGTCCGCCAGTGCATCCAGCTGGGCCTTCTGCTCTAAATAGTCCGTATTCAGCCGCACTTCGATGCCGTCCAACAGATTTTCCACCAGGCGGGTGTAGCCGCCCAGGGGGATTCCCTGATAGAGGGCATTAAAGTAGTTATTATCAAAGGTCAGCCGGACGGGCAGACGCTTGATGATAAAGCTGGGCAGCTCGGTACAGGGACGGCCCCACTGCTTCTGGGTGTAGCCGCGGATCAGTTTTTCATAAATATCCGTTCCCACCAGAGAGATGGCCTGTTCTTCCAGATTCCTGGGCTCCGTGATCCCGGCGGCTTCCCGCTGGGCGGCGATTTTGTCCGCCGCTTCCTGAGGCGTGACCACGCCCCACATTTTGTTGAAGGTGTACATGTTAAAGGGCAGGCTGTAAAGCTCCCCCTTGTAATTTGCCACCGGAGAATTGGTAAAGCGATTGAAGGTCACAAACTTGTTTACATAATCCCACACTTTCTGATTATTGGTGTGAAAAATATGCGCGCCGTACTTGTGAACATCAATGCCCTCTATCTTTTCCGTATAGACATTTCCGGCAATGTGGTCCCGCTTGTCCACCACAAGCACCGTTTTCCCGGCAGCCTTCGCCTGCTGGGCGAAAACCGCACCGTAGAGGCCAGCGCCGACGATAAGATAGTCATACATATGCTTTTTCTCCTTATTTCAACAACTCCGGTTTTCTCTTTCGGACAATAGACAAAGCGGCTTCAATAGCTGCATCTGAATTACCAGTCTCCAGAATATTCTGGAGCTTTTGCGCCTCACTCATTTGCTTTTTTCTCCGCTCTTCCGCTTTGCGTTTGACAAATGCCTCTGACAAGTCAAGCATTTCCCTGCTATTGCTTGGCAGGTTCCTTGTAATCAGGAACTCCTCATAGGCATTGCATACGGTTTCTGTTTCACTCCCAAAATAAATCTGTTTTCCGTGATCCAGCCACAGGATTTTGTTGCACATCTCCCGAACCTGATCTACAGAATGAGACACCAGGATCCCCGTAACACCGCCGGAGAGAATCTGCTTCATTTTGTCGCCACTCTTTTTTCGAAACGCACCATCTCCCACAGACAGGACTTCATCCAGAATCAAGATGTCCGGATTTACCAGGCAGGCAATAGAAAAAGCCAGTCTGGACTTCATGCCGGAGGAGAGCTGCTTAAAGGGACGGTCTTGAAAGTCTTTCAGTTCCGCAAAATCGATGATCTT
>CAKTGM010000065.1 GCA_934561515.1 uncultured Oscillospiraceae bacterium | reverse complement strand
ATGCCGAGGGTGCGGGCCTGCTTGTGGATCATGATGAAATCCTGATAGAAGATGGGGGTGAAGATGATCTGGGGCTGAGCCTCCTTGATCTTGGTGAGCTGCGCGGTAAAGTCGGTGTCGCCCGCGGTGTAGCCTTCCTCGGCGACCACGGTGCCGCCCTTGGCGGTGTAGACGGAGATGAAGTTGTCCTTCAGGCCCTGAGCGTAGTCGTCGTTCACGTCGTAGAGGATGGCAGCCTTGTCATAGCCGAGATAGTCGGCGATGAAGGAAGCGGCGATACGGCCCTGAACGGGGTCGATGAAGCAGACGCGGAAGTTATACTCCTTGAGCTGACCGTCCTGCACGGTGACCTTCTCGTTGGTCGCCACGGTGGACATATCGGAGATCTTGTACTGGTCGAGAACGGACTGGATGGCGATGCACTGGCCGGAAGCGTTCGGGCCGATGATCGCGCAGACCTTATCCTGCGCGCACAGGCGCTTGGCAACGTTGACCGCCTCCTGCGCGTCGCCCTTGGTGTCGTAGCAGAAGAGCTTGACCTGCTTGCCGAGCAGGCCGCCGTTGGCGTTGAGATCGTCAACGAGCATCTTGACCGTCTGGCTCTCGCAGGTGCCGAAGGCCGCCTGGTCGCCGGTCAGCGAGCCCATCCAGCCGAGCTTGATGACATCGTCGCCGTCGCCGCCTCCTTCGTCCTTCGAGCCGCAGCCAACGAACAGCGTCGCAAGCATCAGGCAGGTCAGGGTGAGAGCAATGAGCTTCTTCATAGATTTGCGCATGGTTTAATCCTCCTTCAAATTGTTGTGACCAAGTTCCCTACCGGAACAGTCGGGGCTTGCAGGGATGGATGTCCGCCGTGCGGGATCGACCCCGCATCCATGCCGTCCTTATTGATGTGTATGAGCGATAAGAGCGGCGAATGAATGCTGTGAATCTTGATGTTAAGATAACATCTTGCATAAATATTGTCAAGCAATATCCGGAATTTATAGCATCTTGCATAACTTTTGGATACTATGACGAAAAATGGATTTCCATCGATTTGTGGCACAGTTTTCTCTTTGCGCCGCCGCGCCCTCCCCCCGAGCATCCCGTCTCCCAAGCCCCGCAGGCAAAAAATCCCGCCCTTCACGCATCGCTTGGAGGGTGGGATTCTCTTATTCAAAAAAGGTGGAGGCGCTTCCTGCGCTTTTTTGGTTTTGGTTTTTCCCCAGCGCCGGCAGCGTCATGCGGCGTCCGGCGCCGTTGCCGTGGAGATGTTCACATCGGTCTTTTCCTCCCGTTTCTCGCCGAGGATGTTTCCGCCGTATTTTGTCCAGCTCGCCGATGCTGCGCCCGCGCCAGTCCTCCGGCGCGGCGGCCCTGATGATACCGTTTTCATCGTGCGCTCCTTTCAGCCTACGGTAATTTTCTCCTGCGGATAGCGGGCATAGGTCAGGTCATGCCCGGAAAACGCGGCGTAGATCAAGGTCAGTCCTCCGACGCGCCCAAAAAACATCAAAAGAATGAGGATGCCTTGTGAGAACATCCCGAGCTGCGGCGTCAGCCCAAGCGTCAGCCCCACCGTGCCCGCGGCGGAGGCAGTCTCATAAAGACACGCGCCGAGCGGCAGGCCTTCGGCCTCGCTGATGACTGCTGCGCCCAAAAAGGCAAGCGAGAGATAGAGCAGAAAAATCGCGGCGGCGTTGCGCACGGCGGCGTGCTCCAGTCTGCGGTCAAAGAGTCGCGGTTCTTCCCTTCTCCGGAAGGCTGCGACAGCGTTGGCGATGAGCACCGCGAGCGTCGTGACCTTCATGCCGCCCGCCGTAGAGCCGGGCGCGCCGCCGATGAGCATCAACAGCGTCGTGACCGCCTGCGAGGTATCGCTCATTTCCGTTAGATCGACCGTGTTGTACCCCGCCGTTCGCGGCGTGACCGACTGAAAAAGGGAGGCCAATATCCGCTCTCCTATCGGCAGGCCCGCAAAATCCGTCAGGAAAAAGAGGGCTGCCGGGAGTACGATCAGCAGCGCCGTGGCGCTCAGAATGACCTTGCTCTGCATCCGGTAGCGCCGCAGGTGCAGGCCGTGCGCGCAGACATCATCCCAGGTCAGAAAACCGATGCCGCCCACGATGATGAGCAGCATGATGACGATGTTGACCAGCGGGTCAGCGGCATAGGCCGTCAGCGAAGGATACAGGTCATCCGGCCGCCCCAGAATATCAAAGCCCGCGTTGCAGAAGGCGGAGACGGAATGGAAAACTGCCATCCAGATACCCCGCAGCCCATCATCCCGGCAGAAGGCCGGCAGCAGCGCCAGCGCGCCGAGCAGCTCGACCAGAAAGGTCCCCTTAAGGATGAATTTCGTCAGGCGCACAATGCCGCCCACCGCGGGAGCGGAGATGGCGTCCTGCATGGCGCTGCGCTCCTTGAGCGTGATGTTCCGCCCGGCGAGCATCAGGAACGTCACCGCGCCGGTGATCACGCCCAGCCCGCCGATCTGGATCAGCAGCAGAATGACCACCTGACCGAAGGCGGACCAGTAACTGCCGGTATCCTGCACCACCAGCCCCGTCACACAGACAGCGGAAGTAGAAGTAAACAACGCTTCATGGAACGGTGTCCATATCCGCTGCACTGAGGCGATGGGCAGCATCAGCACCAGCGCCCCCAGCAGGATCACGCCCGCAAAGCCAAGGATCATGAGCTGAAAGGATGTCAGATGATGCCGCAAGCGAAAATTTGTTCTCA
>CAKTGM010000064.1 GCA_934561515.1 uncultured Oscillospiraceae bacterium | reverse complement strand
CCCTACGGGCGGCAAGGCACGAAGCGCAGCGAAGCTCTTTCAAAAAGAGGGAGCACTGCAAATGCAGTGCTCCCTCTTTTTGAGTTTACATTTCGTAGTCCACGGCCACGCGGTCGGCGCGGATGGACTTGCAGATGTCGCTGACGGCGACATGGCGGGGGTCGACCTTGTAGGCGTTCAGGTCGTCCATGCTCTCAAACTCGGAAACGAGCACGGCGTCGTAATTGCCCTCGCCGACGTTTCTTGCGACCTCGCACTTTTTGAGCTGCGATATCACGCCGTCGAGCGCGGCGAGCTTCGTGAGAAACTCGTCGGCCTTTTCCTCGGTGCCCTCGCGGAACTTCCACATGACGATATGACGGATCATTGCTTCTTCTCTCCTTTTTCTCTCGGTTTATCTCGCGTTATAGACCTCGATGGCCTTTTTGAGAATGTCCATGGCCCGCTCGAGCTTGTGGCTTTCGATGACGTAAGCCATGCGGACCTCGTTTTTGCCCTTGCCGGGCGTTGCATACATCGACGCGCCGGGCGCGAACATCACCGTCTCGCCCACATCGTCAAACTCCTCGAGCAGCCACTGCTGGAACTTGTCGGCGTCGTCCACCGGCAGCGCGGCCATCACGTAGAACGCGCCGCCCGGCACATCGAACACGACGCCGGGGATCTCGCGCAGCTTGCGGCAGAGCGTATCGCGGCGCTTTTTATACTCCTCGCGCACGGCGGCGAAGTACTCGGGGCCGACGGCGTAGAGCGCGGCGGAGGCGACCTGATCGAGCGTCGCGACCGACAATCTCGCCTGACAGTACTTCATCGCGTGGTTCATCAGTTCCCTGTTCTTGGAGATCAGGCAGCCGATGCGCGCGCCGCAGGCGGAAAAGCGCTTGGATACGGTGTCGATGACGATGATATTGTCTGCCGCACGGTCGGCAAATTCACCGAACGACTGGAGCTTCTCCCCGCCGTAGACGAACTCGCGGTAGGCCTCGTCGCCGATGAGGAAGAGGTCGTGCTTCTGAGCGAGGTCGACGAGCATCTCCATCTCGTCCTGACTCAGCACCACGCCGGTGGGGTTGCCGGGGTTCGTGACCATGATGGCGCGGGTGTGAGCGTTGATGAGCGGCTCGATCTTCTCGCGCACGGCGTAGCGGTAGCCCTCCTCCGGCGAGGTCGGGATGGGACGGATGCGCGCGCCGCAGGTGTAGGTCATCGTCGTGTAGTTGGGGTAGAACGGCTCGGGAATGAGAATTTCGTCGCCGTCGTCAAGAATGCACTGGAGCGCGATCTGAAGCGCCTCGCTGCCGCCGGCGGTGACGTAGATCTCACTTTTGTCAAAGTGCATGTCGAGCTTGTCGTAATAGTTCTGGATCGCGTCGATCAGCTCAGGGATGCCCGGAGAAGGTGCGTAGGCGAGCACCGGCTGCTCGAAATGGCGAACTGCCTCGAAGAACGCGGGAGGGGTCTGCACGTCGGGCTGACCGATGTTGAGGTGATAGACGTTGACGCCGCGTGCCTTGGCTGCCACCGCGTAGGGGTGGAATTTGCGCATCGGGGACAGGCCGCACTTTTCAACTTTACCGGAAAACTTCATAGAATATAGCTCCTCCTTTTTCTTCGTTCGCTCGCAAAAGCGTGCAGTCTAAAAAAATTTTTGTATTTCACTGCATGATATATTATAGCGTGAGGAAAAGCAAAAAACAACAAAAACATTTGTCCGCCGCGGGACTTACACCTCGTCCTCTCCCAGCGCGGAAAGGCAGCTCTCGCCGAAAACCCTGACGCCGTGCGCCTTAAAAAGCGCCGCCGTCACGCCGTCGCCGGGCACAAGGCGGCGGGAAAACGTGCCATCGTAGATAAGGCCGCAGCCGCAGCTCGGGCTTTTTTCCTTGAGCACGGCGGCCTTGCAGCCATGCTGCATACACAGCGCAAGCGCCGCCTCCGCGCCGCGGCGGTAGTTCTCCGTCACGTCGCGCCCGCTCGCCATCACAACGCGCTCGCCCTGCCGCTCGCTGGGGTCGCGCGGGGTCGGCAGTCCGCCGAGCTGCTCGGGGCAGACGGGGATGAGCGCATACCGCTCCGCCAGCGCGAGAACGCGCGCGTCCGCCTTGCTCTTGCCGTCGTAGCGGCAGGGCGTGCCGAGAAGGCAGGCCGAAACAAGCACCTTATCCATGCCGCACCTCGATCTCTTCTCCGTTGAGCTTCGCCTCCGCAAGCGTTTCGCCCTCGTAGCGCAGCTTGAGCGAGAAGAACGGCGCATTCTCGTCCAAAAGGCGCAGGAAGATCTTGTCGCCCTCCCACGCGGGCAGCGCCAGAAGGTCTTTCTTCCCGATCCATGCAAGCTCGCCCTCATCGCAGTCCTTGAGCGTACCTTCAAAGCCGCCGGCGGTGAAAAGGTGCATATACTCCGGCTCCCAGCGGTCGGAGACGAAGGTCACGATGCCGCGGTAGCGGTAAGCGGTCAGCGTGAGGCCCGTTTCCTCCTTCGCCTCGCGCAGCGCGCACTCCTCCGGGCTTTCGCCGCGCTCAAACTTGCCGCCGATGCCGATCCACTTGTCGCGGTTGCAGTCGTTCTCTTTTTTTGTGCGGTGCAGCATGAGATATTCCTCGCCCCGCTCGATGTAAACGAGCGTCGTGTTCAGGGCGCGATAGATGTCTTTTCCCATGATAACTCCTCCCCCTTGGGCTTTTTTGTCAGTATAGAAGATGGCGGCAAAAATTGCAAGCCGCCGCCTTTTTCGAAAAAATGCACTTTTTGCGAATTTATGCTTGACTTTGATCGGATTTTTGGTATAATGATTTTCGCTGTCGAGCACAACGATACGCAGCAGTATCGAAGTGGTCATAACGAGCACGACTGGAAATCGTGTGTACGCCAAAAGCGTACCGAGAGTTCGAATCTCTCCTGCTGCGCCAGAAAGCACCACCCAACCGGGTGGTGCTTTTCTTTTTCCAGTCAGAGATTCGAATGGAATGACTTGAGTCACCGGCAGAGGCCGGTGGCTCAAGTTATAGGACATCACGCCCATGGGCAGGGCATTTTTACCGGATCGAGCAGAGGAGCGCCCAGGTCTCCGCCGCCAGCGCTTCGACATCCTCGCCCGCCGCAGCGCGCGCGGGCAGCTCCTGCTGCATCTGCCGCAGCCCGTCGTCCAGGGCGTTCACGCGGGCATAGTAGCCTGCAATGCGCGGCTCGG
>CAKTGM010000063.1 GCA_934561515.1 uncultured Oscillospiraceae bacterium | reverse complement strand
GCGCTCGACTCCCTCGGCAACACCACCGCCGCGACCGGCAAGGGCTTTGCCATCGGCTCCGCCGCGCTGACCGCGCTCGCCTTCATCGCAAACTTCATCGAAAAACTCGACGCTGCGGGCGGCGAATACAGCCTCTCGCTCATGGAGCCGACCGTGCTCGTCGGCATCTTCGTCGGCGCGTGCCTGCCGTTCGTCTTCTCCGCGATGACGATGAACGCCGTCGGCCGTGCCGCGCAGAGCGTTGTTGTTGAGGTCCGCCGCCAGTTCCGCGAGATCGCCGGCATCATGGAAGGCAAGACCGATCCCGACTATGCCCGCTGCGTGGACCTCTGCTCCCGCGCGAGCCTGAAGGAAATGGTCGCCCCCACCCTGCTTGCCATCATCTCTCCCATCGTCGTCGGCCTTGTGCTCGGCGGCAGCGGCGTGGTCGGTATGCTCTGCGGCGCGCTCGTCACGGGCTTCATCCTCGCCATCTTCATGGCGAACTCCGGCGGCGCGTGGGATAACGCCAAGAAGTATATCGAGTCCGGCCATCACGGCGGCAAGGGCAGCGAGCAGCACAAGGCTGCCGTTGTCGGCGATACCGTGGGCGACCCCTTCAAGGATACCTCCGGCCCGTCCATCAACATCCTCATCAAGCTCCTCTCGATGGTCTCCATCGTCTTCTCCGGCCTGATCGCAAGCTTCCACCTCTTCTGATGAAGCGCGCGCCGGTCCGCTGAGAGCGGCCTGCAAATGATGCAAAAAAAGAAGCACTTACAGCGCTGTAAGTGCTTCTTTTTGCTTGCCTTTTAGCGGATGCCGTACTTTTCAATGATGTAGTCCATGTCCTTGTCGCCTCTGCCGGAGAGGTTGATGAGCACCGAGCCCTTGCCCATGGTCTTTGCGAGCTTCATGCCGTAGGCGACTGCGTGGGAGCTTTCGATCGCAGGGATGATGCCCTCCATGCGGGAAAGCTCGAAGAAGGCATCGAGCGTTTCTTCGTCGTTCACCACGTCGTACTTCACTCTGCCGAGGTCGTGCAGGAAGGCGTGCTCGGGGCCGCTGGACGGGTAATCGAGGCCGCTTGCCACGGAGTAGACGGGGGCGGGGTTGCCGTTCTCGTCCTTGAGCATGATGCTCTTGAAGCCGTGCATGATGCCCTCCTCGCCGTAGGTGAGGCTGGCGGCGTGATCGCCGAGCTTGGTGCCCCGGCCGAGCGGCTCGACGCCGTAGAGATCGACGGGATCGTTCAAAAAGCCGGAGAACAGACCCATGGCGTTGGAGCCGCCGCCCACGCAGGCGACGACCGCGTCGGGAAGCTCACCCGTCATATCGAGGAACTGCTCTCTCGCCTCAATGCCCACAACGCTCTGGAAGTCGCGCACCATCATCGGGAAGGGATGGGGGCCGACGACGGAGCCGATGCAGTAGATGGCGTCCTTGTACTCGTTGCAGTAGGCTGCGAAGGCCGCGTCGACCGCTTCCTTCAGCGTTTGCAGCCCGTCCGTGACCTCGATCACCCGTGCGCCGAGGATCTTCATTCTTGCCACGTTCGGGGCCTGCTTCTTGATGTCCACCGCGCCCATGTAGATGTCGCAGTCCAGACCGAAGTAAGCGGCGGCGGTCGCCAGCGCAACGCCGTGCTGCCCCGCGCCGGTCTCGGCGATGACCTTCTTCTTGCCCATGTACTTCGCCAGCAGCACCTCGCCCATGCAGTGGTTGAGCTTGTGCGCGCCGGTATGGTTCAGATCCTCGCGCTTGACATAGAGCTGAACGCCCGTGCCGATCTTGTCGGAGAGGCGCGCAAGGTGGGAAATGGGGGTCGGTCTGCCCTGAAACTCCTTGCGGATGCGGCGCAGCTCGCTGATGAACTTGCGGGACTTGCAGATGGTCTGGTAGGCCTCGCTGATCTCGTTCATGGCGTTTTGCAGCTCGGGCGGGATGTAGGAGCCGCCGTAGTTGCCGAAGAAGCCCTCGGCGTCGGGATAGTTCTTGAAATAGGTGTCAAAATCAACATTGTTGAACTTCATTTGATGTTCCTCCGGTCAAATTATTTTAGAGTTTGGTTGGGGTGTCGGTCAAGATCACATTCGGATTGATTTCATATAACTGGCGTGCAAAGCGCCGCCATCGCTGCATCTTCATTGGATCGACCTCCTTACAGAACGGGAAAAAGCTCCCTTGACTGATTTCGTGTCAAAGGAGCTTTTATCAAACAAAAAACGCCCTTGACAGAATGATACTCTCTGTCAAGGACGAATAGGAACAACACTATCCGCGGTGCCACCTTGATTCACGGCGCGACCCGTGCGCTTTGCAGGATACCAACATATCCCGGCAACTGACGTATGCCAACACGTTGCAGAATACTCTGGGGAAGACCCCATTTGACTGCACCCTCAGCGGTCCATTTGACAACGTGTCTCCTGCCTGATTTTCAGCACCACAGGCTCTCTGTAAGGGCATCACTGCCGTTATCTCCGCTTCAACGGTTTGAAGGATTAAATTGGTTCACATTATAGCGCATCTTTTTTGTTTGTCAAGAGGGGATCGCGTAAAATTACGGTATTTTTTCAAGCGGAAAGAGCGCATCCATTTGGATGCGCTCTTTTGCATATTTATTTGCAGTACTTCTCAATATAGGCTTCCTGGCACTTGATGATGATCTTGATGGCCTCCTCGCGGCCGAGCACGTCGCTGACGATGGTCTCCTTGCCCTCGAGGCTCTTGTAGACGCGGAAGAAGTGGCGGATCTCGCTTGCCACGTGGTTCGGCAGATCTGAGATATCCTGATAGGTATTATAGGTCGGGTCCTGGAAGGGAATGGCGATGATCTTTTCATCGAGGCTGCCGCTGTCCTCCATTGAGATGACGCCGATGGGGTAGCACTCCACGAGGCTCAGCGGACGGATGCACTCCGAGCAGAGCACGAGCACGTCCAGCGGGTCTCCGTCGTCGGCCCAGGTGCGGGGGATGAAGCCGTAGTTGGCGGGATAGTGGGTGGAGGTGTAGAGGATGCGGTCGAGACGCAGCGCGCCGGTCTCTTTATCCATCTCGTACTTGTTTTTCGAGCCCTTCTCGATCTCGATGACCGCGAAAAAGTCCTCAGGGCGCACGCGCGCCGGTGCAATATCATGCCAAAGATTCATAATAGTTCTCCCTTCGTGAGAAATGGTATTGAGAAAACGCGCAGAAGTACGCTTCTGCGCGCTTTCGCTGACGAAAATTATTTGCTCAGTGCCTCGTCGATGCTCTTCGCGCCGAGCTTGCCAGCGCCCATGGCGAGGATGACGGTGGCAGCGCCCGTGACGGCGTCGCCGCCGGCGTAGACGTTCTGATGAGAGGT
>CAKTGM010000062.1 GCA_934561515.1 uncultured Oscillospiraceae bacterium | reverse complement strand
ACGTCGCAGTCCGACCACGGCTATCTGTCACATTCACTGTCAGCGTCATATCCCCGGCTGCTGACAGCTTCTTGCCGGCTGTAAAGGACGCAGCCATATAGGTAGTGCCATCCAGCATAGTGCGGTAAGAAGAAATGCTGCTGCCGTAAATGCCCTCCGCCGTAATGACCACCGACAGAGTGCTCAGGGATTTCACAAAAGCTCCGATTTGGGCTGCTATAGTCTCGTTGGTATCCTGCAGGATGACGGAGGAAATAGATGGCACAACGGTTGAGGGGACTGTCAGCGTTACCGTGCATGTTCGGCTTCCCGTCATTTTCCCATTGATAAAGCTGTTGCAGGTGATCGTGCAGACGCCGCTGGTAGCGCTTGGAATTTCGCTTGCCAGAGAAAGCGGTGGCGTCCAGGAAACGGCGTCCCCAACGTCTGAGCCAATCAAGCCGCTGGCATTGCCAAAGCGATAAGATAGGGTATGCGTCGCGGCATTGTTTGAACGGTTGGTAGAAATCGTAAGCGCACTGCTCAGGCTGGCAGAAGAAGATGATACTGTCGGCAGGCTGATAACGTCCTCAAACGTAATGGTTATGACGACGCTTGCCCACTGCATGTAATTATAGGAATACCCATGGGGCGATGCAGTAGCGGAGGGGTTATAAATGGTGAAGCTGTTGTTCCCGGCAGAGATGTATGCCGCCATGGCGTCAAACAGCGGCCCGGTGATATGATAGCCGTTGTAGTTCCCGTAGAAGGCCCCCTCAAAGGTGCCTAGTTCATCCCCAACATATTGCTCGCCTGTGACGCCGAACGCAATATCGTCCTGGTAGTTGGCTTTCCGCAGATAAACGGTCTTGGTGTTCTTCACACCGTATCCGGCCTTTTCCGCGTCGATATCCAGCCAGATTTCGGTGATCACCTTGTTCTCCAGGTTTAATCCGGGAAAGCTGATGATACCGACATAGTTGTAACTGGAATCGTAGAATTCCTGACAGGCCACATCGTTCTTGGCATTGGCGGAAGAGGTATATTTGCGCGTACAGAGAGACGCGATATAAGCTAACGTAGTCGCCATGATGGCTCCTTTCCCGGCGTCATCCGTTGTAGATAAGAGACAGGTTCCCATTTGCCTGCGGCTCAAAGGCAAAACGGCCAATGATGAGTTTGCTGATGATCTCCGCCTGCGTGACATAGAGCTTGTTATTGCTCAGGTATGCTACTTCGGTATCGTTCATCAGGAAGGTCAGACGGTCGTTGACCACGCGAAAGGTAAACGGGTTCCCGGTTTTGCCAATGATCAGGCCCTCCTCTCCAAAGGACATGTAGGTTCGGAAAACCGCCAACTGTTCTTCTGTAGCCACCTGTGCGTTTTCCATGTCTGCCTGCATCTGATTGATGCGCGTTACAGCCCAGGTAAAGTTGTTTTCGGACTGTTCCGTGAGCGTACCGACCTGAGACTTGACCTGGGACATATCGCTGGCCAGCGCGTAGTTTGCCTGTACCTCCTGGCGGATACGGTCTCCTTCCGCGCTGATCTGCGACCGGACGGAGGACAGCTTCTGATCCAGCTTGACGTCGCTGTCTTCCGGCGCGGCGGTATAGTCGGTGGCCATGGAGCCTTTCTCCAGCTTGACCCAATGGATGGTTGCAGCATCCGAATCAACTTCATCAGCCGGTTCCCGGTAAATGAGCAGATCGCCATAATCAAGCTGATCCTCCGGCGTTTTCCCGCTGGCATAAGATGCCTTGAAAGATGCGATAACTGTCTGCGGGCGCTCATCGCCCAGCTGAATGGTAGACAGTATCTGCTCCCCATCAGAGGTACGGATAGTGATCTGGGAGTGACTCCCTTTGGAGAGGGACAGGGAGAGCGTGTACTGCTCATTCTCTGCCATGGGCTCTGACAATACATATCGAGCAAGCAGGTCTGTTGTGCTCGTGGATTCAGAATCGGAATCGAGCACATAGTTCCTGCCGCCAACAGACATATCCTCCATGGCTTTCTCTACGCTGATTACCACGCTTTGATTGCTGGATAAATCGAGGGCTTCACCAAAATCCGCTGTTACATGAGAAGCAGTCAGCGTCCCTGCCTTGATGTTGCTGCCCTCAATGGTGGCAGCGGCGATCTCGTTGCCCGTGATCGTCCCGGCGAGGATTTCATTGGCTGTGATTGTGTGCGCAGCCAGTTCATTTGCTGTGATGCTGTGCGCGATGATCTTGTCCGCTGTGATGGTGCGCTCTGTCAGTACATAACCGTCGATCGTATCCACCTGGGCAGACACCAGCTCGCCCATGTTATTGATGGCATAGATCAGGGACTGATCCGATCCCCGGATGATCAGGCGCTCTACGGAAAGCGTACCCGCGTTGATCTTGTTGGCTGTGAGATCCACAATCTTGGCGTTTGTAATGCTGCCATCCTCAATTTGAGCCGTGCCAATGGCGCCCTGGGCAATCAGGGCGGAGGTAATCGCGCCCAGGGCGATCTGGGCTGTACCGACAGCGGCGTTAGCAATCTGTGCGTTGGTGATCGCGGCCTGCGCAATCTTGGCGGTCGTAACAGCGAGGTCTGCGATCTTCGCCCCGGTTACAGCCAGGTCTGCAATCTTGGCGGTGACAATTTCACCATCCAGGATTTTGGCCCGCACAATCGCGCCATCCTGGATGTTTGCCGTGCCAATGGCCGCACCGTCGATTTTGGCGTTGGTAATGGCTGCGTCCGCGATCTTGGCCGTGTCAATCGTGCCGTTTTCGATGTGGGCGTTCCGGATTGCGCCGTCCACAATCTTGGCTCGGGTAATCGCGCCGTCCTGGATGTTGGCTTCCTGAATCTCGCCTGTGCCGATCTTGGCGGAAGTGATCACGCCATCCGCAATCTGCGCTGCGCCGATGGCCGCTTCATCGATCTTGGCGCGGGTAATGGCAGCGTCGTCGATCTGCGCCGAGCCAATCGCGGCCTGAGCGATCTTCGCCCGGACAATGGCAGCGTCTTCAATCTGTGCGGTTCCGATAGCGGCTTCCCTGATTTTGGCTTTGCTGATGGCGGCGTCCTGGATATGCGCAGTCTGAATTGCGGCCATCTTCACCTGCAAACTGCCCACAGACCCGGATTGCAGCTGCCCGCTACCCACAGAATTCAGCGCCAGCTTTGCGCCGGTAATGGAACCGGATGCCAGTTGACGAGCGGAGATCATGCTGCCCTCCAGCGTATCGGCTACGGTGCCCAGCGTAACCGAAGTGTATTTGCGCGTCAGGCAGTCGTAGGTATACTGCGTCATGCGCATGGATACTTCCACGCCGATGCGCCGGGCAATCACCCGCACTGAATCGCCCAGAAAGATATCGGTAAGCGCGGCGTACTGCCTGTACTCCTCCGCATCCGAGCAGTTGACGAAATCCACCTTCAATGTGATCGTAGG
>CAKTGM010000061.1 GCA_934561515.1 uncultured Oscillospiraceae bacterium | reverse complement strand
CCTTGACAATACCCTGTGGGCATTTTTTCAGCAGCCTTTTCATGTTCGCCCCGCCGCCGCAGCCGCAGTCCAGCACCCTGGCGTCCGGAGCAAGCTTCAAAAATTGAAGTCCCCACCGGGCCACAGGGCTGTGACCCAGGTTCATCATGGCGACCATGATTTTCCCGCCAAGCCCCACAGGCTTTCTGGTGTTCTCAAAAAATGACATCTTATCACACCTCCGATTTCACACATTCGGTATAAGTTAATGGAAATGACGCTTTCAGAACAACGCTTTTCCGTACTGACCAACCGTTTTGCCGCAGGAAACGCAGGTATTCCTCGCTCGTCCATCTGCTGTGGAGAGGGAAGCCTGCCAGCTTCATGAAAAATGCCCTGACCTTGCCGGAAAAAGAGTTTCCGGCATGGGTAAAGGTGGGCGCAATCAACACGCCGTCATCCTTCAGAACCCGCTTGATTTCTTGCAGGGCTTTCTCCGGCTGCGGCACGATATGCAGTGCGTTGGACACGATCACCACATCAAAGGACTTATCCGCATAGGGCAGGCGGAACATATCCTGCACGGAGAAGTGCAGCTTGGCAGAGCGGGTATCTCGCTTTGCCTCAGCGATCATCTCCGCGGAGGCGTCCGTCGCCTCGATGTGCGCCGCCGCGTTCACGATGTGCTTTGCAATCAATCCCGTGCCGGTCGCCAGCTCCAGCACCGTCTTAGCTTTTACAACCGGCCGGATCAGCACATACATCTCGTCATACGCCGCCCGATCCTTTCGCATAAAGCGGTCGTACCGACCGGCATTTCTGTCCCAGAAATTCTTATGTTTTCGCATCTCTGTCATTCCTTTCGGAGTTAGATTCAGCTAACCGATGTGTGCAGCTGTTCGGTTAGATGACGCTAACCGTTGTGCCTTGGAAAAGCCGCATCTCTGCGGCTTTCCGCTTATTTAAATAACTCCCTGCAAGCGCCGTACACCAGCGTTTCCAGCACCTGCGGGTACAGTTCCCCAATCTGCTCCTTGTGGGAGACGGTGAGAATCAGTCCCCGCACCGTGGCGGCAGCCAAAGAGATGCCGCGACTCGGCACAAGGCCATATTTTTCCAAAAGCAGACGAATGTGCGTCTCGTCATCGTGGTAATGGACATTTTTGATGTCATCCGGCAGTCTCTGCAAAAGCAGCTTCGCATCGTTTTCAATGAAAACCATGTCGCCGGTATCGGACAGCCGCCGGCAGACGGCAAGAACCGCCTTTGCCGCACGCTCCGACGGCGGCAAGCCGTTTGCTTCGCTCAGTGCATGGTCAGCCACTCCGTAAAGCTCGGAGTGAACGTTCTCCAAAACCGCGAAGAAAAGCATTTCCTTGGATTCGTAGAATTTATAGAACGAGCCCTTTGCAATGCCGACCGCCTTCGTCAGCTGCTCTACGGAGGTTTTCTTCATCCCCAGCGTGACAGCACAATGTCTCGTTTCCTTCAGCAACGCCTTGCGGAGCTGCTCAGTCTCATAATCGGTAAAAGCCAAGCTCACGCCTCCTTAAATATGACCGATTCGGTTCTTTCGGTCATATTGTATCATGACTCTTTCTGTTTTGCAAGGGGTGTGGAGAAAAACATACGCATTTTAACAAAAAATTATTTCCCCTTAATACATTATTCCATGAAGGCGCTCCTCTTCCTTTGGCAAAGAACTGCACCCCCCTAAAATCAAAAATGCCCCCCCTCCAAACCGTAATTGCACCCCCTTAACGGGTTTCTATCAAAATTAGAGTCATTTGCCACACAGGCCTTGCCTTACGGTGAGGCCTGTTTTTAATTTCCCTGTTGTACTGCCGCAGGTTCTTTCCTTCAATACCCTTTGTTCAGGGTTTAGTTCACCCCGATAAGGAGGCAAAAGCCCTTTCGCTGCAACTGGCTTCACCCTGTAAAAATTGCAGCGCCAGTGAAAACCGCTTTGCGGTTCCAGACTCGTAACAACCGAGAATTCCAGTCCCGCAACAGGCGAAAACCTCCTTGACAAAGAATAAAGCAATCTTATAATCAAAATAGACGGTAAATAGACCTGCCGGCGCAACCGGAGCCGTGCCCTCCGGATCTGTACAGGGAGCGCTTCGCCGTGCCGGAAAAAGGGCGGGGGTACGCTTCGACAGTAGCGGTTAAATGGCGGCCGCTTGGCGAAAGAAATCCTGCGCTGCAGGACAGAGGGGGAATGAAAAAGCAATGAACACCGAAAAAACTTCCACGGGCAAAATGAGGGCCTATTTCAAGGCGCAGAACATCGAGTTTTCCGCAAAGCGCATCTTTATAGACGGGCTGGGCGGCATGGCATACGGTCTGTTCGCTTCGCTTTTGATCGGCACCATTATCAGTACCGTCGGCACCTATCTCTTTGACCTACGCTTTACGCTGTGGGGCAATGAATACAGCCTTTTTGCGGATGCAAACGGCTTTGCCAAGGCGGTGCAGGGCGCGGCCATGGCTGCGGCCATCGGCTATGCCATGAAGGCGCCTGCATTTGTGCTGTACTCGCTGCTGACCGTAGGCTATGCAGCAAACGCGCTGGGCGGCAGCGGCGGTCCCCTGTCCGTTTTCTTCGTGAGCATTGTATCCATCTTTTTTGGCAAGCTGGTTTCCAAGCGCACGCCGGTGGACTTGATCGTCACCCCCGCCGTGACCATCCTGACTGGCGTGCTTGCCGCCATGCTCATCGCCCCGCCCATCGGAGAGATTGGCACGGTTATAGGAAACTTTATTATGTGGGCCACGGAGATGCGCCCCTTTGTCATGGGTCTTCTCGTCTCCGCCGTCATGGGCGCGGTGCTTACCCTTCCCATCAGCTCCGCGGCAATATGCGCTGCATTCGGGCTGACCGGCCTTGCGGGCGGCGCCTGCGTGGCCGGTTGCTGCGCCCACATGGTGGGCTTTGCCGTGGCCTCCTGGCGGGAGAACCGCTTCCAGGGCCTTGCGGCGCAG
This sequence comes from uncultured Oscillospiraceae bacterium, assembly GCA_934561515.1. Classification (GTDB taxonomy): domain Bacteria; phylum Bacillota; class Clostridia; order Oscillospirales; family Oscillospiraceae; genus Hominicoprocola. The sequence continues at coordinate 509 of CAKTGM010000061.1, read as the reverse complement.
GGTCTCGGTACCTCCATGCTCCAGATTCCCAACCTTATGCGCAAGCCCGTGCTCTGGCTTCCGGCGGTCGCCGCCTCTCTGGTGGGAGGACCTCTTGCGACCTGCGTGTTCCACCTGGAGCAGAACGGCTTTGCAATCGCCTCCGGCATGGGGACCTGCGGCCTTGTGGGTCCGATTGGCGTCATCGTGGGCTGGGTCAACGGTGACGGCGCCACCGCTTGGGATATTGTTGGCCTTATCTTGGTGGCCGTAGTGGTTCCTGCGCTTGTATCCTGGGCCGTATCCGAGCTTATGCGCAGACGTGGCCTGATCAAGCCGGGGGATTATAAGCTGGATCTGTAAAAAGCGAAGCAGCAGCGTCTGCGGTCTTCACGGACAAAGCTCTTCCGCCTTATACATGCCAAAACCTCAAAGCCCCCGGAAATCCGGGGGCTTTCAGAGTGTCAAAAAAGTGGCTGAATGCCACTTTTTTGAGTTTTACGGGTTTTGCCTCTCGCATTCGCTCCCGG
>CAKTGM010000060.1 GCA_934561515.1 uncultured Oscillospiraceae bacterium | reverse complement strand
GATCTACACCGCCGAGCTGAGCTTTGAGGCCATGTACGAGATGCGCGGAGGCATCCCCGTCTACCAGCCGCTGCCGAAGTTCCCCGCCGTCACGCGCGACATTGCCGTCGTCTGCGACGAGGCCGTGACCGTCGGCGCGCTCGAGGAGAGCATCCGCCGCGGCGCGAAGGGCCTTTTGAAGGAAGTGTCGCTCTTCGACATTTACCGCGGCCCCGGCGTGGCGGACGGCAAGAAGAGCGTTGCCTTCAATCTTGTCCTGCGTGCGGACGACCGAAGCCTCACCGGCGACGAGGCGGACGAGGATGTGCAGTCCATCCTCGCGGCCCTCTCCGCCGACCACGGCGCGGTGCTTCGTTAAAAAGAGCATAAGGAAAGATTACGATTTGGTTACAGTTGACAGCGCTCCCTTTACTTTTCCCGTTTGCGTTGCTATACTGGGAGCATAGAAAGGAGGGACTCTCCCAATGGAAGAATTTACCCGAAAGTTTAATGTTGCGCAGGAGAAGGACGCTGAGATCCGCCACATCCTGACGACCGTTTACGCCGCGCTGGAGGATAAGGGCTATAACCCCATCAATCAGATCGTCGGCTACATCCTCTCGGAGGATCCCACCTATATCACCAACCACAACAACGCCCGCACGCTGATCCGCAAGCTGGATCGTGACGAGCTGCTGCAAACGCTTGTGCGCAGCTATCTGGGCAAGTAAGAAAATCAAATCGAAATGCAGACCTTCGGAGACCGTGCACGCGGCCTCCGAGGGTCTGTTGCTTTTTTTGCCACGGTTTTATTGACAAGGGGGGTGAAAAATGCTATACTGCAAAAGGTTACAAAACGGTTACAATGTTACAATTTGGTTACAAGAGTAAGGAGTGAGTCAAATGGCAGAAGCTACGGAAGGTCTCGTTTACCGCGGCCACCCGCTGCGCCGTGTGGAGAATCTCATCTACTACGGCTCGATGGCGGATAAATATATCGTGATGATGCAGGTGCTCGATACGGCGCCGCTCAAGGATATCACGCTTGCAAAGCGCGTTTCCATCCAATTGCAGTTGACCGACGCGACCCTTCGTTCGCGCGATCGCGTGGTGCGCTCCACGGAAAAGAGCAGCCTCGGTGAGGCGATGGAGTTCGCGTCCATCTGGCTCGAGCGCGCGCTGAGCGGCAAGATGTAATTGCCCGCCGCGCAGCCCCTACTTTTTTTCACGAAAGGATACGAAATGATGAGAAAACATTCACGTTGCTTATCGCTGCTGTTCTCCGGCATCCTTTCCGTCAGCCTGCTCGCGCCGCTTTCCACGGCGCAGGCCGCGAATGACGGTTCCATCCGAAACCTCGTCGACCGCGTGACGGTGCTGACGGAGACGGTTCAGGCGGAGAGCGAAAATCAGGAAGAGCTCAACAAACTGGACGAAATGCAGGCCGAGCTGGAAGATAAAGCGGATGCAAAAGAAGATGTGTCTGAGACGGAGACCGTTACGATGGTCGTCACGGGCGGCACGATCAACGTGCGCACCGGTCCCGGCACGAATTACGACAAGATCACGCAGGTGGTCAGCGGCAAACAGGTCACGGTTCTTGGTGAAGCGAACGGCTGGTATCAGGTGAAATTCGACGCCACGACCGGTTGGCTGCTCGGTGAATATCTGCGCGATCCTGCCGATCTCGACGGCACAGTGGGCGCAAAGATCGTCTCCATGGCGATGCCCTTCCTCGGCACGCGCTATCGCTCCGGCGGCGCGTCCCCCAGCGGCTTCGACTGCTCGGGCTTTACGATGTATCTCTACGCAAAGCTCGGCTACTCGCTGCCCCATTCGGCGACCGCCCAGTATAAGAACTGCGGCTATGCCGTGGCCAAGGCGGATTTGCAGCCCGGCGACCTCGTCTTCTTCTCCGATTCCTCCCATGCCATCGGCCATGTGGGCATCTACATCGGAAATGGTCAGATCATCCATGCGCGCTACAGCGTCGGCAAGGTCATGATCGACAGTCTCTCTGCGAGCTACTATGCTTCCCGCTACGTCGGCGCGAAGCGCATCGCGTGACGGACGAGCCTTTTGGTACATAAAAAACGGAACGGTTTTCACCGTTCCGTTTTTTTCTTTTTATTCTTCAGCGGGGGATTCCGCGGCCTTCTCCGTTTCGGCGGCGCGGATGGCCTCGGCTTCAGCCTTCGCCTCGGCGAGGACCTTTTTCTCACTCTTCGTCTTGAGCTGCTTTTCGTCGAACTGCGCCCAGAGATCGGGGCGGCGCAGCATCGTGCGCTTGTAGCTCTCTTTTTTGCGCCATTTGGCCACATTCTCGTGGTGGCCGGAGAGCAGCACATCCGGCACGCGGCGGCCGTGCCACTCGTCGGGACGGGAATACTGCGGATACTCGAGAAGTCCCGCCCAGTGGGATTCCTCGGTGAAGCATTCCTCCTCCGGCAGCACGCCCGGCACCATGCGGCAGATGGCGTCCGTCACGGCCATGGCGGGGATCTCACCGCCCGTGACAACGAAGTCACCCATCGAAAGCTCCTCGTCCACGCACTCGTCGATGAAGCGCTGGTCGATGCCCTCATAGTGGCCGCAGACGAGAATGAGATGGTCGTAGCTGTCCTTCAGCTCGCGCGCCACCGCCTGCGTGAAGGTGCGCCCGCAGGGGGAGAGGTAGATCGTGTGGCCGCGGCTGCCCGCCTCCTCGCACACGTGCGCCCAGCAGCGGTACAGGGGGTCTGCCTGCATCACCGCGCCGCGCCCGCCGCCGTAGGGGTAGTCGTCCACCTGCATCTGTTTGTTGGTCGTGTAGTCGCGGATCTGGTGGGTTTTGATCGTGATGTACCCGCGCTCCTGCGCGCGCCCGAGGATGCTGACATTCATCATCGCATCGATCGAGGCGGGGAAGAGCGTTAAAATATCAATCCTCATCGGTTTCCAGCCCCTCTATCATGTGCACGCTGATCTCGCGCGCCTCTTCATCAACGTTGGTGATAAAAATATCCTTGACCGCCGGGATGAGATAGGTCTTCTCCTCACCCTTGACCTTATAGAGCTTGTGGGCGGGGTAGGAGAGCACGTCCACCACCGTGCCGATATAGGTGTGGGGGAAGTAGTTGTACACCGTCATGCCGACGATCTCGGCGTCGAAGTGCTCGCCCGGCTTGAGCTGCACCTCCGCGCGGCGGATGGAGAGCACCTTGCGCTTGAGCGCGGCGGCGGCGTCCATGTCGTCGATCTCGGGGAGCTTCATGAGGACCATGTCACCCTGCACGCGCTTGCTCGTGGGGCGGAAGGGCTCGCCGTCCATGTAGAACGTGCGGAAGCCGCTCAGCTGCCCTGCGCTCACGTCCCAGGGCTGGACCTTGACCTCGCCGCGCACGCCGTGCGTGTTGACGATCTGGCCGACTTCGATATATTCCGGGCGCGCGCTGGGCTGCGGCGCGGACTTCTTGGAAAAAAGACCCATTGTCATGCTCCTTTGCATACTCGTTATCCTATAGGAAGTTATTCTGTATATTTAATCGAAATTAATCTGTGCCACAAAGTTGTCATACTCTTCTTGGAATGCGGCAGCATCCGG
>CAKTGM010000059.1 GCA_934561515.1 uncultured Oscillospiraceae bacterium | reverse complement strand
GCCGAGGCGCCCCGTGATGCGGATGCAGTGCGTGTCGCAGACGTAGGCGGGCTGGCCGTAAATATCGCCGAGGATGAGGTTCGCCGTCTTGCGCCCGATGCCGGGCAGCGCCGTCAGCTCCTCCATCGTGCCGGGGACCCTGCCGCCGTGCTGTTCGAGCAGGATCTTCGCGCACTCAACAAGATCCTTCGACTTGGTGTTGTAAAATCCGCAGGAGCGGATGGCCTCGCCGACCTCTTCATAGCTGGCGTTTGCAAAGGCTTCGAGCGACGGGTATTTCTGAAAGAGCGCGGGCGTGACCATGTTCACGCGCGCGTCGGTACACTGGGCGGAAAGGCGCACGGCGAAGAGAAGCTCATAGTCCTTCTGATAGTTGAGCGAGCAGCGCGCGTCGGGGTAGAGCGCTTTGAGCGCTTCCACGATGCGGCGGACGGCTGCTTTTGATTTCATGGCGTGACCTCCTGACATTCATCCATATTGCTGACAGTATAGCATACGAAAGCAGAAAAATCGACACAAAAAGGCTGTGCAAGAGGAAAAAATCGTGCTATAATCAAATGACTTTCTTACAAGGGAGGGCGCGCGATGAAATTACTGTTCAAGCAGCGCTTCTTTTCGTGGTTTGACAGCTACGATATCTACGACGAAGCCGGCAATACCGTCTTCACGGTCGAGGGAAAGCTCGCGTGGGGACATTGCCTGCACATCCTGAACGCCGCGGGCGAGCACATCGGCACCGTGCAGCAGCGGGTGCTGACCTTTCTTCCCAAATTCGAGCTTTACATCGGCGAGGAGTATTACGGCTGCATCTGCAAGGAATTTACCTTTTTCACCCCGCGCTTCACGCTCGAGTGCAGCGACTGGGAGGTGAACGGCAGCTTCATGGAGTGGGACTACACGATCGACAGCCCCTCGCGCGGCTGCATCGCCACCATCACAAAGGAGCTTTTCCAATGGACGGACACCTACGTGATCGACGTTGCCAACCCCAAGGACGCGCTGGGCGCGCTGATGGTCGTGCTGGCCATCGACGCGGAAAAATGCAGCAGGAACAACTGATATGAGTGAAAAAAGACCTTTGGCGGATGAGATCCGCCCGCTGACGCTTGACGAGGTCGTGGGTCAGAGGCATTTGCTCGGAAAAGGCGCGCTGCTGCGCCGGCTCATCGAGTCCGGCTCGAGCGCAAATATGATCTTCTACGGCCCCTCCGGCACAGGGAAGACGACGATCGCCAACATCATCGCCAACCGCACGAACAAGACCCTCTATCGCCTGAACGCGACGACCGCGAGCTTGCAGGACGTCAAGAGCATCATTTCCGACGTTGGCACGATGATGGCGCCGGGCGGGATACTGCTCTATCTCGACGAAATTCAGTATTTCAACAAAAAGCAGCAGCAGAGCCTGCTGGAGTTCATGGAAAACGGCTCGATCACGCTCATCGCCTCGACGACGGAGAATCCGTATTTCTATGTCTACGGCGCGCTGCTCTCGCGCTCGACGGTATTTGAGTTCAAAAACGTCAGCGCGGCGGAGACCGTTCCCGCGGTCGAGCGTGCGCTCGGCATCCTGAAAGCGCGCAGCGAGCTGCCGCTTTCCTGGGAGGAGGACGTGCCGCGCGTCATCGCGCAGCAGTGCGGCGGCGATGTGCGCAAGGCCGTGAGCGCCTGTGAGCTTTTATACGAGGCGGCGGAGGCTGTTCATGGCGAGTTGAGGCTCAAAAGCGAAGACGCTTCCGAGGTCGCGCAGCGCAGTGCCATGCGCTACGACAAGGGCGGAGACGCGATGTACGACTGCGCGAGCGCGCTGATGAAGTCGCTGCGCGGCAGCGACCCGGACGCGGCGCTCCATTACCTCGCAAGATTTCTGGAGGCGGGCGACCTTGTGACCCCCTGCCGCCGCCTTCTCTGCTCGGCGAGCGAGGATGTGGGCATGGCCTATCCGCAGGCCGTTGCCATCGTCAAAGCCTGCGTTGATACCGCGATGCAGCTCGGCCTTCCCGAAGCGCAGCTGCCGCTTGCGCAGGCGGCCATCCTGCTCGCCACCGCGCCCAAGTCCAACAGCGTCATCGAGGGCATTTCCGGCGCGTGGGCGGACGTGAAGGCGGGCAAGTGCGGCAACTTCCCGCGCTGCCTTCAGAATGTTCACGCCGATTCGACCGGCGGCGCGCAGGGGCAGCACTACAAGTACCCCCATTCCTACCCGAACCATTGGGTAAAGCAGCAGTATCTGCCGGACGAGCTCAAAAACGCGCAGTACTACCGCTACGGCGACAACAAGACCGAGCGCGCCGCCGCGCAGTACTGGGAAGCGATCAAGGGGTGAAGGCATGGATCTGAGACTGAACGATATTGTCGAAATGAAGAAGCCGCATCCCTGCGGCGAGAAGATATGGCTCGTGACGCGCGTGGGCATGGACATCAAGCTCAAATGCACGCGCTGCGGACGCGAGGTGATGCTGCCGCGTGCCAAGGCGGAAAAGGGCATCAAGAAAATTCTGGAAAGGGAGGAGCCCCATGAATAAGAAAACGCGCGCCGTTGCGATTCTGCTGGTCGCGGTGATGATCTTATCGCTCGTTGCGTCGATGATCATTCCCTACCTCTAAGGGCGGGGGGCGCGGCAGCCGCCGCGCGGAAAAACGGAACAAAAAGGGACGTTGCTTCTTTGAAGAAGGAACGTCTCTTTTTCCTTCTCCGGACACGGCGGCTTTCGCCCTTTTCCTGTTCGCACGGCGGCTATAATGGACCTGCGGTCAAAGGAGGTGCGCGATGGTCATCTATGTGGAGAGTGTGCTGGCGTTCAATTTCCTGCTCGATTATCTGCTGCTCTTCGGCGCGGCGCGGCTTGCCGGGCGGACGGTCGCGCGGCGAAGACTGCTGCTCGGCGCGGCGGTCGGCGGGGCGTATGCGGCGGTGCAGCTTTTTTTGCCGCGCAGCGCACTACTCCTGCTGCTCGCGCTCGCGCTGATGGGCGCGGCGGCCTTTTTCGGCAGCGGGCGGGCGGTCAAGCTGACGCTGCTCTTTTTCCTCGTTTCCTGCGGCTTTGGCGGCACAGTCGTGCTGCTGGGGCAGGGGACGGGGGCGATGACGCGCCTTGCACGCGGCGTTGTGGCGGCAGAGCTCCCGTGGGGCGTTTTTTTGCTCGCGGCGGGGCTATCCTATCTGCTCCTTTCGGTCGTATTCCGCTTCGGCGCTGCGCGCACGGGCGGGGAAGCCGCGGAGGCGGTCATCACTTACCGCGGAAGATCAGCCCGCGTGCGGCTCCTGCGCGACACGGGCAACACGCTTTCAGACCCCGCGACGGGGCTGGGCGTGCCGGTCGTCGATCGTCACGCGCTGGGAGGACTTGTGAGCGAGGATGAGGCGGCGGCGCTGCCGCGCATCCCGTATTGCAGCGTGGGGGAGGCAGACGGAACGCTGCCGCTGCTGCGCTGTGAAGGAATCATACTTGACGGGGAAAACTTGGGCGCGCGCCCGGTCGCGCTGACGGAGCGGCCGCCCGGTGACGGCGGCGCGTATGCGGGACTCTGGTGCGAGGGATGCGAAAAGGGGGAAAGGGATGCGGCAACGGCTCAGAAGACTATTCGTTAAACTGCGCTTCCGGCTCATCGACTGGGGGCTTCTTGCGCGGCGGGGCATTTTCTACATCGGCGGCAGCGACACGCTGCCGCCCCC
>CAKTGM010000058.1 GCA_934561515.1 uncultured Oscillospiraceae bacterium | reverse complement strand
CCTCAACGTCATCTGGATGCCCGCCAACTACCTCAAGGACCAGAAAAACTGCACGACCGACTTCTAAAGATCAGCAAGCGCATCGCGCGGCGGAGGGGAAGCCCCTCCGCCGCGCTTTTTCGCTCGCTCGGGGCGAAAAAGCGCGAATTTTCAAAAGAATTTCAAAAAAATTTGATTTTGCGACCCTAATTTGACCAAATTAGGGTTAACATTTGCCTCCGTTCATGATATACAGGAGGGGAAGGAATCACAGAAAGGAGGGGCGCAGATGACGCCGGGAAAGACCACAGCGGCCTATCGGGTCGCCATCGAGCCGGGGGGCGGGCGGAGCTTTCGCTTCTACTGCGATATCTCCGGCGAGCTGGGGTGCATCACCGCACCCGTGCAGGCGGAGACGGAGGAAGCGGCCCTTGCCCTTGCGTGGGAGCGGGAGGGCAGGCGCGAGTTCAACCACTGCCCCAGATGCGGGCGCTATGTTTCCTCGGCCATGTTCAACGTGAACGCGGAGTGCTGCATCGACTGCGCGCCGTGGGAGGACGAATACCCCGCCTTCTGCCACCACTGCGGCCACAAGCTGAGCGAAGCGGACGCGCGTTTCTGCCCCAGATGCGGGGCAAGGCTGCTGGTGGGCGGCACGGACGGAGAGCGGGGCGAGAGCGGATGACCGCGCTTGCGCCCCCAAGGACCACCGCGCGCCCGCAGGGCGCACACTTTACCAGACCAAAGGAGGAAGAAGAATGAAAAAACGACTGTTGAGCGGGCTGATGAGCCTCGTGATGCTGCTCTCCCTCGTGCCCGCGATGGGCGTGACGGCGAGCGCGGCGGACGATACATCTTACGCTTCTGACAGCATCAGGAACTATGAGACGCTTGCGGCCTATCTCGAATCTGGCGATTCAAGAGATCTCACGCTGGAAAATGACATCGATTATACGATGGGCTATGATGATGATTATCTCAGGGTGAGGAATAACCAAAAACTGGACCTGAACGGCCATAAGATCAGGATCGACGCAACCAAGCGGGCGGAGTTTTTCAACCTGATCACAATTACGAGCGGCGAATTCACGCTGTACGACAGCAAGGGCGGCGGCGCGATCGAGGTTGAATTTGCGAGGGACTACAAGAGGCACAGCATCATCGAGATAAGCCCCGCCAGTAATGGCGCGCCTGCCAAATTCACAATGAACGGCGGCACGCTGACAAGGCTGAATCCGCTGGACTCGAATGTCTATGGAAACAACGGCTGCATCAGCGACGACTATTTTAATCCGTTCGAGGGCGGTGAGCGCCCGCAGATCACGATCAACGGCGGCACGATCAACTGCGCATACGATTGGAACAACAGGGAAAGGAACACCATATCGGGGGTTCAGTATATGCCGACGGCGCTGCTGCTGCGCTATTCGCAGCTCACGGTCAACGGCGGCACCTTCAACGGCATAGTCTGGACAGATGAGCTGTCGTGGAGAGCGGGAGATGCGGAGCCGCGCGTTCTCCTCAACGGCGGCGTGTTCAACTTCCCGTTTGCGGTGACCAGCCTGCTGGAAAATGTGACGCAGTTGGTCATAGACGGGGCGCGCTTCAACGATGGCCTTTATGTTGACGGAAGAAAAAAGGTAAAACTTTATGAGGGGAACGACCCGGCGATGCTGATCAAAAGCGGCGTATTCAACGCGTCCGGACAGAATCTCAAGCTCGATATTTTCAGTGTCACCAGAGAGCGTGGGTACGATTCGCGGGTCAAACAGCAGGTGATAGAGCGCGTTATGAAGTTCTTCCCGAACAGCGCGATAAAGCTGAACGGGAATATCTATACCTCCGAGAACATCGGCTCGCGCGTGAAATTTGACGACAATCCTTACGGTGGGTCTTACTATCTGGATCTCAACCTGAAGGGCCCCATCGAGGTCATCGGCAGGGCGTGGGACCTGAAGGAGGTCCTGCTGGACGGCAGCCCCATTAAAGTGCCCAACATCCGCGACGGGGCGCGCTTCACGGTTTCCGGCAGCGTGCCGATCTACACGGTGAGCACGCTCGGTACGCACGAGCTGGTCTACCGCTGGTATGACCTTGCGAAGGAGCTCCGTGACGCTGGCTGGTCCTATGAGATCAGATGCGAACTCGGGCCGAGATTGGTCAATATCTACGACGGCAGCTATACCACCGCGAACGGCATCTGCGAGTGGCGCTACCGGCTGCCGAATACGCCTGCCAACATCGATGCGGGCCAGACGGCCTTCACGATCAACCTGAAGCACGCCACAGCCCCCACCAGTATCGCTTACTCAAACCAGTACCTCCTGCGCTATCAGGTGGTGAAGGATACCACCATCCCCATCGAAACCGTGCTGCTGGACATGGTAAACGGCGACCTACTGCCGTCCGATTCCGCCACCGCGAACCCCATCCGAAAGAACGCGATGGATGTGAGGTGCGAAAGGGTGGTCAGCCAGCGCGACTGGGCGGACAACGGCAGCCACCGCAACAAAACGGTGGTTCTGGAGGCGAGAGCGGGCTTCCACTTTACGAATGCCACCCGGTTCGTTGTGAAGAATGCCGGCTCGGTTACGGCGGAGTGGCTTTACTCCACCGACGGCGGCAAAACCTGCGCGGTTGGCATAGAGGCGCAGGAGTGTACGCTGCTGTCCACCGTACAGGGTACGCTGAAAAACTTCTATATGGGCAGGCGGATGGGCGAGGCCTACATCACCGCCGATTCCCCCGCCAGCTGCACCTTTGAGATATTTGAATACGCCTGTCTGGGAACAGCCACCGATGAGTGGGAGCCGATCGACGATGATGACGAATACTACGAGTACTACTTCTACATCGTGCCGCCCAGCGGCTATGCGGTGCGCCCCGGACGGACGACGGTGAACATCGTCATCCCCGGCGGATATTGGGCGAACGGCAAAAAAAGCTCTGACCACAGACGGGAGGCGGAATACGACGACTGGATGGCGAGCGCTGGTTATGTCTATTCCTACGGCTATAGCTGGAGCATAGGCAGATTGGTGGATGGCCGCTATGGTATGTTCCCGGAGTATGAGAGCGCCGCACGCACGCTGTATCTCAGCATCAAGATGCCCGTGGCGGGCGAAAGCCCCACGGATGCGAGCTATCAGAGCATCAGCGGCCTGCCCTCCGATGTCAGGGTGAGAGAGTTTGAATGGGCTATGGATGGCGACACAGTCTTTCAGGCGGGAAAGAAGTACCGGCTCGCAATCTCCCTCGAGATCCCGAAGCAGCGCCCCAATACCGTGTGGCCGGAGGACTACAAGACCACGGTCGTGTATATCAACAGAGTGAACGCATGGGAAAACGACTCCACATGGGACACGTGGGGCGGCCCGGATGGCGGCACAGCCAATGCAGCGGTGTATAACTGGGGCACGTTCATGCCGTACACGGTCCCCGGCGGGAATGGCGGCGCCGTTTCCGGCAAGGTGCAGAGCTATGGCCCGAAGAGCGCCGCCACGGTGAAGCTCATGCAGAACGGCGCGGTGAAGTACACGGTCACGACCGCGACGAGCACCGGCAGCGGCCAGACGACGAAGACCTTCCGCATCCCGAATGTCGCTCCCGGCAGGTACGACCTTGTGGTTTCAAAGCCCGGCCACCTCAGCTACACGGTGAAGGGCGTTCAGATCACAAATGGCGAACTTGACCTCACGGCGCACCGGAAGGCAGAGATCGCGGTCATCACGCTGCCCGCGGGCGACGTGAACGGCGACGGCACGATCAATTCCGAGGACCTCAACATGGT
>CAKTGM010000057.1 GCA_934561515.1 uncultured Oscillospiraceae bacterium | reverse complement strand
GATAGAGGGTAAAGATATTCAGCTGAACTGGGCTGCTGAACCCGCATTTTATCCAGACTACTATTTGACTACTATCGCGAAAAACCTCGGGAGCCCTGCCCTGTAAGGCTTCCGAGGTTTTTCTTTGAAATGCCGGAAATTTGTGTAAACCCAACTAAGTCCTTGCGCCGCAAGGGTTTCCGGCTTGACGGCCTGATAACTCCGACTCTGAAGGCCGCTGGTTCGAATCCAGTCGGGCATACCAAAAAGGATGATTTCTTATGAAATCATCCTTTTTATTCATGGGTGAGAGTTTTGCGAGTTGAGATCAAACGCTCTGCTCTGCCGGGTGGCAGATGCGTTCTTCTTCCTCTCGTTCAAAGGAATAGAGTCCATCTGCTTCCAGCTCCTTTGCCATGCCCCATGCCAGCTTGAAGCCTGCCGTGAAGCTCATCAGCGTGGCCTCCTCCAGTAATATATTCTGTGCGTCCAGCAGGCGGAGCAGCTTCTTGCGCTTCTCATCATCCATTCCCTCACGCACCTCCTCGCGGGCAGATTGGACAGCGCGGACGAGCTGCTCCGGCGGCTTCTTGTCAAACCGTGCCTGCAAGGCTTTCATGTAGTCGTACATGGCATCCCCTCCCTTGGCAGCCACAACACATACCACAACTCGCCGCACAAAGCTACTGTTATTTTTTCGATGCTGACGATATTCATATCTCCAGCACTCCCTGCAAGCCCGCGCTGGCGGCCTTTTTGTTCTTGTCGAAGGCGTGGGTGTAGATGTCCAGCGTGGTGGAGGGCTGGCTGTGGCCGAGGATGCCCGCCACCGTTGCGACATCCGCGCCGCCCGCGATCATCAGACTGGCGGCGGTGTGCCGGAGGGAGTGAACATTCAGCTCCTGCGGCAATCCGTTCTTCTTGAGGATCAGCTTGAATCGGTAGGTGAAGGTCGTGGGCGTCATGGGAAGCCGCGCTCCCTGACGGCGGAGCAGGAAGTCATCGGCGGTCAGCTCCCGCTGGTCATAGCTTTCGGTGATGTATGCACATTCCTGCCGGTACGCCTTCAATCCGCAGCATTCGCCCCGCCTCATTCCCGTGGCGATGATGAGCTTGAAGTAGGTTTCGTACTTGATGCTCTCGCCCTCCAGCGCGGCAATGATCCTCTGCGCCCTTTCCTCGTCCGCGATCTTCTTTTCGCACTTGCGCCCGGCGTAGCGGTAGGTGCGCCAAGCCGGATTATGCGAAAGAAAGCCACCCTCCACGGCATCAGAGAGGATGCTGCCGCGCTTGCGGATATCGCAGGACAGCTGCAAAACGGATATGAGACAGGAGAGCGATGCTATGCCGCTGGGGACACAGCAGAACAATGATTTTGCTCAGGTCACAATTGACGTTCTATACCCATGTTCCAATCACCTTGCCTTTGCGGTCGAAAGGTGATATATTTTATTCGATAATAAGGGGGCGGGATCTTAATTTCGTTCCTTCGTTGCGCGCCCTCGCGGAAATGCGGCATACGGCGGCGCGGCGGAAAAGAATAGCGGCGGATACGCTGCGCTGAAAGCTTGGAGGAAAACGTCATGGGTGATATTCTGTTGACCGGCGGCGCGGGCTTCATCGGCTCGCATACGGCGGTGGAACTGCTTTCGTCCGGGGAAAACGTCATCGTGCTGGACGATCTGTCGAACAGCAAGGAGAGTGTTGTGGAGCGCATCGAGCGCATCGCGGGGAAGCGCGTTCGCTTTTACAAGGCGGATGCCGCCGACAAGGCTGCGATGACGCGCGTATTCGATGAAAACGAGATCAGTGCCGTGATCCATTTTGCGGGGCTGAAGGCGGTCGGCGAGTCGGTGCAGAAGCCGGTCGCGTACTACCGCAACAACCTCGATACGACGCTGACGCTGCTCGAGGTCATGAAGGAGCACGGCGTGCACCGCCTGATCTTCAGCTCCTCGGCGACGGTTTACGGCACGAGCGAGGATGTGCCCTTCAAGGAGAGCGCGCCCACCGGCAACTGCACCAACCCCTACGGTTGGACAAAGTACATGATCGAGCAGATCCTGCGCGACGCTTCGAAGGCTGACGATGAGCTGTCGGTCGTGCTGCTGCGCTACTTTAACCCCATCGGCGCGCACGAGAGCGGCCTCATCGGCGAAGCCCCGAATGGCATTCCCAACAACCTCATGCCCTATATCATGCAGGTGGCGGCGGGCATCCTGCCGCAGCTGTCCGTCTTTGGCGACGACTATCCGACGCCGGACGGCACCGGCGTGCGCGACTATATCCACGTTGTCGATCTTGCCAAGGGTCATGTCGCGGCGCTGCATTACGCATTGCAGCACAAGGGGATCGAGGCGGTGAACCTCGGCACCGGCAGAGGCTACAGCGTGCTGGACATCGTCCGCGCCTTTGAACGCGTGAACAGCGTCAAGGTTCCGTACCGGATCGCGCCGCGCCGTCCCGGCGACCTTGCCACCTGCTACGCGGTGACGGAGAAGGCGAAGGAGCTTTTAGGCTGGCAGGCTGAGAAGGACATCGACGATATGTGCCGCGACGCGTGGAGATGGCAGCAGAACTGCACGAAGGCTGCGCCTTATCCAAATACCTCAAGACCTTAATTGACCTTGGCATCGTCAAGAAGGAAACTCCGCTGACCGAGAAGCCTGGAAAGAAAACGATCTATCTGTTGGTGGACAACTTCTTCCGGTTCTGGTACTGCTTTGTGCCGGTGAACGCAAGCGCCATTGATTCGGGAAGAATAGCAAAGACCTGTTCTCGCGCCGTAAAACAGTATTTTTCCGACTATATGGGGCTGACATTTGAGAAGATGTGCCGGGATTACCTGCTCTATTACGCAGACGATCTGCCGATAGAACTCAGCGAGATCGGCCAGTGGTGGGGAACGGATCCCAAGAAGAAAAAGCAGATACAGATCGACATTGTGGATGCCACTGTTGAGGGAAGGGACTATATCATTGGTTCTTGCAAGTATCGAAACGAGAAGATCGGTTTAGACGAGCTCGAATTGATTCGGGAGTGTGCATCTGTTTTTGGCAAGGGCCTGAATTACCACTACTTCATATTCTCAAAAGGCGGATTTACAGAGGGACTGCTTCAAGCACAGGATCGCGGAGAAGTAAGGCTGTTTACGCTGGGAGATATTTTCAGGTAAATCCTCTACTGCAGTTAAGGCGGCATTGAACTCGTAAAAGCGGATAGATGCTTGATTCGACTGCCAGTGCGCGGGACAAAAATCGCGCAGGCAAAACGAACACAAAAAGCACTTTTCTGACAAGTTTGTATGGTGGAAACTTTCCTTTTCACGCCGTATAATGATGGCACAGACAAGGAGGTGGTCAATATGCTGGCAGAGAATCTGGCGCTCCTGCGAAACATCCGCGGCATGACGCAGGAGGAGGTGGCGGAGGTCATCGGCATCTCGCGCCAGTCCTACTCCAAGTGGGAGCAGGGCGAAACGATCCCCGACATTGAAAAATGCGCCCGGCTGGCAGAGTTCTACGGGGTCTCCATCGACTCCCTCGTCCATCAGGATGAAGAGATCGGCAAAACGCGGGTTGCGCCCGCCCCGATGGGCAAGCACCTGTGGGGAACGGTGGCGATGGGCGCCAAGGGGCAGATCGTCATCCCCAAGGCGGCGCGGGATACCTTCCGCCTGAGCGAAGGCGACCGCATGGTCGTCCTCGGCGACGAGAAGCAGGGCATCGCGCTCATCAAGGCGGAGGTCTTTGAGGAGCA
Source organism: uncultured Oscillospiraceae bacterium (assembly GCA_934561515.1). Classification (GTDB taxonomy): domain Bacteria; phylum Bacillota; class Clostridia; order Oscillospirales; family Oscillospiraceae; genus Hominicoprocola. The sequence continues at coordinate 578 of CAKTGM010000057.1, read as the reverse complement.
AATGCAGACGGCCCTGCGCGTAGGTCAGAAATCCAACGAATAAAGAAGGTGCAATCATGAAATGTCCCGAATGTGGAAAGGAAATGCGGGAGGGGTATCTCTTTTGCAGCAAGGACGGCGCGTTCAGCTTTGCAAACGAGGTGCCGGGCGTATTTGAAAGCGCGAAGAATGCCAATGGCTTTGTGAAGATCACAGACCTCAAGGCAAGCCACCGGACGAGAGTTCCGGCGTCCATCTGCGAGGAATGCAGGACGGTCATACTCAAATATTGAGTGAAGCTGCCGCCTCCAACCGAAAAAGACCCCAAGCCGTTGCGTCAAAACGGCTTGGGATCTTGCTTTATTTTGCGGCTGAGAGGGGCGCTTCAGACGTTGGCTTAAGTATGCTGATACTTATTGATACTAATTGCAATCAGAAATGGAGGGGCCTTCACGGATGCCGCACTGTTTACCAAGATGCTGTCCGATAAAAATGTTCTGGATTTGAGAGAACTCGGTTATCAATTCCCGCAGGCCGACATCAAAGAGTTCACGGAGCTGCTGAAAAACGGCTTCTATCATTCGCTGCCGCTCAAGGAC
>CAKTGM010000056.1 GCA_934561515.1 uncultured Oscillospiraceae bacterium | reverse complement strand
GTGACCCGTACGGGATTCGAACCCATGTTACAGCCGTGAAAGGGCCGTGTCTTAACCACTTGACCAACGGGCCATATGAGTCACGGGATGCTTTCGCATCCCGTGCATCTTGGTAGCGGCACCTGGATTTGAACCGGGGACACTGCGGGTATGAACCGCATGCTCTAGCCAGCTGAGCTATGCCGCCAAATATTCCTGCTCGACAGGACACGAGCTACTATACCAAATGAAGAGGGGCTTTGTCAATAGGTTGTCTGAAAAAATTTTCAAAATTTCCGGAAAAGGCGGGGAAGGTCGCTGCCCTTCCCCGCCTTTTGTCAGCAGACGACGTTTTTCCCCTCCGACCAGACGGAGACGATGTTGTGCCGGTGCATCATGTAGATGGCGCGCTCGAAGCGCTCGCGCAGCGAAAGCGGGCGGGCGGCCTCGGTGAAGTCCGCGTCGCTCACGACGATGGCGTGGAGCTTGTCGCCGGGGACGAAGCTGCCGTGGCCGCCGAAGTACTCGTGCCCCGCGCTGGAACCGAGATAATAGCCTTCTTCAACGGTCAAAAATTCGTCCTTCCCGTCGGTCTGCATATGGCGGAACTTGGAGGCGCGGATGGACATGGTGATGACCTTGTTCATTGCGAGCAGCGCCCCGCCCGCGATGTCCGAGCCGAGGGTGACGCGGTTGCCCTCGCGAAGCAGCGTGCGCACGGGCGCAACGCCCGAGCAGATGTTGATGTTCGACCCCGCGCAGTGCGCCGTGACGACGCCGTGCTCGCGCATCGCCTCGCGCTCGCGCGCATCGGAGTGGACGCAGTGCGCCATCACGGTGTGGTCGTTCCAGAGGCCCGCGCGGTCATAGCTCTCCCAGTACTGCGTGCAGTCGGGGCAGAGCTCCTTGACCCACGCGATCTCGCCGGTATTTTCGGAGAGGTGCGACTGAACATAGAGCCCGCGCTCGCGGGCGAGAGAACCGAGCCAGCGCATCAGCTCGTCGCTGCACGAGGGGGTGAAGCGCGGCGTTAAAATGGGCTTCACCGCCGAAAAGCGCGCGCATTCGTCGAGCCAGCGCAGCGTTTCGCGCTTGGACTCCTCGGTCGTCTCCTGCAAGTCACTGCTGCCGTTTCGGTCCATGTTGACCTTGCCGACATAGCCCGTGACGCCCGCCTTTTCAAGCTCCTCCATCAAAATGAGCGTCGCGTCCGTGTGGAGGGAGGAGAACATACAAACGCGCGTCGTGCCGCCGGTGATGAGATCGCCTGCAAGCTTTCGGTAGACGCGGCGGGCATAGTCATTGTCGGCAAAGCGCGCTTCGGTCTTGAAGGTGTAGGTGTTGAGCCAGTCAATGAGCGGCAGGTCCATGCCCATGCCGAGCATGGGATACTGCGGCGCGTGCAGGTGCATATCGACGAACGAGGGCATGATGAGCTTGTCGCCGTAGTCGATGACCTCGGCGTCGATGTTCTGCGGCACAGCCTTTTCAACGCTTTTGATCGTGCCGTCGTCATCGAGCACAAGGCAGCCGTGCTCGATGATCTCGAGCGCGCCGAGCGTGGGCGCGGAGATGAGGTGGCCTTTGAGGATCTTCATGCTGCTTCACTCCTTTTCGGTAAAAAACTGCAAAAGAAAAAGCGTCCCCCCGGAAAATACTCCGGAGAAACACTCATAGCAGGGCCTTTGGGCGGCCTCGTAGAAACTTTCGCGCCATGTCAGCGAAATTATATGAGCTTTTTTCTCTTCTGTGATACAGCATAGCACGCGGGAGGGGAAAAAGCAAGCGAAAGCGCGCGGCAGGGCATGGTCATATCGCGCCCTTTGCGTACATAAGCTTTGCCAAGAGGTGAGGCACAATGGAAAAAAATCGGACAAGACGCTTCCTGCGGGGGGCGCTCTCCCTTGCGCTCGCGGCGGCGACGCTCTGGTGCGTGAGCGTGACGGCCCCGGCGAAGGACGCGCGCTCCGCCCTGCGAGCGCTGCGCGAGGGCGGGGAGCTGGGCGTGATGCTGCTCCGGTGGGAGCGGGGCGCGCTCGCAAGCGATGCGCTGAGCGTGCCGGCGTCGCTTGCGCTGCGCATGACGCCGCTGCTGCGCGAGGGCGGGGACGAGATCGCGCAGGCGTGGTCGGCAGAGCTGGAGCAGCCGCCGAGCGACACCGGCGCGGACGACGCGCAGGACGAAGAGGGCACGGTGCTCTCGCAGCCCGTGACCACCGGGGAGCTGAAGGTGACGGAAAACGGCGTGACCGCGCGCACGCTCAAACCCTCCGACCCCTCGGGCTACACGGTATGCGGCAATGTGTACATCAACAACGGCTCGAGCGCGGCGCTCGATGCCTCGATGCTCTCGGGCGGCTATGCCGCCTCGCTCGGCGCGCAGGGGCCGCAGGTGCTCATCATCCACACGCACGCGACGGAGAGCTACACGATGCCCGCGGGCGCGGAATACGAGGCGACGGACAGCTTCCGCACGACGGACACGCGTTGCAACATGGTGCGTATCGGCGACGAGATGGCGCAGGTGATGAGCGAGGCGGGACTTGGCGTGGTGCACGACCGCACGCTCCACGACTATCCGAGCTACTCCGGCTCCTACGACCGCTCGCTCAAGGCCATCGAGGACTATTTGCAGCGCTATCCGACGATCTCCTTCGTGCTCGATGTGCACCGCGACGCGGTGCAGGACGCGAACGGCAATCAGTTCAAGCTCCTCTGCGGCGAGGATAAGAACGCCGCGCAGCTCGAATTTGTCATCGGCTCGGACGGCGGCGGGCGCAGCCATGAGCGCTGGCGCGAGAACTTAAAGCTCGCCTGCGCCGTGCAGGAAACGCTGTACCGGGACTATCCCACGCTCATGCGCCCCATCACCGTGCGCAACTCCCGCTACAACCAGCACAAGACGGCCGGCTCGCTTCTGGTCGAGGTCGGCACGGCGGGCAATTCGCTCGAGGAGGCCGTCAACGGCGCGCGGCTTTTTGCCGCAGGCTTTGCAAAAACCGTTAAAAATGGGGAATAATGGGCAAGCAATCGCCCGATTAGACGGAATGGGACAAAAATGAGCGAAAATCTTGTCAAAGTTGCCCTGTTGCATTCTGTAGAAAAATCCTGTTTAATGAAAGTTACATCAATTCGATCATTCCATTCAGGAGGGGTATTCTATGGAGCTTCTTCAGGAGCGCATCCGCCGCGAGGGCAAGGTCCTGCCCGGCAACATCGTCAAGGTCGACGGTTTCCTCAACCACCGCGTCGACACCCGTCTGCTCGAGGACATCGCGGACGAGTTCGCCAAGCATTTCGACACCAGCAAGATCACCGTTGTTCTGACGGCGGAGGCCAGCGGCATCGCGCTTGCGACCATCTGCGCGCAGAAGTACGGCGTTCCCATGCTCTTCGCCAAGAAGGCCAAGAGCGACAACATCGAAAGCGGCCTCTATCAGAGCGAGGTGTTCTCCTACACCTACAAGAAGAAGGTCACGCTGCTCGTCTCTCAGGAGTGGCTGAATGCGGACGACCATGTGCTCATCATCGATGACTTCATGGCCAACGGCTTCGCCGTGCAGGGCCTTGTGGACATCGTCAACGCCGCAGGCGCGAAGCTCGAGGGCATCGGCATCGCCGTGGAAAAGGGCTTCCAGGGCGGCGGCGACCGCTTCCGCGCGAGCGGCATCCCCTACAAGGCGCTCGCCGTCATCGAGAAGGCGGACGAGAACGGCTTTGTGTTCCGGGAGGAAGAGTAACTTCAAAAAAAGAGAGGCTGTCCATTCGGACAGCCTCTCTTTTTTGAGGGGGATGGCAGCCCGCTGCGCGCATAATTCGCCCGCCATTGGCGGGCGAATTCCACACTTGCGGGCTGAGAAGTGTAAATTCCAACGCGCACGCCCCAGGGCGGCTTCTCTTGCCGCTTTGCGGCAATTCACCTTCTGTCGTTGAAATTTACGATCGAAATTGATTTCGCGTCTGCGGACGCGAAAGTCTGCGACGCTTGCGCCTGTTTTCTGCCCCTTCGGGCAGAAAATGCGGCACGTTACAGCCGGTAGAGTTCCGGTCTTCTGTCGCGGAAGACGGGGACGGCGGCGCGGAGGGGACGGATGCAGGAGAGGTCTAAGTCGGCGGACAAGATCTCCTCTTCCTCGCCGCCCTGCACGAGCACCGCGCCGAGCGGGTCTATGACGCGCGAAAAGCCGCCGTAGACCGTGCCGTCGCGCGCGCCGCAGGCATTGCAGGAGACAACATAGAGCTGGTTTTCGATGGCGCGGGCGGCGGTGAGCGTCTCCCAGTGATACTGCCGCGCGGCCGTCCACTGGGCGGGCAGGAAGATGACCTCCGCCCCGCGCAGTGCGAGCG
>CAKTGM010000055.1 GCA_934561515.1 uncultured Oscillospiraceae bacterium | reverse complement strand
CAGCAGCGCAAAGAGCTGCACTATTCATGCAGCGCCAATGGCGCTGCAACCCCCATCCCCCACGAATGGGGAGATCAAAAGGGATACCCTCTTCGGAAAGAGAATACCCCCTTTTCTGGCAGCAGCGCAAAGAGCTGCATTAACTCATGCAGCGCCAACGGCGCTGCAACCTCAATCTCCCGCAAGGGAGAACAGAATCCCCCCCTTTCAGGGCGCAAAAAAAGAGCCGTCCTTCGGACGACTCTCATTTTTTGCTCGATTAGCCAATGTGGTTGAGCTTCAGGGTCATCGCGCTCTTCTTGTGCGCGGCGTTATTCTTGTGAAGAATACCCTTTGCAGCAGCCTTGTCAACAGACTTCACTGCGACCTTGTAAGCGCTCTCGGCCTCGGTGCGATTGCCTTCAGCGGCAGCCGCCTCGAACTTCTTGAGTGCGGTTCTCAGTGCAGACTTGTCGGCCTTGTTGCGCTCGTTACGCGCACCGGAAACGAGAACGCGCTTCTTGGCAGACTTGATATTCGGCAAACCAAACACCTCCTCCGGTTGGAATTCGCTCCGGCGGACAAAAAATCCACCGTGCAGAATGGTATTTTAACAAAGAATGCAAGAAATTGCAAGCATTTTTTTGAAATTTTCCGATTTTTTTGCATGACACAAAACTTTGTGGCAACAATAAGGGAGAAAAACAAGATTTAGTGAAAGAAGGCGGTCATTCATGCTCATTCGGCGCACGGACTTGGCGCTGGAGGCGCACGAGCTCTGGCGCGGCGGACAGAAAACGCGGCGTCTTTCAGGGCTTGACAGCCGCAGCGTTTTCCGCCGCGGCTGCCGCGTCACAAGCGTCACGGTGCAAAGCGAGGAGGCCTCCCGCGCGCTCGGCAAGCCCTGCGGGCGCTATGTGACGCTCGACCTCTCTCCCCTTTTGAACGGTGCGGAGGACACCGTCGGCCGCGCCGCGCGCGCCGTGGGCGCGGAGCTCAGGGCGCTGCTCGGCGAAAAGAGCCGCAGCGTGCTCGTCGCGGGGCTTGGCAATGCGCAGATGACGCCCGACGCCATCGGCCCGAAGAGCACGGAGCACATCCTCGTCACGCGGCACCTGGGAGAATCTCCGGTCTTCTCCGCGCTCGCGGCCGTCAGTGTGCTCACGCCGGGCGTGCTCGGGCGCACGGGCATCGAGTCGCTCGAGCTCGTGCGCGGCGCGGTGCGGGCGGTGCAGCCCGATGCGCTCATTGCCGTGGACGCGCTCGCCTCGCGCTCGCTCTCCCGCCTCTGCACGACCGTCCAGCTCTCCGATACCGGCATCGTGCCGGGCAGCGGCGTGGGCAATCACCGCTGCGCGCTGGACGAGAAGACCGTCGGCGTGCCGGTCTTCGCCATCGGCGTGCCCACGGTGGTCGACGCGGCGACCTTGACGCTCGACGTGCTCGAGGACGCGGGAAGATCCGGCGTCGACCCCGCCGCCCTGCGCGGACACGAGACGGTCATGGTGACCACGCGCGACATCGACGCGCAGATCGATCTGCTCGCGCGCGTCGTCGGCTACGGCATCGATCTTGCCCTCCAGCCGCTCTCCTTTGCCGAGGTCAGCGCGCTGCTGGGATAAAAAAGGAGCGTTTTCCACAGGCAATTCATAATTTGTTTACAAGCGATTCAAACTTTAGCCAAGATTGACTGTTATCTTAATACTTGCAAAGGGGAACTCCCCCCGATGTGATTTTCTCCCTCCTAAAAATACACACACAACACAGCAAAAAGCCCTCGCCTTGCGGCGGGGGCTTTTTGTGTCTTCTTTACTTCTTGTTGGGGTTGTAGTAGTCCGTCTCGTCGGGGATGACGATGGGCAGTCCGTTCTGATAGACGGGCAGCGTCTGGAACTTGAAGCGCGAAATTCTGTGCTTGCGGTCGATCTGCTCCTTGATGGCGGGGTCGACCTCGCCGCGGCGGACGTATTCGTTCACCGCGTGATAGGTGAAGCCGAGGTTATCCTCGTCGGTCTTGCCCGTCAGACCGTCGGACGGCGGCTTGATGAGGAAGCGCTCGGGAAGGCCCAGCTCCGCGCCCAGCGCGATGACCTCCTCGGTCGTGTACATCCCGAGCGGCGAGAACGCGCCCGCGCTGTCGCCGTAGATCGTGCAGTAGCCCACCCAGTCCTCGGAGAGATTCGAAGTGTTGAGCACGATGCCGCCTTCCACGCTCTGCGCGATGGCGTAGAGCGTCGCCATGCGGATGCGGGAGGGCAGGTTCACCTTCGTCTGGCGGCTCGCCTCGATGCCGATGCGGTCCATCTCGTCGAGAAGGCCCTTCGTGCCGCCCTGAATGTTGAAGGTGTAATTGCGGATGCCGAGGTATTCCACAAGCCCGTTCGAATAGTCGATGTCCGGCTGCACGCCGTCGGGCATCAGCACGCCGACAACGTTCTCGCGCCCGTAGGCCGCAACGCTCAGCGCCGCGACAACGGAGCTGTCTTTGCCGCCGGAAATGCCGATGACGGCGGTCTTGCCGCCGCAGGCCTTCATCTGCGCGCGCATCCAGTCGAGAAGACCGGCAAGCTGCTGCTTTGCGTCAAACTGTTCCATGTTCTTTTGCTCCTTAAAATTTAATTCAACAAGATGGGAAACCCATCTTGTTGAGAGGGTTCTCACTTAAACTTATGCCACTCCGCCACCGCCATCTCGTCGCAGCGGTTGTTATACTCATTCTCCGCGTGGCCTTTGACCCAGTGGTAGTGCAGCTCGTGCTGCGCGATGAGGTCGAGCAGCTGCTGCCAGAGGTCTGCGTTCAGCGCGGGCTTTTTGTCGCTTTTCACCCAGCCGCGCTGCTTCCAGCCGTAGACCCAGCGCTTTTCAAGCGCGTCGATCACATAGCGCGAGTCGGAATAAAGCTCCACAATGCACGGCTCTTTTAAGAGCCGCAGCGCCTCGATGACGGCGGTGAGCTCCATGCGGTTGTTGGTCGTGCTCGCCTCGCCGCCGGAGAGCTCGCGCTCGTGCGCGCCGTATTTGAGCACCGCGCCCCAGCCGCCGGGGCCGGGATTGCCCGAGCACGCGCCGTCGGTATAGATAATGACTTGTTTCATGAATTTCCTCAATAAGAACTGATCTCGAGCGAGGAATCGTCCTCGCCCGGCGTGATCTCGCGGATTTCGACCGTGTACTTCATCTCGGGCGAGACGACGATCTCGACCCGGTCGCCGACCTTTTTCCCCAGCACGGCACGGCCCACGGGCGATTCCTTGCTGATAAGGCCCTTGAGCGCATTCTGGCGCAGCGTGGTCACAAGCTGGATGCTCTGCTCCTTCCCCAGCTTTTCGTTAAAGAGCACAACATGGTCGAAAAGGCCGACCGCGCCTGCCCTCTCCTCCACCTCGATGACCTTCGCCGTGGCGATCATGCGCTCTAGGTAGCGGATGCGGCTCTCGTTGCGGTTTTTCTCCTGCTTTGCGAGCTTATACTCGTAATTCTCGCTCAGATCGCCGAATGCGCGCGCCGTCTGCACATCCTCAATGAGCTTGGGGCGCAGTTCAAGACGGCGATGCTCCAGCTCCGCCTGCATCTTTTCGATATCGACCTTTGTCAGTTCGTCGTACATGGTGTGTTCGCTTCCTTTTTTCTCAATCCCTGCTCTGCGCGTGCGCCTTCTTGACGCGCGCGACGCGCTGGGCGTATTCCTCGCGGTCGAGAATGCCTGCCTCATATAAGATCTTCAGGCTCTCGAGCCGGTCTGCGCAGCTGTCCATGTGGACGGAGTGGACCTCGCTGCGGTCGGCCTGCTTTTTCCGCGCAAGCTCCCAGCGCTTTTCGCTGTGCGCTCGCTCGTCGGCGTGGCGCTGCTCGTTTCTCTCCCACTCGTCGGCGCGGTGCTGCTTGTGGAGCGCCCTGATCTCCAGCGGGTCGGGGCGCTGCTTTCTCTGTGCCTGCTCGCGCAGCGTGTCCAGCTCCCTGCGCGTGCTTTCGACCTTTCCGGCCAGCGCGTCGCTCTCGTTCACGCGAAACGGCGTCTTCTCTCCGCTCTTTTTCTCTGCCGTTCCCTTCCCGTTCTGCTCGGCGATGATCGCCGACTTTAAGAAGAACACGAGCACGATCACAAGAAATACAAATCCATCCATATGCTGCGCTCCTTTCTCTTACAGCTCGTCAAGGATCTTTTTGCGCTTTTTCTGATACTCCTCTTCCGTGATGAGGCGGCGGTCATAAAGGGTCTGCAATTCCGCGAGCCGCACCTCCGCATCGGATTTTCTTTCCTTTGCGCCGTCTTCCGTATCGTCGGTGATCTCATAGCCGCCGTAATACTTCACAACGCCCGCGGCCATCAGGAAATTATAGATACCCATGCCGAAGGCCATCAGGCACCAGATGGCCTTAAAGCCGATCAGCGCGCCCATATCCATATCCGGAATGGCAAAAAGGCCGAATATGCCCATCGCACAGCCGATGATACCGCCAAAGATGCTTGCGCCCCTGCTGGGTTTATAGTGGATATTTCGTCTCATGGGAAACCTCCTTACAGCTTCTTCCTGCGTGCGTCATACTCTTCTTTGCTCAGAATCCCCGCTTCGTAGAGGGCCTTGAGGTTCTTTTGCCGCTCTTTCCGGCCGGCATCCTCGTTTCGCGGCGCGGACTTTTCCACAGCCTGTTGAAAAACGGGCGCACGCAGCGCCTGTTCCTTCTTTTTCCACGGCATTGCCGCGCGGACAAAGCAGGCCGCCGCACCGACACCCAGCGCGCACGCGCCGAGAAGATGCATCTCTTTGTCCCGCAACTCGCCCTCGCGCAGCATTTCCTGATTGAAGCGCTTGCCGTCTCCTGTGCCGAAGACAATCTCGCCCGACTCAAGCTCGATCACAACGCCGTTCACTTCCCTTTCCGGCGCGGTCCGCGGACAGATCAGCGCCAGCGCCGCACCCAGCAAAATCACGCCGAGCACGATCATGCCCGGGCGGGTATCAATGCTGCGCAGGAGCGTCATCGTGGCCTCACGCCTGCGTTTCTGGCTGCGGTCCAGCGCGCCGCCCACGGCAGTGATGAGATCATCCATTGTCCGGCCCTCCTTTTCTTTTCCTATTTTAGCAAAAAGAGGTCTTGCTTTCCAGCAAGCTGGGGTTTACATCTGCGCTTTATTGTGACACTTTGATGTTACATGGGTTTATTCTCTTTCCGAAGAGGGTATCCCCTTTGATCTCCCCTCGCGGGGGGCGGGGGGGTGCAGCGCCGCTGGCGCTGCATGGATAGTGCGGCGCTGAGCGCCACTGCCAGGCAAAGGGGGTATTCTCTTCTCGAAGAGGGTATCCCTTTTGATCTCCCCTCGCGGGGGATGGGGGGGTGCAGCGCCGTTGGCGCTGCATGGATAGTGCGGCGCTGAGCGCCACTGCCAGGCAAAGGGGGTATTCTC
>CAKTGM010000054.1 GCA_934561515.1 uncultured Oscillospiraceae bacterium | reverse complement strand
CGGCCGTGGAAGGAGTTCTTCATCGTGATGACGACGAAGCGCTCGGGATGGCCGTGATCCTTGGCATACTTGCGGGCGAGCTTGATCTGGCCTTCGTTGGCCTCGGCGCCGGAGTTGGCGAAGAGGACCTTCTCGAAGCAGCTGTTCTCGACGATCAGCTTCGCAGTCTGAACGGCGGGCTCGTTGTAGAAGTAGTTGGAGCAGTGCAGGACCGTCTTGGCGCGCTCTTCAAGGCACTTGACGATCGCGGGATGGCAGTGGCCGAGGCCATTGACGGCGATGCCGCCGACAAAGTCGAGGTACTTGTTGCCGTCCTTATCGAAGACGTAAGCGCCTTCGCCGCGCTCAATGGAAATGGGCATACGGACGTGGTTGCCATAGAGGTACTTGTCGCCATTCTCGATGACTTCGGCGTTGGTCTTGAACTTTTCGATCATTATATTGTCCTCCTATAAAATGTTATGTGTGGATCACCATTTGATGCCGACGCTCGGCTGTGCCGTGCCGATCGTGGTGCCGGTGCCTTCGTCGGTGAAGGCCTCGTAAAGCACGGAGTGGGGCTTGCGGCCGTCGATGATGTTGACGCTCGTCACGCCCTCCTCGATGGCCTGCACGCAGCAGTCGACCTTCGGGATCATGCCGCCTGCGATCGTGCCCTTGTCCTTGAGCGCCTTAACGTCCTGAACGTTCAGGTAGCTGATGACGTCGCGGATCTTGATGTCGTTGCACAGCCCCTCGATATCCGTGAGGATGACAAGCTTCTCAGCGCCGAGCGCGGAGGCGAGCTTGCCCGCGGCAGTGTCGCCGTTGATGTTGAAGGTGTGGCCCTGACCGTCGGTTCCGACGGGGGCGATGACGGGGATGTAACCCGCGTCGAGTATGGCAAGGATGGGCTTGGGGTCGACGTAGTCCACGTCGCCGACGAAGCCATGCACCTCGTCACGCTGGTGGCAGTGGTAAATGTCGCCGCTGACGCCGGAGAGACCGACCGCCTTGCCGCCGAGCTTGTTGATGAAGCCGACGAGCTCGGTATTCACCTGACCGACGAGCACCATCTCAACAACACGCATGATGTCAGCGGAGGTGTAGCGCAGGCCGTCGATGAACTCAACGGGGATGTCGAGCTTTTCGAGCATCTTGTTGATGCCGGGGCCGCCGCCGTGGCTGAGCACCGGCTTCATGCCGAGGAGCTTGAGGAGCACCACGTCGTGCATGACGGCGTCCTTGAGCTCTTCGTTGATCATGGCGTTGCCGCCGTACTTGATGACGATGATCTTGCCCTGATACTTCTGAAGGTAAGGCATCGCCTCCATCAGAGTTTCGACCTTGTTTGCGATATCGCTCATGGGTGGACCCTCCTTCGAAAATTAGGTGCGGTAGTCGCCGTTGATCTTGACGTAATCGTAAGTGAGGTCGCAGCCCCAGGCCTTGGCCTCGCCGTCGCCCTGATAGAAGCGGACGATGACGGTGATGTCATGCTCGGTGAGGACCCTCTTGGCGAGCTCTTCGCTGAACTCTGCGCCGAAGCCGTCCTTCATGACCTGCACCTCGCCGGCAGCGCTCTTGATGATGCAGTCGGCACGGGTCGGGTCAACGTCTGCGCCCGAGTAGCCGGCAGCGGCCATGATGCGGCCCCAGTTGGCGTCGCGGCCGAAGACGGCAGCCTTGAAGAGCATGGAGCCCGCGATGGACTTGGCGACCAGGCGCGCGTCGTGCTCGGTGGGAAGGCCATAGGCCTCGACTTCGATGAGGTGAGTCGCGCCCTCGCCGTCGGAAGCGACGCGGCGGGCCATGTCGGTGCAGATGGCGAGGACGAGGTCGGCCATCGCCTTCTTGTCTTCCTCGGTCTTGATCTCAACGCCGGAGGCGCCGTTGGCAAGCAGGAAGATGGAGTCGTTGGTGGAGGTGTCGCCGTCGACGGTGCACATATTGAAGCTCTTATCCACAGCCGCGGAGAGCATCTTCTGGAGGTCGGCGGGGTCAGCCTTGGCGTCGGTCGTCACGTAGACGAGCATCGTGGCCATGTTGGGGTGGATCATGCCCGAGCCCTTGGCCATCGCGCCGATCTTCACCGTGCCGGTGGAGAGCTCCAGCTCATAGGCGCACTCCTTGCGGACGGTATCGGTGGTCATGATGGCGTAGGCCGCCTCGGAGCCGTTCTCCTTGGCGAGCTTGCCGGGAATGATCTCGCGGATGCCCTGGAGCACCTTGTCGACCGGCAGTCTCTGGCCGATGACGCCGGTGGAGCAGACGAAGACTTCGTCCTCACCGAGGCCGAGGAGCTTCTCCGCCTCGCGCTCGACGGTGCGGGCATCCTCAATGCCCTGCGTGCCGGTGGCGGCGTTGGCGTTGCCGGAGTTGATGACGACGGCGCGTGCCTTGCCCTTTTTCAGGATCTCGCGGTCGAGGATGACCGGAGCGGCGCAGAACTTGTTCGTGGTGAAGCAGGCCGCGCAGGAGCAGGGCAGGTCAGAGTAGAGAACGGCGACGTCAGGCTTCTTGTTCTCGCGCTTTTTGATGGCGGTATAGACTGCACCGGCGGTGAAGCCCTGCGGCGTAGTCACGCCGCCATCGATCTTTTTCAGATTGGACATAGTGGGGGGATCTCCTCTCTTAAGATAAGTATATCAGCTTTTCTGCCGGAATCGGTTCGAACTTCGTCGAAGCGATGATTACGGATACATCGGGGGCATCATGAGGCCGGTGGTCTCGGGCAGGCCCATGATGAGGTTCATGTTCTGGATGGCCTGACCGGCAGCGCCCTTGCCGATGTTGTCGATCACGGAGGAGACGATCAGGCGGTGGGTACGCGCATCGAAGGTCGGGGTCATCTCGCAGAAGTTGGTGCCGTAGACCCACTTGGTCTGGACGGGCATGCTCGCCGGGAAGACCTTGACGAAGGGCTCATCCTTGTAGAATTCCTTGTACATCTCGTAGACTTCTTCGTTGGTGTAGTCCTTGTCGCAGGTGGCATAGATGGTGACCTCGATGCCGCGGACCTGCGGGAGAAGATGCGGCTGGAAGTTGATGTACTGCCAGGTGTCGGGCTTCATCAGATCCTTGCCGGTGATGTAGGCGATGTTCTGCTCGATCTCGGGCGTGTGGCGATGGCCGCCGCCGAGGGCGTAAGCGCAGAAGTTGTTCTCCGCCTCGGTGAGGAGCTTATTGAGGGCGGGACGGCGGCCGGCGCCGGTGTAGCCGCTCTTTGCATCGATGACGATGGTGTTTTCCACAACGTGACCGGTCTTGAGCATGGGCTGCAGGCCGAGGGTGGAGGCGGTGGGATAGCAGCCGGGGTTGGCGATGAGCTTCTTGCCCTTGGCAAGATCGCGCATGACCTCGGGGATGCAGTAAACGGCCTCGTGGGTCATCTTGGCGTCGGGATGCTTCTGGCCGTACCACTTTTCCCACACGTCAACATCGCGGAAGCGGATGTCGGCGCCGATGTCGATGATGGCGCAGTCCTCAGCGAGGACGATCTCCGCCCACTTGGGCACATCGCCGGAGGGGACCTGGATCATCACGACGTCGCTCTTCTTGGCGGTCTCGCGGACGTTCTCCTCCGTGAGATCCATGATGACCTGATCGTAGAAGCCGCGCAGGGCGGGGTGATGCGAAGAGATCGCGTCGCCGGCGCCGTAGGTATCGAGCACGTTGACGAGCTCGCCCTCGGGGTGATTGACCATCATGCGGAGCACTTCGCCGCAGACATAACCGGTAGCACCGATGCAGGAATAATGGACCATGACTGTTTCCTCCTCATTATTTTCACGTGTTTTTGTACTACTTCGAAAATTCCGTGTAGGGGCATTGAATTTTCTTTGTCCATATTGTATAATCAATACACGCTTTTGAAAAGCGAATATATTTTTATCTCAACATTCCAAAATGGAATCCGTGAGAAAGCATTGAGGTTTTTCAACATGAGTATTCGAAAATATATCGCCTATCTTCGCACCGTGGAGACCGGCAGCATCACGCAGGCGGCGAGCGAGCTGGGCTACACGCAGTCCGCCGTGAGCAAGATGATCTCGGATCTTGAGCAGGACTGGCAGGTCAAGCTCCTGACGCGCAACCATTCCGGCATCGAGATCTCGTCCGACGGCATGGTCCTCCTTCCCACGATACGCGAGATCGTCAAGGATTATGAGGATCTCAACTTTGCCGTTTCCGAGCTGCACGGCGTGCAGTCGGGCACGCTGCGCCTGGGCTGCTTCACGAGCCTTGCCATCAGCCTCCTGCCGGAGATCCTCAAGGACTTCCACCAGCGCTACCCGAACATTCAGATCCAGCTTCTCACGGGCGAATACTATGAGATCTCCGAGTGGCTGCGCCGCGGCGCGATCGACTGCGGCTTTCTCGTCACGCCCGTTTCGAACGACTTCGAGCCCACGCCCATCCTGCAGGACACGATGGTCGCCATCCTCCCCAAGGGCCATCCCATGGAGAACGCGCCCGTCTTCCCGCTCGAGCAGCTGCCGCACGAGACCTTTGTGCGCCTGATGGAGATCGAGGACTACGAATTCACGCGCCTGCTCGACCAGTACAACATCCGCCCCGAGATCACCTACGACACGACGAGCGACTTTGCCCTCCTTTCGATGATCGAGGCGGGGCTGGGCGTGAGCATCGTGCACAGCCTGCTGCTCCAGCCCTCGCGCTACCACGTCGTCAGCAAGCCCTTGAACGTCAAGCAGTCGCGCGAGATCTGCATCACGGTGAAAAAGGGCTTTCTGCCCTCGACCATCACGCAGCTTTTCTTGCAGCACGTGATCGACTACACGCGCGGCATGGGCGAGATCAGCGTCAGGCGGTGATTTCGCCTCCGGGCGGGCGATTTTTCCCCTTCGCCGCGCTTTCCAACCGCAGGTTGGATAAAAAGCAAGTCGATTCAACCACCGCGCCATTGTCAAACCGGCTTCCCGCCCCTATACTGAGCCCATACCGGTGATTGAAAAAAGGCCGTGGCCGAACGCACAGGGCAAGAAAACGAGCACATGAAAGAGAGGTTAGACAATTGGAAGAACTGACAATGGGCGCGCGCATCTCAGAGCGCCGCAGGAATAAGGGGCTGACGCAGGAGGCGCTGGCAAAAATGCTCGGCGTGAGCAATCAGGCCGTTTCTAAATGGGAGAGCGACGTGTGCTGCCCCGACATTGCGCTGCTGCCGCAGCTGGTCGACGCGCTGGAGATGACGCTCGACGAGCTCTTTGGCCGCGAGAGCAGGGCGGGCATCGCAAACGACCAGATCCTGCCTGTGGCGGCGGAGCTGCCGTGGGCGGATGACGAGAGCATCCACGCCGTGCTTTTTCAGGGCCACCGGCTGCTCCAGCCGAAGGAGGGCAGCCTCTTCCGCCGTGATAAGTATGACGAAATCCGCAAGAGCGTTGAGCTGCACTTTTCCGGCACGGCGCAGGATATTTACAGCGACTTCTCCGTCGCCTGTACGAATTCGATGATTCAAGGAAGCGTCAGAGCCGGCGACGGCGTCAAATGCGGCGATGTCGGCGGCGACGTGCAGGCGGGCGACAGCGTGACCTGCGGCAGCGTTGGCGGCGATGTGCAGGCGGGCGACGGTGTGACCTGCTCCGGCGATGTCAAGGGCAATGTCCGCGCGGGCGACAGCGTCAGCTGCGGCAGCGTCGGCGGCAACGTGCAGGCGAGCGACAGCGTGCGCTGCGGCGATGTCGGCGGCAATGTCCGCGCAAGCGACAGCGTACATTGCAATGCCATCGGCGGCGATGTGAACGCCGACAGTGTCCGCTTCACAAAGGACGGCAGCAAGGAGCATGAGGGCTCCGCTTTCACCAGGAAGAGCTAG
>CAKTGM010000053.1 GCA_934561515.1 uncultured Oscillospiraceae bacterium | reverse complement strand
GAAGGAAGGCAAGACCGCCACCGCCAAGGGCACGAATGTCGGCGAGTACAAGATGGGTCTCACCAAGGATGACTTCAACGTCACCTCCAAGAACTACTCCAACATCAAGGTCGAGGTCGTTGACGGCTTCCTCGAGATCACGCCGAACACCGATGAGATCACCGTGACCATCACCGGTAACAACGCCACCAAGCAGTACACCGGCAGCGAGCAGTCCGTGACCGGCTTCACCGCTGACGTTGGCGACAAGCCCATCACCGTCGCCCTGAAGGAAGGCAAGACCGCCACCGCCAAGGGCACGAATGTCGGCGAGTACAAGATGGGTCTCACCAAGGATGACTTCACCGTCACCTCCAAGAACTACTCCAACATCAAGGTCGAGGTCATTGACGGCTTCCTCGAGATCACGCCGGACGACAGCGTTGAGATCAATGTTAGGATCGTCGGCAAGAATGACAGCAGAACCTACACCGGCCTCATGCAGAAGGTTGAAGGCTTCACCTACACGGTCGATGTCAAGGGTACGGATGTTACTGTGGCCTTGAAGGACGGCAAGAAGGCTGTCGCAGAGGGTCTCAGCGCCGGCACCTACCACATGGGTCTGACCAAGGAATTCTTTGATGTTACTTCCAAGAACTACAGCAACATCAAGGTTGAGGTGGTCGATGGCTTCCTCGTCATCAACTACACTCCCTACGTTCCGCCCACGGTGAAGATCGAGGATGACGATGCGCTCGGCCTGAACACGACTGACCACTTCGCCTATATCATCGGTTATCCCGACGGCACGGTGCAGCCCAATGGCCAGATCACCCGCGCCGAGGTTGCAACCATCTTCTTCCGTCTGCTGACCGAGGATGTCCGCACCGCGAACCTGAGCCGCAGCAACCGCTACTTCGACGTGGCAGCGAGCGAGTGGTACAACACCGCCGTTTCCACTCTCAGCTCCATGGGCATCATCACGGGTTATCCCGACGGCACCTTCCGCCCGAACGCCTATATCACGCGCGCTGAGTTTGCCGCCATCGCCGCCCGCTTCGACCCCAGCGGCGACAAGACCACCGCAAGCTTCCGCGATATTCTGAATCACTGGGCCAAGGACGAGATCAGCATTGCCTACAACAACAGCTGGGTCGACGGTTATCCCGACGGCACCTTCGGCCCCCAGCGCAACATCACCCGTGCCGAGACGATGACGCTCGTGAACCGCGTGCTGAATCGCAGACCGGAGACCGAAGAGGATCTCCTTCCCGAGATGACGATCTGGACGGACAACGCGAACCCCAACGCATGGTACTACCTGGCCGTTCAGGAAGCGACCAACAGCCACTATTACAAGTTCAAGACCAACTCCAAGTACGAGAAATGGACTGAACTTCGTGAGAACCGCGATTGGACGCAGCTCGAAAAGTAATCCCACTTCCTCCACCCCCTTAAAAGGGAAGGACCGCTCAAATTGAGCGGTCCTTCCCTTTTTCTGCATTTTTCAGTTTTCAGCGCCCGCTCTGGCGGGTCTTGATCGTTTCGAGCAGCCCCCGCAGCGGCGGCAGCAGCGCGAAGGTCAAAGCGGCGTTCGACACGCAGTGGATGACATCATACGGGATGCCCGAGAGCCACCAGCTCACCGCCATCTTCCATCCGCCGATGAAAAGATAGGGGACGGCGCACAGCGCACCGAAGCAGAGGCCGTGCAGCCCCGCAAGGGCGGCCCAAAGCGCGCGGCTGCGGCTTTTGCGGATCGGCAGCGCGGCAAACACGACGATGGGCCAGACATAGAGGTACATCAGGTTCCACAGCCCCGCGCCGTAGAGCGCGATCTCAAGCAGGGCGAAGCCGAAGGCGGGATAGAGCGCCTTGACGCCGTACACCGCGGTCGCCAGAAGCAGCAGCAGCGTGACGGGGTGGACATTGGGGATGACGCGCAGACTCTCCTTTCCCGCAACCATCAGCGCGCAGATGAGCGACAGCTCCGCGATCTCGCGGGCCGTCAGGCGCGCGGACTTACCAGCCGACATTCAGGACGAAGTCGTAGACGTCGCCGTCCGCGACGGGCTGGCTGTCAACGCCGAGCTCGGCGAAGGCGCCGTTGACGCTGTAGCCCCACCACTCCTGCTTGCTCTCGTCGGCAGTCTCGCCGTCGACGGTCAGGACATAGAGGCCGTATTCGCTCTCAGTGCCCTCGATCAGATCCTCCTGCTCGAGCGCGCCGCGCAGATACTCTTCGTCGGTCGTGATGGTGTAGGACGTGTCCTCGCCGTTCAGATGCGCAACGTTGACCGTGATCTCCTTGCCGCCCTGCTGCACCTCAGGCTTGTTCACCTGCCAGACGATGAGCGCGACGACGGCCAGCACGAGGACCGCTGCGAGGGCAATGAGGCCCTTCCTGTTGTTCTTTTTCTCCATGAAAAAATCTCTCCTTTTTTGTTTTGGCAAGCCATACAAAGAAAGAAGAGACCGGCAGGCCGGGGTCTCCCCGCCCTGCTGAGCGTGTACTTTTTAGCCGAAGGTCCGCGGCGCTTTGTACGGCACTCGAGGCAGGTCTTCCGGCTCAGGCATCCCCGCCCGTTTTCACCTTCCCGGATCGCTCCAGTGGCACATCGAAAACGGGCTCCTCCATCACGGCGGCGGCTCCGCTGGGGATTTGCACCCCGCTTCCCTGTTCGGCCGCCTCCCGGCGGCACCTCAAGTCCTATTCAGTTGCTGCGACAGGATATCACAAAAGTCCCGCGCCGTCAAGGGATGCGGATATTTCCCTCGTGCTTCCGGGTTTCAGAATTTGTCATAAACCTATTGACAAACTATGTTTTTGCGCGTATTATATATACATACTTAGTTGATAGGTTTTATTCCTGTGATAAAGGAGCGATATCTCATGACGACTGTTTACGCAGACAATGCCGCCACCACGCAGATGAGCCGCACAGCCATCGAGGCAATGCTGCCCTATCTGAAAACGATCTACGGCAACCCCTCGAGCCTGCATTCCGTGGGCCAGCAGGCGGCCGAGGCGCTGCAAAACGCGCGCGAGCGCATCGCCAAGTGCCTGAACGCCTCGCCGCGCGAAATCTATTTCACCTCCGGCGGCAGCGAGGCTGACAATCAGGCCATTCTCTCTGCCGCGCGCCTCGGCGAGCGCAAGGGCAAAAAGCACATCATTTCGACGGCCTTCGAGCATCACGCCGTGCTGCACACGCTCAAAAAGCTCGAAAAGGAAGGCTTCGAGGTCGAGCTTCTGCCCGTCGGCCCCACCGGCACGGTCACGGCGCAGCAGGTGAAGGACGCCATCCGCGCCGACACCTGCCTTGTCACCGTCATGTACGCCAACAACGAGATCGGCTCCATCCTGCCCATCGCCGAGATCGGCGAGGTCTGCGCCGGGGCGGGCGTGCTCTTCCACACCGACGCGGTACAGGCAGCGGGCCACATTCCCATTGACGTGAAGGCGCAGCGCATCGATATGCTCTCCCTCTCCGCGCACAAGTTCCACGGCCCGAAGGGCATCGGGCTGCTGTACGCGCGGCAGGGCGTTCCCCTCACGAGTCTCATCGAGGGCGGCGCACAGGAGCGCGGCAAGCGCGCCGGCACGGAGAACATCCCCGCCATCATGGGCATGGCCGCGGCGCTGGAGGAGGCTTGCGCACACATCGATGAAAACGCCCGGAAGGTCAGCGCCCTGCGCGACCGCCTGATCGCGGGTCTTTCCAAAATCCCGCACAGCGCGCTCAACGGCGATCCCGTGAACCGCCTGCCCGGCAATGTGAGCTTCTGCTTCGAGGGCATTGAGGGCGAGAGCCTCCTGCTGCTGCTCGATGCGAAGGGCATCTGCGCCTCCTCCGGCAGCGCGTGTACGTCCGGCTCTCTTGACCCGAGCCATGTGCTGCTGGCCATCGGCAGGCCGCACGAGGTGGCGCACGGCTCGCTGCGTCTGAGCCTCTGCGAATGGAACAGCGATGAGGACGTTGCGCGCATTCTTGCCGCCGTGCCCGAGGTCATCGCTTACCTGCGCGATATGTCCCCGATGTGGAAGGACCTCGTCAGCGGCAGAAAACCATTTATTTTATAACACCATCCCACCAAAGGAGGACGAATCAATGGCTCTTTATACCGAAACCGTGATGGATCATTTCATGCATCCGCGCAACGTCGGCGAGATCGAAAACGCGGACGGCGTCGGTCAGGTCGGCAACGCCAAGTGCGGCGATATCATGAAGATGTATCTGAAAATCAAAGACAATAAAATTGACGATGTGAAGTTTGAGACCTTTGGCTGCGGCAGCGCGATCGCCTCGAGCTCCATCGCCACCGAGATGATCAAGGGCAAGACCATCGACGAAGCACTCAGGATCACTAACAAGGATGTGGTCGACGCGCTGGGCGGCCTGCCCGCCTACAAACTGCATTGCAGCGTGCTCGCCGAGGAAGCGTTCAAGTCCGCCATCAAGGACTACTACGACAAAAACGGCATCGCCTATGACCACAAGGAATTCCCCGACTGCGAAAGCTGCGAGGCCTGCCGCATGGTGTAACGCCGAAAAACTCTCCCTCTCCCATCCCGCTTCTCCCCTCAAGCGGGCGCGGGGCGCCAAAGCGCCCCGCGTTTTTTATGTGCGCTCGCCAAAGGCCTCCTCCAGCTTTTGCAGCGCGCGTTTTTCGATGCGCGAGACATAGCTGCGCGAGATCCCGAGCTTCTGGGCCACCTCACGCTGCGTGCGGGGCATTTTGCCGCCGAGGCCGTAGCGCATGGTGATGACCTCCCGCTCGCGCTCGGTCAGGCAGTCGCGCACAAGCTTTCGCACGAGCAGGCAGTCGTCGCGGTCCTGAATGTCGAGGTACATCGTGTCCTCCACACCAACGACATCGAGGAATGAGAGCGCGTCGCCGTCAGAATCGGCGTCGAGCGTATCGTTGAGCGAAATCTCACCTTGCAGCTTCTTCCGGCTGCGAAAGTACATGAGAATTTCATTCGCTATCCTCTCCCAACGGATACATAGGTTGGTCAATGGGTGGCAAATCCGCCTCTCCATCCTCCGCAAAGAGGTAAACATAGGCATTTTTGCCGTCCCAGACCACCTTTTTGACGATGGTGCGCAGCAGGCGGCGTTTTTCCTCCAGCGTGGCAGAATCCACCGCGCTGGCGAAGGACTCGATCATTTCCTGATGGAAGGCGAACTCCTGATGGAGCATCCGGCTCTGCTCGGTGAGGACTTCCAGCTCGGCAAGGCGCAGCTGCTGTGTCTCGCTCTCCTGATGGAGCGCATCGATCTGCTCCATGACGTACTTCGCGGAGGTGTCGCTGGCAACGGACAAGGATTCCACCAGCCGCTTGATACGATCTTCCGTTTCGGTGTGCTTTTCCCGGAGCAGCGCCAGCTCTGCGTCGTAGCCCTCCTTGCTGCCGCTGATGACCTTTTTGGTCTGCGCCAGCAGCCGGGTAAGGGTCTCCTTGTCGGCGGACAGCTTGCGGATTTCCTCGATGATCTTGGCGTCCAGCGTGTTGCCGTTGCAGTTTTTCATAGAGCAGACCGTGCCGTGGCTGCGCTCCTTGGTGGAGCACATATAGGTATAGATCAGCTCGCCGTCTGCATTCTTGCGGTTGGTCAGCTTCGGGCGCATATAGTCGCCGCATTCGCCGCAGCGCAGCAGCCCGGACAGCAGCGCCACGTTGCTGCGGGGTCTGCGGTAGCTCTTGGATTTGTTGACATCCAGCATGGCCTGCACCCGCACCCAATCGCTGCCCGTGATGATGCCCGGATGCTTCCCCACCGCCACGATCCATTCCTCCATGGGACGGATCTGGTTTGCCTTGCCGGGGCGCTGCAAGGTCCGGTTATAGGCCATGATGCCGTGCTCGCCGTCGAATTCCGAGCGGTCGGAAAACAGGTCAACATTGTTCTCTTTCAGATACTGATACGCCGTCTCGTCGGCAATCATGTAGACCGGGTTGGTCAGAATGCCCCGGATGGCAAAGCGCGTGAACTGCTTGCCGCGCTTCGTGACGCAGCGGTGCTCCAAAAGATACTGGTCGGTCTTGCTGAGAGAGCCGGTTTCCATGAACACCTCGAAGATTGTCTTGACCAGCTGGATTTCCTCCGGGATGGGCTTGAGCTTGCAGGCCTTCTTCACCTTGCCGTCCACCGTCACACTGGACAGGCTCTCCGAAGCGTAGCCCGTGGGCGTTGTGCCGCCCAGCCAGCGCCCGGTCTTGGACAGCTCGTGCATGTTGTCTCGGATGCGCTCGGCGATGGTCTCCCGCTCCAGCTGGGAGAACACCGACGCAATGTACATCATGGCGCGTCCCATGGGGGAAGAAGTGTCGAACTGCTCGCGGATGGAGATGAAGTCGATGTGCCGGTCGCCCAAATCCTCGATGAGCTTGGCAAAGTCGC
>CAKTGM010000052.1 GCA_934561515.1 uncultured Oscillospiraceae bacterium | reverse complement strand
GCGGGACTTGAACCCGCACGCCCGTAATGAGCACTAGAACCTGAATCTAGCGAGTCTGCCAATTCCACCACTCGCGCAAATATGAAATTAAAAAA
This sequence comes from uncultured Oscillospiraceae bacterium, assembly GCA_934561515.1. Classification (GTDB taxonomy): domain Bacteria; phylum Bacillota; class Clostridia; order Oscillospirales; family Oscillospiraceae; genus Hominicoprocola. Next base: position 6,348 of record CAKTGM010000052.1, on the reverse strand, counting down.
AGATGGTGCGGATGGCGGGACTTGAACCCGCACGTCCATACGAACACTAGCACCTCAAGCTAGCCTGTCTGCCAATTCCAGCACACCCGCATGTTCATCTTTTCAAGCGGCTGTCTCTCAACGACCGCTAGGCCATTATAAGCCCAGAAGAGGCCAAATGTCAACCTTTTTTTGCAAGAAAAAGCAAAAATTTTTGCCGTATGAAAACTGCCGGAAAAGCACGGTTTTCCCGAACTTTTCCGGCATCTTTTCCCTCAAATCTGCGCGAGCGTCTCCCCCACCGCGCCGGTGATAACAAGATCCGCGCCAAGGCCGCGGTCGAGCGGCGTCTTGTTGATGACGACGAGCTTGTGCCCGCGATAGTAGCGCACAAGCCCCGCCGCGGGATAGACCGCGAGCGACGTGCCCGCGATGATGAGCACGTCCGCCTGCGCAATGTACTCGACGGCGCGCAGAAGCGTTCTTTCGTCAAGCCCTTCTTCATAGAGCACCACGTCAGGCTTGATGCGCCCGCCGCAGGTGCAGCGCGGCACGCCGGCCGCGTTCTTGATACAGCTCGCGTCGTAGAACTTCCCGCACTTCTCGCAGTAGTTGCGCAGCGTGCTGCCGTGCAGCTCGAGGACATTTTTGCTGCCGGCCGCCTGATGCAGCCCGTCGATGTTCTGCGTGATGACGGCCTTCAGCTTCCCCTCGCGCTCCCACTCGGCGAGCTTCAGATGCGCGGCGTTCGGCTTTGCGCCCTCGCAGAGAAGCTTTGCGCGGTAGAAGGCAAAAAACTTCTCGGGATAGCGCTCGTAATAGCTGTGGCTCAGGATCGTCTCGGGCGGGTCGTCCCACTGCTGGTGGTACAGCCCGTCCACGCTGCGGAAATCCGGGATGCCGCTCTCGGTCGACACCCCCGCCCCGCCGAAAAACACAATATTGTCCGAATGGTCGACAAGCTCCTTGAGCTTTCTGACTTCTTCCGTCATCGTTTCTCCTTTGGCGCGCGTGCGCTCACATCACGTAGCTCTTGTCGATCTGCACCACGGCAAAATAATGCGGGTCCAGCTCGTGCACTGCCTTTTTGATGGTTTCTTCCGCTTCCCTGTCGCTCATCTTGCAGCGGTACGGCACCACCGCATCGAAGATGACGTTCGTGTGCGTCGGTCCTGTGACCATGCGGAAGTCATGGATGGAAATATTTTCATCGATGCTGCGCACGAGCGCGGCGATCTTTTCGTGCGCGGCGTTCACTGTTTCGTCGTTCGTCACGATGGGGTCCATGTGGATGACGGCCTCGCAGCCGAGGCGGTCGTGCAGCTCCTTTTCCACGTTGTCGATCTCATCGTGCAGGGCGAGGATATCGCCGTGCGCGGGGACCTCGGCGTGCAGCGAGATCATCACGCGGCCGGGGCCGTAGTCGTGCACGATCAGATCGTGGATGCCGCAGATGCTCTTGTTCGCCATGACGATGTCGTGGATCTGCTGCACGAACTCCTCCGTCGGCGGCTGGCCGAGCAGGGGCGAGAGCGTATCCTTTGCCGCCTGAAAGCCCGCCCAGAGGATGAGCAGCGACACGACAAGACCGCACCAGCCGTCGATCTGCCAGTGCAGGAAGTGTCCTGCAAGCGTTGCGAGCAGCACCGCCGTCGTCGCCGCGCAGTCGGAAAGGCTGTCCGCCGCCGTGGCCTGCATGGCGGCGGCGTTGAGCTTCTTGCCCACGCCGTGGTTGTAGCAGTACATATAGCACTTGGCGCAGATGGAGATGAGCAGGATCGCCACCGTCAGCGCGCTGCACTCCACCGCCTCGGGGTGAAGGATGGCGCCCACCGCATCGCGCAGCAGTTCAAAGCCCATCAGGAGAATGACGAGCGAGACGATGAGGCCCGAAATGTACTCGATGCGGCCGTGGCCGAAGGGATGCTCGGTGTCCGGCTTGTGCCCTGCAAGGCGAAAGCCCAGCAGCGTCACGATGGACGCGCCCGCGTCGGAGAGGTTGTTGAAGGCGTCCGCCGTGATGGCGACAGAGCCTGCGAGCGTTCCGGCAAGGAGCTTGAGCGCGAAGAGCAGGAGGTTGATGGCGATGCCCACCGCGCCGCAAAGCACGCCGTAGGCGCGCCGCACCTCCGGCGCAGTGATGTTCTGATAGTCCTTTATGAAATGCTTTGCCAGCAGTCCGATCATTTCCTTATCCCTCACTCTTGATCTTGAGCTTCATGCGGCAGCACAGGCGGTCGAGATCCTCGTCCGTCGCCGCGGGGATGCGCAGCCGCGCGCCGCAGCGGCGGCACACAAGGTCCACATAGGTGCTGCGGATCTCCATGGTGTAATCGCTGCTGCCGCAGCCACAGGTGATACCGTCCTTGCGCGCGGCGATCTCCTTGAGCTCGGAGAGCACCTCATACATGATGACGCTGTCGGCAAAGGCGGCGGGATCGTCGCCCTGCTCGCGCTCCTTGGCCGCCGCAAGCGAAAGCTGCTCCATCTCGTGCTCCACGGCGTAGTCCTCGCCGATGAAGCAGCAGAGCATCTTCGTCTCGGGGCAGGCAAGGCCGATGCCGCGCCCGTGCAGCAGCTTTTCCGCGCTGCACTCCGCCGTATGCTCCCCGCCGCACACGCCGCAGGGCACGCGCAGGCGAAACTTACTCTCATCGGCCTCGATCTCAAGGCTCGACTGCCCGCACTCGCAGTTCACCGCCGCGCCGGAAGCAGACAGCGCGAACGCGCTCCTGCTCTGAACGACGCGCCTGCGGCACGCAGGGCAGAGATAACCGATGGTACGCATTTCTTCTTTCATCCCGTTTTCCTCCGGAAAGCAAAATATTGCATGATAATCAAAGTATTATAACGCAGCTGTGCAAAAAAAGAAAGGGAGAAACTGCGTTTCTCCCCGTCTTTTCTTCTTTTCCGCTTACGGCTTGACCGCGATGGCGTCGATCTCGACCAGCGCGCCCTTGGGCAGCGCGCCGACCTGCATCGCGCAGCGCGCGGGGCATTCGCCGTTAAAATACCTGGCATAGACTTCGTTGACAACGGAGAACTCGCCGATGTCGATCATGAAGACGGTCGTCTTGACAACGTCCTCTGCCTTGCAGCCCGCTGCCTCGAGCACGGCCAGCAGATTCTTGATGCACTGCTCTGCCTGCTCATCGGTATTGTCGGAAACAAAGGCGCCGGTCGCAGGGTCAAGCGGGAGCTGACCGGAGACGAAGACAAAACCGTTTGCTTCAATGGCCTGAGAATAGGGGCCGACAGCGCCGGGCGCGGAAGTAGTGGCGATCACTCGTTTCACAGGAACATCCTCCTCCTTTGATGTATATTTATCATAGCATTTTGTGCATATCCCGTCAAGTGCTCATATTTTTGGAAAAGCTGCGGAAACTATGCCTGATTTTAGTGATTCAGTTGAACTATGAAAGGATGGCTGCCATGTCTTGCATGACCGGCGCGCAGACGCGCCGTCTGCGCAGCGCCCCCGCCGTGCTCTCCTTCGCCGCCGTCGGCGGGCGCTTTGAGGGTGAGGGCCCGCTGCGCGACTATTTTGACGAGCTGAGCGAGGACCACTTCTTCGGCGAAAAAACCTGGGAAAAGGGCGAGAGCGCCATGCAGCGCAGGGCGCTCTCCCGGGCGCTTGAAAAGGCTGCGCTCCGCGAGCGCGACCTCGACCTCATCTTCGCGGGCGATCTTCTCAACCAGTGCACCGGCTCGTCGTTCGCCCTGCGCGGCAGCCGCATCCCCTTCTACGGCGTCTACAGCGCGTGCGCCACGATGGGCGAGAGTCTGTCGCTTGCCGCGATGATGGTCGACAGCGGCTGCGCCGGGCGCGCCGCCGCGCTCACATCCTCGCACTTCTGCACCGCAGAGCGCCAGTACCGTATGCCCGTGCCCTACGGCTCGCAGCGCACGCCCACCGCGCAGTGGACGGCGACGGGCAGCGGCTGCTGCATTCTCGCCCGCGAGGGGGAGGGGCCTTATATCACCCACGTCACGACCGGCCGGATCGTCGACAAGGGCGTGACCGACGCGAACAACATGGGCGCTGCTATGGCGCCCGCAGCCTGCGACACGCTCTGCGCGCTCTTTCGGGACACGCAGACCACGCCCGAGGACTATGATCTCATCGTGACGGGAGATCTCGGCAAGCTCGGGCACCGCATCGTCTCTGACTTTTTCGCGCGCGACGGGATGCCCCTCGGCGAGCGCTGCACCGACTGCGGCCTGCTGCTCTATGACCTCAAGGCGCAGGATATGCACTGCGGCGGCAGCGGCTGCGGCTGCTCGGCGAGCGTTCTGTGCGGGTATCTGCTGCGTGGGATGCGCGAGGGGAGATGGCAGCGCATCGTCTTCGCGCCGACAGGCGCGCTGCTCTCCCCCACCTCGACCCTTCAGGGCGAGAGCATCCCCGGCATCTGCCACGCGCTCGTGCTCTCCGGCCGAAGGGAGGGATAAGGGATGGACTATCTGAACGCCTTTCTCTGCGGCGGCATCCTCTGCGCCATCGGCCAGATCCTCATCGACCGGACGCCCCTCACCCCCGCGCGCATATTGACGGGTTATGTCGTCTCCGGCGTTTTTCTCACGGCCATCGGCCTCTATGAGCCCATCGTCCGCTGGGGCGGCGCGGGCGCGACCGTGCCGCTGCTGGGCTTTGGCTATTCGCTCGCCCGCGGCGTTGAAAAGGCCGTGGGCGAGCAGGGCTGGCTCGGCGTGATGACCGGCGGTCTCAGCGCAGCTGCCGGCGGCATCGCCGCGGCGGTCGTCTTCGCGGTGCTGATGGCGCTTCTTTTCAAGCCCGGCGACAAGCGGTAAAAAATCAGGGAGAGGGCAAAAAGCCCTCTCCCTGTTTCATATCATTACGATGCCCGCAGGCCGCTGCTCTCGATCTGCTCGAGCGTCATCACCTTGTCGTGCAGGATGGGCTTCCATTCCACTCTTGCAAAAAGCGAGACGATGCAGATGGGCACATACGTCAGCATGAAGACCGGGAAGGTGAAGGTGTAGAGCGCCTTCTTCCATGCTGCGCAGCGAATGTTCTTCCACTCTGTCACGGTCGTGATCACGCCGAGGACAAAGAGCGTCATGTAAAGACTCGCCACCGTCTGCAATACGGAGACGCCCAGCGCGGCCATCGAGCCGCCGTTCGTCACGTTCATGACCGCCGCGCCGACATTCACCGCGATGCTCACGCCCGTCAAAACCGCTGCGGGCATGATGTTCATCGTCATGTCGTAGCAGGAAAAGCTCCCGTGCGCAATGCCGGAGAAGAGCTGCACGGCATACTTGCAAAAAACCTGCAAATAGCCCTTCGACCAGCGCATCCGCTGCCGCCAGGACTGGGCAAAGCTCGTGGGCTGCTCGTCGTAAAGCACTGCGCCCGCCGCGTAGCCGACCTTGTGCCCGCGCACAACGTTATCGATGGTAAACTCGATGTCCTCGGTCAGCAGGAAGAAGTTCCAGCCGCCGCACTCGCGCAGCACCTCGTCCGAAAAGAGGAAGCCCGTCCCGGAAACGGCGCAGCTGCTGCCAAGGCGCATCCGCGCGTTGTTGAGATACTGCGCCTCGCGCAGAAACCACAGCGCATAGCCCGCAGAGATCCAGTTGTCGCCGTAGTTTTTGGAGTTTCTGTAGCAGGTCACGATCTCGTAGCCGCTCGAATAGACCTTCTCGATCTCAGAGATGAAGTTCGGGTCGAGCACATTGTCCGCATCCAGTACAAGATAGGCGTCGTAATGCCTGTGGCCGGGGCGCTTGATGCGCCGCAAAAGCTCACTCAGCACATAGCCCTTGCCCACCTGCTCGGTGTTGAAGCGCTCAAAAACGGTCGCACCGTGCGCGCGGGCAACGCCTGCCGTATCGTCCGTGCAGTTGTCCGCACCCACGAAGATGTCCACGCGGTCCATCGGGTAGCTCTGCGCGCGGATGCTGTCGAGCAGCTGGCCGATGACGTTTTCCTCATTACGCGCCGCGATGAGCACGGCGATGCGGTGATACTCATTGCGCCCCGCGAATTTCTTTCGCCGCAGCAGCGCCACGGCCACATAGTAGAACTGGTAGGAATAGCAGATGAAAAAGAGCGCCATGATGACGGCGTTGATCGTTTCTACAGTACGCATAGCATGATCTCCTCAGCAGCCGCAGCGTAAGGTGCGCGGCGTCGTTTTCTCTTTGGAAGCTGAGTATGTTATATCATGCCTTCTTTGCGATTCTGCGATGGAAATCCTTAATAAGTTTCTAAGGAATTCCTTTGAAATCTTAAAAACCGCACAGGACGGCCCAATGGCAAAAAGAAAAGACACTCGAATGAGTGTCTTCTTTTTGTGTTGGCGCTACCTATCTTCCCGGGCCGTCTCCAGCCAAGTATTGTGG
>CAKTGM010000051.1 GCA_934561515.1 uncultured Oscillospiraceae bacterium | reverse complement strand
GCGCTCACCTCCTGTGTTTCTAAAAGACTTTCCGTCATAATATCTTTTCGATGTGAAAAAGGCGGTCTGCCTTTCCTGTTGCGGAAGGCAGACCGCCTTTTCTATTGACTTACTCGATGGCGATCTTGCTGGAGGAGGTGAGCTTCTTCGGCTCCTCCTTCGGGATGAGCACGGTCAGCACGCCGGACTCGTACTTGGCCTTCACATCCTCGGGCTTCACGTCGCCGACGTAGAAGCTGCGGGAGCAGGCGCCGGAGTAGCGCTCCTGACGCAGAACGCGGCCCTTCTTGTCCTCCTCGCCCTTGTCAAGACCCTTCTCCGCGCTGACGGTCAGGTAGCCGTCCTGCACGTCCACGTGGATCTCGTCCTTTTCAAAGCCAGGCAGCTCCACCGCAAAGCGGTAAGCCTTGGCGTCGTCCGTCTCGCGGATGTCGGTCTTCATGAGATTTCTTGCGTGCTTGCCGAACAGCGGATTGTGACCGCCGAAGAAACCGTTCTCAAAAAAGTCATCAAACATGTTTTCACCATAGATGCTGGGTACCATAATGATTCCTCCATTCAAGATGAACTCATAAATTAGAATGATACGCGAAGCACGGCCTCGTGTTCCGATCGCACAAGCGCCGGGCGCTTGCGGCGGTCAAAACCGCGCCAGCAGATGCATTCTTTCTGTGCACGGTATTCCATGCACCATATGCATCTTCTTTCCTTTTCCGTTCTTCTTTTCTCGTTCTGCTGTATAGTTTATCCTTTCCTCTTGCAAAAACAAGAAACTATCGGTACAATAAAAGAAAAACACCTTGTGCCGAAAGCACAAGATTGGAGGAATATACCGCATGGGCGAAGCAACATGGGAAATGTGCAGCGCCGAAACGCTGCTTGAACAGTTCTTTGCGCAGGACGATCTCGGAAAGCTCGCCGTCAGCACGGGCGAGCTGCTGGGCTGCCCGCTTCTGGTGCTGGACGATACCTTTCACGTCGCAGCGCACTACCTGCCGCTCGGCTTTTCCGATGCGCTCTTTGAAACCGCCGTGCGCCGCGGCGAGATCACCTACGAGGCCGGCGCGATCATCAGCAGAAATGCGATGCTCACAGCCGGCTGGGCGGACTATGTCCAGCTGGCGGACAGCCCCTACCGGCGGCGCTTTGCGCCGCTCGTCAGCGCGGGCGTGCGCCTCGGCTGCCTCATCTGTGTAGATACGGACGGGCATCTGGAAAAGATCCCGCCGCAGACCTGGGAGCTGGTGGAGCACATCCTCTCCAAGCAGATGTTTGTGGAGGCGAGCCATCAGGACAAGCCCTTTGAAACGGCGGAGGACATTCTCATGCACCTGCTGGACGGCGGATTTTCCTCCGCCGCGCATTTTCAGCTTCAGGCCTCCGGCACCTACCTTGCAGACTTTCATCCGCGCGCCTTCGCCCTCATCGACCTCGAGACCTACCACAGCGCCTACATGGGAAAGCGGCACTTAAAGGAAGAGCTGGAAGCGCAGATTCCCGACAGCCACCCTTTTTTATACAAGGGCGACGTTTTCCTCTTCCTGCACCGGGAGGGGGATAGCAACATCTTTTCCGAGCTTGCGGAGGAATTTCAGCTTAAAATCCTCATCTCCGCGCCGGTCGGCGATCTTTTCACCCTTCCGCAGCTCTACCGCACGGCGCGCGAGGCGCTGGAGCTGATGAAGGATGCGCGCTTCCACGGTGAAGCCGTCTGCACAGCGCAGCAGCTGCGCACGCCGCTGCTGCTGAAAAATCTGGAGGGCCGGGGCGACCTTGTTTCACCGGAGCTTCGCCGCCTTGCCGTTCACGATCGGGAAAAGGGTACGCAGTACTGCGAAACGCTCTACCATTACCTCACCTGCTGCCACTCGCTCATCAAGACCAGCGACGCGCTCTACACCCACCGCAACACCGTGCTCTACCGCATCCGGCGCTTGCAGGAGGATTTTCTCATCCCGCTGGAGGAGCCGTCCCTGCACGCAGATCTGCTGCTCGGCGTGTCGCTCATTCTGTTTGAGACGAAAGGGCCGGACTTTTTCCTGCGCGCAATGAATAACGAAGCATAAAACCGGTGCACGATCGCGCCGGTCAGATAGAAAAGGATGATATCATGAAGGAAAACAGAAAGCTTTTGAGGGAAGTCCTCAAGGACATCCGCCACGACATGACGGACGAAGAGGTGCTGAACCTGCTGGCGGACAGTAAAATTTCCGAAAATCTCGCAGGCGAAAAGGAAAAATACACCATCGGTCAGCGGGCGGCGGACGCCATCGCGAAATTCGCGGGCAGCTGGGCGTTCATCTTCGCCTTCACCGGCGTGCTGATCCTCTGGATGGTTGTCAACACGCTGCTCGCGGCCAAGGCCTTCGACCCCTTTCCTTTCATCCTGCTGAACCTCGTGCTCTCGTGCGTCGCGGCCATTCAGGCGCCGCTCATCATGATGAGCCAGAACCGGCAGGAGGAAAAGGACCGCCGCCGCGCGGAGAACGATTACCGCGTCAACCTCAAGACGGAGATCATGATCGAGGACCTCTACGACAAGGTAAATGCCATCCTCGCCCGCGAGTCAGCGCTCGAAAAGCATCTCGCGGAGGAGAGCAAGAAGGAAGAAGCCTCTTCCTCACAGAAGCCCCCCAAGGAGCAATAACCCCAAATGACGCGATTCCGGGCTGCTTTCATGCAGCGCCCGATATGATATCGCACACACCCGCCAGAAGAGGAAGTGAACGCCATGGCCTGTGACGAGGCTCTCTACCGCCAATACTTAAACGGCGACGACGCGGGGCTCAGCGCCCTGATGGAAAAATACGGTGACCCCCTGACCCTGTACATTGACGGCTATCTGCATGACGTTCACGAGGCGGAGGAGCTGATGCTGGATGTTTTCGCCTATCTGTTCACGAAAAAGCCCCGCATTCGGGATGGCGGCTTCAAGGCGTATCTCTATAAGGCGGCGCGCCACATGGCGCTGCGCCATAAGAGCAGGCGAAAGCCCCTGTTCAGCCTTGATGCGCTGTCCGGCGAGCCTGACGGACGGCTGCTGGCGGAGGAGGTCATCCGGACGGAGGAGCGAAACCGCATCCTGCATTTCTGCATGAGCGAAATGAACCCGGACTATCGGGAGGTTTTATATCTCACCTATTTTGAGGATATGAGCTACGCGCAGGCGGCGGAGGTCACGGGAAAAACGGTAAAACAGATCACCAACATGGTGTATCGCGGAAAAGAGAGCCTGCGAAGGCTCTTGGAACGGGAGGGGATCACAAATGCGGAGTCATGAGGAACGCGTCGCGGAGACGAAGCGGCGCATCGCCAAAATGGAACGGGAGAAACGGCTGCGGCGCAATACGATCACCATGGCTTCCGCCGTGGCGGCGTGCCTTGCGCTGCTCACCGGCGCGTCCCTCGCCATGCCCGGCATTGCCGCACACATCCAGACAAGCGACTACTCCGGCTTTGAAACGGCGGCCAGTATGTACGGCGGCGGCGCGGCCTTGGGATACATCGTCATAGGGCTTTTGGCGTTTTTACTCGGCGTGTGCGTGACCATCCTGTGCTTTCGCATCCGGCAGATGAACCGCGAGGACGATCAGAACGAGGAAAGCGAGGGGATTCATGGAGCTGATTGAGAACCTGCTGCAACTGCTGGTCACGTTCGTCGGCGCGCTGCTTTCGGGTATCGCCTGCCGCAAAAGCCACCGTCAGGCTTACTTTCTGCTGCTGTGCTTCTATGGCTGCTTTGCCCTCGGTGCGCTCTACTGGACGCTGTATCTGCTGCTGTTCGATACCACGCCCCGGGTCTTTTATGTGTCGGAGTTCGGCTGGGTGGCCAGCCTCATCTTCCTGCGCATTTTGCAGGCCACGCTCACCAGTCAGGATGAGCGCAGCTTCCGCTGCCGCAGGGCATGGCTTGCGCCTGTGTTCGGCCTTCCGCTGCTGGCGTTCTACTGCACCTTTGGAGACATCCTCTCCAACCTGATCTGGTGCGGCATGATGATATGGCTCTCCTTCTGCGCCATTCGTGGACTGGTCTATGCGAAAACGCAGACGGGCGCGGCGCGGAATATGCGATACTTCCACATCGGCGTGCTGTGCTTTGCCGGTTCGGAATATCTGCTCTGGACGGCGGGCTGCTTCTGGCCGGATACCTCTTTGGCAAGCCCCACCTTCTGGTGCGATCTGCTGCTGACGCTTGCCATTCTCGGCCTGCTGCCCGCCGCGAGAAAGGCGGTGGACGCGTGACCTACATCGAAAATATCTTCATCTGCATGGTCTCTCCCCTGCTGGTAGCCGCTTTGTGCATGGGCAGGCGGCAGCTCCGCTTTTTCCTGTTCTGCATCGCCGGGATGGGTGTGTGTCTGCTTTCGGCTTACATCAACACCTTCCTCGCGGCGGTGTGTCAGGCGGACGCCCTTGCCGCCACGGCGGAGATCGCGCCGGTGGTGGAGGAAGTGATGAAGCTTCTGCCGCTGGTGTTCTATCTTCTGGTGTTCGAGCCGGAGGGGGATAAAATCAAGGCCGCCGCCATCACGATTGCCCTGAGCTTCGCCACCTTTGAAAACGTCTGCTATCTCATCCAGAACGGCGCGGACCGCTTCTCCTTCATCTTCTTCCGCGGCTTCGGGGCGGGCGCAATGCACGTGCTCTGCGGCCTGATCGTCGGCGGCGGGCTTGCATACACATGGCAGCGGACGCGGCTGAAGATTGCGGGGACCTGCGGGCTGCTGGGCGCGGCCATCACCCTCCACGCCATCTATAACCTGCTCATCGCCTACGGCGGCGCGGCGCAGTACATCGCCTACGCCCTGCCGGCGCTGCTCATGACGGCGGGCGCGCTGCCATCCTTCCGTTCCGCGCGGACAAAATAACCGAATTTTCCTCTTTGAGAGCTGCTTTTTGGCGGCTCTCAAATTTTTTTGAAAAATTTTGCGTTTTTGGTGAGAGTTTTTTCGATTTTTTGTACCTATATAAGTGAAAGGGTTTTTAGGTCACAGTTTCAGGCAAACCGGAAAGGGGGTTCAAACGATATGTACGATACCGCAAGGCGGGTCGCACTCGTCAGACAGCGGGTGCGGAAAAATACCCACCGGAGGCAGCGGCGCGAGGCAATAAGCCTCTCCGCAGCGTGTATGCTGCTGTGTGCGGCGCTGATGCAGGCGGCGGGCACGCTCATCGCTCCGGGGCAGACCGCCGCATGGGGCAGCTTCGGCGCGATGCTGCTGCGGGAGGACGCCGGCGGCTATGTGCTGGTGGCCGTTGCAGCGTTTGCGGCAGCCGTCGTGCTGACCATCGTTTGCGTGCGGCTGCGCGAGCGGGAAAGCCGAGAGAAGGCCGACCCGGAAAAAAGAGAAAACCACATCATGAAAGAGACGCTATCCATTTTATTCCCTCAGCACGGGCGATCTGCCCATCTCCGATCAGGAGGGCTTCGTGACCGAGCCGTTTGAGAGCCTCGCGCTGCCGCTCTGCGTCAGCGCCCTCTCCGATCAGGTGAAGTACCCTGCGGCGAACACGGCCTATGTGCTGCGCACCTATTTCGCCGGGACGGAGGGCGGCGCGGACTACCTCGTGGACGAGCAGACCGCGGCCAACCCTGCCAGCATTTCGGTCACGATCCCCACCGAGGGCGCGCTGGCTCCCACGGGCGAATACTACCTGACCTCCTTCCTGATGGCGGAGAAGACCTTCACGCTTGAGGACGGAACGGAGCAAACCGCGCTCGCGGTCATCGACAGTCAGATGTTTGACGCCAAGGTCTCCTACACGAACATCAACCAGCCGAGCGCTCCGGCAGACGTTGCGCTGGAATTCATCGGCAACGAGGTCATGCGCGCGGAATGGAAGCCTGTGGACGGCGCGGACGGCTACGCCGTGGCGATCTATCAGCAGAACGCGGACGGCAGCTGGGCTGATACCGGCTTCGGCTACGATCTCAATTCCCAGACCACCTCCATCGACATGGCGCTGACCGTGGGCGGAAACGGCGTTTCCGTCAACGGAAACACGGCCGCCTCCGTTCCCGCCGAAAAGCTTTCTGCGGACAAGACCTATACGGTCGGCGTGCGCGCCTATCGAAGCATCGAGGGCGGCAGCTATTACAGCGCAGAGACCGCGTCCGGCGATGTATACCTGCCGGCATACACGCCGCTGGAGATCGCCCTTGAGGTGGGCGGCGAGCCGTGCGGCAGAGCCGAGAGAATCTATGCTGAGAACGACGGCAGCTTCACCATTTCCGGCACGCTGGAAGAGGAAGAAGCCAACACCACCATTCCCCTCCACGCGCAGGATGGCGCGGGCAACGCCTCCGCGCCGACCTTTACCATGCCGGACGGGAACGTGATTGTCACAGCCGTCTGGATGAGCAGCGGCGGCTCCTATACATCGGTCTATCCCATCACCGTTCTGAACGCGACGAACGGCAAGGTGGCTGCCAGCCACAAGACCGCGCCCAAGGGCGCGACCATCACCCTGACCGTCGCCCCCGATAAGGGCTTCGCGATGGATGGTCTCGCCGTCGTGGACGGCGCCGGTGCGGCGATCAAGCTCACCGACATGGGCGACGGCAAGTTCAGCCCCGACGCGACCTGCACGCGCGCGCAGGCTGTCACCTTCCTGTATCGCGCCTCCGGCAGCCCTGCCGTGAGCGGCAGCGCTGCCTTCACCGATGTGGCGGCTGACGCTTACTACGCCGCGGCTGTTGCATGGGCGGAGAAGAACGGCATCACCGGCGGCACCGGCGGCGGTCTGTTCGGCTCCAACCAGTCCTGCACGCGCGGTCAGATCGTGACCTTCCTGTACAGAGCTTACAACAAGTAAGAGAGCGTACAGCGCATTGATCCAAATAGAGCGACCCTGTGGGAGCGCGGCGGCAATCTGCCG
>CAKTGM010000050.1 GCA_934561515.1 uncultured Oscillospiraceae bacterium | reverse complement strand
CGGTGGCAGCCGCGGCGGTGGCTTCGGCGGCCGGCGCTGAGCGCAAAAGAACAGAAAACCGGGTCATCTGCATCGCAGATGACCCGGTTCTTTTTGCAGGACGCGGCGGTATGGCGGCTGCGCGCGTCACAGCGTTCTTCCGCTCGCGCGGCGCGAGGTGTCACGGATGATATAGTACATCATCACCAGCATGAGCGGGAAAAAGGCGAAGCCAAGCAGCAGCGTCAGCTCGAGCCGAAGCGCCTCGGGGAGCGGGAGGGAAATCACTTCAAAATACGCCAGCAGCTGATAGAGAAACAGCCCGAGCGATAAAGCGTAGACACTGAGGCGGAAGGTCTGTTCACGGATCTCCTGCCAGGTAAAGCGGACGGCGTTGTAGTCGAGCAGAATCAGTATGAAGGGCATGGCGGCGCCGAGAAGGGGAGAGAGTGCCGGGTCATTTGCTGTAAAGCTGCAAAGCGTGAGCGCGCCGATGGCGAGCGATAAAAGCACGTTGATCGCGCGCTGCACCGCGCCGCGCCGGTCCTTTTGCGGGCGGGTCATGCCCAGCGATCGATACTCTGCATCGGAATAGTCCCGGCGATGCAGACCGCGCTGCATCCTTTTCTGCTTCCAGAGCGCCGCGATCTCGTACACGAACAGAAGGAAGGCAACGGCGAAGAGAAAACTGTAGATCATCCGCTGCGTCAAAAGTGACAGGGCAAAAAAGACGACGGCGTTGCCCGCGAATAGGATGGCCGAGGAGGGACGGGGCTTCAAGGGGTCGGATGGCGGGGAGAGTCTTGAACGCATACGCTTCGCTCCTTTCTGTATATTGTGAATGAATTTGCGGCGCGCTCTTGCTGCGAAAATGGAAGGAAGTCCTGTGCCTGAAGGAAATGGACCGGATCTCAAATTGGCCTCTTTGATTTATTATACAATAGCTGCTCGCGTTTGTAAACGGCAGCCCCGAAAATCGGCTGGCATCTTACTTTTCGTCAGATTTACTAAATAACTTTCAGCTTTTTCTGCTGGACAAGTGCAAAAGAACGTAGTATCCTATAAAAAATAACCGAGGAAGACGGATGAAGTATCACATAAACTGGTCAAACACAACAAAATAAGGAGGAACAGGCATGGCATACCGGGAGAGCTACGCGGGCAAGATCAACCGCAAGCTGAACAAGAAGCTCCGCGTCGTTGAGGTGGCGGCGGGGCGGCAGAAGGCCGACCTCGTGCTCAAGAACGCGACGTATGTGAACGTATTCTGCAATGCGCTCAGTCACGGCGACATTGCCGTGGCCGAGGGGCTGATCGCGGGCATGGGCGAGCATTACGAGGGCGCGCTCGAGGTCGACATGGGCGGCAAGCTCGTGCTGCCCGGCTTTGTCGATGCGCATATCCATCTGGAAAGCTCGCTCGTTTCCCCGAAGGAATTCGCCAACGCCGTCATCCCGCACGGAACGACCACCGTCATCACCGACCCGCACGAGATCGCAAACGTCATGGGTACCGACGGCATCGAGTATATGCTGCAAGCGACCGAGGACTTACCCGTGGACGTGCGCTTCATGCTGCCCTCCTGCGTGCCGGCGACGCCGCTCGACGAATCCGGCGCGGTGCTTGATTACCGCGCGATCGACTCCTTCTACGAGCACAACCGCGTGGAGGGGCTTGCTGAGATGATGAACTACGTCGGCGTTGCGAATGCCGACGAGCAGGTGCTGGAAAAGATCGTCGCCGCGCAGGCGCATCATAAGAAGATCGACGGCCACGCGCCGGGGCTTGCGGGCAACGACTTAAACGCCTACATTGCCGCGGGCGTCTATTCAGACCACGAATGCAGCACCGTGGAGGACGCCATCGCCAAGCTCGAGCGCGGGCAGTACATCATGATCCGCGAGGGCACGGCCGCGCGCAACCTTGACGCGCTCCTCCCGCTGCTCACGCCGCAGTACTACACCTACTGTATGTTCTGCACCGACGATAAGCACCCCAATGACCTCCTTGAAAAAGGCCACATCGACTACATCGTGCGCCGCGCCATCAAGGCGGGCGTCGACCCGATCATCGCCGTCAAATGCGCGAGCCACCACGCCGCGCGCTACTTCCTGCTCAACAACCGCGGCGCGATCGCGCCGGGCTTCCTCGCGGACTTTGTCGTCATCGATAACTTTGACGATTTCAACATTCTCGAGGTCTACAAGAAGGGCAAACTCATGTTCGACGGCAAGGCCGTCACGCCCTTTGCAGCGCCCGAGATCGACCCGCACCTCGTCAAGCGCTCGCACGAGACGTTCCACGTCGCCCGCCTCGAGGCGAAGGACTTCATCGAAGACCGCCCGCGCGCGGTGCTCGGCATGGTGCCGGGCGAGATCGTCACGACCGACGCGGGCTACGCCGAGAAGATCAGCGTTGAGGACGATATCCTCAAGATCGCCGTCATCGAGCGCCATAAGAACACGCACCACATCGGCATCGGCTACATCAAGGGCTACGGGCTCGCCTCCGGCGCGGTGGCGACCTCCATCTCGCACGACAGCCACAATATCATCGTCGTCGGCGCGAACGAGGAGGACATGGCCGCGGCGGTCAACCGCGTGGTCGAGCTTGGCGGCGGCATCGTCGTGATGGACGGCGGCAGGGTGCGCGGCGAGGTGCAGCTCCAGATCGCGGGCATCATGAGCGAAGCGCCGCTCGTCGAGGTCAACGAGGCGCTGGAAAACGCCAAGGAGCAGGCCTTCGCCCTCGGTGTTTCGCGCGGGGTCGACCCGTTCATGACGCTCTCGTTCATGGCGCTCACCGTCATCCCGACGCTGCGCCTCACCACGCGCGGCGTGTTCGACGTCATCAACCAGCGCTACGTGTAAGGCTTCCGCTTGCAAAAAAGGCTCCGGCAGCGCCGGAGCCTTTTTCAAAAAGTTTTGCTTGCAAATAAGCCCTGCATCGCATATAATATCTCTTGTTCTATCGTCCCTGCCGGTGTGATGGAATTGGTAGACGTAGCGGACTCAAAATCCGCCGCTGGCGACAGCGTACCGGTTCGACTCCGGTCACCGGCACCAATCAAAAAGGAAGCCGCTTGCCTTTGGTAAGCGGCTTCCTTTTTTCGTTTTTGCGCTTTACTTTACGCTGCCGTCGGCATTGAAGACGGGGAGCTTTTCAAGGAAGAGAATGTCCTCGCGCTCGGCGGCGGCGCCCTCGGCGAGCACTGCCATGCGGCCTGCGACCGTGCCGCCCGCCTTTTCGACGAGCGCCTCCATCGCCTTGAGCGAGCCGCCCGTGGAGATCACGTCGTCAACGAGCAGGATCTTCTTGCCGCGGATGAGGGATGCATCGTCCGAGCCGAGGAAGAGCTTCTGCTCGGCAACAGTGGTGATGGACTTATCATCGACCGAAATGGGATCGGGCATATAGACCTTGGGGCCCTTGCGCGCGATGAAATACTTCTTCGCGCCGCTCTGGCGTGCCATCTCGTGGATGAGGGGGATGGACTTTGCCTCGGCGGTGAAGAGATAGTCATAGTCGATCCTGGCGGCGAGCTTCAAAAGCTCCTGCGCGCAGCAAACGGTCAGCTCCGCGTCGCCAAACATGATGAACGCGCCGATATAAAGATCGTCCGTCACCTTGCAGATGGGAAGGTCGCGGTCAAGACCCGCGACGTGCATCGGATAAGTCGCCATAAAAAGGAAGCTCCCTTCGCGTTTTTGCATCTTATTTCTGCCGTGCGGTGCGGCAAACAGAATTCAGTATAGCGCTTTTGCGGCGCTTGTCAAGCGCTCAGACCTCGGTGTCGCCCTCGGGCATGACGAGCGCGCAGATGAAGTAGGCGAGGATGCCGGTGCCTGCGAAGACCGCCAGCAAGGCCCAGAGCACGCGCACAAGCGTCGGGTCGAGGTTGAGGTAATCGGCAAAGCCTGCGCACACGCCGCAGATCTTTTTGTTGTTGCGGGACTTGCAGAGGCGTTTCTTTTCCTCCATAATGATCCTCCTATTCCGGCTGCAAAGGCAGCCACGACGGGTTGGTATATAACTATTACACAGTATATCACATTTTGCGCCGTTGTAAAGCGCGCTTTTTCCGCGTTTTGCGCGAAAAAAGGGAGAAGGATGGGGAAATGCGCGCGATTTCGCCCCTTTGCGCGCCCTTTTCCGGAAAAAGACGGAAAAGGGCAAATTTCCCCTTGCAACTTCCTTTTTTCTATGGTATAAACTTGAGTTGAGCAAATGCTGTGAAAGGGAAAATAGCGAGTTTGTTCCGCTAAGAGAGGATCGGTCGGCGGCTGGGAGCCGGTCTGCGGGATGTCGCTTGGTTCGCCCCCGAGCAGCCGCGAGGAAATGCGCGGCCGGCCGGCCCCCGTTACGGGCAAAGAGCGCGCGCCTGCGGGTGCGAATCAGGGTGGTACCGCGGAAGAAGTCTTTCGTCCCGAATGTCGGGAGGAGAGGCTGTTTTTTTGTCCCTGCCGCCGATCAAAGACCCTTGCAAATTTTTACCTGAAAAGGAGCAATGATATGAAACAGCAACTGGAAGCGATCCGCAAAGCGGCGCTCGAGGCCATCGCTGCCGCCGCCACGGCGGAGGAGCTCGATGCGCTGCGCGTCCGTTACCTTGGCAAAAAGGGCGAGCTGACCGCCGTTTTGAAGCAGATGGGCAAGCTCAGCGCCGAAGAGCGCCCCGTGATCGGGCAGCTTGCCAACGAGGTGCGCGCTGCACTGGAAGCGAGCATTGAGGAAAAGGCAAGCGAGCTTGCCGACAAGGCCATGGAGTGCAAGCTCAAGAGCGAGGCCGTGGACGTTACCATCCCCGGCAAGCAGGAGAAGATCGGCGTGAAGCACCCGATGTATCAGGTGCTCGACGAGATCAAGGATATCTTCGTCGGCATGGGCTTTGAGATCCTCGAAGACCGCGAGGTGGAGCTTGCCGAGTACAACTTCACCAAGCTCAACGTGGAAGAGGGCCACCCCGCCCGCGAGTGGAGCGATACGTTCTATTTCAGCGACGATAGCTCCATCCTTCTGCGCACGCAGACCTCTCCCATGCAGATCCACGCGATGGAAACGCGCGAGCTGCCCATCCGCATCCTCGCCCCCGGCCGCGTGTACCGCAAGGATGAGGTCGACGCGACGCACTCTCCCATGTTCCACCAGATCGAGGGCATGGCCATCGATAAGAACATCACGATGGCAGACCTCAAGGGCACGCTCAACGAGGTCGTGCGCCAGCTCTACGGCGAGCACACGGTCACGCGCTTCCGCCCCCATCACTTCCCCTTCACCGAGCCGAGCTGCGAGATGGACATCCAGTGCCACAAGTGCCACGGCGCAGGCTGCCCCACCTGCAAGGGCGAGGGCTGGATCGAGGTGCTCGGCGCCGGCATGATCCACCCGAAGGTGCTCGAGGGCTGCGGCATCGACTCCACGGTCTATTCCGGCTGGGCCTTCGGCATGGGCCTTGAGCGTCTGGCGCTCGGCCACTTCAAGATCAGCGACCTGCGTCTGATCTTCGAAAACGATGTGAGATTTTTGGAGCAGTTTTAAGAAAGGAGAGCGAAGAAATGATTTTAAGCAGAAATTGGCTCAACGAGTTCGTTGGCCTCAAGGATATCACCGACAAGCAATTCAACGACGATATGACGCTCTCCGGCTCGAAGGTCGAGACGATCGAGCGAGGCGACGAGGAGCTCAAGAATGTGGTCGTGGGCAAGATCCTCGAAATGAAGCGCCACGAGAACTCCGACCATATGTGGGTCTTGAAGATCGACGTCGGTCAGGCGGAGCCCGTGCAGATCGTCACGGGCGCGTGGAATGTCCATGTGGGCGACTATGTGCCCGCCGCGCTTTCCGGCGCGCACCTGCCCGGCGGCGTCAGAATCGAAAAGGGCGAGCTGCGCGGCGTCGAGTCCGACGGTATGCTCTGCTCGCTCAAGGAGCTCGGCATGACGGCGGAGCACGACTTCCCCTATGCCGTCATCACGCCCGCAGCCATCCTGAACGACTATCATCCCATCGACAAGGATAAGCCCTCCATCCCCGCCGATATCAAGCCCGGCGACAAGGTCTACGGCCCTGTTGTTGCCGCCCGGGTGCTTGAGTGCGCCCCGCTGGGCGACGGCACGTTCCACACCTGCCTCGACCTCGGCAATGCGACCGCTGTGCCCGATACGCGCTGCTCCAACCTCCACGAAGGCGACCTTGTCGCCTACAACACCAAGAGCGACGCCATCTGCACGCTCGAGGACCTGCACGCCGAGCAGAAGGAGTTCCCCCACTGCATCGCCGACGGCATCTTCATCCTGCATGAGGAGGACGCCGAGCCGGGCCTTGACGTGGCGCACATCCTCGGCCTCGACGACTCCATCGTTGAGTTCGAGATCACGCCCAACCGCCCCGACTGCCTTTCTGTCATCGGCCTTGCGCGCGAGGCGAGCGCGACCTTCAAGCGCCCGCTCAAGCTGCACACGCCCGAGCCGCACGGCTGCGGCGGCAGCATCGCGGACATTGTCGACATCGACATCGAGGACGGCGACCTCTGCCCGCGCTACACCGCGCGCATGGTGAAAAACGTCAGGATCGCGCCGTCCCCGCGCTGGATGCGCGAGAGACTGCGCAATAGCGGCGTGCGCCCGATCAACAACATTGTCGATATCACGAACTATGTCATGCTCGAATACGGCCAGCCGATGCACGCTTTCGACTTCAGCTGCGTCGAGGGCGGACACATCATCGTGCGCACCGCGCACGAGGGCGAGACCATTCAGACGCTCGACG
Organism: uncultured Oscillospiraceae bacterium; assembly: GCA_934561515.1. Lineage (GTDB taxonomy): Bacteria > Bacillota > Clostridia > Oscillospirales > Oscillospiraceae > Hominicoprocola. The sequence continues at coordinate 1,206 of CAKTGM010000050.1, read as the reverse complement.
GCAACGAGCGCAAGCTCACGCCGAGCATGCTCTGCATCTGCGACGAGCACAGGCCCGTGTGCGTCGCGGGCGTGATGGGCGGCGCGAACAGCGAGATCGTCGGCGACACGGCGATGGTGCTCTTTGAATCCGCCAACTTCAACGGCGTTTCCGTGCGCCGCACGGCAAGCGCCCTCGGTATGCGCACCGACGCTTCCTCCCGCTACGAAAAGGGTCTCGACATGATGAACACCATCAAGGCCGTCGAGCGCGCCTGCGAGCTTGTGGAGCTGCTCGGCTGCGGCGAGGTGGTCGACGGTGTGATGGACGTGGTCGCCAAGGAAAAGACGCCCACCTGCATTCAGCTCGAGCCCGACAAGATCAACGCCCTGCTCGGCACGGAGCTCAGCGAGGACCTGATGCGCGAGATCCTTGTCTCCCTCGGCTTCATTCTCAACGGCGACGATATTTACGTTCCCTCCTGGCGCGGCGACGTGGAGCATTACAGCGACATCGCCGAGGAGGTCGCCCGCTTCTACGGCTACAACAAGATCCCCTGCACGCTCATGCGCGGCGAGACCACGCGCGGCGGCTTTTCCGAGCAGCAGCGCTTCGACCGTGCCATCGGCGGCGCGGTGCGCGCGCTGGGCTACGATGAGATCATCACCTATTCCTTCATCAGCCCCACCTATTACGACAAGATCCGTATGCCGAAGGATTCCCCGCTGCGCAAGAGCATGAAGATCCTCAACCCGCTGGGCGAGGATACCTCCATCATGCGCACGACCATCCTGCCGAGTATGCTCGAGATCATCGCGCGCAACTTTAGCTACCGCAACAAGTCCGCGCGCCTCTACGAGCTCGGCAAGATCTACCTGCCGCGCGAGGACGGCCTTGCCGACGAGCCGAAGTACCTCTCCCTCGGCGCCTATGGCGACGGCGTGGACTTCTTCTCCTTCAAGGGCAGCGTTGAAACGCTGCTGCGCGAGCTTCGCATCACGAACGTAACGTTTGAAGCCTGCACGGACAACGCCTCCTACCACCCCGGCCGCTGCGCCTGCGTCTACGCGGGCGAGACGCTCCTTGGCGTCTTCGGCCAGATCCACCCGCTCGTCGCCGCGAACTACGGCGTCGACAGCGAGATCTACACAGCCGAGCTGAGCTTTGAGGCCATGTACGAGATGCGCGGAGGCATCCCCGTCTACCAGCCGCTGCCGAAGTTCCCCG
>CAKTGM010000049.1 GCA_934561515.1 uncultured Oscillospiraceae bacterium | reverse complement strand
CTGGGTGGACTGCTTCCCCCGCTGCACGCTGGCGGGCACGGTATTTGCGGCGTGAACGGCGTGGGCGAGATCGCCGGACATATCGCGCTGGAGCAGGCCTATCAGGCGGGCAAGGAAGTCTAATAAGACAACATCCGAAGTACTTCCCTCACCCGCAAAATAAAGCAAGACCCCAAGCCGTTGTGTTAAAACGGCTTGGGGTCTTTTTCGGCCGGAAGCGGCGAAAGGCACGGAGTTCTTCGGATAGTTTCGCTCTGTGTTTCAGCGCTGCAATATTCCGCCTTCAAAGGCAGCGCGGCGTTACTCTCCATCCGCAATATCCTGGAATGATTTAATATAATAGTTCCCGTCTTTCTCCTGAAGTGTCAAGAGTTCTCCGGAACCCTCACTGTCTGCGCTAGACCACAAGTGAACAATATTCCCGTCTTTTTTACCGCCCGCACACTCAAACAGGCCCGGTCCAAAATCACTGGTGAAATTATAATAGGCATCATACTCAGATAGATAGCACACACCCTCAGTATTTTTCAGGTCAGCGGTAGTGATGCCTGCGTATTTTTGTAAGGTTTCATCCACGGAAGTGCGCAATATGCGATGCGTAGGCGTAGGCAAGTCGTTCACTGTCAGCGTTTCCTTCCCGAAATCCCCCGCATTCCAAGGAAAGTTCGGGTCTTTCGTCAACGCCTCGAATTCCGAGACGTCTTCCTCCTCTAAGGTTCCATCATCTGGATAATAGCGAAGGAACTCAGCAAAATCAAGTTCGGTCACATCATCATAGCGGCTGGTAAAAAAGCCATTGACCGGCAAAAAATAACTGATGTCAGCCTGGGCCGCAAATACATCATTGAATCGGGTTAATTCTTCGGTAGATAAAGGCGTACCGGGAATCATATCTATTGCCTTTACCCCCTGCTCCGGCTGATTGCGTTCACTCTCTTGATCGGTTCCGGTCTTTTCCGCTTCGGCGGGGCGTCTGGCACACCCGGCAAGCGCTGATACAAATAACAGCACAAGCGTTGCTGACAGCATCGCTTTTGTAATAATTCTTTTCATCAGAAGCCTCCTTTGATACCATTTATAATAGTATAGACGAAGCAGAAGGGAAATAGTTCCTCACATTTGTCAGATTCTCGCGAACAATTCATATGGTCAATGAGGCGGGCGCCTCGCTGAGCGCAGCATCCGGATATCAGGCCTTCCGCAAGCGCAGCTGCCGGAAGCTCCAGCCATATCACAAGTCCGATATAAGGATGCGATCCGCAGCGGCTGGAATTACCATCGTCGGCCCCGGCTATTCCTCTCCTTGCCGGACGCCTTCGGCTACATCCTGCGCCATGACAGGAAGCTGTATGATTCCACAGGGCGCAAAGTATTCAGAACCCAACGAGGCAACCGGCTGAAGGCAACGGATCAAGGCCCCGCTCATGGAACGATGAGCGGGACCTTTTTGCGTGCAATCGATGGCAACTGAGTGTGTGCAAAAATCGGAATTTTGCAGAGGTGCAACAATGGATACAGTCGTTCCGGACGCCCGCGAAAGCAAACAATACGGACGGCAATCACGCAGGTTTCCGACTCCACGTTTATCCGGATCACGGCAATGACCGCGTGGATTTCACCTGCTGCGGCACGGGCAAGGCGCTCATTGACGGCCTTGTCCGGTGCATCGGCTATTGGGGCGACCGCGCAGAGCTTGGCATGATGGCAGAGCTTGCGGCGGGATTGGAAAAATAGCTTATCAGAGGAAGAATATCCAAACAGGAAGGCCGCTTTTCGAACAATGTCCGAAAAGCGGCCTTCTTTCTTCTCACAGACGGAAGTGCTTCTTGAGTTTTTGGTTTTCGCCCAGCACCAGCAGCGTCATATCAGCGTCCAGCACGGTTTCCGGTGAGATGTTCACATCGGTTTTGCCGTTCCGCTTTACGCCGAGGATGTTGACGCCGTATTTCCTGCGGATGTCCAGCTCGCCGATGCTGCGCCCGCGCCAGTCCTCCGGCACGGCAACCTCGATGATGGCGTGCTGCTCGTCCAGCTCAATGTAGCTGAAGATATGGTTGGCGGTATAGCGGATCGCCGCCCACTTCGCCACCTGTTTTTCCGGGTAGGCGACTGCGTCCGCGCCGTTTCGCAGCAGGAACTTCGCCTGCACGTCACGCTCCGCGCGGGATACCACATACTTTGCGCCCAGCTCCTTGAGCAGTGACGTCGTTTCCAGCGAGTTCTGGAAATTCCCGCTGATGGTGACATAGCAGACATCGTAATTCCCAACGCCCAGCGAGCGCAGGAAGTCCACGCGCGTGCTGTCGCCGATCTGCGCGTTGGTGACGAAGGGCATACACTCGTTCACGCGCTCTTCGTCCTTGTCCACTGCCATCACCTGATGGCCCAGCTCACTGAGCTGCATGGCTAGATGCCGCCCGAAGCGGCCCAGTCCGATCAACAATACAGATTTCATCGTGCGCTCCTTTCAGCCTACGGTGATTTTTCCTTCGGATACCGGGCGCAGCTTAGATCGCGCCCGGAGAACTCAGTACGGCAAGCGAGGGATCGCGCCCCCTGCCGGACATTGCCGCAGAGGAGCATTGCAGCGCAAGGAGCAGGCAAAGGCCGATGCCCTTTCCGACCGGTACGCCCCATATCGTGCGGCTTTTTACTGCACGCGATATCCGCTCGCGCACTTTTCAAAAGCGTATGCAAGCCGTTCGGCTGCGGCGCTTTGTCCCTCGCGCAGCTCACAGCGCGCAAATTCCGTCGTCTGCGGCAGCAGCAGGTCAAAGCGCCCGATCCGGTTGATCTTCAGATGCAGCCGCTCCGCCGATAGGTCGAGGACATGCCCGCCCTGCGTTTTGTCTCGGCTCAGATAATGAAAATGCCAATCCGGCATGCAAATGCCGCCCACATACCGCGGGCACCAGACGGCGATCACATTGCCGAGGGTGTTTTCAAAGCGAAATTCGTTCCGGTTTTTCGCCGCCTCAGAAAGCACCGGGTAGGGCTTCCGGCAGCTGTTCCAGCTTTGCGTATGCATAGTCTTGAAAACACCGCCGGCCTTGATCATATAAAAGAGATTGGGATTTCCCTGCACAAACGGCGCGAGCATCTGCTTGAGCGAGGTAAGGTCGTCGATGCCGTTCAGCGCTATCTCCGGGGCGTTTTCGTCAAACACCATGGCTGCGGCAAACGCCATGCCGTCCTCCGGCCTCATAACGGTGACCTTGCCGTCCGGCGCTGTCTTGTAGGCTGCGCCGTTTTCAAAAGTTATCACGCCGTCCAACGCCGACCCGATGCCGACCCCGGTATCGGCACAGCGCAGAAGCTCCCGCACGCTGACAGCCCCATCGAAGCTGCCAGCCTCCAGCGCGTTCCATGCAGACGCCTGAAACAGTGTTTTTACCATACTGCCATATCCTCCTCGCGAAAGGAAAAGGCGGTCTGCCTTTCCTCTTGCGGAAGGCAGGCCGCCTTTTCTATTGACTTACTCGATGGCGATCTTGCCGGAGGAGGTGCGCTTTCATCATCGATGCTGCAAACCATAATCATTCCTCCATTCAAGGCAAAATCCGGGAATTGCGATCTATGTGAAGCACGGCGGCGTGGGATCAGCCGCGCCGCAGCGGCGCTTGCCGGTCAAATATCCTTCGTTCTGGAAATGCAGGCGCAGACAATGGAACTCACGCCCTCCAGCAGAAATACGATGCCGACCGTCATGCCCATGGCCGCCACGCTGACCCACGGGTCCATCAGGCAAATGAACCCGGCAAGCGTCAGAAGAATGCCGACTGCAAGAATCCACCCCCACGCGCGGACGCCGAGGGCGCGCAGATCAAACGAGCTGACGCACTGCGACACGCCGGAAAACAGCAGCCACAGTGTGAACAAAAACGGCAGCGACAGCATCGTGAACCACTGGTTGAAGAGCAGGAACAGCGACATGATCACCGTCAGAACACCGTCGAGCAGCAGCCAGCCGGAGCCGAGCATCACGCCGCTTGCCGCGGCAAACACCACGATCTCCGCAATGCCGGACAGCAGCAGAAACACGCCAAGCAGCACTCCTGCGGAAAGCACTGCCACATCCTGATTGCACAAGCAATAGATGCCCGCGGCGATCAGCAGCACACCGGCTGCAACATTCAGGATACGCATGGACTTTGTACTCATAACGCCATCTTCTTTCTTTTTCCTCTTTCTGCTGTATAGTTTAGCTTTTTCCGCGGTAAAGACAATACGCCGCCGGTACAACAAAAAGGAAGCCTCTTGTGCTATAAGCACAAGAGGCTTCCAGAACGACCGCGCCGCAAAAAAGCAGCTTTACTCCGTATAATACTGCGCCTGTGCGTTCCAGAGCGCGTAGTATTTTCCGCCCCGATCGGCGAGCAATTCGGCGTGACTACCCTGCTGAATGACCGCGCCCTCGTGGAACACGGCAATCTCGTCACAGAATTTGCAGGAGGACAGGCGGTGGGATATATAGATGGCAGTCTTATCGCCTGCGATCTCATCGAACTTACTGTAGATCTCCGCCTCGGCGATGGGGTCCAGCGCCGCCGTTGGCTCGTCGAGGATGATGAAGGGCGCGTCCTTATAGAGCGCGCGGGCAATGGCGATCTTCTGCGCCTCGCCGCCGGAGATGTTTATGCCGGCAGGATCGAGGTCCGTATATAGCGATGTGTCCAGCCCTGCCGGCAGATGCTCGAGCCGGGCGGCAAATCCCGCTTTTTGCAGACATTTTTCGGCCAGCGCCGCGTCATAATCCCTTGCGCCCGCAACGTTTTGTCCCAAGGGCAGGGCCAGCAGCCTGAAGTCCTGAAACACCACGGAAAACAGCGCGAGATAATCCTCATACCGGTATTTGCGGATGTTGATGCCGTTCAACAGGATCTCGCCCTCGGTCGGATCGTACAGGCGGCAGAGAAGCTTAATAAAGGTGGTTTTGCCGCTGCCGTTTTCCCCTACGACCGCCAGGCGGCGGCCGACCCTGAACTTCATGCTGACATGGCGGAGAGCGTATTGATCGGAGCCGGGGTAGCGGAAAGACACGTCCCGGAACTCCACATGATATTGGTGATCGGAACGCTTTTCCGTCGTGAGCGACCCCTGATACATCGTATTGGGGATATCAAGAAATTCCATCACCAGCTTGAGATTCGGCACGTTGTTGCGCATATCGCCCAAGGTCCGGACGCAATCGGAAAGACCGCCCGAGAGCGCGGAGATCGCGCCGACATACTGCGTGATATAGCCGACGCCGAAGGCGCCGCCGAGCGCTTTGAGGCAAACAAAAAGGTATACGACGCCGTTCAGGATGCGGGTGACCGCCTCGGCTGCCGCTTTGTAAAGCCCCAGCGGGCCCCATGCGTAGCGCGCCATCCGGCATTTTTCCGTGAGAAGTGTGGGAAGGATCGATTCCAGCTTCTGATGGAAAAAGTGCTCCTGCTCATAGATTCGGATATCCTGCGCGCGCTCCGGCTCATCTGCCGCAATATAATTAAAAAAGGAAAAAAGGCGGTTGCCGAGCTTTACATCCTCACCGGCCTTTGTCCAGTACGCTGCGCCTTTATTGAAAAGGAATGGGGAGAGCCATGTTGCGAAAAGCAGCGAGGCAAGCACAAGCAGAACCCAGGCGGGATGATTGCTCCACACAATGGGAGAATCCGCCCTGACGGGCTTTAAAAACAGGCTGACAGAGAGCGCGGCGGAGCAGACGATTTTAATAAGCCCCCTGAGCAGGGCCTGATATTCCTCCGGCACACGAGGCAGGCCCCAGCTCGACCACGTTTCGTTTTGGCGGATCTGGGAGAGCAGGTCGTGCGTCTTGGCATCGTCCACTGCGCAGAAATCCATTTGCAGGAGTTTTGTAAAGAACTGCTGCGCTTCTCTGTAAGAATTTGTCTCCTGCTCGGCGGCGCACCAGTGCTTGCAGGCCGCTGCGAGCAGCAGTGTGAGGGTGCTGATGGAAAGCAGCAGGACGCACAGCATTGTCAGTCGCGCAGGGTCGCGCGCTCCTGCGATCTCATCCAGCAGCCGCGCGGTAAAAACCAGAGGGATATACGGCGCAAGAGCCTCCAGCGCGGTGCTGAGTGTGAGGGCGAGGAGAAACCGCCCCGCCATTTTCCTCCACAGCCCGAGCGCGCGGTAATTGATGGAAAAGGTCTCTTTCCATGTTGCTTCGTCAGTCCGCTTCATTCTGCCGCGCCTCCTCCTGATAATATTTGCTCTGCACCGCAAATAGCGCTGCATATGCTCCGCCTTGCGCCATCAGCGCCTCGTGCGTTCCTTCCTCCGCGATCTTCCCGCCTTCCACAAGGATGATCCTGTCGCAAAAGCGGGTGGACGCCAGGCGATGCGAGATATAGATGGCGGTGCAGCCTTTCGTCATTTCATTGTATTGCCGGTACAATGCGCTCTCGGTGATGGCGTCGAGCGCCGCCGTCGGTTCATCCAGCACCAGAATGGGAGCGTTCTTATAGAGCGCTCTTGCCAGCAGCAAGCGCTGCATTTCGCCCCCGGAAAGTTCGACGGCATTTTCATAGACATTGCGGTTCAGAAGCGATGCTTCCCCATCGGGAAGGGAGCGCACCTTGTCCGCCAATCCGGCCTGCGCAAGACAGCGCCTTACCCGCGCAGCGTCGATCCCGTCGGTGACCTGCGCCACATTTTCGGCGATCGTCCCCGCAAGAACGGAGGATTGCTGGAATACTGCCGCAATGAGACGGTAATAGTCCCGGCGGTTGTACCGGCGGATATCCTCTCCGTCCAGAAGGACCGTTCCGCCTGTGGGGTCGAGAAAGCCGCAGAGGAGCCGGAGCATGGTGGTCTTGCCCGCGCCGTTCAGACCGACCAGCGCGATCTTCTCCCCGGCGGCGATTTTCAGGTTCACATGGGACAGCACCTCCGATTCGGCGTTGGGGTAGCGGAAGGATACGTCGCGCAGCTCCAGGGTATAGCGGTGATTCGGCTTAACGGTCAGGGGCTCTCCTTCGTCAAAGAGGAAGGGCTCGGGCGTGTCAAGGTATTCCCGGACAAAGGAGATGTCGCTGCTCTGCTTGTTCAGGGTCTCAAGATTGCGCAGGAGTCCCGTCGTCCAGCTGCCGAGGCCTGTGACCGCGGAAAAGAGCAGCACAAACTCCGGCGCGTTCAATTCGCCGCGCAGCGTCACGCGGAGAAGATACGCGTAGGCCGCGCCATTGCGAAGGAGCGTTGCAAGGATGTCCACCGTATCTGCCAGCAGATGCCGCTTCTCCGCCTTTTTGCAAAAATCGTGGTACAGCGCGAGGCTTTGCCCCCACAGCGTCTGAAGCCATGCCTCCAGTCCGAAAATGCGGATATCCTTTGCAAGCTCTCTGCTTCTGGCGCGCTTGGCGATGTACGAAAGCCTCTGCCGGTATGCAGCCTCTTCGTCCTGATGCTGATATCTCCACAGGCGGATGCGCTTGCCGGCAGAATAGCTGAAAACAGCCGCGACCAGCGTGATCGCCAGAATGACCGGATTGGCAGAGCCGAGCAGCAGCAGATAAACGACAAAGCTGATCGCATTGGTGCACAGCTCGACCAGAGTATCCCAGATGGCTTCCGTTGCATCTGTATTGCCCTGCGTGGCCAGCTGCGCTTTGTTGCTCCGCTCGATATACGCAGTGTCCAGAAGATGCGCGTAGGACGTTGTGCAAAATTTGCTGTGCAGCTGAGAGCTGATGTTGATTCTTAAATGCACCTGTCCGAACAGCGCGTTTTCCCAGAGATAGGTCCGCCCGGAACAGGCGAGCAGCATGGCCGCCGTCAACGCGGCGATCATCCGGAGCAGTGAAGCGATCGGCACATTGCGCTCCACGGCGTCGAGAATCGCAGGCGCTGTAACCAGCTCCAGAATGTTGACGACCGCGCCCGCGACGATCATACCCGCCGCGACCGGGAGAATGACCGGCGCTTCGCGGTATGCCCTGCGGATCATGTAGCTTATGTTTTGAAACGGACGATATGTTGGCCTTTTCATCTGTGCCCCCTCCTTTTGCCCGCATTCTATCAAGAAAAAATCGTCCCCGGTCGACTCCGGGGACGAATCGCTTTTTCCGGGGGATGAATTGCAGCTCTCACTCCTGCGGAAGCAGTATTTCAGTGGTGAATG
>CAKTGM010000048.1 GCA_934561515.1 uncultured Oscillospiraceae bacterium | reverse complement strand
ACCTCCACCTTGGCAAGGTGGCGCTCTACCAGATGAGCTACGCCCGCGGAACATTTAGTACTATAGCAGATGATTTGCGTTTTGTCAAGGGTAATTTTATACTTTCTTGCAGGAACTTGTTGCAAATCGAAAGGCGCTGTGATAAACTTTTCGATACATTCGTAATTTTCAGGAGGAAACCATGGCCACTTTACAGGAAGAGATCTCCCGCCGCAGGACGTTTGCGATCATTTCGCACCCGGACGCCGGTAAAACCACGCTGACGGAAAAGTTCCTGCTTTACGGCGGAGCGATCGCGCAGGCGGGCGAAGTCAAGGGCAAGCGCGAGCGGGCGGCCAAGTCCGACTGGATGGAGATCGAAAAGCAGCGCGGCATTTCGGTCACATCGTCCGTCATGCAGTTCCAGCACGGCGGCTACTGCATCAACATTCTCGATACCCCCGGCCATCAGGACTTCTCCGAGGACACCTACCGCACGCTGATGGCGGCGGACAGCGCCGTGATGGTCATCGACGGCGCGAAGGGCGTTGAGCCGCAGACGCGCAAGCTCTTCAAGGTCTGTGCCCTGCGCAACATCCCCATCTTCACCTTCATCAACAAGATGGACCGTGAAACGCGCGACCCGCTGGAGCTCTGCGAGGAGGTCGAGCGTGAGCTGGGTATCGACACCTATCCCGTCAACTGGCCGATTGGCTGCGGCAAGGAATTTTTCGGCGTGTACGACCGCCACCAGCACTGCATCCTGCACTTCACCGACGAGGGCCACGCGAAAAAGGCCGGCCTTACGTCCATCGAGCTGGACGCCCCCACGCTCGTTGAGATGCTGGGGCAAAAGCGGCGCGACACGCTCGCCGACGAGGTGGAGCTGCTCGGCGCAGGCCGCGACTTTGACCTGGACGCTGTGCGCGCAGGCAAGCTCTCCCCCGTCTTCTTCGGCAGCGCGCTGACGAACTTCGGCGTTGAGCCGTTCCTGAATGCCTTCCTTGAGATGACCACGCCGCCGCTGCCGCGCGTGAGCGACTCCGGCGAGGTGGACGTTTACTCCCCCGATTTTTCCGCCTTCGTCTTCAAGATTCAGGCCAACATGAACAAGGCCCACCGCGACCGCCTCGCCTTCATGCGCATCTGCTCGGGCAAGTTTGAGCGTGACACGGAGTATTTCCATATGCAGTCCGGGCGCAAGATGCGCCTTTCCCAGCCGCAGACGATGATGGCCGCCGAGCGCGAGATCGTGGACGAGGCCTACGCGGGCGACATCATCGGCGTGTTTGACCCCGGCATCTTCTCCATCGGCGACACGATCACCGTGCCGGGCAAGAAGTTTCGCTTCTCCGGCATCCCGACCTTCGAGCCGGAGCACTTCATGCTCGTCTCACCCAAGGACACGATGAAGCGCAAGCAGTTCGTCAAGGGCGTGGAGCAGATCGCGCAGGAGGGCGCGATCCAGATCTTCAAGATCCCCGACAGCGGCTTTGAGGATGTGGTCGTCGGCGTGGTCGGCACGCTGCAATTTGACGTGTTCGAATACCGCATGAAAAACGAGTACGGCGTCGATCTTCGCATGAGCGGCCTTCCCTATGAGCATCTGCGCTTCATCCGCGAGTGCCCCTGCGATGTAAAGGACCTGATGCTCTGCTCCGGTTCCCGCGTGCTCGAGGATTTCAAGGGGCGCAAGCTCATCGCCTTCGGAGGCGAGTGGAGCGTGGGCTTCCTCACCAAGCACAACGAGGGTCTCGTGCTCGACGACTGGCTCAGCGTGTAAGAAGGACACCTATTATAATATAGTAAGAGACGCGGCTTTCGGCCGCGTCTCTTTCGTTATGGGATCGTATCGTGGTGTCGCCGCGTTTTTGATCGCTTACGCGTTGTAGAGCTCCTCGTTCAGCACGCCCTCGGACTTGGCAACATAGATGCTCGCGGCGGAGTCGCCGACGACGTTGAGCGCGGTGACGAGCATCTCGATGGGACGGTTGATGGCGAGGATGAGGCTGTAGGCCAGCATGGCCGCGTCGTTGACGTAGCCGAGGCCGGAGAGGATGGTGAAGAGGATGATCGCGCCGGAGCCGGGGGCTGCGGGCGTACCGGCGGAGGCGATGAGCGCGAGCAGCGCGATGACGACGAGCTGGGTAAAGGAAATGCTGTAGCCCGCGCAGCCGGCGATGAAGAGCGTTGCGATGACCTGCATGATGGCCGTGCCGTTCATGTTGATGGTCATGCCGAGCGGCAGGACAAAGGAGGCGATCTTCTCATCCACGCCGAGCTCCTCGACCGTGGTCTTGACGTTGAGCGGAAGGGTCGCCGCGCTCGAGGAGGTGGAGAAGCCGAAGACCGCGACGCGGGTGATCTTCTTGGCGAACTTGAAGGGGTTGAGGTGCGCAAAGACCGCGATGAAGGCCGGGTAGCCGACAAAGAGGAAGACGAGCAGCAGCACGACCGTGAGCGCAACGTAGGCGGCGGCGGGCTTGAGATGCTCCACGCCGTAGGAGGCGAAGGTGCGCGTGAGCAGCATGAAGATGGCCACGGGGCCGAACTTGCTGACGACGAAGTTGAGGAAGACGATGACCACGTCGTTGAGCTCCTGAATGAGCTTGCGAAGCGTGGCGGTCTTCTCCTCGCCGAGCGTCTTCATGCAAAGGCCCAGCGCAATGGCGAGAAAGACCACGGCGAGCACCGCGGTGTTGCTCGAAAAGGTGGCTGCAATGTTCGAGGGGATGATATTGAGCACAACGAGCAGCGGGTTCGTGCCCTGCGAGCCGCTCACGCTCTCAAGGCCCTCGACGGCGACATGGAACACGCCCATGTTATAAAAGACGATGCCGCACACGCAGGCCATCAGGAGCGCAAAAAAAGAACAGATCAGAAAGCCCTTGATACACTTGACGGAAATTCTGCCAAGCGTACTGGTATCGGAGATCTGTCCTATTGCCAATGTAATGGAGGTAAACACCATCGGCACGATAACGAGCTGGAGGGAACGGATGAACATCTGGCCCGCCAGATAGAAAAGGCCAAGCGCGCTGCTCGCGCCGGCAGCGGTGATATCCTGGAACAAAATGCTGTTGATGGCGCCCCACACGGCGCTCTGTCCGGAGGCGTTCAGGTACTCGCGGAGGAACAGGAGCAGAAGACCTGCCGTAAGTCCCGCGACGAGGGAAATGGCCATTTTCGCTGCCAGCGTTTTCTCTTTCCTAGCTTTCATAGCTTGTTGTGATTCCTTTCCTTTGCTGCGCACGCGCCCTGCCGGGCCGCATTTGCAATTTTTACGAATATACTACGCTCGCGCGCGATTGACAAGTGTCCGTTCGACTAAATATGAACGAATTCTGAACGCCCGCTGCGGTTTTATTGACGAAATCCTTTTTGCAGATGTGAAGAAATCGTCAAGAATTGAATTGACATTTGCCGTTTCCTATCGTATAGTGTAACTGTAAAAATAGAGCAGGTGCAGCCGTTTTCGACCGCATCTCAACCGATAATAGCAAACCCGGTGAAAACCGGCGACGCAAAGCTACAGGGCCTTACCCCTTCACAGGGCTGGCAGCCAGTTACCGAAAGGAGATCGCCGCATGAAACGGCTGTTTTCTCATGCCTGCGCATTGCTCGCAGCGCTCGTTCTCTTCTCCTGCTGCGCCCTTTCCGGCGCAAACGCCGCTGGCGGCGTCACGATCGACACCTCCAGCGCCAAAAACGGCTTTGTCACCGTCAACTACACCTCGCGCGCGAAGCTCAAGGTCGGCGTGCAGTTCGCGGGCGGCAAGATCGTCTACAAGGACTGCCCCAGCGGCAGGGACGCGGCCTTCCCCCTCGAGCGCGGGGACGGCAGCTACACCATCACCCTCTGCGAGAACCTCTCCGGCAAGACCTACCGCGTGGTGTGCAGCAAAACGGTGAACGCGACGATCGAAAATCAGTTCGCGCCCTACCTCGTTGCCACCTCCGACGTGCAGTTCACCTCCGGCGACGCGGTGAGCAAAAAGGCCGCCGAGCTCTGCAAGGACTGCAAGAGCGACGAGCAGCGCGTTGTGGCGCTCTATAACTATGTCGCCGGGCACTACAGCTTCGACGCTAAGCTCGCCGACAGCATCAGCGAGGGCAAGGTGACAAAATACATCCCCGACACCGCCGCCACGCTTGAGAGCGACACGGGCATCTGCTACGATCTCGCCTCCCTCTTCGCGGCGCTCTGCCGCAGTCAGGGCATCCCCTGCTCGCTGACCAAGGGCTACGCGGGGCAGAGCTACCACGCATGGAACAAGGTCAACCTCGGCGGCAGCTGGTATCCGATCGACCTCACCCACGCCGTCACGCGCCGCGTGCTGGACGCGGAGGACCTCGCAGGCTGCGTCTCCCCGCTCTCCTACCGGCAGGAGAGCGACACGCTGGCCGTCTCGGCGGTAAAATAAACCGCACAAAATGCGCAGGGCGCGGCAGAGAACACTGCCGCGCCCTTTTTGCGCGCCGTTTATAATCTTTGCACAATTTTTATTTTGGATTCGGAAAAGGCATTGCATTTCCGTGTGCATTTGGTATAATATACCCATACAAAGCATTTGGTAATATATTTTTCCTGTACGGCTCGCGGAGCGAGCGATGGTACAGACAAAGGCACAGCCGGTGAAAGCCGGTGTCGCAAAGCCAAGGGTCTAAACGGTGTCCCCCACCGCATGGCAGCCGGTTGCCAAACGTATATGTCGCTTCCCCCTCCTTGGGCCGTCAGGGCCAAAAAGGAGGAGGATTTTTTATGTATGGGATGAAACCCGGCAAGCGGCTTCTCACATGGATCATGGTCTTTGTCATGACCCTGTCGATGCTGCCGCTGAACGTGCTGGCGTCCTACCCGGTTGAGCCTGCAAAGATCATCAAGCCGGACGTTGGCACGTACCTCACCTACCAGTTCTACGTAGGTGAGACAAAGGTTGACGAGCAGATCGTCAAGGAAGGTGAAACGCTGCTGGCGCCGAAAACGCCCGAGGCGGCAGAGGGACAGCGTTTCACCGGATGGTACAAGGGCACAGAGAAGTTCGAGGGCTTCGGCAAGCCGCAAGGGCCGATCGCCGCGAGCGACACCATAAGGCTCGATGCGAAGTTCGACGATGTATTCTACGTCTTCTTCGTCGACACGCAGGATCGCATCGTCGCCACCAGGGAGGGCAAGAGCGGAGAGAGCGTCTCCGTTGACGGTGTCTCCTTCCCCGTCCAGAGCGATGAGTCCATCACCGGCTGGTATCTGGAGAAGGCGCACACGAACAAGGTCGACTCCGTCACACTTGCCGACAAGGACGTTAAGCTCTACGCCAAGGTGGAGAAGGGCCATTGGATCACCTTCGATTCCGCCGGCGGCTCCTACGTAGCGCCGCAGTTTGTGACCATGGGCGGCAGCACCGCGCAGCCCACACCCAATCCGACCAGAGCAGGCTTCACCTTCGATAGCTGGCTGCTTAACGAAGCCGCGTTCACCTTCGGCGACGCGCTCGATGCGGACATCACGCTGACCGCCAAGTGGACGGCCAAGGAGACGGTCAGCTACACCGTGATCCACTGGCTGGAAAATGCCGACGACGACAACTATTCCTACGTGGAATCCGTGTCGATGACCGGCGCTGCCGGTGAGCAGACCAAGGCCACGGCCAAGTCTTATCCGCACTTCAAGGTAGAGCCCATCACGCAGCAGACCATCGCAGGCGACGGCTCCACCATCGTCAACGTGAAATACAAGCGCGACGTGTATGAGGTGAAGTTCTACGAGCAAAAAGGTTCATTTTTCTCCGGCTACTACTGGGAAGAGATAACCGCCAAACGCATCACCGCCAAATACGGCGCTTGCATCGGCGATCAGTGGCCGGGTGGTAGCTGGGCAACTTCCGCGGGTGGAAGCACCTGCCAATCCTACATCTGGACCATGCCGCCGAATGGTTTTAATTTCTATGATACCAACCAGGGAAGCGCAAAAGCCGAATACTATCTTCAGGATCTGAACGGTAACTATGTGCTGGATCATACCGACACGGGTGCAGGCCGTAATTCTACGGTAAGCAAAGAGGACCAGTACCCCATCACCGGCTATACCTTCAACAACGGCAAGAGTGCGAAAATCGGCGACCGGTACAACGGCGCCAAATTCTACTACGACCGCAGCAGCTTCAACGTGGTCTATATGAACAACGGCAAGACGGAGAAAGAGCAGCCGTACAAGTTCGAGGCCTCCATCGCCGATGCCGGAAGCTACACGCCGCCGAGACCCGAGGGCATCGACGCAGCGTATGTCTTCACCGGCTGGTACGCCGACCCCGCGGGCGCGCAGCTCTACGACTTCGACGGCAAGACCATGCCCGCGCAGAACATCACCGTTTACGCCCACTGGGCCGCGCCGGTGCATAAGGTCACCTTCAAGGTTGACAGTCAGCCCGATCAAACGATGACTGACGTTGCGCACAATGCTACCATCACCCTTCCCCCAGCGCCCACGCCCCCCGAGGGCGAGGACTTCCTCGGCTGGGTCGATGAAAACGACAAGCCCTTCAAGGAGGACACGCAGATCACCCGCGACCTCGTCCTGACTGCCAAGTTCGGCAGCAAGACCGGCTACACCGTGACCTATGATACCTCGGGCGGCAACGGCACTGTTTCCGATGTCAACCACTACGGCAAGGGCGCAGCCGCCACCGTCCTCAACGGTGCGGACACCGCCCCCGCGAACATGGTCTTCCTCTACTGGAAGGATGACGCAGGCAACAGGTATTACCCGAACAACACGATCACGATCAACGGCAATGTCGAACTGACCGCCGTTTACGGCGAGACATCGCAGCCGGTCGCCATCACCTACCACAGCAACTTTGGCACCGACAAGACCGCTTCGTCCAATCCCATCCAGAACAACGGTCTGATCGACATTCTGGACTATACCGCGACCGGGCTTGACCAGCGCGAGGGCTACACGTTCACCGGCTGGAACACGAAGACTGGCGGCGACGGCCTTGCATTCGAGGCAGGCAAGAATGCCCGCGTCGACAGCACCGCGCCGAACGACCTGTACGCACAGTGGACGGTCAATCAGTACAGCTACACCGTCCAGTACTACTACGACGGCGAGCTTGATCCGGACGCGACCGAGACCCCCACGGCCGATTACGGCAGCGTGATCGACGACTATCCCGGCAAGAACCGCGAGGGCTACGAGCTCAGCAAGACCGAGGGTCTGCCGCTGACTGTCGGCACTAACGAGACCTCCAACGTCATCAAGGTCTACTACGTTAAGACCACAGTCCCGTACACCATCCACCACTACCTCAACGGCACGACCGTTTCCGTCGCCAACGATATGACCGGCCGTGTGGAGGTCGGCGCGAAGCAGAGCGCAACGGTCGCCACCACCTTCCTGCCGGGCTATGAAGCGGCAGTGGAGTACTACGTTCCTAAAGAGGTAACCGTGACCGCCGACATGATGGAGGTCACCCTCACCGTCTATTATAAGATGCCGCTGACCATCAAGGCTGACGACGCCGCGAAGACGTATGACGGCTCCCCGCTGACCTGCCCCACCTTTACGGTCACCGGTCTGGTCAACGGCGATCAGGCTGCGGACATCACGCTCTCGATGACGGCCGATTCCACGATCACCGACGCCGGCACGCAGGCCAACACGATCGATGAGACAACGGTCACAGGCATCAAGGGATACTATAAGGTTTCGTCGTATCAGCCCGGTACGCTCGAGATCACGCCGAACACCGACGAGATCACCGTGACCATCACCGGTAAAAACGCCACCAAGCAGTACAACGGCAGCGAGCAGTCCGTGACCGGCTTCACCACTGACGTTGGCGACAAGCCCATCACCGTCGCCCTGAACACGGCTGGCAAGGACACCGCCAAGGGCACGGATGTCGGCGAGTACAAGATGGGTCTCACCGCGGACGACTTCACCGTCACCTCCGAGAACTACTCCAACATCACGGTCAAGGTCGTTGACGGCTTCCTCACCATCACGCCGAACACCGACGAGATCACCGTGACCATCACCGGTGAAAATGCCACCAAGCAGTACACCGGCAGCGAGCAGTCTGTGACCGGCTTCACCACTGACGTTGGCGACAAGCCCATCACCGTCACCCTGAACACGGCTGGCAAGGACACCGCCAAGGGCACGAATGTCGGCGAGTACAAGATGGGTCTCACCGAGGACGACTTCACCGTCACCTCCAAGAACTACTCCAACATCAAGGTCGAGGTCGTTGACGGCTTCCTCGAGATCACGCCGAACACCGATG
>CAKTGM010000047.1 GCA_934561515.1 uncultured Oscillospiraceae bacterium | reverse complement strand
AACACAATGACAACAGGAATTATGATACACCGTAATTCTTGGATAATCTAAGCAATCCCGATAATCGGAGCTAAACGGTCTATACAAAACTGTTTAGGTCATGGTTTCAGGGAGCGAATAAAATATTTTCCCCCTGCCATGGCAGGGGGAAAATATTTTGGTACGCCCGACTGGATTCGAACCAGCGGCCTACAGAGTCGGAGTCTGTCACTCTATCCAACTGAGCTACGGGCGCATATTTGGTTGTGGGTTTCGGCGATAGTCGCCAAATAGTAGTCAACGACCACGCATTTTTTCTCTGCCGTTCCCGCAAACGCAGGTGCGGCAAGGCTTTGCGCCATATCTCAACTGGAGACGCCTGAAATGTCGGAGTCTGACGCTCTATCCAACTGAGCTACGGGCACGTATTCGATTTATGGTTGTCCTTCAATAGAAGATAGTATACCAAGTTTTACCGGTGCTGTAAAGGAAAAATTTTCGGCAAAGTTCGTTAAAAAAATTGACAACTTTCTTCCCCTCCCGTATAATCATACTAATCTGAGCAAAGGACTTGACTGCATGAAGAAACGAAAGATCTCCGACGCCGTCATCCGGCGTCTTCCGCGCTACTACCGCTATCTTGACGAACTGCACTCCAAGGGCATCGTGCGCATCTCCTCGAGCCTGCTCGGCGAGCGCATGGACATCACGGCCTCCCAGATCCGTCAGGATCTGAGCTGCTTTGGCGAATTCGGCCAGCAGGGCTACGGCTACAACATCCTCGAGCTGCGCACGGAGATCGGCCACATTCTCGGCGTGGACGAGGGACACCGGCTCGTTGTGGTCGGCGCGGGTCATCTGGGTCACGCGCTGCTGCGCAACTTTGACTTTGAGCAGGCCGGTTTCCTGCTCGACACGGCCTTTGATATCTCTCCCGCGCTGATCGGCACGCGCGTCAACAACGTTCTCATCCGCCCGCTCGATGAGCTGGAGGACTACTTCGCCGCCTGCCACCCGGACGTGGCGGTGCTGACCGTGCCGAGGAACATCGCGCAGGATGTTGCCGAGCAGCTCGTGGGGCTCGGCGTGCGCGGCATCTGGAATTTTACCAACACCGAGCTGAACGTCGGCAGCGACGTTTTCACCGAAAACGTCCACTTTGCCGACAGTCTTCTCACGCTGAGCTATCGCATCTCCAAGACCTCGGCCGAGGCCGGAGCGGAGGTGGACGAGGCATGAAAAAGACTGCGCTTCTCGCCTCTCTTCTCGCGCTGGCGGCCCTTGCGACCCTTGCGCTTGCCGCGCCCGGCGACAGCGGCGACCCGCTCATCTCGCTGAAATATCTGCAAAGCACCTTCCGCGCCAGGGTCGATGCATCCGTCGACAGCAGGCTGGACGAAAGCGGCAAAGCCGCCTACGCGCAGGCGGAATCCGCGCTGCGCGCGACGATCTCCGCCGCCGAGGCGGGCGCCGGCGGCAATGTTGCCGAAACCTTCACGGAAAAGCAGCTCAAGCAGGGCGACATTCTCTCGGGCGCGACGGGATTGCAGGTCGTCGTGCTCGCGGGCGATGTGAATGTCCGCTTCTCCTCCGGTGCGGTCGTCGACGTGACGAGCGGCAGCGAGGTGCAAAGCGGCGCGGTGCTCACGGCAAACCACCGCTATCTTGTCGCCGAGGATACGGCGGCGCAGTTTACCGCCGCGGGCAAGACCGCCGTTGTGACCTACTGCGGGCCCTATGCGCTCTCCGCGTCCGCCTCGCCCGACTATCCCGCCATGGCCGCTTCTCTCAAGACGCTGGGGCTTTTCCGCGGGTCCGACACCGCCTACGCCAGCGGCTTTGACCTTGAAAAAGCTCCGACGCGCATGGAGGCGCTCATCATGCTCATCCGTATGCTCGGCGAGGAAAAGGAGGCCCTCTCCTGCACAGCTTCCTTCCCCTTCACCGACGTTCCTGACTGGGCGGAATGCTACGCAGCCTACGGCTATCAGGAGGGCTACACCAACGGCGTCGACGCGACGACCTTCGGCGCGGCGATGAGCGCCTCTGCGGAGATGTACACGGAATTTCTCCTGCGCGCACTGCGCTACAGCTCCACCGCGCAGTCCGACATTACGACCTCGCCCGAGCGGGCGCAGGCCGCGGGCGTTCTGACCGCCGGCGAGGTGAGCGCGCTGCGCAGCACCTCCTTCCTGCGCGCAGACGTTGTCTACCTTTCCTATTACGCGCTGGAAACGAATGTGAGCGGCGGCACGGCGCTGAGCGATGCGCTCGTCTCGCGCGGCGTTTTCACAGCGGACGCCTACCGCTTCTCCCGCACGTTGGTCACATCCGCGCGCATCCGCTGACACGTTTTTTTCTCCCCGCCATACTATGGGTTGAGATCGCCGAGCGGGCGATCCCAATCTTCATAGGGGGTTCGTTTTATGTGCAATAACAACGGTTGCTTCGGCGGCGGCTGCTGCCTGTGGATCCTGATCCTCATCATCCTGCTCTGCGCCTGCGGCGGCTATGGCGGCTGCGGCAACGGCTGTGGCTGTGGCAGCGGCAACGGCTGCGGCTGCAACAACGGCTGCGGCTGCTGAACGTCTGCATAAATTAGAAAGAGGACTGCGAAAGCAGTCCTCTTTTTTCGTTTTCAGAACGAGAGCACGCCAAGGTGCTCGAGCAGGATCTTCAGCCCGATCAGGATGAGGATGACGCCGCCGGTCAGCTCGGCGCGGCTTTTATAGCGTGCGCCGAACACATTGCCCACATACACGCCCGCAAGCGAGAGAATAAAGGCCGTGCAGCCGATGATCGTGACGGCGGGGACGATCTTCACCTGCAGGAAGGCGAAGGTCACGCCCACGGCCAGCGCATCGATGCTCGTGGCGATGGCAAGAACGATGAGCTCTTTGAAGTTCACGCCCGCGAACGTCTGTTCCTCCTTTACCTCCTCGCGGCTCTCGCGGATCATGTTGAAGCCGATGAAGGCCAGCAGAAGGAAGGCGATCCAGTGGTCAAACCTCTCGATGCTGCCGGCCAGGCGGCTGCCGAGAAAGTAGCCAAGCAGCGGCATGAGCGCCTGAAAGCCGCCGAAGAAAAGGCCGATGCAAAGCGTATATTTTTTGTCGATCCGCTGCATGGAAAGCCCCTTGCAGACTGACACGGCAAAGGCATCCATCGAAAGCCCGATGCCGATGAGAAAAAGCTCGAAAAATGTCATTGCAGCATTCCTCCGGACGGAAAAAAGTCAGGGCGCGCCGCCCATGAACAAAAAAACGACTATAATTTACCACATCCCTCCCCCGCCGTCAAGCGCGCCTTTGCCCGTCTTTTTCCGCCCGCTTTCCCGTATATTCGCCGCAAAGATGCAAGGGGCGCGCAAAGTGCTTCTTGCTTATTTCACGCTGCTGTGCTAAACTGATAAAAAATCAGGAAAGGATTTTTGACCGCTATGGAATTTTTATCGAACAAGCCTCTTCTCATCACCGATACCATTCTGCGTGACGCGCATCAGTCGCAGGCGGCGACGCGCATGACGCTCGAGGACATGCTTCCCGCCTGTGAAATCCTCGATTCCATCGGCTACTACTCCCTCGAATGCTGGGGCGGCGCCACGTTTGATGCCTGCCTGCGCTTCCTCGACGAAGACCCGTGGGAGCGTCTGCGCCAGCTGCGCGCCCACCTGCCGCACACGAAGCTCCAGATGCTTTTCCGCGGGCAGAACATCTTGGGCTATAAGCACTATGCCGACGATGTGGTCGACGAGTTCTGCGCCAAGTCCATCGACAACGGCATCGACATCATCCGTATTTTCGATGCGCTCAACGACGTGCGCAACTTAGAGCAGGCCATCAAGTCGACGAAGAAGTATGGCGGTCAGGTCGAGGCGACCCTTTCCTACACCATCTCCCCCATCCACAACGAGGATTACTTCGTGGGGCTCGCCCGCGAGCTGGAGCAGATGGGCGCGGATGTGCTGTGCATCAAGGACATGGCGAACCTTCTGCTGCCGATGGACGCCTACTCCCTCGTCAAGCGCCTGAAGGAAACGGTCGATATGCCCATCCACCTGCACACGCACAACACGAGCGGCACGGGCGACATGGTCTACCTGATGGCCGCGATGGCGGGCGTCGACATGGTCGACACCGCGCTCTCCCCGCTTGCCAACGGTACCTCCCAGCCCGCGACGGAGTCTCTCGTGGCAACGCTCAAGGGCACGGTGCGCGACACGGGGCTCGACCTCGACAAGATGAGCACCGCCGCCGTCCACTTCCGCAAGGTCGCCGACCGGCTCAAGTCCATCGGCGCGCTTGACCCGAAGGTGCTGAATGTCGACACAAATACGCTTTTGTATCAGGTCCCCGGCGGTATGCTCTCGAACCTCATCTCCCAGCTCAAGCAGGCCGGGAAGGAGGACAAGTATTACGACGTGCTCGCCGAGATCCCGCGCGTGCGCGCAGACTTCGGCTATCCCCCGCTGGTCACGCCCTCGAGCCAGATCGTCGGCACGCAGTCGGTGCTGAACATCATCACCGGCGAGCGCTACAAGATGGTCCCCAAGGAGAGCAAGGCCATGCTGCGCGGTGAATACGGCAAGCTGCCCGGCACGGTCAACGAAGAGGTGCGCGCCAAGGCGGGCATCAGGCCCGAGGACGTCATCACCTGCCGCCCTGCCGACCTTCTCGAGCCGGAGCTGCCGAAGTACCGCGAGCAGTTCAAGGATCTTGCAAAGAGCGAGGAGGACGTGCTCTCGCTCGCGCTCTTCCCGCAGGTGGCCCCCGCGTTCATCAACCGCCGCAACCTGCGCACGCCGAAGCCTCACCGCACGATGGCGCCCATCGCGCATCCTGCAAAGCACGAACGCGCCGTCGCGCCGTTCGCCCGCAAATAACAACAATAAAAAAGCCCTTCCTCCCGGAAGGGCTTTTTTCATGCAATTTTTCAGCGGATGAAGTTTGTCGAAACGCGCGCTTCCTTTTCGGGAAGGCCGAACTGCTCTCTTCCCAGCGCGATGCTCTTCATGAGGAAGATCATATTGCGCGCGAGCACGCGCATGGTCTGCTTTCCCTCCTCGTCCGCCTCCGCCTCGCCGGGCGTGCAGCCGTGGATGCTGTTCCAATACTGGCTGGATGCGATCGGCATACCGGAGATGGCGAAGTATTTGTTGATCTCATCGAAGGTCGCCGAGCAGCCGCCGCGGCGCGCGCAGGCAATGCTCGCGCCGACCTTCATCGTCTTGTCGAACGACGTGCTGTAGAAGAGGCGGTCAAGGCAGGCGATGAGCGTCGCGTTCGCGGAGGCGTAGTAAACAGGGCTTGCCGCAACAAGGCCGTCTGCCGCCTCAAGCTTCGGCGCAAGCTCGTTGACCACGTCATCGAAGACACATTTTCCCGTCTTCCTACAGCCGTTGCAGGCCGCGCAGCCGCGCACGGCCTTGTCGCCGACGAGCACCGTTTCGGCCTCCACGCCGTTCTCCCTGAATACCTTCTCCATCTCGCGCAGCGCGACCGCCGTGTTGCCGTTCGCGTGCGGGCTGCCGTTGAGCAGCAGTACCTTCATTTCCTTCATTGCTGTCTCCTCCCGTATTCTCTGCGCGCCGCTGAACGCTTGCCCTGCTCAGCGCGCGCTGTTTTCTATCGTTTCGTTGATCTCGTGAAAAAGCCGCCGGTAGTCTTCGTTCGGCCAGTTTTTCTTTGGCCTCCGTCAGTCCCGCAGCTGCCGCAGCGCAGGCAAATCGCCGCAAAGTGTCCATCCTGAAACACCATCTCTTTGCGTTGATTGCACCCGTTTCGGCTGCATTGATTCTATCACGGATTTTGTCAAAAGGCGAGAGAATTTCAGTCATGAATTGCGCGCATCCGCCAAAACACTTTCTATTGGGCGATAAGATGCCGCCGGAAGCACGCGTCAGTCATCCAGCTCTGTCTCATACTTGAGGATCGCGCCGGTGGCGGCATTGATCTCGCAGCTATACTCCATGCCGCCGGACTTGAACTCGACCTCGTAGACGAGCATTCCGTCCTCGTCGTCCAGTTCGATCTCCATGTCATACGCCTGATTTTCGCTCACGCCCGCGTGGTTCAGGGCGATGGACTTTGCCTTGGCATAGCCAATGTCCTGCACTGCTCCGGACGGTGCAGCGGGCTTCGCCGTCGCATTCGGCGTGGAAGCGGCAGCCGGCAAGTTCTTCTGCCCGCTGAGCACCTTCCCCGTGTAGGCGTCCACCAAATACTCAAACTCGCCCCACGCCGTGTGCAGCTCCACCTCATAGTGCGCGGGGGATTCGTCCAGCTCAGAATCGACCTCCGCCGTGACGGAGTCGAGCGCCGTTGTCCCGGCATACTGCTCCGCAGCGTAGGCGGCGGCATCCTTGCCGATGGGCATGGCAGGCGCGCCCGCTTCGGCAAGGTCCTTGAGCTCCTCGACCGAGAGCTTTGCCAGCGCGTCAAACTTGAGCGAAGGGTTGATGGCGAGGACGCGGTTCACCAGCGCCGCCTTGCCGGTAGAAATATTGTTTTCCCGCGCCTGCTGCTCCCGCGCCGCGTCCTGCGTCAGCGTCTGCGTCAGGACGGCGGCCTTTGCTTCGCTCGTCTGCAAAACGCCGTCCACGGCGCTCGTCAGCTCGCGCTGGAGCTTTTCCGCGCGGGCGGTGTCCTTATCCTCCACCGAGATCATGATGGCAGAGGAAATGCTGTCGAGATAGCCGTTTCGCACAAGGCTCCCCACGATGGCGTTCACCGCCACATCGAGCTTCGCGCCCTTGAGGTCGGCGCCGTTGCCCATATCCGCAAGGATGGCTTTTGCGTCCTCGTTGAGCGGCGTACAGACGAGCACCTTTTCGCTCCGATTCACTTTCAGCTCAATGCTCGGGTTCACATCGAGCGACACCACGGACGCGACCGCGTTCGCCCGCTGGTAGAAGAGTCCCCCGCCGCCGAGCAGCATTACCGCAAGGCAGGCAGCAATGAGCGATGTCCATCTTCTCTTTGTCGTTTTCTTCGTTTTCATGTTGATTACCGTTCCTTTCCGCGCTTCACAGCGGGAGAGAACGCCGCTCACATCGTCCGGCGCGGTCTTTTCAAGCGCCGCAGCCAGTCGCTGCTCCATTTTTTCATTGGTCATCGGGCGTCATCTCCTTCCAGAATAATTCGCATCTTTTTCAATGCTCTGTGATATTTCGACAGGACGGTGGGAAGCGGCAGCTCCAGCAGCGCCGCGATCTCCCGGTGCTTCATGCCCGTGACCGCGTGAAGCAGCACAATGCGCCGCTCCTCGTCAGCGAGGCTTGCCAATGCGCCTTGCAGCAGCGCGCGCTCATCAGTGTCCAGTCCGCACTCCTGCGCGGGAATGGCGTCCCATTCCTCCTCGCTGAGCGCGGCATGACGTTCCTCCCGCCGCAGGCGCATCAGGCACAGGTTGCGGCACACGGCCAGAAGCCATCCCATCGGCGAGCCGGTGGGGCGGTACTGCCCTGCGCAGTCCCACACCTGCACATAGACGTCCTGTGTGAGATCCTGCGCGTCGTGCGCGTTTTTGAGGTAGGACAGCGCTAAGCCGTACACCGCCGATCGCGTGCGTTGATACAGCTCCGCGAGCGCTTCGCGTTCACCGCCGGCAATGCGGAAAAGCAGCTGCCGAAGCTCGCGGCGTTCCTCCGCCGGCGCATATTCGGTTGTCATCAGCATACTGAGCATGGGCTTTTTCTCCTGTCATCCGTGTAATGCACGGGAAGGGCTGTTTATTGCATCGGTTTCAAAATTATTT
Source organism: uncultured Oscillospiraceae bacterium (assembly GCA_934561515.1). GTDB lineage: Bacteria > Bacillota > Clostridia > Oscillospirales > Oscillospiraceae > Hominicoprocola. Next base: position 1,009 of record CAKTGM010000047.1, on the reverse strand, counting down.
TGGTTGAGGTTTGCCGAGCGTCTTTCGCAGACAAGATCTATTGGCCGCCGGAGTGAGCATCTCGGCATTTGGACACCTGCTCAAAAAATATGAATACCATATCCGGCCGTGCCTGTCAACGCTCAAACGGCAGACTTGTTCATATCCTTTCAGAATGGGCTGCCGCGTTCAGCCGGATGCATCTGTTCCTGTGTTCATTTTTGAAATGATGTCAGAGAGGAAGCTGTCTGCGTTCCCGGACCTCAGGTCCTTTTTCTGAAGCAGCAGCGCGCATTCATCGTCGCAGACCACAAGCCACAGATGCAATGATTCAAAGGCGCACTTTATCCGTGTATAAGAGAGATGTTCTTCGTTCTCCTCCGCGCAGATCGTTATGCCGGCATCCTCGAAGCGGATGGCGGTTTTGAGCTTTTCCCAATCAACGGTGCGCCGCAGCTCCAGCGCTTTCCGCGCCTCCTTTTTGCAGGATGCCGGTATGCGCGGCGGCGTTCTTCCGCGAGCAAGGGCAAACTCCAGCAGGCCTGCAATAATCACGGCTCCGCCCACAATGATCACATCGGTGGTTCTTGGCGGCATCAAGCCGAGAATCAGCGTCAAAAGGCCCAGCGCCAGCAGGAACACGCCATAAATGCGGCAGCGCACTGTCCGCCTTTCGCGCGCCGGGCCTTTCGGGCCTTTCGCGGCGTGAGTTCTGATGCGGTCTATCGCATTCCACATAGCGGGGCAGCGCCGCCGACTCTCAGCTTCCAAATGCCGGTGCAGCAGTTCTGCGGTTTCGCTGTCCACGGCGGGATCATCGTAGTTGCTTATTTGAAAAAGATACATGAGCTTCTCCATTTCGAAATTGGCTCATTGAGAGTGGCGGAAAATTCCATTCACAGCATATCGGACTGCCACCGGGCAGTCCGATATGCTGTGATGTGCTGATAGTTCCTTGCATGAGAACTGCCGACCGCTTGCGTCCTATTTTTCAAACAGGTACAGCAGGTATCCGTAGCCCTCGGCCTCC
>CAKTGM010000046.1 GCA_934561515.1 uncultured Oscillospiraceae bacterium | reverse complement strand
CGAAGACCTCAACGTCATCTGGATGCCCGCCAACTACCTCAAGGACCAGAAAAACTGCACGACCGACTTCTAAAGATCAGCAAAAAGAGACGCAGCGGACACCGCTGCGTCTCTTCTCCTTTTTTGCCTTTCCGCCGCGAAAGCGAAAATGCACATTGCACTGCACGCCCTCTTCGTGCTATGATGAGACCATCATAGAGAAAGTGAGGACACTACCGATGATTCTTCCTGAGGCGATTCAGTCCCTGATGACTTTGCAGGCGAAGCTTGCCGCCTACGGCCACGCCATGGGCCTGCTCTTTTACGACGGGGCGACCACCGCGCCCAAGGGCACGGCGGCAAACCGCGGCCAGACCATGAGTATTTTGAGCGAGGAGCACTATAAGCTCACCACCGGCAGCGAGACGGTCGCACTGCTCGAATTCCTCGATGCGCACAAGTCTGAACTCGACGAAAAGCAGCAGCGCATGGTGTTCCTGCTCATCAAGGACATCCGCAATATGCAGAAGATCCCAATGGACGAATACGTTGCCTACCAGCAGCTGCTGGTCGAGGCGGACGACGTGTGGCACCGCGCGAAGGAGACGAGCGACTTTGCGCTCTTCGAGCCGGTGCTTGAAAAGATCTTCGAGACGAACATCCGCTTCGCGCACTACTGCGCGCCGGAGAAGGACCCCTACGACTACTGGCTCAGCGAGTATGAGGACGGGCTGACGATGGCGCAGTGCGACGAATTCTTTGCAACACTGCGCGAGCACATCGTGCCGCTCCTCAAGAAGATCAAGGCGCAGCCGCAGCTTGACGACGCGATGCTGCACGGCAGCTTCCCTGAGGCGGCGCAGGACGCGCTCTCGCGCTATCTCATGCGCACGATGGGGCTGGATCTCGACCATGTCGGCCTTGCGACGACCGAGCATCCCTTCACCACGTCCCTCGGCTCGCACTTTGACGAGCGCATCACAACGCACTATCTTGAGGACAACTTTGCTTCCTCCATGTTCTCCGTCATCCACGAGGGCGGCCACGCGCTCTACGATACCGGCAGCGCGGACGAGCTTGCCTACACAGTGCTCGACGGCGGCGTTTCGATGGGCATCCACGAGAGCCAGAGCCGCTTCTATGAGAATCTGCTCGGCCGCTCGCGCGCCTTCACGGCCTTCGTTTTCCCGAAGCTCTGCGAGCTCTTCCCCTCGCTCGCGGGCCACACGGCGGAGGAATTCTACCGCGCCATCAACAAGGCCGAGCCCTCGCTCATCCGCACCGAGGCCGACGAGGTCACCTACAGCCTGCACGTCATGGTGCGCTATGAGCTGGAAAAGCGCGTGATGCACGGCGAGCTCAAGGTGCACGACCTGCCGGGCGAATGGAACCGCCTTTACAAGGAATACCTCGGCGTGGACGTGCCGGACGATAAGCACGGCGTCTTGCAGGACAGCCACTGGTCGGGCGGCAGCGTGGGCTACTTCCCGTCCTACGCGCTCGGCAGCGCCTACGGCGCGCAGCTGCTGGGCAAGATGCGCGAAACGGTCGACGTGGAGGACTGCCTGAAGCGCGGCGACTTTGCGCCCATCAACGCATGGAACCGCGAGCACATCTGGCAGTACGGCTGCCTCAAAAAGCCGGGCGCGCTGCTGGAGCAGGCGCTGGGCGAGAAGTTCGACCCCACGGCCTACACGTGCTACCTCGAGGAAAAGTACGGCGAGCTTTACGGCCTGTAAGAGAATCGGAAAAAGGGATGTCCCGCGGGACATCCCTTTTTTTGTGCGCAAAATACAGAAAGTGCATTGCATTGCGGGCTGATTTTCGGTACAATGGAAGATGAGAGTGCGGCCGCATCGAAGCTGCGGCCGAAAAGAGAGATAGGAGAAATGACCATGGATTCTGCGCTTTACTCGGCTTATGTTGATATCCTGCGCGAAGAGCTTGTGCCCGCGATGGGCTGTACCGAGCCCATTGCCGTCGCGTATGCGGGCGCGCTCGCGCGCAAAACGCTGGGGGCGTATCCTTCGCGCATCGAGCTCATCGTGAGCGGCAACATCATCAAAAACGTCAAGAGCGTCATCGTCCCGCACACAGGCGGGCGCAAGGGCCTTCCCGTTGCGGTCGCGGCGGGCGTGCGCATCGGCGAGGCCGACGCGCAGCTCGAGGTGCTGGCAAACGTCACAGAGAAGCAGCTGCCGCTTTTGAGCGAATACCTCGATTCGACCGAGATCGTCGTGTCGAAATCCCCGCTGCACTGCCCCTTCGATATTCAGGTGCGCGCCTACGCGGGCGAGGATACGGCCTTCGTCCAGATCGTCGGCAGCCACACGAACATCGTGCGCATCGAGCGCAACGGCGAGGTGCTGCTCAGCAAGCCCTTCTCCGAGGAGGCCTCCCAGCCGCCCGAAAACCGCAGACTGCTGACGGTTGAAAATATCATCGCCTTTGCAGACGAGGTGGATCTCGATGATGTGTGCGAGCCCATCGCGCGCCAGATCGAATACAATACCGCCATCGCCGAGGCGGGGCTGACGGGCGAGTACGGCGCGGCCGTCGGCAAGATCCTGCTCGACTCCTACGGCGACAGCGTGCAGAACCGCGCCAAGGCGTGGGCCGCCGCAGGGTCGGACGCGCGCATGAACGGCTGTGAAAAGCCGGTCGTCATCAACTCCGGCAGCGGCAATCAGGGCATGACGGCGTCGCTGCCCGTCATCATCTACGCCCGCGAGCTGCAAGCGAGCGAGGAGCAGCTCTATCGCGCGCTCGTCGTGTCGAATCTTGTCACCATCCACCTGAAAACGGGCATCGGCAGTCTCTCCGCCTACTGCGGCGCGACCAGCGCGGGCGCAGGCGCGGGCGCGGGCGTGTGCTACCTTTACGGCGGGGGCTACGATGAGATCGCCCACACCGTGGTCAACGCGCTCGCCATCAACTCCGGTATGCTCTGCGACGGGGCGAAGGCTTCCTGCGCGGCGAAGATCGCCTCGGCGGTCGAGGCGGGCCTGCTCGGCCTCCAGATGTACCGCCACGACAGCCAGTTCTACGGCGGCGACGGCATCATCGTCAAGGGCGTGGAGAACACCATCCGCGCTGTCAGCAGCATCGCGCGCGACGGTATGCGCGAGACGGACAATGAGATCATCCGCCTGATGATCGGCGAGGAAGCGGTGCGATGAGAGTTCTTGTCACAGGCTTTACGCCCTTCGGCGGCGAACAGATCAACCCCTCGTGGGAGGCGGTGAAGCGCCTGCCCGAGCGCATCGGGGAGATGACGATCACAAAGCGCGAGATCCCGACGGAGTTTGACGCCGCCTGTGCCGCGCTGCGTGCGGCGATGGATGAGCTGCGGCCGGACGCGGTGCTGTCCGTCGGGCAGTACGGCGGGGCGAACTGCATTCGCGTTGAGCGCGTGGCCGTCAACCTGCGCGACGCCCGCATTGCCGACAATGCGGGGGCAAAGCCCGTGGATGAGCCGGTCGTCCCCGGCGCGCCGGACGCTTATTTTGCGACCCTTCCCACGCGCCGGATCGTCGAAAAACTGCGCGGAGAGGACATTCCCGCCCAGCTTTCGTATTCGGCGGGGACGTTCGTGTGCAACAATCTTCTTTTCTGCGCCCTGCACGAGAGCACACAGAAGTTCCCCGCCGCGCGCTGCGGCTTTGTCCATGTGCCCTATCTTCCCGAGCAGGCGAAGGACGGCAGCGCCCCCAGCATGAGCCTTGCGCTGATGGTCAAAGCCCTGACCGCTGCGCTCAAAACGATTGCCGAAGGATAACGAAGCAATGGAAAAGAGCGGACTGATTTCTTTTGAAATCAGTCCGCTCTTCTTTTGTAAAAACAAGGCCGCGTCGGCGAATATCATTCTGCGCGCTCGCCTGCTTCTTCCTTTTTCGTCAGCAGCACGGCCAGCACCGCGGCAAGTATGCCGCCGAAAAGCTTCGTCAGCAGCAGCGGCGTGATCATCTGCGGCGCTGCGCTCAGCGTGAAGCCCAGATGCGCGGCGAGCGCGGATGCGGCGCAGACCGCAAAGGCTGCGTTCATCGTCTGCCCGCGCAGATCCATTTCCTTCATCATGGCAAGCACGGGCGTGATGCTCACAAATCCGACCAGAAGCGCTGCAAGGCTCGCGTCCGTCATGCCGAGCTTCTGCCCCAGACGCATCAGAGGCCTTGACAGCGCGCGGCGCAGGACTTCCGCCGCCGGCAGGCTGCCGAGCATGACAATGCCGATGCCGGAGACGGTCTTCATCGCGTCCTCAATCGGCGCAAGGTTCGGGATGAGCGCAACGCCTGCGATGTACTGCACCGCGCCCGCCGTCAACCCGATGATGGACAGCCAGCGCAGCAGCGCTGCAAAGGCGGAAAACGCGCGGATGGACTGCGCTGCAAAGAACTTGAGCCCCAGCATCAGAAGGAGCGAAAAGAGCGCAGCGGGCAGCGTCTGGAGGAGCAGCGGCCAAAGGGCGATGCCGCTCGCCGCGCCGCCGAGCAGCAGCGCGATGGGCAGCGTTCCGAGCCCGATGAGAAGGCCGCGATAAAATCCGGCCGCGTCCGAGCCGCGCAGCATCCCCGCGCCCAGCGGGATCGTGAAGGTGACCGTGCAGCCGAGCGTCGCCGCCACGAGGATGCCGGCATAGCGCCCGATGGCTGCGTCCTGTGCAAGAAGCTGCGCGGTCTGATAGCCGCCCATGTCGATGGCCAGAATGCCGCCGAGCATCGCCGGGTCCAGTCCCAGCGCGCGCCAAAGCGGCGCGAGCGTAGATGCGAGCGCGCCTGAAAGGAGCGGGGCGAGGCAGAGAATGCCCGCCATCGAAAGCGCCGTCGGCCCGAGAAGCTTGAAGCCTTCCTCAAATCGCTCGCCCAGCTTGAAGCGGTTGCTGAGCAGGAGATCGAGCCCGCCGAGCACCGCGCCGAGGGCCAGAACGCACAGGATGGCGCGCTCCATCACACCTCTCCCCGCATGGCGGCTTCAATGTCCTCGATCGTGCGCGGGATCGCAGCGGAGAGGTTCTCGCAGCCATCCTCCGTGACGAGGCAGTTGTCTTCAAGGCGGAAGCCGATGCCCCATTCCTCGTTGTAAACGCCGACATCCACGCAGAAGACCATATTCGGCGCAAGGATCTCCGGGCGCTTGACCATGTCGTGTACGTCGTAGCCGATGTGGTGCGAGCCGCCGTGCCACATGAGCCTGCCGACCTCGTCCACGCTCTTGAGAACGCCTGCTTCCACCAGATGCTCTGCGTTGTAGCGGCGGATGGTCGCGTCCACATCCTCCATTTTCATGCCGGGACGGATGATCGAGAAGAGGTAGTTCGAGGTCGCCAGCACGCATTCGTACAGGATGCGCTGGCGCTCGGAGAATTTTCCGTTGCAGGGCCACGCGCGCGAAACGTCGGTGATCATGCAGTCATACTGCGCGCCCACGTCGTTCAAGACCATGTCGCCGTCCTGCGCCTGACCGGTGTAGCTATAGTAGTGGATGCAGAAATTGTTCTTTCCGCAGGAGATGATCGACGGGAAACCGGGGCCGTCGGGGCTGTGCTGCGCAAGCGCGTAGTCAAAATCCGCCTTGTACTGGTATTCATATTTTCCGGGGTGCGACGAGCGCATCATGGCAAGAATGCCTTCGCGCGTGATCGCCTCTGCCTTGCGCAGCGCTTCGATCTCGCACGGCTGCTTGATGAGCCGCAGCGAGCGGAGGATATCCTCTGCATTGCCGATCGAAAGATAGGCAAAATCCTTCCGGATGCGGCGCAGCAGGCAGTGCGACGGACGGTCGGGCTGCTCGGGCGTGTAGCGATAGAGGTCAAGGTAGATCTTTTCATACTTCCCGCCGCTCGCAAGCGCGGAAAAGTCGCGTTCAAAGGCCTGAACGCTGCGCGCGTCGCTTATGCCGGAGACGGCTTCCGCTTCCTCGGGCTTTACGCGAGCGCCCGTCCAGCGCTCGGCGAGCGCGTCCGGCGGCAGAAGGTACAGCCGCTCCTGAACGCTGCCGTCTGCGTCCTTTGCGGCGAGCAGCACGGCGGATTTGCATTTCAGTCCCGTCAGGTATACAAAATTGCGGTCGGCGAAAAAGGGGAAGTACTCGTCGCCACACTTCCAGAGCTCCTCTCCCGAGAAAATGGCAAGCAGGCTCCCTGCGTCCATGTGCTGATACAGTCTTTTGCGGTTGTTGACATAATACGCCTTCTGCATTTGAAAAACCTCCCGTTTGCGTATTTTGCCCCCATTATAACCGCGCAGATGACAATATACAAGGGAAACCGCGCGAGGAAATGCAGAGCGCCGCCGCTTGATCGGGAAAAGGCATCATACCGGCATTTTCGCCAGTGATACGCCAATAAAAGCGGATCGCTGTAGAAAACGTTTTTGGAATCAGACTAGGAAATCCAGAAAACAAAAAGAGCTATCTGACTTCATTTGAAATCAGATAGCTCTTTTCTTGTGAATAATGAAATTCTGTTGCCAAATCGTTGCCGCGAAGGGCATCATGGCTCAAAAAGTCCAGTGTTTACGGGCTTTTTTCGACCTCTGAACTTATTCCCACTCCACCGTTGCGGGGGGCTTGCTGGTGATATCGTATACGATGCGGTTGATGCCCTTGACCTCGTTGACGATGCGGCCGCTGATGCGGTCGAGCAGCTCGTAGGGGATGCGCGCCCAGTCGGCGGTCATAAAGTCCTCGGTCGTCACGGCACGCAGGGCGAGCACGCGGTCGTAGCTGCGGCCGTCGCCCATGACGCCCACGGTGCGCGTGTCGGTCAGGACGGCAAAATACTGGTTTACCTTCTTGTTTTCGCCGGCCTTTTCCAGCTCCTCGCGGTAGATCGCGTCGGCAAGGCGCAGCGTGTCGGCCTTCTCCTTGGTGATCTCGCCCATGATGCGGATGGCAAGACCCGGGCCGGGGAACGGCTGGCGGGAGACAAGATACTCGGGCAGGCCCAACTCGCGGCCGAGCTGACGCACCTCGTCCTTAAAGAGCAGGCGCAGAGGCTCGATGATCTCCTTAAAGTCGACATAGTCGGGAAGACCGCCGACGTTGTGATGGCTCTTGATGACCGCGGCGCTGCCGAGGCCGGATTCGATCACGTCGGGGTAGATCGTGCCCTGCGCGAGGAAGTCGACCGCGCCGATCTTCTTCGACTCTTCCTCAAATACGCGGATGAACTCCTCGCCGATGATCTTGCGCTTGCGCTCGGGATCGGATACGCCGGCGAGCTTTTCAAGGAAGCGGCTCTCGGCATTCACGCGGACAAAGTTGATGTCCCACTTATCAAACGCGGACTCGACCTCATCGCCCTCGTTGAGGCGCATGAGACCGTGATCGACAAAAACGCAGGTGAGCTGCGGGCCGACGGCCTCGGCGAGCAGCGCCGCCACGACCGACGAATCCACGCCGCCGGAGAGCGCCAGCAGCACGCGGCCGGAGCCGACCTTTTCGCGCACGGCGGCGATGGCGGTGTTCTTGTAGTCGCCCATCGTCCAGTCGCCCTTCGCGCCGCAGACTTCATAGAGGAAGTTGCGGATCATGTCCTTGCCGTACTCGCTGTGGTTGACCTCGGGATGGTACTGCACGCCGTAGAAGCCGCGCGCTTCATCGCAGATGGCGACGTTGGGGCAGGCGTCGGAATGGGCGACGAGGGAGAAGCCCTCGGGCACCTTTTCCATGTAGTCGCCGTGGCTCATCCACGTCACGCTCTTTTCGGGAAGACCCTTGAAGAGCTTGCAGGACGTATCGAAGAAGGTTTCGGTCTTGCCGTATTCGCGCGCGGTCGCGTCGTTTGCGGCCACGACCTTGCCGCCGAGGTGATGCGCGATGAGCTGGCAGCCGTAGCAGATGCCGAGCACGGGCACGCCCGCATCAAAGAGCGCGGGGTCAACGTGCGGCGCATCCTCAAGATAGACGCTGTTCGGGCCGCCGGTGAAGATGAAGCCGATGGGCTTCAACGCAAGAAGGTCCGCGAGGGGCGTCGTGTAGGGCTTCACCTCGCAGTAAACGCCGCATTCACGCACGCGGCGGGCGATCAGCTGGTTGTACTGACCGCCGAAATCCAGTACGATGATGGTTTGATGATTCATGTTGTTTTCTCCTGCCGTATCGTAAACTCAGCGCTCTCGCGCAGTTAGGTAAAAGCATCATATCATAGCTCTTTCCATTTTTCCAGCAGTTTGCAAAATAAAATCGCGCGGTCCCGGAAGAAAAAGGACGCTCATTATGCCGTGCGCCGATAAGACAGTAATTTGAGGAAACTACAAAATCGGCATCTGCCAAGCAGGATTGGACAACAAAACAGGCGGCACTCAACTTCGGTTGGGTGCCGCCTGTTTTTACATCTAAGGGTTGAGAATCACCTGTTTTTTGCGCTGTAAAGCAAGGATAACGAAAAGGGTGAAATAGTTATCGCCTCTGTGCGGTTCTTTTGTGAAACAGCGAATCGCTGCATAGCGGATACCGTTCGCTGGGGAGTGCGTATATTTACGATTGTGCAAAACACCCCGCAAAACCGCAAAGTCGATAGGTGGGTATTTCGATGCAGAGTATGATTGACACTGTAAGAATCGAAAAATCAGATTTTAGCACAAAATAATATTGTTAAACGGCGATAACTTCCGTCGCGTCTATTGAAAATAGAATGATTGCTGTGTTATACTGTGTGTACACACGAACGGGTGGGCACGTTTTACGATCTGATCTACAATGACCTGCTACGTATGCCGTCATCGTTTTGAATGGCGATTCAAAGGCGCATCTCGAAGTGGTCACGGAATATCAGCCTTTAG
>CAKTGM010000045.1 GCA_934561515.1 uncultured Oscillospiraceae bacterium | reverse complement strand
AAGATTAGACATAAACAAATCCTCCGCATGGTCTAAGCCATACGGAGGATTAACTGTTTTACGGACACCCGTCTATGAAACCGGAACGCTTCCTTTCTTACGTTTTTCAAATGAGTGGGATGGCACGCACGCAATATTCCTTCATATCAACATGGCTTTCGTCCAGAAAGCCGACGCCCTCGGCCTTCAAAAGCTCGACCTGACGGTTCGCGCCCCCGAAAGCAAAAGCACTTGACACTTCCCCATCCCGCTTGACGACGCGGTGGCACGGGATGACGCCCGGCTCGGGGTTGACGTGCAGGGCATAGCCCACGACGCGGGCAAGGCGCTTGTTCCCGATCGCCTCGGCGATCTGCCCGTAGGTCGCAACGCTGCCGCGCGGGATGAGCCTCACCGCGGCGTACACCCTCTCAAAGGTCGTCATTCGCCTTCTCCTTCTTTTTGAGCCGCCGCGCGAGCCAAAGCCCGCAGGCGATCAGGGCAAGATAGAATAGATAGTAGGGCCAGTCATGCCGCAGCCATGTCCCCGCGCTCTCCCAAACGATCGGCCAGTCGCCTCCGTCCGCATACCCTCTCGACCCTGACCACAGATTCACCAGATAGGCAAGCATGGCTGCCAATCGGGAGAGTGCCAAAACTGCGCCGGTCACGGCGATGAGCGGGGCGATCACTCTGCCCCGCTGCTTCCAAAGGGTCGTCGAAAGGATCGCGGCAGCGATCGCTGCCACGGCAAGGATGATGTGCACCATAGCGCCGCTTGTAAAGCTGATGCGCAGACTGCTCCACAGCGCCGCGATGCCCGCAAGCAGCAGCACCAACAGCAGCGCATTGCTGAAAACCTCATTCCTGCCGCGCGAGGCGCGCTCCTTCTTCGGCACGGCCGCCTTCGGCGCGTCCCCTTCATGTTCCCAGATGAGGTGATCCGTTGTCACACCAAAATAGGTGCAGATGGCGCGCAGCTTGTCGAGATCCGGCGCTGCGTCGCCGCACTCCCACTTGCTGACGGCCTGCCGCGAAACATTCAGCTCCGCGGCGAGCTGCTCCTGCGATAAGCCGCGCGAGGCGCGCAGCAGCTTCAGTTTTTCTCCCAGCGTCATGTGCGTATCCTCCGTTTGCCTTGATGCGCCCAGTATAACGCCATGCGGCAAAAAGCGCCACCAGCTCTGCCTTGCATCGCCGCAACCAAACGTGGCAGTGGGAGCTTACTTTGCTTCTTTTGCTTCCGTTGCTGCTTTCTTGTCCTTTTTGAACAGCGCGCCCACGTCGACCTCCACCAGCACAAGGCTTGCAAGCATCAGCGCAGCGCCGAGATAACCCCGCGCGCCGATGCGCTCGCTGAGCAGGAAGAAGGCAAAGATCGCGGAGAACACCGGCTCGAGCGTAAAGATGAGGCTCGCGCGGCTCGCCGTGGTGTGCTGCTGGAAGACGCTCTGGAGCACAAGGCACACGCCCGAGCACACGATGCCGAGGAACAGTGCCGCCGCCCAGACGACCGCCGTACCGGGCAGAGACGGCGTTTCCAGAAAGGCTGCCAGCACCGAGATCACCACGCCGACCACGGCAAGGTCGCACACGCCGAGCGCCAGCGGATCGACCCGCTCATCGGCCACGGCCCGCTCGGTGATCATGAGGTCGATCGAGTAAAACACCGCCGCGAGAAGGCAGATCACATCGCCGAAGGCGGGCTTGAGCGTTTCGTTCAGCGTCATCAGCGCAAGGCCGGCAAGACAGAGCAGCATCGAAACGCCGAACTTCTTCTCCGGCTTTTTGCGGTAGACGAAGAACTCCAGGATTGGCGTTGTCACCACGGAAAGCGCGCCGATGAAGCCCGCGTTGGAAACGGAGGTGTAGAGCACGCCGTAGGTAAGGCTCGTATACACGATGACGAGCGACAGTCCGACCATGATGCTGTACTTCACGGTCACGCGGCTCATGCGGCGCAGGTTCTTGCGAAAAACAAAGCCCAGCACCAGAAAGGCCGTAATAAAGCGGAAGGCGTTGAGCGTCAGCGGCTGCATATCCCGCAGGCAGATCGCCGTCAGGCAGTTTGAAATCCCCCAGAAGCTCGTCGTCAGCAGCAGCATCAGATCCGCTTTGCGCTGATGATCCATTCGGTTTCCTTCTTTCTCTCTCATTTTTCTCTCTCATTTACCAAACGGACGCCTTGCAGCGTCCGTTTGATTCGTCAATTTTACCATATCCATTGGGGTTTATCAAGTGGCATGAGAGGGGAAACTGTTATTATTTTTTCTTGACGGCGAGATGAGAAAAGGAAGCGCCTCTCCCCTTTTTTTACAGCAGACCCACAACCTCGTGCAGATCGCGGATGTCGTGGTCGATGCGAAGGCCGTCCGGCGCCTTCGCGCCGCCGGGATTGTACCAGCAGGTCACGATGCCCGCGTTGTTTCCGCCGCGCATATCGCTCGTGAGCGAATCGCCGACGATCATGGTCTGCGTCTTCTTGGCCGGCGTGATGGCCTCGAACACCTGATCAAAGAAGGCGGCGCTCGGCTTTTCCGCGCCGAGCTGCTCGGAGAGGAACACGCCGTCCATCAGCGCGCCGAGCCCCGACAGGCGCAGCTTCTTCGTCTGCGCGGCGACCGTGCCGTTGGACACGACGAACTGGCGCACCTTGCCGCAGAGCGACTCGACGATGTGATAGCTGTCGTCGCGGAAAACGATGGTGTCGCCAAGGCGCAGCTGATAGGCCGCGTTGAACTTCTCTGCAAGAGAAGCGTCCAGCCCCTCCGCCTCAAAAAACTCGCGGAAGCGCCCGACCAGCACCTCGTTTTTGTCGATCTCGCCGCGCTCCATGCGCTGCCAGTAGCGCTCGTTGATGGCTGAATAGCGGCGGACCTTGTCCTCCGGGCATTCGCCCAGGCCGAATTCCGCAAACAGACTGCGGATGGCGGCGCTCTCCGCCGCGTCAAAATCCAGCAGCGTGCGGTCCACATCCCACAGGATCGTTGTGATCATGATCTTCCTCCGTTCCCGATCCGAAGGCCGCGGGCAGCGCCCCGGCCGGATCGTTTGACCTCGCAGCGCAGCTTCTCTCCGCGCGCCGCAAACAGAATAATTATATTCCGAGCGGGACATCGCTGTCAAGCACTCCCTTTGCTCCGGCCGGGCGGGAAATCGCAGTTGAAAACAGCGGACAAGCCGTGTATAATGGCAGTATCATATTTCAAGGGGGTAACCGCCATGGGAAAGACTGCTCGTCTGGTATTGAAGCTCGTAGCCGCAGGTCTCGCGTTCTGCTCGCTCGTCTGCCTGATCATCGGAAGCTGGTGCGACGTTGTTGAGGCCATCGAACGCAAGAAAATGCAGCGTCTTGCCGCGAAGGAATGCTGCGATTACGCGGATGAGGAGCTTGGCAGATAACATCCTTCTGCAAGCAGCAACGAAAAATCAGGAGAGCCTTCTTTGGCCGCACGGCCGAAGAAGGCTCATTTTTGCTGCGCTCCGTCTCAGTCGGCCGACGGCGCGCACGCAGGCTCGCTCGCCCTTTTCGCTGTTTCCTCCGCCGCGCCGAAGCTCCTGACATAGTCGATGAGATACGAGGAGATCGTCACGGTGATGAGCGAAAAAGCGATGCGCAGCACCGGGATATAGGTAAGCGAGAGCAGCAGCACCACAATGTCCGTAAAGAGATAGGCGCGCGAGAGCCGCCAGCGGGTGATGTGAGCGATCGACAGCGCGAGCGCGTCGTCACCGCCGCTGGAGCCGCCCTGGCGCACGATGAGGCCGACGCCGATGCCGACGAACATACCGCCCAGCACCGCCGCGATCAGCGGACGGTCCGAAAGGTCGGGCAGCATCGGCGGGAACAGCTCCCAGATTTTATAGAAAAGCGAGACAAAGAATGTCGAAATGATGGAGATCTTGATGAACCGCCCGCCCAGAAAGCGGAACGCCAGCAGATAGCAGGCAACGTCCAGCACAGGGGTGATGCAGGCCGGGGAGAGCTTCAGCCAGTGCTCTGCAAGGAGCATCAGGCCGATCACGCCGCCCTCGGTGATGTTTGTGCGCTGGTGGATGTTGTGGATGCCGAACGAGCAGATCATTGCTCCCAGCAGGATCAGCAGAGTCCTTTTCACTGTCAGCCCATCCACCATCTTGTTCCAGAGAACAGCCGCGCGGGATCTCATCTTGTTTTTCCTCCTTGATGTATTTTGGATCTCATGCTATGATCATAAACTGTATAGTAAGCATAAGGTCAAGGAGTTTTTTATGAACAATCTGTTTACGATTGGCGAGATCGCAAAGCATCAGAATATTTCCCGCCAGACCTTGATTTTTTACGACAAGATCGGCCTTTTCCGTCCGGCCTATGTAGACCCCGAGAACGGCTACCGCTACTACAGCGCCGCGCAGCTCGACTATCTGGACACGATCTGCATCATGAAGCGCTTCGGCTTTTCCCTCGACGAGATCAGGGCGCACATGAAGCGCTACACGCTCGATACCTCCCTCATCGCGCTGCGCAGGCAGCTCGCCATCATCGACCGGCAGATCAGGGACTTGCAGCTCATCAAAAGCCGCGTGGCGCACCGCTGCGCGCAGCTTGAGCAGACCTCCTCCCTCCGCGGCGCAAGCGGCGAGGTGAGCGTTGAAGCGGTAAAGGGGCAGTATCTTCTGCTGCAAGAGGTTGCTTCGCCCCATACGCTCGAGGCGGTCAGCATCGCCACCAAGCAGTGCTTTGTCCGCTCGTTCAGGGAGCAGCTCCCCGTTTTCTTCCAGAGCGGGGCGATCGTGCCGCTCTCGCGCATACAGGAGGGGCGCTGTACCGAGGCCTCCTTCGCCTTTCTGCCCATTGAAAAAAGCCGCGCTCCGGGCGTTGTCAAGCTGCCCGCCGGGCGCTGTGCGGTCACGCACCACACGGGCGACTATCTCTCCATCGGGACGGCCTACGAGCGCCTTTTGGCATACTGCCGCGCTCATCGGCTCAAAATCGTCTCCGACGCTTACGAGTTTGCGATCAACGACTATCTCTCCACCGGCAACGAATCCGAGTACATCACCAAGATCATGTTCTACGTCGAATAGCGCATGAAACGATGCAAGCCCTGCGCTGCAAAGCAGCGCAGGGCTTAATTTGCGTTTGAGCGAACTTCGTTACCGCTCCTGAACCTCTTTCCCGCTGAGGTGCTCGATCGTTATCTCAAAGAGCTGCACCGCCCTTCCCGAGCGTGCGATCTCTTCTTCCGCCAGCTGTTCGCTGGGATAGTATTTCATCACGAAGCGCTTTAAAAGCGCCATCGTGTCTGTACCGCCATCAAGCAGGCGGCATCTGCCAAATACAACGACGCTGCGCACGAACGGCGCCCACGCCTCTTCCCTCACGGTTTCATTTCCATAAACCGTGAAGCAGACCTTATCGCTCTTTTTGAGGGCATCGACCTTGTACCCCGCCCGCGCGCCGTGAAAATAGATCTTCTGCGCTGCCGCATCGTAAAAATAGTTCACGGGAATCGCATAGGGGTAGCCGTCCTCCCCGTTCACCGCGAGAACGCCCCGCCGGCTTTCACGAAGCAGCGCTTCCGCCGCGTCCCTGCTGATCTCGTTTTTTCTCTTTCTGATTGGCCGAAACATATGGTTCCTCCTTTTCCCGTTCTGTCAATTCAAAGTTGTCAACCCCGCAGGGGATTCATCTGTCAGCAAAAATCGATAGGTGACCGAGTTCTGCCATCGTTCTTCATTCGCCAAATCCTCTCCGATTACCTGCCCGCCCATTTTCTCATAGAACACGCGGGCATTAAGGTTATCGGGAACACATTGGCAAATAAAAGACTCCGCGTGCTGTTCCTTGCAGTATTCTTTGATAAAATCAAATGCGATCCGACCGATTCCCTGCCGCTGGTATTCAGAAAGAATGTATAGGGACTGCAAGACGATCTCATCAGCCTGATGCATCGTCAGATAACCGATAGCCCGACCATCTTTTCGAATCAGGTACACGGAATATGCGGGAAGATGAATTCTTGACAGCTCTCTCTCCTTGTGCCAATCCCAATCAAAATCATCTATCATGCTGTCGGGATAGATGCCTCTATATGTCGTGTCCCATATTCTGCGCCGCAAGCCAATAATGGTCAGCGCATCGGCCGCGGTCGCCTCAACGAACATGCTATTATTCATCTGACGAGCCACCTTTCGCCGTTTGGCATGATACGGATATCGCCGGGAAAGCGCTCTGAGATCCCACCCCGCACGAGCTCCATATTGAGGATGCCGTGGATATCGATGTGCTTCATGGTATACCTCGCTTTCAAAAATCAGCGTGCGTTTTGAATCGATCGCTCAGTTTTTGCGCTCCTTTTGCAATTGCGGCTTGGGCTTGGGCTGATAGAGCACCTCGCTCACGGTGTAGACCGTGACAAAGGCGGCGGGGTCGCACTTGCCGATGAAGTTCATCAGCAGGCGGTACTCGTTTTTATCCACGATGGTCACGATCTCCTTGCCGGAAAAGCCGCCGTAAGCGCCCTGCGCGTCGTAGAGCGTCGCGCCGGAGTGGATCGTTTCGAGCAGGAAGTTGAGGATGTCCTCCTGTTTGTACTGCGAGATGATGCAGACCTTGCGCTTGGTGTTCGTGCCGAAGATGAAATAGTCGAGCACGATGCCGCCGAGATACGTTCCCAGCACGCTGAGAACGAGGGTTTTCTTGTCGTACACGAGCGCGGAGGACAGCGCGATTGCCATGCCGACCGCCGAGATCGCCTTGCCGATATCCATGCGGAAGAACTTGTTGAGGATCTTGCCCACGATGTCGAGCCCGCCGGAGGAGGCGTTCTGCCCGAAGAGGATCGACTGCCCGAAGCTGATGAGAAGCACGCTGCAAAGCATATCGATAAAGGCGTCGTTCGTCATGGACTGGTTGTTCGGCAGCAGCAGCTCAAGAATGCCGAGCAGCACGGGCATCAGAATTGCGGCATAGATCGTCTTGCCGACGAACTCCCGCCCCACCAGCAAAAAGCCGAGCAGCAGCAGGATGATGTTCACGATCAGCGCGATCGCTGCAACGCTCAGCGGCACAAACTGCTGCAGCACGACGGCAAGGCCCGCCACGCTGCCCATCGCAAGGCTCGCCGGCTGCATGAAAAAGAACACACCGGCGGTGATGACCACCGTGCCGAACGTGATGAGCACAAATTCTTTGAGAGCGGATTTGGATATCATATCGTGTCTCCTGTTTGTTGTAATGAAACCTTTCGCCGCACTATTGTAACGCACAAGCGGCTGTTATGCAACAAAAGAAACAAAAAATCCGCAAAAATCCGCCGCCCGTTCGTGATATTCCCCCATAGCCAAGCGAGGACGAGGGGGCTGCGCCGGACGCACAGAATCTGATGCGCTTCACGCCGGGCTTCAAGCCGGCGCAGGGGCATCTCCGGAGAACCGGGAGCGCCTTACTCCCAGTACTGCTGAAAAGCACCACGCATTTCTGCCGCGGTTCAAGCAAGAAGCTCTTTCTTTCGGGCTCTGTAGTAGAATAAGCCCGTCAGATCTGCCAAGGCCCAGCCGATCGGGACCGACCACCAGATGCCGACAACACCGATGGCAGGGATCGCGGACAGCAGATAGGCCAGCGCGACACGGGTGCCCAGCGAGATGACCGTAAGCACTACGCTCATGCCCGGCTTTCCCAACGCACGATACAAGCCATAGAGCAGGAACAGGCAGCCGATGCCGCAGTAAAACGCGCCCTCGATGCGCAGATACCGCACGCCTTCCAGAATGACTTCGGTTTCTCCGGCGTCCACAAAAATCGCCATAAGGGGTCTTGCAAATATGAAGACGAACGCGGATATGACCACGCAGAAGGCCATGGAAATGCACACGGCGCTTTTTAGCCCCGCGCGTATCCGCGCGCTCTCTTTTGCGCCGTAATTCTGCGCAATAAAGGTGGAAAAGGCGTTGCCGAAGTCCTGCACCGGCATATAGGCAAAGGCGTCGATTTTCACAGCGGCGGCAAAGGCGGCCATCACAACAGGGCCGAAGCTGTTGACCAGTCCCTGCACCATCAGGATGCCGAGGTTCATGACCGATTGCTGCACGCAGGTCAGCGTGGAGAAGGAGACGATCTCGCGGATGCGTTCCCGCCGCAGGCAGCAGAGCTTCCAGATCGAGCGCGCCTGTGGGAAGCGCGCAAGGGTAAAGGCGGCGATGCCGGCCCCCGAAACATACTGGGCGATCACCGTCGCCTCCGCCGCTCCGGCAACGCCTCTTCTTAACCCGATGACAAACCAGAGATCGAGGGCGATATTCAGCACAGCGGAAACCGCCAAAAAGCCCAGCGGGATGACGGAATTGCCGATCGCCCGCAAAAAAGAGGCGAAGTAGTTATATAGGAAAACAGCGGGAATGCCCATGAAAATCACAAACAGGTATTCGCGCATATCGCCCCACACCTCGCCAGGAACCCGAAGGAAGGTGCGAAGCCCGTCCAGACAGGCAAACGATAGGATGTTCAGAAGCACGGTGACGAGCGCGATAAAGAAAAACGATGCGCAGAGGTTCTCGCAAAGAGCCTTCTCATCCCGCTGTCCAAAGCGCATGGAAAACAGCGCGCCGCTCCCCATACACAGGCCGAGGATGATGGAGGTCAGAAAGGTCATCAGCGTAAAGGCTGAGCCGACCGCTGCAAGCGCATCGCGCCCAAGAAATTGCCCGACGATCAGCGTATCGGCGATGTTATAGCACTGCTGCAGCAGATCCCCCAAAATCATGGGGATGGCAAACAGCAGCATGGACTTGGTGACAGGGCCTCGTGTTAAATCGCGGTTCATGACGCGCCTCCGTATCGTAAGCAATTGATCTTTAGCTCACACATAAACCCCTCAAAATTTTCAAATGCATCTTGACAGAACGCCAAGTGCAGGTACTATTATGAAAATATCACAGGGGAAATCAAAACGCAAGGAGTGGTTTACGATGAATAAAAAGGTCCTGATCATTTCCTCCAGTCCCCGCAAGGGCGGCAATTCCGAAACGCTGGCAGCAGCCTTTGCCAAAGGCGCACAGGCGGCAGGTCATCAGGCGGAAACCGTATATCTGCGGGAAAAGCAAATCGGCTACTGCAAGGGCTGCTTCGCCTGTCACGAGCTGGGACACTGCGTCCTCAGGGACGACGCCGCGGCGATCACCGCCAAAATGCACGACGCCGATGTACTGGTATTCGCAACGCCCGTCTACTATTACTGCGTCAGCGGTCAGCTCAAGACCCTGCTGGATCGTGCCAATCCGCTGTACGACAGCGACTATGCCTTCACCAAGGCCTATCTTCTGGCGACAGCGGCGGAGGACGCGCCGGAGACCTTCGATGGCACGGAGAAGGCCGTGCAGGGCTGGGTGGACTGCTTCCCCCGCTGCACGCTGGCAGGCACAGTGTTTGCAGGCGGCGTGAACGGTGTGGGCGAGATTGCCGGGCATCCCGCACTGGAGCAGGCCTATCAGATGGGCAAGGAAGTCCAATAAGATAACATCTGAAGTACTTCCCTCAACCGCGCAAATATAGCAAGACCCCAAGCCGTTGCGACACAACGGCTTGGGGTCCTTTTTCATTTGGAAACGGCAGCTTCACTCAATACTTGAGCATGACCGTCCTGCATTCCGATCGGGGACGGTATGGGCAAAGCACGCAGGATCCCTCCATTCATGCCTGCCAGCTCTTCACCTGCTGGTGCAGCCAATCGCACCATGCACCCATTCCTTCGCCGCTCTTGGCGGAGATAGGAAATATCTTCAGGTTCGGATTACGCATGTGGGCATACGCCACCACCTTGTCCATGTCGAAGTCAAAGTAGGGCAGCACATCGATTTTGTTGATGAGCAGTACATCACAGACGGTGAAAATGAGCGGGTATTTCAGGGGCTTGTCGTGGCCCTCCGGCACGGAGAGGATCATGGCGTTTTTCACCGCGCCTGTGTCAAATTCCGCGGGACACACCAGATTGCCCACATTCTCCAGCACCACCAAGTCCAGATCGTCGGTACCCAGCTCCCGCAGCCCCTGCTCTGTCATAGCTGCGTCCAGATGGCACATCCCGCCGGTGTGGAGTTGGATAGCCCGCGCCCCGGTGTCCGCGATGGCTTTGGCATCCACATCTGAGTCGATATCTGCTTCCATGACACCGATCCTCAGATCGTCCCGCAGCGTCTCAATAGTACGCCGCAGTGTGGTGGTCTTACCGCTGCCGGGCGAGGACATCAGGTTCAACAGAAACGTTTTATCCTCCTTCAGCTGCTTTCGAACGCGCTCTGCCTCCCTATCGTTATTGGCGAATACACTCTCTTTTACTTCAATGATCTTGTATCGATCCATCATATCGCCTCGATCTCCTTGATATTGATCTCATCGCCCCGAAGCAGCCACGTCTCTTCGCTGCCGCAATACGGACAGCTGCGGCCTTGGGGCACGGTGGAATAATCCTGTCCACACTGGCCGCAGTGTGTCACCGCCGGGATAGTTTCGATCCGCAGCCTGGCAGCGGGCATCAGCTCCGTCCGCTTCACCGCCCAGTCCCAGCAGCTCTCCAGCTCGTGGGGAACGGCATCGGAT
>CAKTGM010000044.1 GCA_934561515.1 uncultured Oscillospiraceae bacterium | reverse complement strand
TTGGTTCGGAATAGTGTAGTGCTGGCGGTCTATCTCTTGTTTTCGGTTGCTTGCTTCCTTACCGTACATGAGCATTATCGGCAGAGTTCCAGCAGGTCGCTGACGGTTGTGCTGCTGTTGAAACCGAGTTGGGAGAGTGTTCTGCCCTCATCCAGATCATCGCCCAGAAGAATGTAGGCAAGGTTCACGACGGTGTCGATTGCCGGCGTGGGAATGTTGGCGATTTGAGCAAGAGTTTGTATGGCGCGCAGGGAGTAGGGAATGTCTTCTGTCAAAAAGCGGCTGTTCAAGGCGCTGGGGCCCTTGATTCCCTTGTAGACATCGGCGTGCTTGATCATCTCATACAACGTACCCTCGTACCCGTACTCGTCATGGAAGGTCTGCGCAACATCGCGCACCTTAACTCCGTATGCTCGGCAGAGGGCAAGTCGCTCCTGATCGATTGCTTCAATCAAGCGTGCCTGACTGGGTGTAAAGTCGGAGTAGTATTCAAAGTCAATCCCGTTTTCGATCATT
Organism: uncultured Oscillospiraceae bacterium; assembly: GCA_934561515.1. GTDB lineage: Bacteria > Bacillota > Clostridia > Oscillospirales > Oscillospiraceae > Hominicoprocola. The sequence continues at coordinate 10,087 of CAKTGM010000044.1, read as the reverse complement.
GCCGTGTACAAAAGGGTTGGACCCGGATGAAATTCGAAATTGAGATTGTCCAAAGAAACCATCAAAATGTCAGGAGCCATCCTGTATTCGGGGAGGTAACGCTGAATCGCAGCAAGAACGACGCTGTTCTTTCTGCTGGGATATGCCGAGATGAGAATGTCCTTTTTCTGCCCGCTTACGTGCACGTGTCCGGGCTGTACGGCGCGGCAGGCGAACAGCAGCGTGTTGGTGCCGGCGAGCACGATGTCTGCTGTGCAGCCGCTTTGCGTCAGCGTATTCTGAAAGTCAATCGTACCGAGCGGAGTGATGGGATTCAGAATCACAATTTGACCGTCCTTGAGCAGCGGAGCGATTTTCTGTGCAATGCTGTTGTGGTAGATCGAGGGGAGCACGACGAGGATGACAGAGGCGTTGCTGATGACCTTTTCCATATCAGTGCTCGCAAAGAGAATCTTGCCGAAGCCGGAGTTCTTTGCGCTGCCGTCAAGATGAATGCCGCCCTGTTTGTTGATAGCGTCTACCGTCTGAGGAAAGATATCATAAAGAGTGATATCGAGACCTTCCATTGAGAGGTAAGCGGCAAATGCCTGCCCGCCGTTTCCGCCGCCGATGATGGCCCAATGTTCTTTCATACGTAGTCCTTTCTTTTTCAGGCGTTGAATGTTGTAAAATCTGGCGATTTAAAAGAGCAGGGGGGAGAGGCAGTACCCAGCTGCCTCTCCCCCCTGCCATGAGAGAGATGAAAAAATCGATGATTCGTCAGAAGCTGTTTCCTGAGGGAATTAGTCTGCCTTGACCGGAGTGCGGGTGAGATAGCCGACAACGAAGAAGCAGATGATCGAGGCGACCAGACCGTAGGCAACGAACGGAATGGGCGTGCCGATGATCTGGCAGATGATGCACACGACGGTGCCGCCGACCATGGAGGCAAGGATGCCCTGATTGGTGCAGAAATCCTTCTTGCGGAAGATATAAGCGCCGTAGACCGGCATCAGCATAGAGGCTGCGGAATAGGAGTAAGTATAGACGAGCGTGTTGAGCACGCTGGGGATGAACATGGCGCTGATTGCGGCAAAGGCAATCAGAATGACCGTCAGCGTACGGGAGACTCTCATCATCTTGGCGCCGTCCTTGGCTGCCTCGGGATTGAGCGCGCCGTAGCAGTCGCGAGTGATGTTGACGACCGTGCTCTGGATGCCGGAGCTGATGGTCGAGAGAATGGTGCAGGTGATCATGCCTGCGAAGATGACGATAAACCAGATGGGAAGCTGGTCAAGCAGCCAGCCGGTCGCCATTTCGCCGGCAAGGTCCGGATTCTGCGCGCGGATAGAGGTGCCCATGAAGAAGGCCCACACATCAGTAAGGAACACCAGAACAACAGAGATCAGCAGCGTGGGCACAATGCGCTTTTCGTCGCGGATGGCGAAGACGCGCTGGAAATACATCTGGTTGGTGATACCGCCGGGAACGAGGGAGAGGAACCAGCTGAGCAGAGTGAATCCGCCGACTGCAAAGAGGCCCTTCGGGAAGCTCATGATCTCAGGGGGGCAGGCCTCAACGACGTTGGAAAAACCGCCCGCCATATCAAGGCTCTTCATTGTGACGAACACACCGCCAATGACAATGACAATGCCGAAGATAAAGTCCGTCCAGGCAACGGTCTTGAGGCCTGCGGGGAGAACGAAGGCGATGCAGGCAATTGCAAGACAAGTAATCAGCACATTCATGGGAATGCCGGTCATGCGGGTGTAGAGCTTAGCGAAGGCGCTGAGGTTGGAGATGCACCAGCCAAAGGGAATGACGGCGGACATCACACCGGCAAAAATACTGATGGCCTTGTTGCGGCCGCGGAACGACTGCACAACGTCAGGCACGGTGACAAAGTTGTTGCGGCGCAGCCATTTTGCAATCAGCGCGATGAACAGCAGCGTGGAAGAGCTGAACACGCCATAGAACAGAATGGACAAGCCGAAGTTATAGGCGTTGCCGACATGGCCGACCAGAACGCCGCCGCCCATTGCGGTGGCAAACTGAGTGCCGATGACAACGTAGTACGGGAGATCACGACCGCCGACCTCCCAGTCGGCCAGATCGGTTTTCTTTCTTCTGCTGAGGATGTTTGTGATAAGAAGCGTGAGACCGAGAACCAAAACGGTACTCAAAATGATCAATACGGTTTTACTCATGTTTTCCTCCTTAAATATTACACAATTTCTGTGGCGGAGTATGCCATTGAAGCAAGGGGGATCGTATACAGTTACGGGGATAAAACAGCTTCTGAGTACGGGCAGGAGAAACGTTAGGCGTTGGAAAAGTCAACGAGCGTGCCGATACCCTTTGCCATCGCGCGGTCATAGGCAACCTTGGCCGTCAGGACATCTTCGGCGCCGACGCCGACGTAGCCGACAACGATGCGCTCATCGTCGCTGCTGCGACCGGGCTTCTTTCCGGCGATCACCTCGCCGAGAGACGCGCTGCAGGTTTCGAGGCGAATCTCCTCAAAGGGGCTGCCCGTGCGCGCAGACCAGCCGCGCAGATCATCGTTGATCCGGTCGCAGAAGCACTCGGGGAAGTCCATGATGCAGCGATCATACCACCGCAGATCGCTGTCGTCTACAAGCTCGGCGATCAGCAGGACGGTGACGCCCTTGTCAAGCGGCATCCCGCGCAGCAAAGGCTGGGGAGAGGTCGTGCCGGCGCAGATGATCTGCGCACCAGGGATGGCCTTGCGGTAATCGGTGTAAGGGACGATGCGCACCTGCGGAAATTTTTCCTGCATTTCCTCTGCAAAAGACTTGAGCGCATCCGGCGATATGTCTGCCACGCGCAGTTCATCCACGGTGCCCATTGCGCAGAGAATTGCCTCAGCGCCCATTCGTCCCTGCGCGCCTGCGCCGATCTGCAGCAGAACGTGGGAATCCTTGCGCGCAAGGTATTTTGCGCCCACACCGGCCGCCGCTCCGGTGCGCAGGGCGGTGATATACGTTCCGCCGAGCACAGCAAAGGGAAGACCGCTCTCCGGGTGATGGAGGACGATTGTGCCCATCGTCACAGGCAGGCCGAAGTTTTTGGCGTTGTCCTTATAGACGCTGACAAGCTTTGCTCCCATGACATCCTGCGCAAGGAGGCAAGAAGGCATTGAGTTTAAATACCCCTGAATTCCGGGACGCAGAGACATATGGAGCTTCATGGGATTGATGCAGCGCCCCTCGGCAATTTCGCGCAGAGAGGTCTCCACGCTTTCCAGCGCCGCAGGCATATCCAGAACAGACATGATCTGGCGCTCGCTGAGAACTAAAATGTTTCCGTTTTCCATGGGGTTCCTCCCTTTTTTGTTTTTTTCAGTTAAAGCGGCGAATCAGAACTTCAGCTTGCCGGAGATTTCTTCGGCGCAGTCGATGACCTTGCCGGAGACGAGCAGCTCGTTGATGTCCATGATATCGGGATAGAAATGGCGGTCCTTTTCCACCGTGGGAACCTTGGCGCGCACGAGGTCATACACGGCCTGAATGACCGGGGAATGCTTCAGCTCGCCTTCCTCCATGAAGTCCATCGCCTGTACCTGTGTCATCAGCTCGATGGCGTTGAGATATTCGAGCTTTTTCGCAACCTCACATGCCTTGCGGCTGGCGTAGAAGCCAAAGGAAACGGGGTCCTCCTGGTTGGCGGAGGTCGGAATGGAATCGACCGAAACAGGATGGGAGAGGACCTTCATTTCAGCAACAAGGCCGGCGGAGGTGTACTGCGTGATCATAAAGCCGCTGTTGAGGCCCGGATTTTTTACCAGGAAGGGGGGATAGTCGCTGAAATGGCGGTTGGTCAGGCGGTCCGTGCGGCGCTCAACCAGCTTGCCGAGGTGAGTCATGGCAATGCAGAGCGCATCCATGTGGATGCAGAGATAGGCGCGGTCGAAGTTGCCGCCCATGAGAGCTACGCCATCGCCGTCGCCGGTGGGATAGATGACCGGATTGTCAGAGCAGGAGTTCAGCTCCTCCGTCACGGAAATGTAGGCTTCCTTGATGGCACGCTTGGTTCCGCCCATCATCTGTGCCACACAGCGCAGGGAATAGGCGTCCTGCATACGGTAGCCCTCATATTTCTGGGAAATCTCGCTGCCCTTGAGCAGATTGAGAATGTTCTCGGCACTTTCCTGCTGCTCGGAATGGTTCTTTACGCTGTGCAGGCGAGGATCGAGGTGCTTGATGTTGCCCTTGTTGGTCTCATAAGAGAATGCGGCCATGATCTCGGAGGCCTTGGTAGCTTCCATGGCGTCATAGGTCGCAAGACAGGCGAGACCGGTTGCACCCGGCGTGCCGTTGAGCAGTGACAGCCCTTCCTTGGACTTGAGCTGATAAGGCTTGAGGCCGGCGGCGGAGAGAGCCTCGGCACCGCTCATCAGCTTGCCCTGATAGAAGGCCTTGCCTTCGCCGATCAGCGGCAGCGTCGTCTGTCCCTCGGTGGACAGTGCGCCGACAACGCCTTCGCCGGGAACAAAGGGCGTGACATTGTGATTGAGCAGGTCGCGGATCGCTTCGAGCAATTCGATCGAAACGCCGGAAACACCACGGCCGCTGTTGTTGATTTGAGCGATCTGGATAGCACGTACCTGCTCTTCCTTCAGCGGTTCGCCTACGGAAACGGCGTGGGAACGCGCGATGTTGAGCTGCAGGAGGGCGGCGTCTTCCGGAGTCACGCGCTTGGTTACATTGTCACCGAAGCCGGTCGTTACGCCGTAGACGGGACGATCTTCTGCAACAAAGCGATCAATGATAGCGCGGGACTTGTTCACTCGCTCGATGAACTCGGGAGCAAACTCGACTTTTGCGTGGTAACGAGCAACGGCGACAACCTCTTCAATGGTGAAATCGTCGCCATCCAGCACCACTACCTGCATATGTCGAGGATCGTGGGTGGGATGAATCATTTCCATTTTTCTGTCCTCCAAAAGAATATTCTCTTCATCAATATCTGATGTTAATATTGAAGATATCATTCTTATAACACGGATTGATAAATATGTCAATAGCAAACAAAAAATTATTGACTTCATCAATCGTATTGGGGTATGATATCTTATAGATTACTATGGAGGGAGAACAGATGGATTATTTAGCGGATTTTTCTCCGGACTTTCACGATCTGGAGACGCTGAAAGCAAAGATGAGAGAGGTTGCTGCCACGGCGCCTGTTTTTGGAAGACTTGCCAACTATATCGACCAGAATATGGGCGATATTCTTTTTATGACAGCAAACGAACTGGCGGCGGAGGTTGGCATCAGTCAGGGAAGCGTTTCGCGCTTTTGCAATGCGCTTGGCTGCCGCGGCTACGGCAGCTTTCAGCATGCGATGCGAACCTTTGTGCGCAACCCGGCGCCAATGGCATCGCAGCAGGAGTATCTGTCCAGCCTTGATAACATTGACCAGATCATCCATGCGGAAAAGGCAAATCTGGATGCGCTGAAAGAAACATTTGCAAACCACAGCTATGAGGCGATGCTCAAACGATTGATTGATGCCAAGCGCATCATTTTTCTTGCCTCGCGGGTCTCCGGTACGCTGGTGGAGTATTTCTGCTACCAGCTCAAACGGTTGGGAAAGGATGCCTCGGTAATTGATGAGAACAACCTTATATGGGAAAGCATCGAATTGATGGACCCCAAAAAAATCGAAATATTCACAGTGATGTATCCGCAGTATCCGCACAATCTGATTTTTAAGCTGGAGCGATTGAAGGCAAAGAAGTTCAGCGTTATGGGCGTTACCGATAGAGATCTTTCTCCCCTGTGCAGCCTCGCCGATCCGGTCTTGTGCTTGCCGACAACCAAGGATCTTTTCTTCGGGTCCTATAGCACGACAATGCTTTTTTTCAGCATTTTATTGCAGGATATTGTCAGCAAGGACAAGCGGGCAAACGAGATCATGACGAAGCTCAGCGCAATCGAAGAAGAAACCTATGTGTACCATCGTTTTGCGCATAAGAACAAATAAAACGGAAAGCCGATCTGCCGGGAAGCAGATCGGCTTTCTTAAAATGACAATTGACATGCGCATTATTCTGTGCTAAATAAATGATGAAACCATTATCTTGAGACGGGAGAATGATGCAAAGCATGTACAATAAGAAACGGGGAATCTTTTTCATCGTTGCGGCAGCGTTCAACTTCAGCACGATGAATATGTTTGCGAGGCTTGCAGGAGACATTCCTGCCATGCAGAAGACGTTCTTCCGCAACCTTGTTGCGATTCTTGTGATCTCAACGATTTTGCTATTGCGCAGGCAGCGCATTACGGTGAAGAAAGCGCACCTGCCGGCGCTTTTGGCGCGTTCCCTATTCGGAACGCTTGGAGTGGTCTGCAATTTTTATGCGATGGACAGAATGCTGCTTTCAGACGCAACGATCCTCATTGATCTCAGCCCGTTTTTTGTTATTCTGGTCTCCTCGTTGCTTTTGCATGAAAAAGCAACGCAAAAACAGTATGCACTGATTTTCCTTGCGCTGGTAGGCGCGTGCTTTGTTATCAAACCTACGGCAAATATCTTCAGCAACGATGCAGCGCTTGCGGCGCTTGGCTGCGCCGCCTTCAGCGGTATCGCATACGCCATGCTGCGAGTTTTGTCCAAGCAGGGGGAGGATGGGACCACGATCGTTTTTTTCTTCTCAGCCTTTTCCTGTGCCGTATGCCTGCCGTCAATGCTCCTGCATCCGTTGCCTTTGACGGCGCGGCAGTTTATCCTCCTGTTGGCCGCTGCGGTTTTCGCCTGTCTGGGCCAGTTTTCTGTAACGGCGGCATATCGTTATGCACCAGCCTCCGAAATATCCATATTTGATTATACCCAGATTGTCTTTGCCGCTGTTTGGGGATGGCTGATTTTCAATCAGGCAGCTGATATATTGAGCTATATAGGCTATGGAATTATTCTGGCGGCAGCGGTGTCGGTTTTCCTTGAGGGGCGCAAAAAGTGACGCTTAGCCTACTGGACTTAAGAGAGATTGGAGCAGTGCGTTCCACTCAAGCTGCGGAGAATGGAATCTATTTTTAGAAAGCGAGTGTGTCGGCGTACTCTTTGATTACAGCGGTGCGTTTTTGAAACGAAAAATATGAATGCGACAGCTTTAATTTGCTGCTTCGTTTTTGACAGAAACGGTTGCCTGACCCACACCGTGACCCCACACAACGAAATGCGCAGAAAGATTTAAAGAGTACCGGAGAGGAGGCTTTGCCTTCTCTCCGGTATTTTTTTATTCGTATTGGACCTGCCGCAGCATCTGTAAAAATCCACCCACCGCCTCTGACAGCACCTGGCCGGGGCGGTACACGACGTACACACCCCCCGTTCATTGCTCCCTCAAAGCCTGCAAAAAAATCCGGGTCAAAGGGCAGGGACATCACCCGGTTCACCCGTTCCTGGTTGTTCATCGCCTGGGCCCCCACGGCCACCGCATCGGTCTGGGTCAGCAGATCATAAAAGGTCCCTCGGCTGGAGATATAGATGATCTTCCCGATCCGGCTCCAGTCCATATTCTTCATGCCCCGCTCCACCGAGGAGTGGACGCTGGACCCGCCGGGCATCGGTCAGTCCAGCTCGGGATAAATCACAAAGCTCTGGCCATACAGGTCCTCCGCCCGGATGGGCCGATTCAGTCTTGCCAGCGGGTGGCCCACCCGCACCACCAGATGGGGCACTGTATCAGACAGCTTCTCCATGTACAGCCCCCTGCTCTCCACCTCCCGCCGGGCCAGTTCCATCACGCCGTTGTGCAGGTGGAGCACCCCCAGCTCTGACTCCCCGGTGAATACGTCTCCGATGGCCGTCAGGGGGTCGGTCTCCTTATAGAAAAATCGAAAGCCGTCTTCCTCTCCCAAGGTCCTTACATACTCCAAAAACACGTCGCAGGTGAAGGACAGAAAGGTTGCAGATATTCTGGCGCTGTTGGCCTGGTCTACCAAATACAGCAGTTTTTCTTTCCCCTCTGCCTCCTCCACAATGTCCCGGGCGATCTTTAAAAATTCTTGTCCCCCCTCCGCGGGCGTAAGGCCGTTGTTCTCCCGTTTGAAAATGACCACACCGTATTTTTGCTCAGTCTGGGCTGGGACAGATACAGAACTTTGGCTGCCGACGTCACCGATCCCTGCTGGGCGATCTCCAGCAGATACCGCAGATTCTGTATGTTCACTTATTTCCCCTCCTTTTTAGATATTCCTCCAGCTATGAGCAAAACCCAAAAAGTTGAGTAATATCAATGCTTTCCGGCCATGGCTGAAACCGAAAATCACTCAAATGGTATAGAAAGCGGAGCCCCTTTTTGGTAAAATTGACTTGAGAGAAAACCAACCAGAAAGGGGCTGGCCGCTATCTACCGACAGGAAATCATTCAGGATGTGACATTGTTTACATCCCAAAGCGCCGCTGCGTTCTACGACAAGCTTTTCAGCAGTCTGGACTTCACGCTGCCCAGGGCGGCAACCGGGCGGCGGGGCTTCCCCAAAGAAGCCATGGTCTGTGCGTTTATCGTAATGAAATGCGAGGGTTTCACGCAGATCACAGATCTGATGGATTATCTGGACAACAACCGCATCATCGCCCATTACTGCGGCTTTAACATCATGGAGCCGCTGCCGTCCTACTGGACGTATGACCGCTGCCTGCGGCAGTTGAACAACGGTGCGTTGAAGTCGATCATGGCCAATCTGGTGCGGAAGCTGTATGAGCTGGGCGTGGTGGATGCGTCTTTCGTTGGTCTGGACTCCACACCCGTCATGGCAAACACGAAGCAGAACAACCCAAAATCCTTTGCAAAGAACAAGTTCTCCAAGGAAAACCACCCGAAAAGCGACCCGGACTGCGCCCTCGGCGTCCACTCTACCTCCAACCAGCACAATGAGCGCCGGTATGAGTTCTACTGGGGCTACAAAAGCCATGTGCTGGTGGACTGCATCTCCGGGCTGCCACTCTACGAGCTGACCACCCCGGGCAATGTCGCCGATTCCGCCGTCGCCGCTGAGATCCTCGCCGAAGCTGACAGGGTGATCTCCTTAAAGGAATGCACCTTTCTTGCCGACAAGGGCTACGATGTGAAAAGCATCTACAATACCGTAAAAACAATCTATGAGGGCGAGGCGTTTATTCCCCTCAATCCACGCGGCACGAAAGCCTCTAAAACGCTTCCTGCCGGTAATCCGGTCTGCGAGGCCGGGGTCGCCATGCGCAAGGACGGAAAGACGACCGACAATGGGCGTACCCGCCAGAAATACTGCTGCCCGTTCCGCCGGTCCAAAACCGGTGTTTGCTCCTGCAGCCACAAAAACTGGAACAATGGGAAGAAAAACCGGGGCTGCACGAAATACAGGACCGTTCCCGATGACTACAGGCTTTCCATTGACCGCAGCTGTCTCTATTTTAAACGGACTTACGCCCTGCGCACAGAGTGCGAGCGCTACAATTCCCGCTTCAAATCCACAGGTCAGGAACGGCTGTGGGTGCGCAGCGGCGCAAGCGCGGCAAACCTCAATACGCTGGCCCACATCTCCGCTTTAGCGGTTGCGCTGGCCGCCGTTCTGCATGGTTCTCACTCCTACCGTTCTGCCAAACAGCTTCGGCGTTCTGCCTGTTTTGCTCATCTCTTGATATTCCTCTCGGGAATACGGCTTGTTGATTTCGTGATGGCAATTTCCCGTTTTTCAGCTGTCTCACTCATATCCTAACGGCTTATTTGTGTAAAGCGTCAATAATAACGGCATGGCGGAGATCGTCTGGCGGGCGGAGTGGGACACGATAAAGTCCGATGTCTTTGCAAGGACGGCGATTCGGTATATCCAGAGCTTGCCGGAGGTGCGGCTGCTGAAAAAGACTGTTGTGATGTTTGATGAAGCGTTGAGATCCTGTAAATTTATAACTCTAATTCAAGCAATCACTTGATTTATTTTTGAAGTCTGATATCTTATTACAAGAAACACTGGATAATGCACAGAAATGGGGGGATTGTGTTTTGAGGGAAGAAAAGAAAGCTGAAAAGAGACAGGAGCTTGTAGGCGTCTGCCTTGACTGCTTTGTCGAAAAGGGGCTGACCGTTACCACCACAAAGGA
>CAKTGM010000043.1 GCA_934561515.1 uncultured Oscillospiraceae bacterium | reverse complement strand
CGCCGCCGGTCGTGCCGCCGCCAGTCGTGCCGCTGCCGGTCGTGTTGCCGCCAGTCGTGCCGCCACCGGTCGTGCCGCTGCCAGTGGTGTTGCCGCCGGTCGTGTTGCCGCCAGTGGTGCTGGACTCAATCTTCAGCCCGCCGTCCACAGTGTCAGCGGCAATATTCTGAGTGTTCCCGCCTTCATAAGCACCGAGGCGCTCATTTACGACCTTCACTGCCGTTTCGCCCGCCTTCGCGTCCTGCTTGACAAGGAAGGTTACCGTAAACATGATGCCATCTTTCTTAACAGCATTAGCCGCCGCGAATGTAACCTTGCCGGTATCAGGCTTGGTCACATATATTCCGCTCCAGTACGGAACATTCACGACTTCATCCTCCACGGTAATCTGACGCTCGGTGTTGATCGACTTCAGTTCCAAACGCTCGCTGTCGTAGTTGATGCAAAATGTAAAGCAGTTGACACCGGGGTTGTTTGCAATCTTTACTGCCAGTGTCACCTCTTCGCCCGCCTTCACGGCATCGTTTTTCGCTTCCACGCTGATCGTCGTTTTCAGCGGCGCCGCAATAGCGCTCAGCGAAAGCGTGAGCACGAAGATCAGCGAGAACAGCATGGTTAATGCACGTCTCTTTTTCATACTTCAATCATTTCCTTTCTATCACTTCGACTGTTTATTTCCCCGGCATCCCGCCGTGCAGCGGGATGCCAGTTTCTGTTGTTGAGATATCGCTGTCCGCTTTCTCAGTCCTTGTATCCGACAATGCTGCGAAGAATGGCAACTGCATCAAATCCGTCTACCGAGCCATCCTTATTCACATCCGCGTAGCGAATGTCAAAGTTGCTATCCTGATAGCCAACCTCATATCGCAGGATTGCCACGGCATCGAATTCGTCAACCTTGCCGTCGCCGTTTACGTCGCCCACATCACGGATGACGCCTGCAAAAACGCTATCCAACTGGGTGATGCGCTTTGCCAGCCAGTCACGCATATCTGCCGTCACCGAGGCGTAGGTCGCGCCCTGCCAGATATGCCCGCTGGCGGCGGGATCGCCGACACGGATATACGGCCAAAGTGTGTAGTTCATCGCCGCGCCGGAATTCAGGCACTGCTCATACTGCGCGATCGTACCGTTATTGTCCAGCAGGCTGCGCGCCATCGAAGCAAACGTTTCGGTGTAGTATCTGTTCACTGCATCGCGGAAATCAGGGATCTGAATCAGCGCTTCCGCGAGATAGTGATACGCGTAGTTCATATCCGGCGCAAGATACTTCGTCCAGCCGGTGCCGAGCGTCATATCCTGATCCCAGATCGGGCCAGCGTACATCTTCCCGTTGGCGTCCTTATAGAAGAACAGAGAAGACATAAATCCGTCAGGATTCAGCGCAAGCTCCTGCAGGAGGAAGATCTTCACCAGCGACTCCTTGTCAACGTAGTCGTAGTAGTGCTTGCCCGCTGCGTTGACGCCGGTGTAGTTGTCGTTTTCATCCTGAGCATAGACGGCATCCTCGAACGCCTGATAGTACTCGCTGATGTACTTCATGGCCTCCTGACCGCACCATTCGGGACTCTTGGCGTTGAAGCCCTTGCCTCTTGTGGTGATAAAGCCGTTGGCCTCATCGGGTTTATTGTGGTTCAGCTCGATCAGATACCCGCCGGCGATATTCTCCGGCTCAATGAGTCCGGTCGTGTAGTAATAGGTGCCGCCATAGGTGTTTTTGCCCTCGGCAGCCACCATATTGGTTCCATAGCCCGTATTCTTGTCCTTGTACGCCGCCTCCAGATCAATGATGTCAACGCCGGTGCTCTTAATGGTGTTCTTTTCACTCAGCAGGTACACGCCGCGGTACTCGCCGTCGTAGTAGAGGTTGACCCAATCGCAGCTTGCAGTGTAGGGCATCTGCATTGCCGCCGCGAGATCCTTGAAGAGCTTGTCGTGCATCATCGTGGCGTCAAAGTAGTTTGCCAGCAGCACCCACGTCTTTACGCTCTCACTGTTTTGCAGGAGATCGGAAGGCGCGCTCAGCTTCATCTGGTAGGACTTCTTCACAGCGTGCGCAAAGGTGGAGTTGCCGCGCGCCTTGAGCGCCTCGATGCCCGTCTCGCTGATCGTCTGACCATTCGCGCCGACCATCTTGAGCGCTGCCTGCGCAACGTTCGCCTTATTCGCGTCCACAAAGCCGCGGCCCTTTTCGTTGTCGCTGCTGGTGAGATAGACGGTTGCGAGATTTGTCGCCTGCATGACGCGAACGGTGAACGCCGCGCCATTGCCGACCTGCACCTTGATGGTGCGATAGCTGTCGCTCTCCGCCGCAAGCGCGGCAACATTCAGCGTCTCGCCGTCGCCAAGGACCACACTACCCTTGCTGCCGCTGACCGTCAGCTTCCCCTGCTCCGAAGAGCGCGCAAATGTGACATTCAGCGCCGCCAGATCAGCCGAGGCAGGAAGGAAGAGGTAATTTACGCCATCCACCGTGACCGTGGGGATCGTCATGCCGTCGACCATAGCGCTCATCGCCGTCACATCGGCAGAGATCGGCGCGGCGCTGACAGCGCAGACCGGAGACCATTTGGCGCAGTTATACACCTGGCCGGTTACATCCTTGGCGCGGCTGGCGACAACATAGTAGGTCGTTTTGTCCTGCGCAAGATTGTTCAGAACAAAGCTGCATTCCGTAACATTACCAAGAGATATTCTGCTTTTGCCGTGCTCGTCGCAGGAGAAGACTTCGTAATACTCTGCGCCCGGCGCAGCATTCCATGTGAGCGTGGCGCTCGTTTCGGTGACGTCCTGAACGGTGAGCGTCGTAACACTGTCGGGAAGGATTCTATACGTCAGTACCTTCTCTCCGTAGTAGTTGCCCCTGCCCTCGTAGCGAATCGTCGCTGTACCGATATACTTGTTCTCGGGCCACTGGACGTAGAGATCTCGCGTCACGCCATCGCTTCCGGTGTTGTTATCATTCGACGAGGTAAGCACACGGTTGCCATGCTTTGCAAAGCTGCTGGGGCGAACGCCGCCGTCTTTAAAGGCGTATTGCGGGATCGGTTCCAGATCACGCGGATTTTCCGGCGTACCAAACTTGAAGACAACATCCGCGCCGGCGATATCAATCCCCCGGAATTGACACTTCTTGCAGATGTGATTCTCATCCCAAGCGTGTCCTTCGGCATTGAGGAACTGGCTTTCCTGTGTTGCATTGCACTTCGGGCAGGTATCCTTCGTGCGGCCGCCCTTGGTACAGGTGCGGTCATCCGTGTGCACGGCTTTGTATGCGTAGCCGTTCGCGCAGGAGTGGAAGATATCCTGACCAAAGCTGGTAAACTGATTCTTCTTCGGCACACCGTTCGCCAGCACGACATGCGCGCCGTCCGTCGTTTCCAGAAGTCCGCTGAACGTGGCAGGGACGCTGCTCTGCTGACCGCAGAGCACGCAGCTCGCCGTGTGGTTCGCCATGTCGTACTTGCTGTTTTCATTGAAGGTGTGCTTGCCAAGCTCGCAGTCGGTGCGCTGCTTGGTGTAGGAATCCAGCCGTTCGCCGTTGTACTTATAGGCATTGATCGTCATTCTGGCCTCATTCGCCGTGGCCGTCATGTACATGCCCTGATACTCCGTGCGCTCGATCACCTTGGCATGGCAAGGAAGCTTCGTGCAGGTTGCGGTTTTGCCAGACAGGTCGCCGCAGATGTAATAGACGATGCCCTCGGAGCTGTCCTCCGCCTGTGCCTTATTCCTGAGCATCGGGAAAGTGCGCGCATAAGAGTTATCGTCGCCGCTGAAGACAAAGTCAATGCCCGCCTTCTCCAGATTCGTGGCGATGGCTGTCATCGCCTCATCCGAGAGGACGCCTTCCGTACCGTAGACCGGTTCGTGGGTGACGAGCACCTTCCACGCACAGTCGGTTTTCAGCTGCTCGGCGATCTGGGCCGTGGCCTCCACCAAGCCGCCGTTTTCGCCGGTGTTTTTGTGGTTGACCACCACGACGCAGACATTGCCGTATTCCATGCTGTACCAGCTGTTCATCCGGCTGTCGGGCAGGTTGAAGATGTTCTTGGAGATCGCGCCTTCAGCATCACCGTTGTATTCATGGTTGCCGAGCGCATGGAAGATATTGACGCCGTTGAGCTTCCCGCTGTTCATCTGTGTGAAGAACGTTCTCCACTCGTAAAAGCGGGTCGGGCCATCGATTGCATCGCCGGTCTGGATGCCGAAGGCATAGCTGCCATTTTTCAGCTGGTCCAGTGCGGCGGAAAGGTTGGATGTTTCGCTTGTCTGAATATCGCCGAGGATGAAGAAATTCGTCTGCTCAGCCTTTGCGGTATCCGTCGTAAAGTGATAGACCTCCGACCACTTTTCACCGTCGCCGACCTGATAGTAGTACTGCGTGCCGGGCATAAGACCGCTCAAGGAAACGGTGTTGCAGCGAAGCGCATCACCCGACGTGCCCTGCACGAAGAATTGAAGCGCACTCGTTCCGGAGACTTTCTTCGCGCCCGTCAAATCGGCATTTTCTGCGTACCTGACGACAGCGGTCGGCTTGGAGTTGTCGATGCTGCTCAGCCACGTAATGCTCTGTGCGGTGGACGCATTGTCCACAGCGTTGTTCTGCACGCCAAAGGGATTCCCCTGCGCCTCATCAGGCTTCGTACAGACGATCGCTTTCGCCTCCTGCGAGCGGCTGCCGTCTTTCACAGCATGAATGGTCTTCAATCCTGCCTCGTTGAAGGTATATTTCAGCACACCGTCCGGGCCGGTCTTACCGAGAGACTGTGCGCCGCAGAACACCTCGGCGCGAGCCTGCGGATTTCCGTTGCGGTCGGTCACGTGCAGCTTCGTCTGCTGCCCGACGAGGATCGTCGGCTCCGCAGAAATCCGATAGACCGTCTCGAGTGAGACCTTCTGCGGCGTACCGACAAAGGTGTTGCTGCCGGCAGACGTCTCATAGGTGGCCTGCGCAATGGTATACGCAAAGGACTCGTCAGAAGCGGCGCTTTCCGGAATTCTCAGGACCAGACAGGCCATTTCATGATCGTATTCCTGCATGAGCTGCGCCATCATCGCTCCGCTCGTTCGTGCTTTTTGAACAGTCAGCTTGATGCGGCCGCTGGAAACCTTCTCAACGTTTGCGCTGTAACCGGAGGAAGGCTCCACCGTGGGAAGCTGCGTAAGATAGCTTTCCGGGAAATCAAGATACAGCTCCGCCTTCCCAATTTCTTCGTTCGTAACGTTGACAACGTAGAGCGCAAACTCCTTGCCGACCTCCGGTGCGGCCTGCTGCGGAATCACCGCGATACCTGCCTCGCTGCCCTGCGGGTCAACAACCTTGAAGTAATATGTCCGCTCCGTTTCGTTTCCGTAACGGTCCTTCAGATAGATCGTGAGCGAATGCTCGCCGTTGCGCAGCGTCTGATTGTGCAGGTAAAGCGAGCCTGCAAGGATCTCGACATTATTCTTTTGTTCGACACGGTCCACAAAGACGCGGACTGTACCGACATCAATGCCGCTGGCGTACTTATCGGTCAGTTCACTGTCGGAATAGGCGATCTCAAAGCTCAGCGAGCCGCTCGGCAGCTCCGGCTGCTCGCCGGCGTAGAGCATCGTATTGGTCGTTTTCTCCGTTACAGACTCAATGACCGGGTTGTTGATATCGTTGGTATTGGTTCCGTAGATCAACTGGACATTGTCCACCAGAATGTGGGAGGGCTGCTTCCATGTTGCCATACCCGGCGTCTTGACGACGCGGAAGGTGTAGCCGCGGTAAATGGCAATCGGCATCTGCATGGCAGAGATATCCGCCTCCACCCAGAGCCAGCCTCTTCCAGCCATGTCGCCAAGAGAACTCAGCGCGACCTCCCGGCCGTCTTCCATCACCTTGGCATAATACTGGGTGTACATGGTGGTTCCCTTTGGAATTTTACCCTTGCCGTTTGCATCAAGCTCTCCGTGATAGGTAAATGAGCCGTCTGCATTCAGGCTGTTGTAGCCGCCGTCTGTCTTGGCGGTCGTTGTACTTCCTGCGCCGCCGGCCATGACTGCTTTCAGCTGGTACGGGCAGTCCTTCAGGTCAGCCGGGACATTGACCCACATACCAATCTTTGTCGGCTGTGCCTTGTTAACGTACAAATCGCAAGAGAAGCCCGCATCTGTTGCAGCTGCATTCGAATCCGGTACGTTTTTAAAATCAAAGCAAAGCTTAAAGGCCTTGTCGCCAAAGCGCACACGGCTGTCCTCCGCAGTGCTGACGACACCGGAGCCGGTAAAATCAATAGACTGATTTGTTGCGGTACGAACCCACATTCCGTGGTCAAGGATGTGCTGGCGTGACAGCTGGCCAAATTGTGCGTTGTCACCCGTCGCGTCATCGCCATTCTTCCCGCTTGTAACGTATGTGTTCCAGTTATAGCTGCCGTCCTCAAAGTTCATGAGAACGATCGGTTCCAGACCGACCACCAGTTCAACAGAGCCGGAGACGGCTGGATCAGTGGCAAGTGCTGCCTTTACCGTTGCGCGCAGGGAATTCTTTTCGTCCGCAACGAATGTATTACCATTGAACTTGCCCAGTTCAAAATGGTGTGTCAGATTCACACGCTCTGCATTTTGTTTCGCAGTGCAATCCGTCCACTCATTCGTGCGGAGATCAAGCATTTCAGCTTTATCATGGGTCAGCTTTTCATCGACCGTGATCGAGCCTCCCTCATAGCTGATGGTGCGCTCCTGTTCCGTGAAATAGGTAATGTAGGTGCAAACATCCGTAGAACCCCACTCAACTTTCTTCTGGGTCCCGATATCGCCCGTCAAGGGCATGTATATCTTGCCATTAGAGTTTGAGTATTTCCACGTAGGGAATCCCGCAGCAGGAACATTGCGGCCCTCCCACGCCTTTTCCTCCACCAGCGTGGTGTACTTATAACGAATGGGTTTGCTCTCATCCAGCGTCCAGACGAAGTCTCCGTCCTTATAGATGACCTCCTGACCCCGCCAGGTGGGCTTGAAGGTCATGTCGCTGCTCTTTCCAAAGTCGATGGAAACGCTGGCGTTGGTAAAGCCGAGCGTGTCCGGCCATTGCAGATGCACGCTGGTCTTACCGGCGAGCGCGCCGTTGACCATCAGTCCGATGCTCGCCTCGCCGCAGCCCTCGGGCGCCGTGTAGAGGCCGTTTGCATCGATGCTGCCGCCGCCGGAGAGGACCTCCCACTCCGCGCCTGCGGGAATCTGCGCGCCGCTGCCCGCGCCGTCCACGCCGGTGGCGGTGAACTGCACCTTGCTGCCGGGCGTGTAGATCGCGTTGTTCGGGGTCAGAACGGCGTGGTCGAACTCGCCGGTCGGCTTTGCCGTGGAGAGGACCATCAGCGTGTTGGACACGCGGCGCTCGTAACCATCGGACGGACGGCAGCGCAGCGTCAGGCCCGCAGAGTCCGCCGTTTCCGGCTCGCCCTCGCGCTGGGTGGCAAAGGTAGAAGAGCCGCCGCCGTCAAGGTTGACGGCCTGCACACAGCCCAGCGCTTCCATTGCCGCGCCGACCTCCGCCATGGTCATACCAACGGAATAGGGGGCCTGACGGCCGTCGACCATCAGCATCACCACCGTGCCGTCGGCCTTGATGCCGATGGCGGTGCGGGACGCGCGGGTGAAATTGTCAAGCCCGCTGGTGGCGTGCCCGTCCTTGAAAATATCGCCGAAGCCGGAAACGGCTTCCCGCACGTTTCCTCTGTCAAGGGCGGCGTTGCACTCCTGCGCGCTCGTGATATGCGCATTGCCCTCCATGTCGATCCAGAAGGTCGTAGAGGTCGCCCGGTTGATCACAGTGCCGTCCATGATGAACGCACCGCCGGGGCGGCCGTTGCTCATATCGTAGCCGCCGGCGTTGATCGCGCCGACAACGTTAGTATTGCGGCGGGACTGCATACTCTGGGCCTGCTCGGTCGTCTTGCGCATGGTCCAGCTCTTTCCGAGCGCGATGGCTTCGATGTTGTCGTCGCCGTAGCCGACTGCAATGGATGCCTTGGAGCCTTCGCCCACCTTGACCTCCATCACATGGCCCATCATCTGCTGGGTCAGCGCGCTGTTGTTCAGGACCCACTCGTACTCCTTCACATCAGGCGTGATGGCATAGCTCTTTTCAGAGATCTGCCGGATGCCCAGCTTGTCAAGGCCGCTGCCGCTGGGGATCTCCACCGCTCCGGCCGGCACCGGCAAGAGCGACAGGGTCATGCAAAGCGTCAGCAGCATTGCTAACAATTTCTTCTTCATGTCTTTTCTCCCTCTGTTTGTATTTTGTCCGCTATTCGTTCTGCTTGCCTACAAACAATATACCTCACACCCCTTAACCGAATTTCGTTTCTTCCTCCTCTTCACGCAGCTGCCGCCGCAGGCGGCTGAGCGTGACCGGCGTCATGCCGAGGAAAGACGCAATATACTTGTTGTTCACCGTGTTGATCAGCCCCGGATACTCCCGGAGGAACTGCTGATAGCGCTGCATCGCCGTGCAGCAATGCATACTCATCTTCCCCCGCCAGTAGAAGTACAGCGCCCGTTGGAGCAGCTGGTTGTACTCCTTGATGAAGGCAATGTTATCTTCATACTGCTGCGCAACCTGCTCCACGGGAACGAGCAGGCACTCCGCGTGCGAGAGCGCCTCAATGTTGACGTGCGAGCGCTCGCCGATGCTGTAGCAGCCGATGAGCAGGCTGCCGCGGTGATAGGCGAACCAGTCCGTCACATCCCTGCCCTCCTGATCGAGCACGTAGCCGCGGAACATACCGCTCACGAGGATCGGCAGCTGCGTCTGCACGCTTCCCTCTTCAAGAAGGAGCTCACCCTTTTCATATCGTTCCAGCTTTGCGTTTTCAGACAACCGGCTCAGGTGTTCCTCACCCAGATTCCGGTAGTACTCCCATATCAATCTCTCTGTTTGCAAGAAACTCCCTCTTTTCTTCCACACACTTACAAAAATTGTAAGCATTTGGAGATTTTTTGTCATTAACACAGGTTAATTTCGGCATTTCTTACATCAATTGAATTGTCAGGATCGCTGCGCCGCACGGCGGCGGGCTGGGGTTAAAACAAAGTCGAAGCAAGTTTTTTCTCCCCCCCGCTTCGACTGCTTTGCTGATTTACTTGTGATCGCGCGCATGGCGCGGCACGGGCCTTTCTCCCCGCGCGATTTCATCTTGTTTTCCATTTACAAATATATATTATTTGCACGAAAATTGCAATGAATTTTTTTCTGCATTGGCCATGTTTAACAAAAAAATAATAAGGAGCGCGGCGGCAGATTGCCGCCGCGCTCCCACAGGGTCGCTCTATTTGGATCAATGCGCTGTACGCTCTCTTACTTGTTGTAAGTTCTGTACAGGAAGGTCACGATCTGACCGCGCGTGCAGGACTGGTTGGAGCCGAACAGACCGCCGCCGATACCGCCGGTGATGCCGTTCTTCTCCGCCCATGCAACAGCCGCAGCGTAGTAAGCGTCAGCCGCCACATCGGTGAAGGCAGCGTTGCCGCTCACGGCAGGGCTGCCGGAGGCGCGATACAGGAAGGTGACAGCCTGAGCGCGCGTGCAGGTCGCGTCGGGGCTGAACTTGCCGTCGCCGGTGCCGCCGGTGATGCCGTTCTCAACGGCCCAGGCGACCGCCTTGGCGTAGTAAGCGTCAGCGGGAACGTCGGTGAAGTTGCTCGCGCTCTTGGGAGCGGGAGAACCGGCCGCACGCCACAGGAAGGTGACGATCTGCGCACGGGTGCAGGGCTGGTTGGGAGCGAACATGGTGCTGCTCACGCCGCTGGTAACGCCCTGATTGACGGCCCACAGCACTGCGTCATAGCAGTAGTCGCTGGGCAGAACGTCCACGAAGGGATTGACCGCAGCGCCCGCAGCCTTGAAGCTGCCCTCAACGGTGACCTTGCTCGCGGGCATGATGAAGGTGTACTTGCCGTTGCCCATGTCGGTGAGCTTGATCGCCGCACCGGCGCCGTCCACGACGGCGAGACCATCCATCACGAAGCCCTTATCGGGGGCGACGGTCAGGGTGATGGTCGCGCCCTTGGGCGCGGTCTTGTGGCTGGCAGCCACCGTGCCGTTCTTCGCGTTCAGAACGGTAATGGGATAGGAAGCCACGCTGGGCGTGGTGCCCGGAACGACAATGGGAGGCACGTACAGGGTGAAGTACGCAGTCGTGACCGCGCTGTCCTCCATGCCGGCCTTGATCGCAATGGCCTTGATGGCGCAGCCGGAGGCGATGGTCAGAGGCATGGTGTAGGGATTGCTCTTCGCGCTGGGCATGGAGCCATCCGTCGTGTAGTAGATCTGAGCGCCCGGCGTTGCGCTGGTGATCGTCACGGTCTGCGTGCCGATGAAGGTAGCGCCGTTGGGGCTGATCACGGGAGCCGCGACCTTTTCAACAACAGGGGTCTTCTCCTTGACCGTGACGGTGACATCAGCGGTCTTGGTCACGCCGCCCTCGGTGTAGGTGACGGTGATCGTCTTGCTGCCGACAGTATCAAACTGCGCAGGAGCGTTGTTGGTGCAGGACGCGGTAACGTCAGCGGTGGTCTTGTCGTTGTAGGTAGCGGTGACGACCATACCGGCAGCGTTGAACGTATCGCCAACCACATACTCCGTCTTGCTGGGCTGCTTGGTGATCGCGATGCTCTCGAGCGTCTTGGGCTCGGGGGTCTTCTCCTTGACCGTGACGGTGACATCAGCGGTCTTGGTCACGCCGCCCTCGGTGTAGGTGACGGTGATCGT
>CAKTGM010000042.1 GCA_934561515.1 uncultured Oscillospiraceae bacterium | reverse complement strand
GCGTGGCCGGCGCTGCGCCGCTTTGGGGCGCAGCGCCGGAAGGATAAACCACCTCATCCCCGGCCTGCCGATGGGGGATCGGCGGGCCGGAGAGAGAGGTATTTTCTGCATTTGCAGTCAGCTACGAATCAATTGTGTTGTGCTGCGAAGGAGGAAGGAGGAGTGTTACCGGCGTAACTGGACCCAATAGCGATACCGAGACAAAAATACATTACCGTAAAACTGCGTTCACCATTCAAAAACAACTTGCTATTTTCGTGATACTATGCTAAAATATATGCATAGTTATCCATACGAATAGCGCCCCCCAAAATTTCGAAAGGTTGGTAACACTATGAGTAAGGAAAAGAGAATGCCCAAGCTGTGGGAAGCCCTATTGACTTTGGCCGTTCTGATCGCGGCACTCGCGGTCGGTATTGTCAAGTTCGGAGTTGACCCGCATGTACCTATGTTTGTCGGCGTGATGGCTGCCGCGATCATGGCACTGCATCTCGGCTACAAGTGGGATGAAGTTGAAAAGTCCATGATGGACGGCATCTACAAAGCATTGCAGTCTGTCTGCATCCTGATCATCGTCGGTATCCTGATCGGCGTATGGATCAACGCGGGTGTTGTGCCCACGATGATCTACTACGGCCTGAAGGTCCTCAAACCCGCAATTTTCTTCATTGCCTGCGTTCTGATCTGCTCCATCACCTCGCTCGCCACCGGTACCTCCTGGGGTACGATGGGTACGATGGGCGTTGCGCTGATGGGTATCGGCTACGGCCTCGGCATGAGCCCCGGCATGACCGCCGGCGCAGTCCTCTCCGGCGCCTACTTCGGCGATAAGATGAGCCCGCTGTCCGATACGACGAACCTTGCTCCCGCTATGGCCGGTACGGACGTGATGACCCACGTCAAGGCCATGATCCTGCCCACGGCGATCACCTATGGTATTACCCTGATCTTCTTCGGCATCCTCGGCGTGATGCAGTATCACGGCGGCGATGCGGATATGTCCCGCGTGGTCGAGTTCTCCAACGCGCTGAACGCTGCGGAGGGCGGTATCTTCAACATCAACCCGCTGCTGCTCCTGCCCCCGATCGTCGTTATCGTGGCAGTTGCGCTGAAGGTCCCCGCGATCCCCGGCATCACCCTCGGTATTGTTGCCGGCGTTATCCTCGGCCTCATCTTCCAGCCCGGTGCCTGCACGCTCGGCACCATCTTCGATTACGGTAAGAACGGCTACTACTTCTCCGACGAAGCGCTCGCCATGTTCGAAGCCAGTCTTTCTCCCGAAACGAGCTACACCATGACGAGACTGCTGGAAAGCGGCGGTATCATGGGTATGATGTCCTCTGTCTCCATGACGATCATCGCCATGATGTTCGGCGGTATCATGGAGGAGACCCACCAGCTCGAGGTCATCGTCAACGCCCTCAAGAAGTTCGCCAAGACGCCTGCTTCTCTCGTTGGCCTGACCGAAGTGACCTGCGTTCTCTCCAACGCCACCATGCCCGAGCAGTACATCTCCATCGTGGTTCCCGGCCGTATGTATGCCGAGGAATATCACAAGATGGGCGTGCACCCGGCAGTTCTGTCCTCTGCACTCGAGGGCGCCGGTACCGTTACCTCCGCTCTGGTTCCCTGGAACACCTGCGGTGTGTTCATTAAGGACACGCTGAACATCGCGCCTTGGGGCGCCGGCGGTTACGGCCCCTGGGCCATCTTCAACTGGCTCATGCCCATCATCAACTGGCTGTGCGTGCTGATCGGCTGGACGCTCAAGGATCTTGCGGGCAAGCCCTTCAAGAAGAGCAAGAAGGTCGCGCAGTAAATCAGCTTTTCCCCCTACAGAAAAGTCCCTACCTAAAGGAATTAAAAAATCATGACAATGAATCGGAATCAATATCCCTGTGTGGAATTCGATCTCGATCAATTGGCAGAGAATCTGGCAGCGCTCGTAGAGCGCTGCCATGATTCTCTCATCGAGGTCGCAGGCGTCGTGAAGGCAGTGTCCGCACTGCCTGAGATCGTGCGCGTTTACGAAGAGAGCGGCGTGAAGTTCATCGCAACGTCGCGTGTGTGCCAGCTGCGCGCCATGCGCGAGGCGGGGCTTACCAAAAAACCGCTGATGCTCATCCGCATCCCCATGCTCTCCGAGCTTCTGGACGTGGTGGAACTGAGCGATATCAGCCTGCAAAGTGACATCACCGTGCTGCGCGCACTCAACGAAGAGGCGAAGCGGCAGAATAAGATACATGAGGTCATCCTGATGATGGACCTCGGCGACCTGCGCGAGGGCTTCTGGAACGAAGAGGACGCGCTGGACGCCGCGCTTGAGGTGGAGCGAGAGCTCAAGAACCTGCGCCTTGCAGGCGTGGGCGTTAACCTGAGCTGCTACGGCTCTGTTTTGCCGACCAAGCGCAATATGCAGGGGCTCGTCAGCCTTGCGGCAGACATTGAGCGCGAGATCGGGCGGCCGCTCGACTATATCAGCGGCGGTGCATCCACCTCCGCTTATATGGCGCTCAACGGCACGATGCCCTACCGCATTAACCTGCTGCGTCTCGGCGATATCGGACTTCGCGGCGAGTCGGACAATTTCTCCCCTGATTTTTTGCATAAGGATGTGCTGACGATCAAGGCTGAGGTTATCGAGTGCCGCGACAAGCCGAGCTTCCCGGTCGGCGAGCTGGGCGTGGACGCCTTCGGCGAGGTGGGGCACTACGAGGATCGCGGCATCCGCCGCCGCGCGCTCGTCGCCATGGGACGCGTGGACTACGGCAACTGCTTCGACCTTGTGCCGCGCAAGGAGGGCGTTGAGATCATCGGCGCGTCCTCCGACCATACGATCCTCGACGTTGAAGAGGTGAAGGACGAGGTCCATGTCGGCGACGTGCTGGAGTTCGGCATCAAGGCCTACGGCCCGATGGCCTATCTCACAAGCAGCGACGGCGTTCACATGGTCTTCAAGGGTGGAAAATGAGACCGACTGCAAAAGAATTCTGGGATCGCCGCGCGGCGGTCTATGACGCGGACGCGGGCGTTTTTTACCGCGAGGCTTACGAGAAAACGACCGCCTGCATGAGAAAATACTTAAAGCCGACGGACACGCTGCTGGACTTTGCCTGCGGCACGGGCATCGTCACGCTCTCGCTCTCGTCGGATGTCAAGGAGCTGCGCGGCATCGACATTTCGGATGAAATGATCCGCCGCGCGCAGGGAAAGGCGGCGGCGCAGGGCATTGCGAACGTCCTGCTGACGCAGACCGATCTTTTTGACGCCTCTCTCGCCCCTGCGAGCTTCGACGCGGTGCTCGCGTGCAACGTGCTGCTCTATGTCGAGCAGCGCGCGGAGGTGCTCGCGCGCATTTGCGCGCTCCTGCGCCCGGGCGGGATGTTCCTCTCCGCGACCGACTGTCTCGGCGTGGGGATGACGCGCGAGCGTATGCGCAAGTGGCTTGAGTACCGCACGGGCAAGCGCCCCTTCGTCGCCTTCGACACGCGCGAGACGCTGGCGCAGGATATTCTGCGCGCGGGCTTTGAGATCGTGGAGCAGGAAGACCTGTTCCCCGCGCCGCCCAACCGCTTCATCGCTGCGCGCAAGAGATGAAATGAACAAAATAAGGCCGTCAGGACTGCTGTCCTGACGGCCTTATTGTTTGATATGTTACTTGTGCAGCAGCGGGGAGAGGGGCTTGTAGATGAGGAAGCACAGCGCCACGTCGATCATACCCTTGACGAAGGTGAAGGGCATATTGAAGACCATCAGGCATTCGAGGAGGCCGTTGGTCGAGGGGCGGATGTCCTGATACATACCGATGATGGCTTCGAGCGGCAGGTGGTAGCACACCACGTAGGCGGGGTAGACCACGAAGTAGTTGAGGGGCACGGACAGCACCGCCATCAGCAGCGCACCGACGAGTGCGCCGGTGAGGGCGCTCTTGCGGGACTTCCTGCGCTGATAGATGAAGCCTGCGGAGAAGGAGAAGACGCTGCCCATGATGAAGTTGAAGAGCTCGCCGACATAGGCGGAAGACGTGCCGTGCAGCAGGGAGAAGAGCACGTTCTTGAGCAGCGTTACGACGACGCCGTAGATGGGGCCGAGCGAGAATGCCGCGAGCAGCTCGGGGAGATCGGAGATGTCGAGCTTGACGAATGCGGGGATGAGCGCGGGGATCGGGAACTCGATGAACATCAGCAGGAACGCGACGGTCGAGAGCATGGCGGTCACCGTGAGCTTGTGGGTGCGGCTGACCGTGCGGGGGGTGGAGATGGCGCTGGCATTGGATTCGGACATAAAAATACACTCCTTTTTGTCATTTCCCCTGAAAGAACAAGTCTTCCAAGGTGCATGACGCAAAAGAGCGTGAAAATTGCGTGGTAGATCGCGCGCAGCACATCTTCTCTCATCCGGACTGTGACCGTCGGTACCGGAATTTCGCCGGTTCGTGCGATAAAAATATCGCTTGCGGACTATAACCGCCGGTGGGGAGTTTCACCCCGCCTCGAAGACAAGTGATTCAGTTGATAGCTTGAGTATACGCCAAATCTCCAAAATGTCAAGAGGAAAATACTTTACAAAGGCGAACGGATGTTCTATAATGGGCAAGAAAAGGAGGCGGTGCCGATGCGGGGAAGACCCTGTTCCTGTGCGTTCACCGGCCATCGGCCGGGAAAACTCCCGTGGGGCGCGGACGAGAGCGATCTGCGCTGCATCGCGCTCAAGGCGAAGCTGCGCGCGGCGGTGGAGAGCGCCATCCACGAGGGGATGGAGCATTTTATCTGCGGCATGGCCGAGGGCTGCGACCTCTACTTTGCAGAGACCGTGCTCGCGCTGAAAGTGCACTATCCGCACATCACGCTTGAGGCGGCCATCCCCTGTCCCACGCAGACGGACGGCTGGAGCGAAGCGCAGAAATTCCGCTACCGCGAGATTTTGCGCCGCTGCGACTATGAAACGATGGTGCAGCAGAGCTACACGCCGGGCTGTATGCAGCGGCGCAACCGCTACATGGTCGACCATGCAAGCCTGCTCATCGCCGTGAACGACGGGCTGCGCGGCGGCACGCGCTCGACGATCGAATATGCCTTCCGGCGCGGCGTCAGCGTGCTGGATATCCCGCTGGAATAGAGCGAAAACAGGAAAAAGGAGTGTTCTTCAAAAGAACACTCCTTTTTGATGCGATTTGCAGATCAAATGTCGAACACGCCCATCACGGCAATGCCGATGACGACGAGCAGGATCATCAGGTAATGCTTCCACGAGAGCTTCTCCTTGAGGAAAAGCCGGCTCCACAGCACGCTTGCCGCGCAGTAGGAGCTGATGATCGGCGCGGACATCGCCAGATGCTCCGTGTCGGAGATGGCATAGATGTAGGCGAACTGACCGGCCGTTTCGCAGACGGCGCCGATGTACTTCAGCGCTTCGCGCCTGGGCAGCAGGCGATCCTTCCTGATGAAGACCACATAGATGAAGCACACGACGGCCGCGAAGAGGAACGTCAGCTCGTAGGCGCAGTTGGCGCTGCCCTCGTTCAGCGTTTCCAGCACGCGGTTGTCGGCAAAGGTGCCGGCAGCATCGAGCAGGCAGTAGGCGACCGGCAGAGCAAGGGCAAGGAAGCTCTTGGAGTACTTGCGGTTGCCATCAGCCTGACGGGCGGCGCGCAGCTCGGGGTCCTCCGTGGCGTCCACCACGCCAAGACCGATCGCGCCGACGCACACGAGGATGATCGCGCCGATGGCGAGCGGAGAATAATCCTCGCCGCCGAGGAAGAGCAGCGTCATCACGGCAACGAGCGCGCCGGAGGAGTTGCAGATCGGCGAGGAGACGGACAGCTCGATGTAGCGCAGTCCCATGTAGCCGAGCGTCATCGAGCCGATGTACAGCAGCGACACGGGCAGATACGTCAGAATGATGGAAAAGCTGATGACCGTGCCGCCGACGAAGATCTCGTAGGCAGCGTGAAGGCCCATCACCGTACCGACGGCGATGACCATCTTGAGGTGGGCGAGGTGATCGTCCTCACCCTGGCAGCCGATCTTGGAAAAGAGGTCGCTGCCGCTCCAGCAGAGCAGCGCGATCAGAGAAAGCCAGAACCACATATTGAATTGTTAAACTCCTTTGTACTGTTGAATTTCTTGTTCAGATGGAAAGACAAACAGTACGCGGGGGCGGACGGCGGCGGAAATGCCGGTTGGTCACGGGTGTTCTACGGATGAGCATAAAAAAGCGGTATCCTTTTTCGAAGGGGGATTTTCGTTACGGCAGCGTGATGAGTCCGGCGTCGAGCATCTTTTGCAGCGACAGCAGCACGCCGAGCTTGGCGTGGTACCAGGTGAGGCCGCCCTGATAGTAGACGGCGTAGGGCGCGCGCACGGGGCCGTCGGCGGAGAGCTCAATGGAGCTGCCCTGCACGAATGCGCCCGCCGCCATGATGACGTCGGAATCGTAGCCCGGCATCGGCGCGGGCACGGGGTCAACGTAGCTGTCCACTGCGGCGGCCGCCTGAATGCCCTTGCAGAAGGCGACCATGCCCTCGGCCGAGCCGAGCTCGACGCACTGGATGATGTCGTGGCGCGCCTCCTTGGAGGAGGGAACGACCGTGAAGCCGAGCTTTTCATAGCACGCCGCGACAAACACCGCGCCCTTGACCGCGCCGGAGACGACGTTGGGCGCGAGGAAGAAGCCCTGATACAGCGCGGGCATAAGACCGAGGTTCGCGCCGACCTCCTGCCCGAGACCGGGCGCGGAGAGGCGGTAGGCGCAGCGGTCGACGCACTGCTGCGTGCCGCAGATGTAGCCGCCGATGGGGGCGAGACCGCCGCCGGGGTTCTTGATGAGACTGCCGACGATCATATCCGCGCCGAAATCGCTCGGCTCGTTCGCCTCGACAAATTCGCCGTAGCAGTTGTCGACCATGATGACAACATCGGGGCGCAGCTTCTTGCAGAAGGCAACGGCCTCGCCGATGGCGTCAACGGAGATCGTCGGGCGCGGGCAGTAGCCCTTGGAGCGCTGGATGTGGATGACCTTGGTTTGATCGTTCAGCGCGCGTTCGATGGCGGGGAAATCAAAGCCGCCGTCGGGAAGAAGGTCGACCTGCGCGTAGGAAACGCCGTACTCTCTGAGAGAGCACGGGCTTTCGCGGATGCCGATGACCTCCTCAAGCGTGTCGTAGGGCTTGCCGGAGATGGCGAGCAGCTCATCGCCCGGCAAAAGGTTCGCGGAAAGCGCGATGGCCAGCGCGTGCGTGCCGCAGGTGATCTGCGGGCGGACGAGCGCGGCCTCGGTATGGAAGGCGCTCGCGTACACGCGCTCTAAGTTGTCGCGGCCCTCGTCGTCGTAGCCGTAGCCGGTGGAGGCGGCAAAATGCGTCGCGTTCACGCGGTTTTTCTGCATCGCGGCGATGACCTTCACCTGATTGAGCTCGGCGATCTCATCGATCTCGGCAAAGCGGGGCTTGAGCTCATCGAGCACCGTCTCGCCGAAGGCGAGCACCTTGTCGCTCACACCGAGCGACGAATACATTTCATCTCTGTTCATTTCTCCTCCTCCGGCGTATCGGGAAATGCAACGCCGTTGCATCGTAAAATAAACCGCAGCGGATAGTCGCGGTCGAGATAGTTGCTGCTGTACCATTTGTAGGTCGCGGCGGGGACTTGGCGCAGCTCGGGCGCTTCCGTGCGGAAAAGCTCGAAGGTCTTTTGGTCGCCCGAGAGCAGCGCGCCCAACAGCTCGCCCTGCCTTTCTTCGTAGAGGCGGGCAAGGCAGGCGTCCATGATGAGCGCGCAGGCGCGCTCGTCGGTTGAGCCGTAGTCCTCGCGGTGGGAGAGCCAGTAAAGAAATTCGCGCGGGTCGAGGTCCAGGTGCGTCGTGACCTGCGACAGCTTATAAAACGCGGTTCTGTCCTGCCGCTTCAAAATGTCGATGAGGTAGGCGACAAGCTGTTCGTCCAGCGCGATGCAGTCGCAGAAAACCTCAAAGGCGTGCTTGCCTGCGTCGGGGTCGGGCGCGGGCGATTCGCCCTTGCGCGGTTCGGACAGATCATTCGCCTCATGTTCCAAAAGCTCCATTTTCCTCACCTCCAGTCCGCAATCCTTAACAAAATATCACAGCCTGCGCAAAAAATCAACAAAAACAGGAGGAAAGCCGCTAAATCCGGCGTTCCTCCTGCAATTTTGCCCGCAGCAGCGCGCAGTTTCGCTGCAATCGCTCCTCCTGCGGCGAAAGAGACAGTGCTTTCTCCGCGCAGTCGAGCGCACGATGCGTCCGCCCCGTGCGGTCGTAGGCGAGCGAGAGCAGGTCGTAGGGGTAGCTTCCCCATGCGAAGGCTTCGCAGAGGTAGGTGCGCGGCCGTTCCGTGATGGAAAGCGCGCGTTCTGCCATAAAAATAACGCCGTACCAGTCCTGCTGCGCATAGAGCAGGTCTGCGAATTCAAGGTACGGCTCGCGCAGATGCGGCGCTTCGGCAACGGCGCGGTGCAGCCAGAGCGCGGCTTCATCCTCGCGTCCAAGCTGACGAAGGCAGCGCGCGATGTAGCGCATCGAGGCGCAGCGCTCGTCGCGCCAGACGGCGCGCGGCATCGCAAGGTGCTCTTTCAGCACGGCGACGGCGCGCTCCCATTCGCCGCGGAACATATATTCCCGCCCGAGGTAGTGGCGGCTGCGGTCGTCGTCCGGCTCTTCGCGCACCGCAAGCTCCAGAAGCGGCAGATACTGCCCGCGCGATTTGCCGGGGTCGGGATGGTGGTCGAGCTGCACGCCCTTGGCGTCGACAAACCGCTCTGTACCCTCGCCGGTGTATTCCAGCACCTCGTGCACCGCGCCGCGCCAGAGGTAGCAGCCGTTTTTGTGGATCTTATCCGCCCAGAAGACGCAGCCCTCGCGCCCATCGGGCAGAAAACTCCATGTGTAGCGGTAGCGCCCGCGCGTGGTGTCCGGTCGCCACGCTTCCTCGAGCTTTTTGCGCCAGCCGGGGCGGAACTGTTCGTCAAGGTCGATGCAGCAGCAGAGATCAGCGCTTCCGGGGATGAGCGTCAGCGATTCGTTGCGCGCTGCGTCAAAGCGCCATGGCGCGATGACCTTCTGCACAACATACGCGCCGCGGGCGCGCAGCTTTTCAACCGTATCGTCCGTTGAGCCGGTGTCGAGCACGCAGACCTCGTCCGCCTCGGACGCGGAGTCCATGAAACGCTCGACAAATTGCGACTCGTTTTTACAGATGGCGTAAACGCAGACCCGGTAGGAAATGAAGATCACCTTCTTATTTAATATGTATGGCGGCGCGGCGTGCGCCGCACCGCCTTTGCTCACGTTGCGAGCAGACCTGCCGCGCGCAGGTTCGCAAGCAGCGCGTTGAGCGTCGTGACGGCGTCCTCGGTGCCGGTCGCGTCCGTGACTGCCGCAGCCACGCGCGTGTCAGCGGGACCGGCAGGTCCCTGCGGCCCGGTAGGCCCAACCGGACCTTGCGGCCCATCGCTGCCGACAAGTCCCTGCGGACCCTGCGGCCCGGCAGGGCCGGTGGGTCCGACTGCACCCACTGCGCCGGCCGCTCCGGCTGGGCCCTGCGGCCCGGTAGGTCCTGCGGGTCCCTGTGCACCCTGCGGCCCGGCAGGGCCGACAGCGCCGACTGCACCCTGCGGTCCGGGCGCGCCCGGCGCACCGGCGGGACCTGTCGGCCCCATTGCCCCTGCGGGCCCTTGCAGTCCCTGCACGCCCTGCGGCCCGGTGGGGCCCATCGGTCCCGGCACGCCCTGAATGCCCTGCACGCCCTGCGGTCCCGTCGGCCCGGTCACAACAGGGCCGGGGTACGGCGGAAACGGCGGGGGCGGCGGCATGGGCGGCACGGGCCGGGGCGGCGGATAGTCACAGCAGCAATTGTTCTGAAAACGGTTGATGACGATCACCCTCCTTTGATCCCTTGCAGGAACTCTCCTGCCCTCCATTCTATGCTGCACCGCACGCAGGGTGAGAGGAGGGGTGCGATTGTGCACTTTCTGTAAACGATGGCGAAATTTCTTGCAAGGGCGTGGGCGGTATGCTAACATAATACAATATGCAGCAAATTTCTTGAGACAAAGGAGTGACGATCATGCGAAGAAAATGGCTGATCGCGATCCCTGTGGTGCTGGTGCTGGTTATTTTTCTGGCGCTGCGCCTGAAGGGGACAGATGATAAAAAGAATCCCTCGGACAAGACCTCCGAAGATCAGACCGAGCAGATCGATGCGAACAGCGCCGCCAACGCAGGCGGCGGGGAGGACGAAACGCTCGGCGCGATTGCGGCGAATGAAAACGGCGGCATGGATGTCACCGTGACGGCGGAGGATGGTACGACCAAGACCTATACCTTCACCGATGTTGCGCCCGATGCATGGTACGCGCAGGCGGTCGACTATGTGGTTTCCACCGGCGTGATGAGCGGCGACGAGGCGCAGAAGCTCTTCCGCCCGGAATACGGCGTGGAGCGTTCACAGTTTGCGGTCATCATGTATCGCTTTGCCGGCGGCACGCCAACGGCGGAGGACGCCTCCTTCAGCGACCTTACGGGAGACGAATGGTACTATGAATATGTCAAGTGGATGGTCGGCAAGGGCTTGATGGGCGGCAACGGCGGCGTATTCGACCCCGACAGCTTCCTTTCCTGCGAGCAGGCGATCATTGTGCTCTACCGTCTCGCGGGCGAACCGGCTGCCTCGGGCACGCTCGAGGGCTATCCTTATGCGCCCAAGGTATCCGGCAGCGGCAAGGACGCGGTGACATGGGCGTGGAACAGCGGACTCATCACGGAAAAGGAATGCGTCTGGTATCCGACGCAGGCCGTCAGCCGCGCGCAGGTCGCACTGCTGTTGATGCGCTACGACCATCTGATCGGTCGGAACGCGGGATAAAATGCGGAAAGCGGGCAGTCGTTTGGCTGCCCGCAAAGCATTGAAAACACTGACT
>CAKTGM010000041.1 GCA_934561515.1 uncultured Oscillospiraceae bacterium | reverse complement strand
GCGATGCCGAAGGCCGATACGACCGTCACGACGAAGCCTGCCGACCTTGACGAGGTGTCCTCGTGGGCGCAGGACGCGGTGGGCAAGCTGTGGGCGCTCGGACTGCTCAACGGCGACGGCAAGAGCTTTGACCCCAAGGCAAAGGCGAGCCGCGCCCAGACCGCGGCGCTGTGCGAGCGCACGGACCGCGCGGTGGAGACCTGGTATTCCGAGCCGGGCGTGAAGAGCGAGCGCGTGAGCGTCGAGCCGGGCAGCGGACAGGAGAGCGGCGATAAGAAGCCCGAGGAGCAGAAGCCCTCGGGCGGCGGCAGCTCCGGCGGCGGCTCCACGGGCGGCGGCACGACCGTCACGACCTATTATACGGTCAGCTTCGAGGTCGAGGGCGCACCGATGTCTCCGGCGACCGTCGCCGCGGGTACGCGCATTTCCTCGCTGTCCACCCCAACGGTGGAGGGCAAGGTGTTCCTCGGCTGGTACTACGACAGCGCCCTGACCCGCGCGGCCGGGACGAACGACACCGTGAATCAGGACATGACCCTCTACGCCAAGCTGGGCGAGGTCATGGCGGTCAACGCCAACGAGGCGGAGACCCCCAACTATGTGACCGTGACCGTTCCGGCGGCGAATGTGAGCGGCTACACCTTCGGCATCAGCGGCTATACCGCGGGCTGCATCGATTCCTTCATCAATGTGACGGCGAACAACGAGACGGTTTCGTGCAACGTTTCAAACGGCGTGGTGAGCTTTGCGCCGCAGCAGGGCCAGACCTACCGCGTGGAGCTGAAGGCGGATTCCGACGCGCGCTTTGTGGCGAACGGCGCGGAGCAGGCGCCGAGCGTGCGCGTGCTGAATATCGTCACGGAGAAGGACGAGGTGGACAATCTCACGCTCTCCGACGGCGTGAAGTACATCCCCAAGAAGGATGTGACGGGGATGTCCACGAGCCTTGACGGCCTGTTCCGTACCTCGCTCAATCAGGACGAAAAAGGCAACACCCAGCCCGTCACCCCCGTGGCGCAGACCGGCAGCTTCACCTATGCCGCAGGCGGCCTTGCCGTGGGCGACACCGTGGCGATCTACGAGGGCGTGAGCCCCGCCGCGCGCAGCATCGACACCGACAACGACGGTGCGGTGGCCTACGTGCAGATCACGGCGGTGAGCGGCAATACCTATACCTATAAGACGGCGGATTCCGCGGACGTGCTCTTCACGCCCGACGTGCTGCCGTTCCCGACCGATCAGGGCTGGGACACCGACGGCAATGCGGACAATGACGCCGCTACCGTCCGTGTGGAGAACATGACCTACACGGACGATCACTACCCCGAGATGGGTCTGGATTCCCAGACGACCATCGACGTGGGCGACTTCCTCGCCTTCTACTCCGGGGCATGGGGCAGTAACAGCGCTCAGGCTCAGGGCTATGCGAGGATCACCCGCGTGGATACCCTTACCACGCAGGACGGCGAGGAATACTACGTCCTCACCTACGAGAACGCGGAGGAAGCCGACGTCTTCGCGGCGATGGACCTCTACAGCACCCGCGACGAGGAGATCGAGCTGACCGCCGCGCAGAGGGCGGAGATCGAGGACGACATGGTGCGTCAGGCACGCGAGAGCGGCTTCGCCGAGCAGGCGGCGCAGTATCTCACCGAGCTGGCGCTGGAGACGGACGGCTTCCAGGAGCTGAGCGACATGGGCCTTTCGTCCTACTCCATCACCGACGCGGACGGCGCGCTGGTGCAGAACTGCGACCTGACGCTGTACAGCGCGGTCTCGCGCCCGCTGCTCGATAAGGATCATATCAACATCAGCGCGACCGTCAACGTCGGCTCGCTCAAGCATTTTGCCGACCGCTACGGCATCCGCGCCGAGCTGTCCATCGAGTTCTCCACCACCGTGGAGGGCAAGAACGGCAATTCCATCGAGATCAATATGACCGCCGTGTTCGAGCAGGAGGTTCTGCTCACCGTCAACACCAGCGGCGGCGCGATCTGGAAGTGGAAATGGATCTTCCCCTACATTTATGATTACCGCCTCAACGCCAACATCGACGTGGGCACCTACACCGGCATCGCCATCACCGCCACGGCCAAGACCGCCGGCGAGGAGGACGACGGCTACGATTGGAAGAGCGTGACCGGTCTTGCGCCCGAGGAAAAGATCATCAACATCGGCCAGCAGATCAAGGATCTGATGGAGCAGAAGGAGAGCTTCTTCGGCGAGGATGTGGACTGGAAGGCCGGTGAGGGCGGCGGCCTTGCGGACAAATACTCCGCGATGATGGAGGATGCCGACGAGAGCTGGATCGACCTCGTCCGCAAGGAGATCTTCGCCCAGGAGGGCAATGTGGACCCGTTCCACATCCTCTGCTACGGCATCAGCGCCGACTTTGTCGTGAAGGCGAACCTCTATGTCACGATGGGCATGAGCTTCGAGTTCGGCGTGGCCAGACGCTACAACTTCTCCATCCTGCTCTTCCACAAGCAGTCCACCAACGAGACCATCGACTTGGAGGAGGCGCACTACAACTTCGACTTCTACGTCATGGGTACGGTCGGCGTGCGCGTGGGCGTGGAATTTGAGATCGCGGTCGGCCTGTTCTCGCTCAAGCTGGACTCCATCGGCATTACGGCCGAGGCGGGCGCTTACGCGCAGCTTTGGGGCTACTTCTACTACCATTTGAGCTGGACGCAGAGCGGCGGCAAGGATTCCAACGCCGCGGGCGCGATGTTCGTCGAGATCGGACTGTATCTGACCATCAGCTTCAAGGCGCAGCTTTTCTCGAGCGACAAGCTGACCTATCAGCCGGTGATCTACGACGGTCAGTGGCCGCTGTGGAGCGCGGGCGCACAGGAGAACGTCTACGACTTCGCGTATGACGAGGACGACGACCGGCTCGGCATCGACCTCAAGAGCGTACGCACCGTCACGCTGCCCTCCTCGCTGTTCGACATGAGCTATATGGACATGAAGACCGGCGAGGTTTACGACGGGGACGAGAATCCCGCCGCCAACTACGACGACGCGTCCGAGAGCCATTTCACCGTTGAACTGAGCAACGGCGCGTTCCGCTACGATCCTGCCGGCAACACAGTCACCATCACGCCCGACGCGAGCTCCATCAAGGAGAGCTGCGATGTGACGATCCGCTGGAAGAACGGCGCGCTGGCGTTCACCTCCGAGCCGATCGAGCGCACGCTGCACATTGAATGGAGCGATCCCGCCAACGTGCAGTATTACGCCTTTGATTCCAACGGCGGCAGTTATGTGCCGATGATCGTGACCGGCAAGGGCGCGGCCATCACCGCGCCTGCCGCGCCCATCAAGCAGGGCTATACCTTCGCCGGCTGGTACAGCGACAGCGCCCTGCGGCAGAGCTACGCGATCCCCGCGGTGATGCCCGCCTTCAGCGGCACGAAGGGCATGATGCTCTACGCCAAATGGGAGCCGGCACACGATACGCCGTATCGGGTCGAACACTATCTGCAGGAGCTCAACGGCACCTACACCAAGGCGAACGACGACCTTTGCACCGGCACGACATTAGAGCGGACGGCTGTTTCTCCGCGCACCGGCACAGTGGACGGCGTGAACTACGATAATTATGCCTGCGCGGGCGTGACGCAGCAGACCATCAAGGCGGACGGCAGCGCCGTGGTGCGGGTCTACTACGAGAGAAAGTCCTACGACGTGACCTTCACCTACGGCACGTTCCGGAGCGCGGAGCTGCCCGACATCGTTTATACCATCAAGTACGGCGGCACGGCCTACGCGCCCGCGCTTGCCCTGCAGGGCTACACCTTTAAGGGCTTCGAGGGCTTCGCCGCCGATGCGCAGAGCGGCGGCATGGCGGTCACGGGCGACATGAGCTTTGCGGCGCAGTGGTTGCCGCGCGACGACACGCCTTACCGCATCGAGCGCTACGCGCAGCGTGTGGACGGCGTGGAGGGCTATCTGCTCATCGACGACGAGCGGGCCATCGAGAGCCGGACCGGCACGACCGGATCCGCGATCGTCTTCGGCGCGTGGAGCAAGGACGGCTTCACCTACGATCACGCGGAGGTGAATGGCAGCACCGTGTCCTCGGCGGCGATCGGCGCGGACGGCAAGACCGTCGTGAAGCTGTACTACGACCGCGCACGCTGCGACCTCCGGTTTGAGACGAACGGCGGAACGCTGCCGGAGGGCAGCGGGGAGACGGAGCAGGTGTACTTCGGCGCGCGCGTGCGCCTCGCCGCGCTGCCGCAGCCGGTCAAGGCCGGCTATGTGTTCCGCGGCTGGCACACCGACGCGGCGTGTGAGAACGCCTTCAACGGCGGCACGATGCCGGTGACCGGCCTGACGCTCTACGCCAAGTGGGAGGCCGGACAGAACACGGCGTACAAGGTCGAACACTACCTCCAGAACGCGGACGGCAGCTATCCCGACGCCGCCTCGCAGACCGAGAACCTGGCCGGCGCGACCGGCGCGGCCGTTGAAGCGGTCGTGCAGACCATTCCGGGCTACCATGAGGATACGGAGAACGAGAGCACGGTCAAGAGCGGCGTCATCGCCGCGGACGGCTCGCTCGTGCTGCGCGTCTACTACGCGCGCGATACCTATACCCTGACCTTTAAGAACGCGGGCGAGGCGGACTTCGTTTCCACCCGGCGCTGGGGCGAGAGCATTACCGAGCCCGCGCTGACGGTGACGAAGCCGGGCTACACGCTCAGCTGGTCGCCCGCGCTGCCGCAGACGATGCCGCAGAGCGACAGCACCTATACGGCGGTCTGGACGGCGAAGGGCGATATTGCCTACAAGGTCGAGCACTATCAGCAGAACGCGGACGACGACGGCTACACGCTCCGCGACACCGACCCGCTCACCGGCGCGACCGACGCGGAGGTGACGGCGGCGGCAAGGCACTACGACCACTTCGTGCTCAACGAGAGCGCGGCGGGGACGGTTTCCTCCGGCGCGATCACGGCGGACGGCAAGCTCGTGCTCCGGCTGTACTACGACCGCGAGACGCTGCGCGTGACCTTTAACGCGGGCGAGGGCGGCACGCTTACGGACAACGCGGAAAAGACCTTCCGCTACGGGCAGACCTTCTCCGTGACGGACCCGACGCGCCCGGACTACCACTTTATTGGCTGGTATCTGCCGGACGGCAGCGAGTTCAACGCGCAGACCGTCACCGAGAGCATGGCGCTGACCGCGCAATGGGGCGCGCAGCCCGTGGACTTCACGGTGGAGCACTACTACATGGATACGACCGGCAATCTGCCGACCCGCGCGAGCGAATCCAATGCGTCGCGCGCGGAGGTGGACAGCGCCGTCGAGCTCGGGACGCTGAAAAAGAGCGGCCTGAGCGAGGCCTTCACCTGCGTGAAGGCGAAGGTGAGCGGCGTGTACGGCCTTGCGGACGACACCGAGATCAGCCTGAACGATACGGTTCGCGTCACCAAGGATATGACCGTGAAGCTCTACTACGACCGCGCGCAGTATGCGCTCGAATGGGTGTTTAACGGCGGCACGGCGAGCAACGGCTACACCGGCAGCGGCGGCACCTACGAGATCTACTACGACACCGCGCTCGTCCTGCCCGCGCCGACCAAGCGCGGCCACGACTTCGGCGGCTGGTTCGACAACGAGACGTTCAACGAAAGCGGCAAGCTCGCGGCGGGCGCGAAGATGCCCGCGGCGGCACAGACCTACTACGCGAAGTGGACGCCGAGCGTGTACGACATCACCTATCCGGGCATCGAGGGCAGCGCCCCTGATGTGACGCTCCCGACGACGCACACCTACGGCACGGCGACCGCGATCCCCGACCTGACCAGAACGGGCTATGTTTTTGACGGCTGGGTCGTGAACGGCACTGGCACGGCGCAGACGAATCTGACGCTGGGCGCGGAGGACTACACCGGCGCGATCGCGCTGACGGCGCAGTGGACGGCGGAGCGCTATGCCATCACCTATGAGGGCATGGACGGCGCGCAGTCCGGCGGCAGCCAGCCCACGGAGTATGTCTACGACAAGGACGCGGTGATCTCCGACCCGACGAAGGCGGGGTACACCTTCCTCGGCTGGGTCGTGAACGGCACGGGTGAGGCGCAGAGGAATCTGACGCTGGCGAAGGAGAGCTACACCGGCGCGATCACGCTGAAGGCGACATGGAAGCAGAACCCATACAAGATCACGTGGAATGTCAACGAGGGCGGCACGATCAACGAGACGCCCGAATACAGCAAGACCGCGTTCTTTGGGGGAGCCATCACCGCGCCGACGGTGACGGCAAAGGACGGCTACGCGTTCGGCGGCTGGTACACGGACAGCAAGTTCACCGAGAGCAGCAAGTTTACCGGTGGTGATACGATGCCCAACCACGATGTGGCCTACTACGCGAAGTGGACGCTGATCCAGTACAGCATCACCTATAACTTGGATGGCGGCACGAACGCGGAGAGGAATCCCGCGGAGTACAATGTCGTGTCGGATAAGATCACGCTGCTTGAACCGAGCAAGACGGGCTACCGCTTCGATGGCTGGTACGGCGACAACACCTACACCATACCGGTCAAGGAGATCGCCGCGGGCAGCGTGGGCGATGTGACGCTCTACGCCAAGTGGACGATCAACCAGTACACCGTCTCGTGGAACGCGAACGGCGGCACGCTGGACGGCGGGAACGCCAGCGTTTCGGCGGAGTACGGCTCCCTCGTCTCTGAGGTCAAGCCTGCCAACGCCCCGACCAAGGCGGCAACGGGGGAGAAGGAATACACCTTCGCGGGCTGGTACACGGATCCGTACAACGGTACAGAGCTGGCTACGGATGCTAAGGTGACCGGCGACGTGACCTACTATGCGCACTGGACGGAAGCAGACCGACTGTATACGATCGAGTGGTGGAACGAAGAAGGCACACAGAAGATCGAAAGCAAGCAGCTTGCCTACGGAACGCCGTTTACCGGTCAGAATCAGGGCGACCGCGGAGATAAGCCAGGCGGAGCCGGATATTTCTGGAGGTTTGACGGTTGGTATACGCGGCCGAACAAGAACGGTGATAAGCTGAAGGAAACGGATGCCGTGCAGAGCGACGCGAAATACTATGCCGGTTGGAATCAGGAGTGGTACAAGTATACAGTGAGCTTCGACAGCAGGGGCCTGCTCAACAACTTCGGCTTAGCCGTGACGATTCCTGAGCAGAAGGTGACCTACAACGAGCTTGCTGCGGCACCGGATCTGAGCGCGTATACCGACTTCACCCTTGCCGGCTGGTATTATGAGCAGACGACCAAGAAAAACGGCAAAACGACAACAACAAAGGTCGACTGGGATTTTGCCACTTCCAAGGTGACAGATGACGTGAAGCTGATGCCGAAGTGGTCGAAGATCCAGGCCTACGACGAGGCTACGCTGCGAAACGCGTTCAAATATGTCGGCGTTGGTGCGAATGACTACGGAACCGTGGTGATGACGGATGATATTACAATAAAGGAACAGCTCCAGAGCGTGATCAACGGTGGAGTCACATTTGATGGCGGCGGTCACAAGATCACCTTTAACGGTACCGGAACAAGCAGCCTCAGCAGTTACCCCATCAATTTCTCGGCAATAAAGATCACAATAAAGAATCTTACCTTCACCGGTACTGGCGGAATTTTTCTTCAGTCACAGGGCCTGCATAACGACGAGCGTTACTACAATGAGTGGTATACGCCCGATCAGGTGTTGGAGAATGTGACCTTTGATAATTGCCGGAATGGAAAGAATGGCGGCGCCGTCTATATTTTTGGCGGTTGGGCAAAGTTCGACAAGTGTAAATTTACAAACAATTCAGCAGCTTATGGCGGTGCGGTGTATGTTGAGGCATTTACAGGCATGAACAGTGTTTCCTGCAAGGGATCCTTGACGAAGTTCGTCGGCTGTACCTTCAGCGGCAACAGCGCGACCTCCGGCGGCTCGAATGTTTACATTGGTGGAGAAAGAGATGCGTCGATGGATTGGGTCATGTTTGAGAGCTGCAGCGGCGTGACGAATGGGACGTATAAGGGCAACTCCAACAAAACGGGCAAAGTCGTCGGCTGACGCCGGACAAAACAAAGCAAAAGCAACGAAAAAGGGGGGCGGGCGAAAGCCCGCCCTCCGGCGCTATCCGGGAGGAGAAATGTGGGAGCCAAAACCGTGTTTGGAACAAAATTGGAGTTGATAAGTCGCCAAAGCGCCGCCGGGCGGCTGCCCGCTCGGGCTGACCATAAATGAGCGGGGGGATCCCACCGGCTTTCGCGAGAGGGGGGAGGCGGCGGCGAGACGGCAGCTTGAGGAGGATCTGTTTTCGGAGGAGAACGAGTGGCTGAGCGCGGCAATCGGCATCACGGGCCGGTATTTGGAGGTGTCGCTCCTGCACACGAAGCCGCTGGGCGACATTCCGGAGGAGCTTCTGCCGGAACGGAAGAAGACCACGCGGGAGACGTGAAAAAGCTCCCCGCGCCAAATGGCGCGGGGAGCTTTTGTGCTTATCTCAGCTCAGGTGAGCTTTGATCCTTAAGAATTCGTGTTCGTGAGAACCTTCGAGAACGTCTCAGACGCCTGATCGCAGGTGAACTCCGCAGTCACGAGAAGCTGCTCGTTGAGCGGAACGGCTACGAAGGTGCTGAACTCAGTGCCGGAGGTGCTCATCGTCGTCACCTTTGCGGTTGTCGCGGTCGTGGCAGCGTTCCAGGTGCCGGAAGCGGAGTTCCAAGTCTGAATGCTGAACTTCACGTATCCGTTCGTCGCGGCAACAGCAGCGGGGGAGCTGCCGCTGACGGTCTCGTTCACGGTGAGCTTCACGGTCACGGTTCCGTTGACGCACTTGAAGGCGGACGTATCGCTCGTCACGCTGTACGTGCTATTGACAACGGGAGCCGGCGTTCCCTCGGGAACCTCGATCACGATGACGTCCTTGAGGACCTTGGTGTTGGTGTCGGCGCTGGCGTAGACGATATCGTTGGTATCGTCGGCGACAGAGGCGACCGCGGAGACCGTGATGGTCTTGTAATTCTCGTCAACAACATAGACGTTGGTCTTGTCGTTGTAGGCCCAGAAGGTAGCAGTATTCTTGTTGCCGGTGTAGTTGAGGCCGAGGACCACGCGGTTCGCGGCGACCGTACCGGTCTTGTAGCCGGTCGAAGTACCATCGAAGGTCGCGCTGAAGGTGTTGGTGTTCTTCACGTCGGTGAAGCTGGTGATGATGTCGTTCTTGTCCTTGATGACATTGTTAGCGGCAACGAACACCTTGTTGGCGTTGTTGTTGAGACCGGCGGTGGTGATGGTGGCATCGACCTTAACGGTGGTCTCCTCGCCGTCAACGATGGCGGGCAGGACATAGTAGGAGCCGGTGGAATCGGTGATGATGTCGGCATTGGCCTTCTTGACGAAGTAGGTGTCAACATCGGAGATACCGGCGAGGTTGATCGCGGAGATGTAAACGACGTCGACCTGGTTGGTGTAGTCGCTGCTGGTCTTCACGGCGAAGCCGGTGATGCCGGCGGTGGTGTCGATGCTGGGCATTTTGGCATAGCCGGTGTAGACGTTGTAAGCAACATCGCTGCCGTCCTTGGTGGCGACCATGAAGATGGTCTCGGAGGTAGCATAGTATTTGGTGCTGCCGAGTTTGAGCTCAGACTTGCCGTTGGTGAACGTGGCGTTCGTGCCGATGCTGGCAGCGGTGGTGTCATAGTTGTCCTGAACGGTCAGCTCATAGACGCCGTTCTTCTCAACATAGGTGACGATGTCGCCGATGTAGTTGTTGACCAGGTTGCCGGCAGTGAGGGCAGCGCTGCTGCTCTTGAGCTTGGCGGTGACAGCCTTCTGGGTGCCGTCGGGCAGGAGCAGGGTCACGCCGGTGGTGCGGTCACCGTAGGGGTTGGTGGAGCCAACACCGATGACGGTGGCATAGTTCTTGGTGCCTTCCACACCGGCGATGTACAGGGCGTAGCCGTAAGCGTCGAGATAGACGTCAACGTCAGCCTTGTTCACGTCGAAGTTGTAGATCTGAGAGGCAGCGCCGTTCTCGTCGACGACATAGAAGTTGGCACTATACTTGTAGGTCTCGCTGTCAACGGTGAAGTTGTTGGCGGAGTTGCCGACGGTGCCGACAATCGCCTTGCCGTTCCACTTGGTGAGGAGGCCGGTGGTGCTCTTCTCAAGGATGGCGGCGGACTGAACGTCATAGCGGCCGGTGGCCTTGTCATAAGCGGCGGTGTAGGAGATCAGGTCGCTCTTCTCGAAGCTCTCGGTCTCGTACTTGTTGAGGGTGCCGGGCTTGGTCAGACCGTTGATGGTCACGCTGCGCTCATCGGAGCCGCTGGC
This sequence comes from uncultured Oscillospiraceae bacterium, assembly GCA_934561515.1. GTDB lineage: Bacteria > Bacillota > Clostridia > Oscillospirales > Oscillospiraceae > Hominicoprocola. The sequence continues at coordinate 597 of CAKTGM010000041.1, read as the reverse complement.
CTTGGTGACGGCGCTGATCTTGCCGACATAGGTGTTGATCTCGGTAACGATGACGGTGTTGTTGTCGTCGTCATACCAGACCTGAGTCAGAACGCCGTTGGCGCCGAACTCGTGATCGTCGTCGTTCTTGGTGACGCTCGCAGCAGCGGGAGTCGTGGTCTTGCCGTCGACATAGTACTCAGTGATCTTCGCGGACTTGGTCAGGCCGAGGTCAGCGTAGACGACTTCGTAATCGGTACCAGCAGTGTACTCAAGGTCAGCATCCTTGACATACTCGCCGACCTTCTTGTTCTCGAAGGTCCATGTGCGGGTGGGACGGCCGAACGCATCGGTGGTGTCAGAAAGAACAAGCTTCTTGTAGAGCTTCTCGCCGAGCTCGATGGTGTACTCGCCGGAGTTGGTGAGCTTATCCTTGGAGATGGTCTGCTCCTTGGCGATGGTGTTGGTCACATAGGTGGGGGTGGAAGCGCCGAAGTTGATCTCAGCACCGTTGACCGTGATGTTGCTGCCCTTGGTAGCATACTCCACGGTGGGGGTCTTGAGGGCGTTCAGAGTCATCTGAGCGGCCTTCTCACGGGTGAGGACCTGGTTGACGGA
>CAKTGM010000040.1 GCA_934561515.1 uncultured Oscillospiraceae bacterium | reverse complement strand
GTCTGGCAGCAGCGCAAAGAGCTGCACTAACTCATGCAGCGCCGACGGCGCTGCAACCACCCATCCCCCACAAGGGAGATTAAAAAGGGATACCCTCTTCGGAAAGAAAGTATCCCTTTTTATTTTCCCGTTTCCGCGCAGCGCGGAAATTTCCGTTCCTGCACCGGTGCAGGTTTATTTTTTAAAGCTGTCTTTCAGCGTCACCGACCGGTTGAACACCAGATGCTCGGGCGTGCAGTCCTTGTTGTCAAGGCAGAAGTAGCCAAGGCGCATGAACTGGAAGCCCGGCGCGGTCTTGCCCTTCTTCTCGGTCTTGTCGTAGGCCGCAGCGATGTCGCGCATACGGGGCTCGACCTTGCAGCCGGAGAGCACCTCGAGAGAATCGGGGTTCATGCAGGCAAGGAAGTCCTTGTCCGCGCCGTCGGGCGATGCGTCGCTGAAAAGCTCGCTGTATACGCGCACCTCGGCATCGAGCGCGGCCGCAGCATCGACCCAGTGGATCGTTGCGCCCTTGACCTTGCGGCCGTCGGCGGGATCGCCGCCCGGAGAGTTCGGGTCGTACTCGGCATAGACCTCGACGACGTTGCCGCTGCCATCCTTCTTGCAGCCCGTGCAGGTGATGAGATACGCGCCCTTGAGGCGGCACTCGGGGCCGTTCGGCGTCAGGCGCTTGTACTTGGGCACGGGGACCTCCATGAAGTCGTCCGCCTCGATCCAGCACTCGCGGGAGAAGGTGATCTCATGCGTGCCGGAGGCGGGATCGGTCGGGTTGTTCTCGACCTCGAAAGTCTCGCTCTTGCCCTCGGGATAGTTCGTGATGACGAGCTTCACCGGATGCAGCACGCCCATTGTGCGCTCGGCCTTCTCGTTGAGGTCTTCGCGCAGGCAGTGCTCGAGGAAGCTGTACTCGACCACGCTCGCGCTCTTGGCAACGCCGATGCGGTCGCAGAAGTTGCGGATGGCCTTGGGCGTAAAGCCGCGGCGGCGCAGGCCGCAGAGCGTCGGCATACGCGGATCGTCCCAGCCGGAGACGATGCCCTCCTCAACGAGCTTGCGGAGCTTGCGCTTACTCATCACCGTGTGGTCGATGCCGAGGCGGGCAAACTCGATCTGGCGGGGCTTGCACGGCACGGAAACATTGTTCACGACCCAGTCGTAGAGCGGGCGGTGCGCCTCAAACTCCAGCGAGCAGAGCGAGTGCGTGATGCCCTCGAGCGCGTCCTGAATGGGGTGGGCAAAGTCGTACATCGGGTAGATGCACCACTTGTCGCCCTGACGGTGATGGTGCATATAGCGGATGCGGTAGATGACCGGGTCGCGCATATTGAAGTTGCCGGAGGCGAGGTCGATCTTCGCGCGCAGGGTGCGGCTGCCCTCGGGGAACTCGCCGTTTTTCATGCGCTCGAAGAGGTCGAGGTTCTCCTCCACGTCGCGCTCGCGGTAGGGGGAGATGGCGGGCTTGCCGATGTCGCCGCGGTACTCCCTCGCCTGCTCGGGCGTCAGGTCGCAGACGTAGGCAAGACCCTTTTTGATGAGCTCGACGGCGAACTCATAGTCTTTTTCAAAGTAATCGCTGCCGTAGAAGAAACGGTCGCCCCAGTCGAAGCCGAGCCAGTGGATGTCCTCCTTGATGGCGTCGACGAATTCAACGTCCTCCTTCGTGGGGTTCGTGTCGTCCATGCGCAGGTTGCAGAGGCCGCCGAAGCGCTCGGCAGTGCCGAAGTCGATCGTCAGCGCCTTGCAGTGGCCGATGTGCAGATAGCCGTTCGGCTCGGGCGGAAAACGGGTGTGGACCTGCTGGCCCTGGAAGCGCCCACCCTCCGCAATGTCTTCTTCGATAAAGGTGTCGATAAAGTTTCTGCTCTCGCCCTCGTTTTCGGCGACGGCAGTCTTGACTTCCTCAGCCATGTCCTTCATTCCTTTCTTGTGGTCTGCGCCGCGGCAGACAAAATCATTTCATTTTGGTTTTTCAGCCCTCCCGAGCGCGGCGGAGCATTTCCCGCCGTTTTCAGAATGACTATTTGATTATTATACTGCATCGTATGCAAAAAGGAAAGAAGAATTTTCGCTTATCGCGCACTTGTGGGCAAAAAGCAGGCCCCGCGCCATTCCCGGCGCGGGGCTTGTATGCTTTTTTCTTCGCCTTACTTCTTGATCAGGTTGAGCTGATAGATGATCTTGGCAATCTGTGCGCGGGTCAGGGACGCGGCGGGCTCGAAGGTGGTCTCGGTCATGCCGTTGATGACCTCGGCGTCGACGAGCGCCATGACGTAGCCGTCAGCGCAGTCGGTGAACTTGCTCTCGGTCTTGGACTCCTCCAGCTTGTTGAGCTTGGCAGCGACCTGGCAGAACTCAAGGCGGGAGATGTCCTTCGCGCCGTCGAGCTCGGCTTCAACGAGGCCCAGCTCAGCAGCCTTGGCGATGGTGTTCTTGCTCCAGTCGGCGCCGGTGGCGTCCTCGCTCTTGAGGTCGCCGTGGCTGACGAGCAGGAGCTTGAGCGCGGCCGCCCAGGAGAGCTTGGCGTCAGGCGCGTAGGTGGTGGCGGAGGTGCCGTTGACAATGCCGCTCTCGTAGAGGTTGATCATCGGGGCAAAGTACCACGCAGTGGTCTTAACATCCTTGAAGGGGTTGAAGTAGGTGATGCGGCCCTGGGGCTCGGCATACTGCTTGCCGATGACGCCCTTGAGCTCCTTGGCAACATACTCCATCACAGCCTCGTCCAGAGGCACGCCGGTGTCGAACTTCGCGGTAGCGGCAGCGAAGGCATAGTAGGTGTCGCCGCCGCTGGCGAGGAAGTCATTGGTGACGACCGCATAGGTATCGTCCGCCTTGAAGTCCTTGCCGTTGATGCTGTTGATGACCACGCGGTTGATGCTCTTGGGACCATAGTAGGTGGAGCCGGGATAGGTGGAATCGTTCTTGTCGTAAGCCTTGCCGGTGTGCAGGGTGAGGTTGATGCCGGCAACCTGCGGGAAGCCGCCGAGAGGCGTGCTCTGGGTGGAAGCTTCGAGCGCTTCAAGCAGCTCTGCGCCGGTGACATAGATGACAGTGACCGTGTTGCCGAACGGCAGAACGGTGTTGATGTCCTTCTTGGTGACGTCGCCCGGCTTGATGGCCGCGCGGATGCCGCCGCCGTTGGTGATGGCGACCACATGGTCGGCATCGACGGTCAGGCCTTCCTTATTCTGCATGACCTTCCAGATCATTGCATCGGTGATGAGATCGCCGTTGTTGGTCTCGCTGTCGCGGTTGCCGTTGGGGGCCTTCGCGCCGTTGAGCGTGACCTCGCTCTTGGCGAACACAACGCCGTATTCCTTGTTGACGCGGTCAACGATCGTCTTCGCAGCAGCGGAAACGGCCGCATCCTTGGCGGTGTCTTCCTTGACCTCGAAGAGGGAGTTGCTCTCGATCTTCTTGCTGGCGTTGTCGATGACGATCACGCCGATGTTCTTGAACGCGGTGCCGGTGGACTGGATGGGCTCGCCCTTCTCGCCCTTGGTCATCACAGTGTGGGAGTGACCGTCGATGATGAAGTCGATGCCCTTGACAGCGGCGTAGAGATCGGTGGAGCGGTAGGGAGCGGACTCGCCGTCAACGCCCAGATGCGCAAGGCAGATGACAACGTCGGCGTCCTTGAGCGCCGCGACCTGATCGGCGGCAGCCTTGGTGAAGGCGTCACCGGTCGCAAAGGTCAGGCCCTTGATGAGCGCGGGGTTGGCCTTGGTCTGGGTCTCGGGCGTCTCCATGCCGAAGAAGCCGACCTTCACACCGGACTTGGTGGTGTAGGTGTAGCTCGCGTCGAAGATGGGGGTGCCGTCCTCATTGAGAACGTCCGCGCAGACGACCTTGAACTTGGCCTTGCTCATGTTTTCCTTGAGCTGGGCATAGCCGTAGTCGAACTCGTGGTTGCCGAGGGTGACGACGTCGTAGCCGGCGGCGTTCATCATCGTGACCGCATCAGCGCCCTTGGTGGAGCTGACATAGGTCGTGCCCTGGCTGAAGTCGCCTGCATCGACGAGGATGACCTCGGCGCCCTTGGCCTCATAGTCGGCCTTGAGCTGTGCGATGTAGGCATAGCCCTCGACCGCACCGTGCACGTCATTCGTATGCAGAATAACGGTCTTGCCCGCCATCTCGGCTTTCGCGTCAGCGGCGGTGTCTGCTGCAAGGCCGGTCACAGTCAGGCTGAGAACCATCGCCATTGCAAGCAGAACGGATAGGAACTTACGCATAGTGTTTTCCTCCTCTTTTTTTCATCCCGCGCTTTTCCGTCCGCCGTCCTGACGCATAGCTTCTTCGCATCGTATCTCACTTCTAATTGCTCAGCGCCGAATGAATCGGCAATGGGCAGATGAACGCAGAATGTAGTATGATTTTATTGTACCGCGCAAGTAGGTTTTTCTCAATACGGCATTTCTCCAAATTTCTGTAACATTTCTTGTCGTATCTCACATTTTTTCTCCCAACTGTAGAATTTTGCGAGAAAATATGCTATGCTGACTGTAATTTGGAACGGTATTTTTATCGCAGAGAAGGAGGTCACTTTCATGAAAACACTGCTTCGGGGCGGTTTTGTCGTCAGCGGCCGCGGCTGCCGCCGCGCCGATGTGCTCATCGACGGAGAAAAGGTCGAAAAGGTCGGCCACATCCCGCCCGCGCTTGCCGCGCAGAGCGAGATCGTCGACGTGACGGGCGCGCTGCTCTTCCCCGGCTTCATCGACGCGCACACGCACTTCGACCTTGACGTATGCAACACGACGACGGCCGATGACTTTGAAAGCGGCAGCAAGAGCGCCGTCCGCGGCGGCACCACCACGGTCATCGACTTCGCCTGCCCCAATAAAGGGGAATCCCTTGCCTACGGGCTTGATCTCTGGCACAAGAAGGCCGACGGCAGGTGCTACTGCGACTACGGCTTCCACATGACCATCGACGATTGGAACGAGGGCATCGAATCCGAGCTCGACGCGATGATCGAATCCGGCATCACCTCTTTTAAGATGTATCTCACCTATCCCGCCATGATGATCGGCGACGGCGCGGTGTACCGCGCGCTCAAGGCGCTGAAAAGCCGCGGCGGCATCGCGGGCGTGCACTGCGAGAACGCGGGCGTGATCGACGCGCGCATTGCCGAGCTCAAGGCGAGCGGCCTTGGCGCGGACGTGGTGTCGCATCCCGTTTCGCGCCCCGATTATTTAGAGGCTGAGGCCGTCTCCCGCCTGCTTCGCATCGCGCAGGCAGCGGATGCGCCCGTCATCATCGTGCATACGACGAACAGGGCCTCTCTTGCGGAGATCGCCGCGGCGCGCCGCCGCGGGCAGACCGTGTATGTCGAGACCTGCCCGCAGTATCTGGCGCTCGACGACGGCGTCTATTATGACCCCGACTTTTCCTCTGCCGCGCGCTACGTCTGCGCGCCGCCCATCCGCTCGCAGGAGGATTGCGAGGCGCTGTGGAAGGCGCTGCGCCGGGGCGAGGTGCAGACCATCTCGACCGACCACTGCTCCTTCACCCTCGATCAGAAGGACATGGGGCGTGAGGACTTTACGAAGATCCCCGGCGGTCTTCCCGGCGTTGAAACGCGCGGCGAGATCGTCTATACCATCGCGGAAAACGAAAATAAGCTCTCACTCGCCGGCGTCTGCCGCGCGCTGAGTGAAAATCCCGCAAAGCTCTACGGTCTCTTCCCCCGCAAGGGCGTGATCGCCCCGGGGAGCGACGCTGATATCGTCGTTTACGATCCCGGCGCGAGCCATGTGCTGCGCGGGACGGAGCTTCTCTCCAAGGCGGGGTACACGCCGTTTGAGGGCTTCCGCACGAACGGCGGCGTATCGAAGGTGTATCTGCGCGGTAGCTTGCAGGTGGACGGCGGCAAGGTCGTCGGCGGCAGGCGCGGCGAATATCTGAAGCGCGGCAAATGCGCACTGTGAGGTAAATCGATCCATGGACCTAAAGCAAATGTTGTTTGCGCAGTTTCCTGCGTTTTTCCTGCTGAGCATTCTGTTTCTGATCGCGCATCTGCGCGTGCGCAAGCGCAGCGCCGTCAAGTCGGTGCTGTGGGTGCTGCTCTTCGGCGCGGCGCTCGCCGTCTCCATCCTCTTCTGCTTTCTCGGGATGCAGGCAAAGTACTGGACGGTGAAGACGCTCTTCAAGCTCAAATTCTGGAGCTGGTTCGGTCTCTTCCTCGTGGTGCTCATTCTCGTGCTGCGCCTTGTCTTCAAGCTGCAAAATCAGCACAATCGCCATGTAATGGAAAAGGAGCGCGCCAAGGCGGAAAAGGAGCGCGAGCAGGCTGTTGCGCAGGCGCGCGAGGAGGGCCGCGCCGAGGCGCTCTCCCGCGCGGAGGACGCGCAGGCCGCGCCCGAGTCCGCTTCCGGCACTGCGCAGGCTGCGCCGTCCGTCGAAAACGCGGAAAAGGAGGGTTAAGTATGCCGGAGCATTCTCCCGCGCCAAGGCGCGTGATCTATTTTGACCTTCTCCGCGTTGTTGCGATCTTCGCCGTTGTCGCCGTGCATCTTTCCGCAATGCACTGGGCGGATGTCGACGTCAATTCGCGCGCATGGTTTGCCTTCAACCTCTACTGCACCGCAGGAAAATGGTCGGTCCCCATCTTTGTGATGATCAGCGGCGCGCTGTTCCTTGGGCGGGAGGTCAGCATCTCCGCCATCCTCAAAAAAAACGTCGCGCGCATCGCCACGGTCTTTCTCTTCTGGTCGGGCTGCTATGCGCTCGTCGACCTTGCCTTTCGTCACGCGCCGCTTTCGGTCGTGCTTTCACAGTTTATCACAGGGCACTATCACCTCTGGTTTCTCTACATGATCGTGGGGCTGTATCTGCTCATCCCGCTGCTGCGGCCCATCGTGCAGAACGAAACGCTCATGCGCTATTTTCTGCTGCTTGCGTTTGTTTTCGCCTTTCTTCTGCCCCAGCTTGCCCTGTTCACCTCCTTCGTTTCCTACGAAGTAAGCGCGGTCATCCGTACCGTCATCATGTACTCCTACTGCTTTTTCCCGCTCGGCTTCACCGTTTATTTTGTCGGCGGGTACTATCTCAGCAAACGGACATTCCGCCGCAGGGAGGAGATCGTTCTCTACTGCATCGGCGCTGCCGGTCTCTTGGTCTCCGTGTTCGCCCCCGTCGCGCTTTCAAGAGCGCAGGGCGCGCCGAGCGACGTCTTCTACACCTACAATTCTCTCAACGTCCTCTTTACGAGCGTGCCGATCTTCGTTTTTGCCAAGCAGCACCTGAATTTCCCGCGCATGGGCGAGCGGGCGTACGCCCTTCTTCGCAAGCTGTCGAAATACAGCTTCGGCGTGTATCTCGTTCATCCCATGGTCATCGAGCTGCTGCAGCATTTCGGCATAGACACCTTCTCCTGCAACGCCTTTTTCTCCGTGCCGCTGCTCGCGGTCTTCGTCTTCGCGGTCTCCACGGCGATCTCGGCGCTGCTCAACGCCATCCCCTTTGTCAAAGATCATCTTGTATAATCAAAATCGCCCCGCGAACCTTCACTGGTTCGCGGGGAGGTTCTTTTGTTCTTTTATGCGTCGGTCTTAATGCCGCGGCGGTCGAATTCCTCGACCAGCAGATCTAAGTCGTTCGGCAGGCTCATCGGCTCGCCGCAGAATTTGATGGCGTTCGCCACGTCCTTGAGGCCGTTGCCCGTGACGACGGAGACGACCGTGTCGTTCTCGCCGAGGACGCCCTGCTCGCAGAGCTTCTTCACGCCCGCCGTGCCGGTGACGCCCGCAGGCTCGCCGAAGACGCCGCAATTCATGCCCAGCAGCTTCTGCGCCGCCATGATCTCCTCATCCATCACGTTCACCACGATGCCCTTCGACTCGCGGATCGCCATGAGCGCCTTGTCTGCGTTGCGCGGCACGCCGACAGCGATGGAGTCCGCCAGCGTGTTTTCCTCCATCGGCGCCCAGGGCTTATCCTCCGCGATGGCGCGGTTGATGGGATGGCAGCCCTCCGCCTGCGCGGAGATGAGGCGCGGCAGCTTATCGATGAGGCCGATGGCGTAGAGGTCCTTGAGCCCCTTCCACACGCCCGCGATGGTGCAGCCGTCGCCGACGGAGATGGCGAGATAATCCGGCATTTTCCAGTCGAGCTGCTCGGCGATCTCGAGCGAGACGGTCTTCTTCCCCTCGGAAAGATAGGGGTTGATGGCGGCGTTGCGGTTGTACCAGCCCCACTTGTCGATGGCCTTTTTCGAAAGCTCAAAGGTCTCTTCGTAGTTGCCCTTGACAGAGATGACGTTCGCGCCGAAGGTCATCAGCTGCGCGACCTTGCCCTTGGGCGCGCGCTCGGGAACGAAGATGAAGGTCTTGAGCCCGGCGGCAGCGGCGTTGCCCGCAAGGGACGAAGCCGCGTTGCCGGTGGACGAGCAGGCGATGATTTTCGCGCCCGCCTCCCCCGCCTTGGCGACAGCCATGGCAGAGGCGCGGTCTTTCAAGGATGCGGTCGGGTTCTGGCCGTCGTCCTTGACCCAGAGGTTTTTGAGGCCCAGTGTTTTTGCAAGGCGCGGCTCTTCATAGAGCGGACTCCAGCCCACGCGCAGCGGCGTGTCGGGTGTTGTTTCCTCCACGGGCAGCAGCTCGCGGTAGCGCCACATGGTATGCGGGCGGGACTTGAGCTTTTCCTTGGTCAGATTCTTTTTAATGTAGTCGTAATCGTAGATGATGTCGAGGATGCCGCCGCATTCGCAGGTCGTGAGATCCGGCGTTGCCTCGTATTCCCTGCCGCACCTGACACAGCGCGCACATTTGACATTTTTGAGCATGGTTTCCTCCTTCGCCTGTCAAAAAGGGGCAGGTCGCCCTGCCCCTTTTTCCGTTTTTCCGGTCTTAGAGCGCCTTCAAAAGACCGGTCGCCTCGTTGAACTCGTTGATGAGCTCGTCGAGCTCCTTCGCCTGCGCGTGGACGGCGTCCCACGTGCCCTTGGTGTCGTACCAGAGGGCGTTGAGATCCTTGACGTTGCGCGCCTGCTGCTCGACCCAGGTGTAGTACTTGAGGTTGTGGACGCGCTTGCGGTCATTGTACGTCAGCTCCATCATGCTGTCGGTCTTGAGGCCGAGCATATGGAGGTTGTGGTCGAGGCGGGCTTCCTCGGCGTTGTACGCGCCGTGCATCTCGTTGAGCTCCTCGATGCGGGACTGATACATGACGGCAGAGTCGGTCAGCACGGTGCAGACAACGTCGTCCTCGCCCAGCTCATAGTACTTGGCCATCTTGATGCAGCAGAGCACGTTTGCAATGCCGGAGATGCCGAGCCACGTGAGCTTTTCGATGAGCTCGTCGGAGAGCTTGAGCTCCTCCTTGAGGTACTTCTTCCCCTCGGGCGTATTGAAGAGGCGCAGCAGACGCTGGGAGTCCTCATCGTCGATGGCGATGGCCATGTCGGTGTTCTTCACGTTGTGGATCCAGGGGATGTGCTTGTCGCCGATGCCCTCGATGCGGTGGCCGCCGAAGCCGTTATTGAGGATGGTCGGGCACTGCAGCGCCTCGCCCACGCCAAGCTTCAAGCCGGGATAGCGCTCCTTCAGGAGATCGCCTGCCGACATCGTACCGGCGGAGCCGGAGGTGAAGCACGCGCCGGCGAGCTTCTGTCCGGGCTTCTTCACGGCTTCAAAGAGGTCGGCGAGCGCACAGCCCGTCACATTATAGTGCCACAGCGGGTTGCCCATCTCTTCAAACTGGTTGAAGATCATCATGCTCGGGTCCTGCTTGAGCTCCCACGTCTTGTCGAAGATCTCCTTGACGTTGCTCTCGCAGCCCGGCGTTGCGATGACCTGTCCCGCGATCTTGCTGAGCCACTCAAAGCGCTCCTTGCTCATCTCCGCGGGGAGAATGGCGACGGAGTCGACCGCTAAGAGCTTGGAGTTGAATGCGCCGCCGCGGCAGTAGTTGCCCGTGGAGGGCCACACGGCGTGGTGATAGTCCGCGTCGAACTGGCCGGTCACAAGGCGCGGAGCAAGGCAGCCGAAGGACGCGCCGACCTTATGGCAGCCCGTGGGGAACCACTTGCCCGCCATGGCGAGGATGCGGCACTTGACGCCGGAGAGCTCGGGCGGGATCTCGACATAGTTCGGCACGGCCTGGAAAAGGCCGCCGGACTCCTTGGCTTCGTTTTTCCACGTGATGCGGAAGAGGTTCAGCGGGTTCACATCCCACAACCCCACGTCCTTGAGCTTTTCCTGGATCTTTTCAGGAATCGTCTCGGGGTGCTGCATCTGCGCGATGGTCGGGATGATGACGTTGTTTTCCTTGGCCTTCTGGATGTTGTGCGCAAGGCCCGTTTTATTGATGGTCAGATCGATCTTGCCCATGGTTTACTTCTCCTCCTGTTGTTTGTCAATATAAGAATAAAGCGTATATTTGGATATGCCGAAGTATTTGGCGACCTTGTCGCCGGATTTGGTGATGAGAAATGCCCCGTTCTGGCTGAGAAAGCCGATGGCCCGCATCTTGTCGTCCTTGTTCATCAGCGCGACGGGCTTGCCGACGAGGGCAACCGACTGGGCGATGAGCTCGTCGAGCAGGTCGTTGACGTTGATGATCTTCTCCGGCTCGCTCTGCGTCCGGTCCTCGGTGTCGATCAGCTCGTGCACCGCGCCCTCGACCATCAGAAGCGACGAAATGTCGTAATTGATGCCGAGGATGGCCGTCACCTTGCCGCTGCGCCCGCGGATGTACATGGTAGAGGACTTGAGAATCTTGCCGTCCGGGGTCCGGGTCAGGTAGCTCAAGTGGTCGCTCGGCTGCGCGTCGGCCTGACGCACCTGCTCGAGCACAACGTGCGATGCGCCGTCGCCCACCTTCCGGCCCGTCACGTGGCCGTTTTCGATCGCCACGATGGAATGTTCGGGGTGCTTTGCCCCCACGTCGTGGATCACGACCTCGCAGCTGCTGCCGAATGTTGCGGCGATGCCCTTGGCAACCTGCTCGAGTGTCTTCAGCGTTGCGGCTTCTATGGTGTATCCCTCCTCTGCCTCGCCCCCGCTCTGCTGTGCAAGTTGCACAGCTTTCCATCCGCGAAGGCTCATGGTTTCATCCCTATGATACCATAAATCAGGCGAATTGCAATTACTTTCTGAAAAAAATTTTGCATTTCAAATTTTTTGTTTGACAACCGCCGTACTTATGCTATGATAAAGACAGTCTAACAGAAAATTTACGCCCAAATTCTTGATTTCTTATTACTTTTAACGGAGGTCTACCATGGATTTTGAAGCCATCAAGAAGTCTGCCGCAGCCTACGGCCCCGATATGACACGTTTTCTGCGCGATATGATCGCCATCCCCAGCGAGAGCTGCGAGGAAAAGGGCGTTGTGATGCGCATCAAGGAGGAGATGGAAAAGCTCGGCTTCGACAAGGTCGAGATCGATGCGCTCGGCAACGTCATCGGCTGGATGGGCACGGGCGAGAAGATCATCGCCATCGACTCCCACATCGACACCGTCGGCATCGGCAACCGCGAGAACTGGACGCACGACCCGTATGAGGGCTACGAGGACGACAAGGTCATCTACGGCCGCGGCGGCAGCGATCAGGAGGGCGGCATGGCCGCCGCCGCTTACGGCGCGAAGATCATGAAGGATCTTGACCTCATCCCCGAGGGCTACAAGATCATGGTCGTCGGCTCCGTGCAGGAGGAGGACTGCGACGGTATGTGCTGGCAGT
>CAKTGM010000039.1 GCA_934561515.1 uncultured Oscillospiraceae bacterium | reverse complement strand
CTGCCGATGGGGGACGGGAATCAAAGGGGGTATTCTCTTTCGCAAAAGAGAATACCCCCTTTGGAACCCCCAGAGAAAGGCCTGATCGGCAGCCTCGATCTCGAAGGCGTGCGGCGCCTCCGGAGTGGAAGCACCTGCGTGGCGGCCTTGCTTTGCTCGCCGCCATTGGCTCTGCGATACGATTTGACCTGCTCCTATTACCCGCTGCCGCTCTGCCTATCTTACAGAAGTACAGCCTAACTTCCGTCTACCGATGGTGCCAATCAAGGCGGCGAGCGAAGCAAAGCCGCCCCCGTCCCCCGCATCACCCATCAAAAGGCGGCGAGCGCAGCAATGCCGCCGATGCGCAGGCAGTCCGCCGCCAGACCACCGTCACTCGCGCGCTACGGAGTGCGCGCGGTTGATACCGGTAACGACACGCAGAAGACTCGTGGCGAAGCCACGTACACCGCACCTGATTCCGCAGGCTGCGCAGCTCTTCAAGATCGAGACTGCCAATGTGCGGGGTCAAGGGGCAAGACCCCTTGCCTTTCTCTGGGGGTTCAAAGGGGGTATTCTCTTCGGAAAGAGAATACCCCCTTTGTCTCTGGCAGCAGCGCAAAGAGCTGCACTGACTCATGCAGCGCCGTCGGCGCTGCACCCCCCATCCCTCGCAAGGGATATCCCTCCCCCCTTCGCAGGGGAAGAGCAAAAGCCCCCCTCTCCCGGTAAGGGAGAGCAGCAAAAAGGAGCCTCTTGCGAGGCTCCTTTTTTCAATCAAATCAGCCGCCGTAGCCGAAGAAGTTATTGAAGAAATCCCAGGGATTGGAGTAGTAGCCGTTGCCGCCATTGCCGTAACCGCCGCTGCCGTTGTAGCTGTTGTCGGTGCTCTGGTCGGAATTGCCCGTCTCCGCCGATTCGGGCACGGCGCCGAAGGTGAGCGGTACTTCGATCGTCTTCCCCTCGCGGTAGACGGTCAGCGTCACGGTGTCGCCCGCGCTGTAGCTCTTCTTGGCCGCGACGAGGTCTTCATAGGACGCGATATCCTTGTCGTCCATCTTCGTGATGACGTCGCCGAGCTTGAGCCCCGCCTTGGCGGCGGCGCTGTCCGGGTCAACGGAGCAGACGAAGACGCCCTCGGTCACATCGTAGCGGTACTGCTGCGCCATCTGCGCGGTCATCGTCTGCGGCGTGATGCCCATGTAGGCCTTGTTGGTCACATAGCCGTTGGTCATGATGTCCTTGACAAGAGAGACCACGTCGTTGATGGGGATGGCAAAGCCGATGCCCTCCACGGTGGTGTTGGAGTAGCTTGAATACTTGGCCGACACGATGCCCACGACCTCGCCGTAGCTGTTGAAGAGCGGGCCGCCGGAGTTGCCGGGGTTGATGGAGCAGTCGACCTGGATCATGTTAAAGGGCGTGCCGTCCACGTTGATGGCGCGGTTGACGCAGGAGACGATGCCCTCGGTCATCGAGAACGTCAGCTCGCCGAGGGGGTTGCCCACGGCCGCGACGGATTCGCCGATGGCAAGCTTGCTCGAGTCGCCCAGCACCACGGGCGCTGCGCCCGTCACGTCGATCTTGAGAACGGCGATATCATAGTCCTCGTCGCTGCCGATGACCTTCGCGTCGTAGCTCTCGCCGTTGTAGAGCGTCACGCTCACGCTGCTCGCATCGCTCACAACATGGTGGTTCGTGAGGATGTAGCCGTCCTCCGTGATGAAAAAGCCCGTGCCGCTCGCGGCGGTCTGCACGGTCTGGCCGAAGTAGTTCGTGGTGGCGGAGACATTGATGGACACCACGCTGTTGACGTTCGAAGCGTAGACCTCCGACATCGTCATCTGCTTGCTGCCGTCCACCTTCAGGGTCTGCACCTGCGCGACCTCACGGTCGCTGACCTGTATGCTCGTGTGGTTCACCTTGGCGGCGGCGCTCATGCCCGCGCCGACAAAGCCGCCGACGAGCGCACACACCAGCGCGAGCGCCACGAGCTTTCCGGGAAAGCGTCCTTTCTTCTTCCTGCCGTTCGCGCCGTCCTGCGGCTTCTCCCATGGGTCCTCGGCGTAGTTCTTCGTGTCGATGGTGTCGCTGCCATCGCCCTTGCGGTAGCTGTAGTGATACAGGTTGTTTTCGTCTTCGTACATGGTCGTGACCTCCTGTGAAACGGTTTCCGCGTCCGCGGTCCTTTGTCTTTCGATGCTGCTATCATAGGGGATATTTGTGTATATTTCTTGAACTCCGTTTGGCGATTTCTTAAATTCGGCGCGAATTTCGCCCTCGATTTTCTAAGTTTCCCCTATGTTCACAGATTTTCCCTTGCGAAATGCCCCTTCTCATACTAAAATGAAACGCAATCAGGAAAAAGGAGGCGGCGCCATGCTCCGCATCGACAATCTGACCCTTCCCATCGGCTCGGACGAAGAGGCGCTGCGCGCCGCCTGCGCCCACGCCCTGCGCGTGCGCGCGGACGCGCTCACGGCCACCTCGCTCCTGCGCCGCTCGATCGACGCGCGCGATGGCGTGAAGCTCGTCTGCTCCGCTGCGGTCGGGGTCAAAAACGAAACGGCGGTTCTAAAGCGCTGCCGCAATAAAAATGTGCAGCCCTACGCGCCCAGGCGCTATGCCCCGCCCGCGCGAATCGACGCGCCGGCGGTCTCCCCCGTCGTCGTCGGCGCGGGACCGGCGGGCCTTTTCTGTGCGCTGCTGCTCGCCCGCTGCGGCGCAAGACCTATTTTATTGGAGCGCGGGCGCGCCGTCGAGCAGCGAAAGCAGGACGTGGAGCGCTTCTGGCACACGGGCAAGCTCGACCTTACGTCGAACGTGCAGTTCGGCGAGGGCGGCGCGGGCGCGTTTTCCGACGGCAAGCTCAACACCGGTACGAAGGACGAGCGCCACGGATTTATTTTAGAGGAATTTGTCCGCTTCGGCGCGAGCGGGGATATTCTGCTCGACGCCAAGCCCCACGTCGGCACGGACAGGCTCTACACCGTGCTGCAAAACCTCCGCCGCGAGATCATCGACCGCGGCGGCGAGGTGCGTTTTTCCCACACGCTCACGGACCTCGAACTCGACGGCGGCAGCGTGCGCGCGCTGCGCGTTTCCTCGCCCGAGGGGGACTATGTTCTCCCCGCGCGCCACGTCGTCCTCGCCCCCGGCCACAGCGCGCGCGACACCTTCGAGATGCTGCGCGAGCGGGGCGTGCCGATGGAGCCGAAGCCCTTCGCTGTCGGCGTGCGCATCGAGCACCGCCAGCGCGACATGGACGCAGCGCAGTACAAGGCGGCGGCGGGCACGCCCGGCCTTCCGCCCACGTCGTACAAGCTCTCCTGCCACACAAAAAAAGGGCGCGGCGTGTTCTCCTTCTGCGTCTGTCCCGGCGGCGAGGTCGTCGCCGCGGCGTCGGAGGAAAACCGCGTCGTGACGAACGGCATGAGCGAGTTCGCGCGCGACGGCGCGAACATCAACGGCGGGCTTCTGGTCTCCGTCACGCCCGAGGATTTCCCCTCGGACGACGCCCTCGCGGGCGTTTCCTTCCAGCGCGCGCTGGAGGACGCGGCCTACCGCCTCGGAGGCGGCGGCTACCGCGCGCCCGCGCAGCGCGTGGAGGATTTTCTCGCCCGCCGCGCGTCTACAGGCGCGGGAAACGTCGCGCCGACCTACCGGCCCGATGTTGCCTGGTGCGACCTGCACGACTGTCTCCCGCCCTTTGTCTGCGAGGCGCTCGAGGAGGGCATTCCCCTGCTCGGGAAAAAGCTCCGGGGCTTCGATTCTCCCGACGCCGTGCTGACGGCGGTGGAGACGCGCTCTTCGTCCCCTGTGCGCATCGTACGCGAAAGTGAAAGCTACCAGTCCGCTCTGCGCGGACTCTATCCCTGCGGCGAGGGCGCGGGCTACGCCGGCGGCATCATGAGCGCCGCGGCCGACGGCCTGCGCGTCGCAGAACGAATTTTGGAGGAATTGCAGCATGAGTGAAAAAATCGGCGTCATCATCGACTTTCTGACCCCCGCATACGAAAAGACCCTGCGGGACACGGCCGCGCGCTGCGGCTATGACATCGTCTTCTTCCCCTCGTCCAGGGCGGCGGAGGGCAAGGTGGACGACTGCACCATTCTCTACGGCCACCCCTCGCAGAAGGTCATCGCGGGGGCGAAGAGCCTCAAGTGGTACGCCTGCTGCTGGGCGGGCGTGGACCGCTTCTGCCGCGACGAGCTCTATCAGAACCCCGAGTGTCTGCTCACCAACGCCTCCGGCGCTTACGGCACGACCATCGCCGAGCACTCGGTCATGGTCTCGCTGATGCTGCTGCGCCGCGAGCTTGCATACACCGAGCTCATCCGCGAGGGCGACTGGCGCGTGCTGCCCGGCGGCATCCGCTCGCTCCACGGCGCGCGCGTCACCTGCCTCGGCACGGGCGACATCGGCACGGAATTTGCCCGCCGCGTGCGCTCGTTCCACCCGGCAAGCCTCATCGGCGTGAGCCGCAGCGGGCGGGAAAAGGCGGATTTTGACAAGGTCTATCCCGTCACGCAGCTGGATGCGCTCCTGCCCGAGACCGACCTTCTCTTCATGTCGCTCCCCTCCGTGAGCGACACGGTGAACATCCTGAACGCAGCGCGCAT
The DNA here is from genome assembly GCA_934561515.1 of uncultured Oscillospiraceae bacterium. GTDB lineage: Bacteria > Bacillota > Clostridia > Oscillospirales > Oscillospiraceae > Hominicoprocola. The sequence continues at coordinate 8,530 of CAKTGM010000039.1, read as the reverse complement.
GGCGCTGCTGCCCGAGGGCGCGTATGTTGTCAACGTCGGGCGCGGCACGGCGATCGATCAGGATGCGCTCATCGCTTCGCTCGATTCCGGGCATCTTGCCGGCGCGGCGCTCGATGTGGTCGTGCCCGAGCCGCTGCCTGCCGACCATCCGCTGAGAAGGGCGAAGAACCTCCTGCTCACGCCGCACGTTGCGGGCAACATGACGCTCGGCTACACCTGCGAGCGCAACGTCGCGCTCTTCTGCGAGAACCTTGAAAACTACGCCGCGTCTCGTCCGCTGCACCACCTCGTTGACCGCAGAAAGGGCTATTAAGGAAGGCGCTTCCATGAAAAATACCCGCAGACAAAACTGCATTCTCCGCGTGCTGCAAGGCGCGCTCATCGGTGCGGGCGCGATCCTGCCGGGCGTTTCCGGCGGCGTGCTCGCGGTCATCTTCGGCATCTACCGCCCCGCGATGGAGCTGCTCACGCACCCAAAGCGCGCGCTCGCGCGCTACTGGCGGATGCTGCTCGCCGTCGCCGTGGGCTGGGCCATCGGCTTTCTCGGCGGCGGGGGCGCGATCCTCGTTCTCTTCCACCAGTCGGAAACGGTCGCAACCTGCCTTTTCATCGGACTAATCCTCGGCACGCTCCCCGACCTCTGGCGCGAGGCGGGCGCGCAGGGGCGGCACGTCAGCTCCTATGCCGCGATGCTCCTCAGCTTTCTCGCGCTCTTTTCCGTGCTGGCGTGCGTGAAGCTCGGCTCGTTTTCCGAGATGCGCGCGGACTTCGGCGGCTTCCTCTTCTGCGGCGCGCTGTGGGGGCTGAGCTTCATCATCCCCGGCATGACGTCCTCCTCCATCCTCATGGCCGTGGGCCTTCTCACGCCGATGGTCGACGGCATCTCGCACCTTGACCCGCAGGTGCTCCTCCCGTTGGGGCTTGGCATGGGCGGCACGGCGCTGCTCTTTGCGCGCCTGGTCAGCGCGCTTTTCGACAGGCACTATGCCCTCGCCTACCATGCGGTGCTTGGCATCGTGCTCGCCTCCACGCTCGTCATCATCCCCACGGCGTTTGCCAGCGGCGCGGAGATGGCCTGGGGCATCGCCTGCGCCGTGCTCGGCGTGCTCGCCGCCTATTTCGGCGGCAGGCTCCGCCCGCAGGAGGACGCAGAGGAAGAAACGCGATAAAAGCGATAAAAAAAGAGTTCAGGCCTTGGCCTGAACTCTTTTTTTGCTGTCATTCGTTTGCGCTCTTTACCGTGGTGCGCCGCTTTCGCTTGTAGTAGTACATCATCCGGTCGGCGCGGGCGATCACATCCTCCACGCTGTCGCGCGCGGGATGATAGCAGGCGTAGCCCACCGAAACGTGCGGCAGGTGCTCGTTCTGCGCGCGCCGCTCCGTCAGCTCACGCAGAAATTCGGAGAGCAGGGCCTCGGCGGCCGTGTCGGCGATGTGCACGATGGCGCAGAACTCGTCTCCGCCCAGTAGCCCGCGCGGGAGAAGACCGCGTAGATGGCGGCGCCCACGTCGGCAAGGATATTGTCGCCCTCGCAGTGGCCGTAGGTATCGTTGACGGTCTTGAACTTGTCCACGTCGAAGTAGAAGATCACCGCGTGCTCGCGCAGCGAGGAGAGCCTGCTTTCGTAGCTGCGGCGGTTTAAAAGGTGCGTCACCGCGTCGATCTTCTGCGTCAGCTCGGAGTAGAGGATGTAGGCCATCAGGATGTCCACCGAGCTGCACAGCCACAGGATGCGCACCGCCAGACAGTACTGGACGATCATCCCGCAGAAGAAGAACACCGGCAGCACGACGCAGAGCGCGCGGGGCATACCGTACTGGTTGCGGCCCTTGCGCAGAAGCTTGACCATAAAGAGGACGACGCCGCTTACACAGGTGAGCACAAAGACCCAGTAGAACGACTCATGGCGATAGATGTTCTGCGCGTCCACCGAGAAGATGAAGTCGCCCCCGAGGGCCGAGGCGGCCTCGAGCAGTGCGTGCAGGGCGAGGAGCGCGCAGATGAGGCGCTTGCGCTTGATGTGGCTGATGAGGTCGACGCACAGCGCCGTGATGACCGGCGCGATGGAGAGCTCCAGCGCCTTCACGAGCAGGTGCAGCGGACGCAGCGCGGGGAGCGCCCCGTTCATCAGCACGCCCAGCCACTCCGACAGCGCGCCTGCGATGACGAGCACGGAGATGGTGTAGACCGTCTGCTTTTTATCCGTATCGAGCAGGTCGTTGCTGCTCACGAGCAGGTCCATGATGACCATGATGAGGACAGCGAGAAGAATCACGACCGAGTAAAAATCTGACATGACGCGCTTCCCCCTTTCCCTTCGGCAGTCTGGCGCTGCTGTCACTTCCTATTACTTTACCATACAATTTGCGAAAAACAACCGGAAAATTGTTATTTCATAAAATTTAATAGGTCTCTGCCAGCAGCTCGCCGTAATGCGCGAGACTCTGCGTTGCGGCGCCGCGCATCGCGCGCCATGTTTCCTCGTCCGCGCCGCCGCGGACGGCCACGGTGCGAAAGCCCGCATCCCTTGCCTGCTCGATGGCGGCGAGCGAGCCGGAGAAGACCGCCGTGTCGTCCTTTTGCCCGTGCAGGCGCTTCATCGCCCGCTCGAACATCGTGGCGCTGTCGACCTTGCAGAGGGCGACCGACTCTGTGAGCACAAAGCGGAAGTACGAGGCAAGCCCCGCCCGCTCAAGCGCTTTTTGCGCCTCCTCCGCGCGCAGTGCCGTCACCGCGCCGAGCCACACGCCCTCCATCTTGAAAAGGGCGAGCGCCTTGTCGAGCCCCTCGCGCGCCGCGCCGTCGGGCGTAAAGAGCGTGTCCTCGAGTGTAAAAATCGCGCCTTGCAGCCGCATCCTGCATTCCTCCGATCGATGGTGATTTTGCTCGTATTATACGCCGGGGGCGCGAAATTTTCAATCTTGAGCCGCCGCTGCGGGGGGAATTGTATAAACTTTCTTTTTTGGAAAAGCAGATGAAAGAAATGCCGCGGCTTTTTCGTTTAAAAAATGCTGCACTGTACAAAAAGAATGAAAGAATATGCTTTTTAGAAAGAAGATTTGAATATTTCGCGCCGAATAAACGGTTGACTTGTTATATTTATTGAGCTACACTGTATATAAGCTCATCCGCCGGGGTGCTATACGGCGGAAATAACCATACAGGAGGAAGAATTATGACGAAGCATTCGTATGCTGCAAAGGCCCTGTCGCTTTTGCTGGCGCTGATGCTGACGCTCTCGCTTGCGGTCCCGTCCGCATTCGCCGTCAGCCATCAGGACATGAACCCCAAGGACGATGCGCTCCTCGGCACGAAGTTTTCCGTGGACGCGACCATCACGCTCGTCACGGGCAAGGAGGGCAAGGATGTTTCCCTCTCCATCCCCGTTTCCGGCATGAGCAAGGAAGCGCTCGACGCGGCGATCACCGCCGGAACGCTCACGCTCGCGCTGGAGCGCGACGATTCCCGTCCCTACGTCAATGAAGACCTCTTCCCCTACGCTTACGCGGGCGGAGATCTTAACAGCTGGATGACCGAGGGCAAGGACGAACACCAGTTCACGGACATCAAGCTGACGGCGAACGAGAAGAACGGCAAGGCCGTGCTCGATGTCGCCTTCCATGTGAACAACTATTTCTATTCCACCAACCGCAGAACCGGCGCGAGCACGCCGGACTACTCCGTGCCCCACACGAACGGCGGCTACTACATCGACATCTGCGGCTACTTTGACCTGACGGCCAAAATTGGCGGCAAGGCCATCGGCTCCGCGAGCGTCAAGGTCGCGCCCTATGAGAGCTTCAACACCATGTGGGAGATCTACAAGGAGCTGGATGCGATCGCGGCGGCGGGCACGAAAAACGGCCTGTATGTTGAAAAGTTCTCCATGGGCCAGTCCACCGCGGGCCGTGATATGCCCTATCTGATCGTCGCCGACGCCAAGTCGAGCGTGACGAAGTGGCTCGCCCTCGCCGAGCGGGCCGAGACCGACCCTGACGCCGTGCTCGCCGACATCAAATCCGGCAAGCTCGACGATCTCCGCGTACCCGTGATGTACTCCAACATCCACGCAAACGAGGTCTCCGCGACCGACGGCGTGCTCGACTTCGCCCGGATGATCACGAGCGAAAAGACCATCGACTATAAGACGCTCACGGGCTTCACCGCCGCGGGCGAGGAAGCGCTCAAGGCCGAGATGGGTCCCGTGGGCGCGGAGGGCAGCGTTGCCATCCCCGACCTCGTCAAGGACAAGGCCAGCTACCTCGGCTACATCACGGCCGGCAACAACGGCAGATCCGGCAAGGTCGACCTTGAAAAGTACTACACCGTCAAGGACAACACCGTAAACGTCAAGGACGATATCCTCTCCAACGTCTTCTTCATCCTCGTGCCCGAGGAGAACGTCGACGGCCGCACCTATCTCACGAGACACTCCACCAACGGCTACGACCTCAACCGCGACAACTCCTTCCAGACCACGAGCGAGACGGCCAATATGCAGCAGCTCATCGGCACGTTCAATCCCCTCTCGCTCACCGAGTTCCACGGCCGCGTGCAGGCCTTCCAGTGCGAGCCCTGTGATCCCCCGCACGAGCCGAACTTTGAATACGACCTGCTCGCCGAGCACCTCATCACCGGCGGCGAGGCGCTGGGCATTGCGGCGGTCGCCAACAACGATGGCTACAACAGCTATGTCATCCCCCAGCGCGATTACCTGAGCTACACCGGCAACGGCACCGAGACCTACTGGGAAGACCCGTGGGACGATATGTCCACGAGCTACACCCCCCAGTTCGCCATGCTCCAGGGCAGCGTTGCCTACACCGTTGAGCTGCCCGCCTACAGCGACGATACCGCGCAGGCCGCGTGCTACGGCATCCTCGGCAACGCCGCCTACGTCGCCGCCGAAAAGCTCTCCTACCTCACCTCTCAGGTGAAGATCTTCGAGCGCGGCGTGAAGAACCTCAATTCCGACGCTTATTCGCTCGTCGGCCAGTGGCTGTGCGACCAGTACGACGTGGAGGGCGCGGAGATGGACCTCTTCCGCCCCGAGTACAAGGGTGCGGGCCAGAACGGCAACTTCTACCCCGAGTGCTACATCATCCCGCTTGACGGCAAGAACCAGAAGAATCTCCAGGCCGCCTCCGACATGATGGCGTGGCTCACGAGAAACGACGTCAAGGTCAACGTGACCGAAAAGGAATTCACCTATGACGGCGTTACCTACCCCGCCGGTACGATGATCGTCCCGATGTATCAGGCCAAGCGCTCTGTCGCCAACGGCGCGCTCTATGACGGCACGCTCATCAACAGCTGGACGATCCTCTACTCCGAGGGCATCACCTCCTTCAACGAGACGCGCGGCTTCGACATGGTCACTGTGGCCGAGCCCGCCGCCTACAAGACCATCGCCGCCGTCTGCGGCGCACCGATGGACCACAACGACGCGCTCGCCTACACCAACGCCCTTAGCTCCTGCTTCACGGGCGAGAAAAACAAGGATGTCGTGATCTCCAACGCCTCCGAGGATTCCATCGCCGCCGTCAACGAGCTTTTGAAGGCCGGTAAGAGCGTCGGCATGGTCATGAGCGGCGACTACATGGGCGATTTCATCTGCTCCTACACCGACTATGAGAGCGTTGCGGGCAAGTATCTTCTCTCCGCCACGGGCGTTGACAAGACGAGCGTGAGGGCCAGGCTCATCGCCAAGTCCCCCACCGTCTATGTCTCCGGCACGCCCAGCGAGAGCAGCAAGGGCTTTGTCTACTCCCCGCAGGTGAGCCAGAGCTCCGGCTGGAACTACGATATGGCCGCCATGGCGCTCATGGGCTTCACCACGACCTCGGACGTCACCAAGGCGGACGCCGCTCTGGGCACGACGAAGCTGGACGCTGCGGCGAAGACCGCCGTGAAGAACGGCCTTCCCTACATCGGCTATGGCTACTCCGTCGCCTCGAACGCCTCCGACCTCATCTCCGGCGCTGCCTACACCGAGCTGGACGGCGCGATGGACTGCCTGACCCCGGTCGTCTACCCGAATAAGACCCTTGTGAACGCGAGCTACATCCTCGATGGCGACGGCATCCTCTATGCCTACGGCCTCGGCTTCTTCTCCGCCGTCCCCACGGGCGCGACGGTGCTCGTCAAGAGCGACAAGACCAGAACGCCCACCGAGGGCTTCATCCCCACGAATACCGCCGAGCGCGCCGCGGGCTTCAAGGCCTACTTAAACGGCGGCGTGCAGGGCTTTGCCTACAAGGAAAACGGCATGAACGTCGTCCTCTTTGCCAACTCCCTCACCCATAAGGTGCACCAGAGAGACGAATATGCCTACCTCAGCAACTTCCTCTTCTCCTCCGTCCTGAGCGGCAAGAATTACGACGGCTCCGCCGCCCTGCCCTTCACCGACGTTGCGGACGACGCCTACTATGCCGACGCCGTTGTCTGGGCCGTTTCGAAGAGCATCACCTCCGGCGCGACCGCCACGACCTTTGCGCCGAACGCGAGCTGCACGCGCGGCCAGATGGTCACCTTCCTGTGGAGAGCCAACGGCAGCCCCGAGCCGAAGTCCACGGCCACGTCCTTCACCGACGTGAAGAGCGGCGCATACTACGAAAAGGCCGTTGCGTGGGCGGTGGAAAACAACGTGACCACCGGCACGAGCAGCACGACCTTCTCCCCCAACGCGACCGTCACGCGCGCACAGGCCGTCACCTTCCAGTGGAGAGCGGCCGGCGCCCCGGCGAGCGAGGGCACAAACGCCTTCACCGATGTGAGCGCGAGCGCCTTCTATGCCCCCGCCGTGCAGTGGGCCGTCAACGCGGGCGTGACCACCGGCACGAGCGCGACCACCTTCTCCCCGAACAGCAGCTGTCTGCGTGCGCAGATCGTCTCCTTCCTCTACCGCGCCGCCAAGTAAAGCGGCAAGGGAAAAATACGCTGCGGAGCAATCCGCAGCGTATTTTTTGTTCCGCAGATTCCACAGGGCGATCAGCTCCTGTGGAAAAAGTGCAGAAATTTTTCCGTCCCGCCTGTTGACAGGCGGGACATCGCAGACTATAATACTTCAAAAATGAACAGTTCAAAAAAGAACGGAGGAAGAACATGAACCGAAGCATATCGATCTCCCGAAAGATCGCGCTCGCCTACAGCGAAGTGTGCAGGCCGCTCTGCAAGGAGCTGGGCCTGCCGCAGACGGCCTTCGACATCCTGATGTTCCTGGGGAACAACCCGGCCTATAAAACGGCCAGCGAGATCGTGGAGATCCGCCGCCTCAAGGCAAATCTCGTGTCCGTCAATGTGGAAAAGCTCGTGCGCGAGGGCTATCTCACGCGCTGCGCGGTGGCGGGCGACCGGCGGAAGACGGAGCTTCTCTGCACCGAAAAGGCAGCGCCCATCCTCGCGCGCGGGCGGCAGCTTCAGAAAGATTTTTCCGAGAGACTCTTTGCGGGCATGGACGAAGCGCGGCGGGAAGCCTTCGCCGCGGCGCTCGCGGAGATCGAAAGCAATCTTGACGCAATGCTGGAGGCAAACGAACCATGAGTATCCTGACGACCGTTCTGGTCACATTTTTTGCGGGCATGGGCGCGGGGCTCGGCACCGGCTTTGCCGGGATGAGCGCCGCCGCAGTCATCAGCCCCATGCTGATCACCTTTCTGGGCGTTGAGCCCTACATGGCCGTGGGCATCGCGCTCTCATCCGATGTGCTCGCGAGCGCCGTCTCGGCCTACACCTACCACAAAAACAAGAATCTCGACATCAAAAACGGACTCATCATGATGGCGAGCGTGCTGCTCTTCACCGTCATCGGCAGCTACGCGGCAAGCCTCGTCCCCCCGGCGACGATGGGCGGCTTCTCCGTCTTCATGACGTTCCTGCTGGGCGTCAAGTTCATCCTGCGCCCCGTGATGACCACGAAGGAAACGATGGCGCAGACGGACGCGAAAAAGCGCGCGGTGCAGTCGCTCGTCTGCGGCGCGATGATCGGCATGATCTGCGGCTTCATCGGCGCGGGCGGCGGCATGATGATGCTGCTCATCCTCACGAGCGTGATGGGCTACGAGCTGAAAACGGCCGTCGGCACGAGCGTTTTCATCATGACCTTCACCGCCCTGACCGGCGCCGTTTCCCACTTTGCCATCGGGGGATTGCCGGATACGCTCACATGGGTGCTGTGCGTCGTTTTCACGCTCCTCTGGGCGCGTATCGCCGCAGTCTTTGCCAACCGTGCGCAGCCCAAGACCCTCAACCGCGCAACGGGCGTGGTGCTCGTGGTGCTGGGTATTGCCGTGATGAGCTTTCGCCTGCTTGCGTGAAACGATGCCCCTTTGGCGATCACTCCGCTTTTCTTCGCCATTACAAGACCTCCTGCGTCCCTTCACTTCTGACGGGAAGGCAGGCGGTCTTTTCTTTTGCCGAAAACAAAAAACCTCACTTCCGAAGAAGTGAGGTTTTGGTGGAGCGACTTGAGTTAAATCCGAACCGAAGGCCGCCTGAATTTCCGCAAGTGTGATCGTTTCAGTTCCGTCC
>CAKTGM010000038.1 GCA_934561515.1 uncultured Oscillospiraceae bacterium | reverse complement strand
CCGCTCGAGCGGGCGGAGGAGGCAAGGCTGATCGCGCGCATGGACGCGGGCGACGAGAGCGTGCGCGGAACGCTCATCGAGCGGAACCTCCGCCTTGTTGCCTACATCGCGCGGCGCTTTGAAAATACGGGCATCAACATCGAAGACCTCATCTCCATCGGCACGATCGGCCTCATCAAGGCGGTGAACACCTACCGCAGCGACAAGAACATCAAGCTCGCGACCTATGCCTCGCGCTGCATCGAGAATGAAATTCTCATGCACCTGCGCAAGACCGCGCCGCAAAAGTCCGAGGTCAGCTTCGACGAGCCCCTCAACACCGACTGGGACGGCAACGAGCTGCTGCTCTCCGACATTCTCGGCACCGACGAGGACATGGTGATGAAGCCCATCGAGGACGACGTGGACCGACAGCTTTTGCTGGACGCGGTCAGCCGGCTTTCCGCGCGGGAAAAGGAGATCATCACGCTGCGTTTCGGCCTTGACGGCGGGGAGGAAAAGACGCAGAAGGAGGTCGCCGACCGCATGGGCATTTCGCAGAGCTATATTTCGCGCCTTGAAAAGCGCATCATCGCGCATCTCAGGAAGGAAATCCTCAAAATGAGTTGACAAGCGGCGCAAAAAACGGTATGATTCAGCGTGGAAAAAGCAAAGAAGAGGAGCAGTATCCGTATCCGGATGCGAAGAGAGAGAGCGGATGGTGAAAGCTCTTGTGAAGGATGCGGGGAAGTCGCCTCGGAGCTGCCGTGCTGAAGGAGGAGTAAGCCGGACGGGAACTCCCGTTACAGAGTCATGAGTGTCCGCAAGTGCGGGAATTCAGGTGGTACCACGGTCTTCTGATCGCCCTGAGCAGAAAAATCTGCCCAGGGCGTTTTTTTGTTAAAAAAGAGCAATATTGTTCAAAAGATAGGAGAAAGCCAATGAAAGAATTACCCAAGATCTATGAGCCGCAGCAGGTCGAAGGCCGCGTCTATCAGATGTGGATGGACCACGACTGCTTCAAGGCCGAGCCCGACCCCGACAAAAAGCCCTTTTCCATCGTCATGCCGCCGCCGAACGTCACCGGCCAGCTGCACATGGGTCACGCGATGGACTCGACCCTTCAGGATATCCTGACGCGCTTTAAGCGTATGCAGGGCTACTCCGCCCTGTGGCTTCCCGGCACCGACCACGCGGGCATCGCCACGCAGATCAAGGTGGAGGAGGAGCTGCGCACCAAGGAAGGCCTGACGCGCTACGACCTCGGCCGCGAGAAGTTCTTGCAGCGCGTGTGGCAGTGGAAGGAAAAGTACGGCAACCGCATCGTCGAGCAGCAGCAGAAGATGGGCGCGAGCTGCGACTGGTCCCGCTCCCGCTTCACGATGGACGAGGGCTGCTCCAAGGCTGTGCGCGAGACCTTCTGCGAGCTTTACGACAAGGGCCTCATCTACAAGGGCAGCCGCATCATCAACTGGTGTCCCCACTGCCTGACCGCGCTTTCCGACGCGGAGGTCGAGTATGTCGACAAGCCCGGCAATCTCTGGTATATCCGCTATCCGCTCTCTGACGGCAGCGGTGACATCGTCGTTGCCACCACCCGTCCCGAGACGATGATGGGCGATACGGGCGTTGCGGTCAACCCCGAGGACGAGAAGTTCAAGCACCTCATCGGCAAGAAGTGCATCCTGCCCATCATGAACCGCGAGATCCCCATCGTGGGCGACGAGTACTGCGAGATCGGCTTCGGCACGGGCGCGGTCAAGATGACCCCCGCGCACGATCCCAACGACTTTGAGGTGGGCCTGCGCCACAACCTCGAGGTCATCCGCGTCATTGCCGACGACGGTACGATCAACGAAAACGGCGGCAAGTACAACGGCATGGACCGCTACGAGTGCCGCAAGGCACTGGTGAAGGATCTTGAAGAGCAGGGCTACCTCGTCAAGACCGAGCCGTACTCTCACAACGTCGGCACCTGCTACCGCTGCCACAACGACGTTGAGCCGCTCATCTCCGCGCAGTGGTTCGTCAAGATGGAGCCGCTTGCCAAGGAGGCCATCCGCGTCGTCAACGACGGCACGATCAAGTTCGTGCCCGAGCGTTTCACCAAGACCTATATCAATTGGATGGAGAACGTGCACGACTGGTGCATCTCCCGTCAGCTCTGGTGGGGCCATCAGATCCCCGCGTGGTACTGCGACGAGTGCGGCCACATCAACGTCAAGCGCGACGACCCGACGGAGTGCGAAAAGTGCGGCTGCAAGCACTTAACGCGCGAGGAGGACGTGCTTGATACATGGTTCTCTTCCGCGCTCTGGCCCTTCTCCACGATGGGCTGGCCCGATACGACCTCGGCCGACCTCAACTACTGGTATCCCACGTCCGTCATGGTCACGGGCTATGATATCATCTTCTTCTGGGTCGCGCGCATGATCTTCTCCGGCATGGAGCAGATGAAGAAGGAGCCGTTCAAGACCGTCTTCATCCACGGCCTCGTCCGCGACGACAAGGGCCGCAAGATGTCCAAGTCCCTCGGCAACGGCATCGACCCGCTGGAGATGGCCGAGAAGTACGGCGCGGACGCGCTGCGCTTCAACCTCATCACCGGCAACTCCCCGGGCAACGATATGCGCTTCTATGTCGAAAAGTGCGAGGCGATGCGCAACTTCTGCAACAAGATCTGGAACGCGAGCCGCTTCGTGATGATGAACCTGACGATCGACCACGTTGCGCTGCCCGAAAAGCTCGAGCTCGAGGACAAGTGGATCCTCTCCAAGCTTAATACGCTCATCCGCGAGGTCACGGACAACATGGACGCCTTCGAGCTCGGCGTCGCGTCCGCGAAGATTTACGACTTCATCTGGGACAACTACTGCGACTGGTTCATCGAGCTGACGAAGAACCGCCTCAACAGCGACGATCCCGCCGCGCGCGAGAACGCGCAGAACGTCCTCTGCTATGTCCTCATCGAGACGCTCAAGCTCCTGCACCCGTTCATGCCGTTCATCACCGAGGAGATCTGGCAGGCGCTGCCGCACGAGGGCGAGTTCCTGATGCTCTCCAAGTGGCCGGAGTACAACGAGAAGTTCTGCTTCCCCGCCGAGGAAGAGGCGATGCAGACGGTCATCGAGGCCATCACCGCCATCCGTGCCCGCCGCAACGAGATGAACGTCGCCCCGTCGAAGAAGGTGCACTACACCGTTTCGACCGCGAACGAGGCGAGCTTCACCGCCGGCATTCCGTTCTTCACGCGCCTTGCCTCCGCAAGCGATGTGACGATCGTTCCGGCTGACGCCGCCATCGACGCAGACGGCAAGGTCGAGGTCGACACCCACGCCGCGCGCATCTTCATGCCGCTTGCAGAGCTGGTCGACTTTGAAAAGGAGCTTGCGCGCATCGCCAAGGAGAAGGCGAACGCCGAAAAGCAGCTCGCCGGCATCGAGAACAAGCTCAATAATCAGGGCTTCCTCGCCAAGGCGCCCGAGGCCGTCGTGAACGGCGCGCGCGCCGACGCGGAAAAGCTCCGCGCGCTCATCGAGAAGCTCGATGCTTCCGCCGCCGCAATGAAGAAATAACGAGATCGCACAGCATCAAAAGGAGGGGCTTCTCTTTTGAAAGAGAAGCCCCTCCTTGCACTGTTTTTATGCCTGCTCCCACTCAAACCTGACGCGCAGGCGGCGCTTGGGCCGCGCTTGCGCAGTGAAAAAGTCCCGATCGCGCACGACGCTGCCCGTGCGCAGCGTGGAGAGCAGAAAACCGAGCTGCGTCATGTTGACCAGCAGCGTCCTGAGACCGAAGGTGAACAGCGGGAAGGCTGCGGCGGAGAATGGCAGCAGCGTGAGATCACAGAGAAGGTAGGCGAGCGCCTGCGCGCCGAACGACAGGAGAACTGCGTAGGAAACGAGGCGGGCGAGCATACTCTCCTGCCTGCGGCAGCGGCGGAAGGCGAGAACAAGCAGCGCCGTCAGCAGTGTGATAAGCGCGATGAGCGCCAGATAGCCGCAGCGGTGGACGAGCAGCGTCAGCGCGTGATCCTGTAAGTCGACCATGCCAAAGCCCTCCCAACGGCTAAGATGCTGTGCGCTGTATGGTCCCACGCCGCCCCGGCCGAGGAATTTGGCATTTTGCAGCAGCTCGCGCAATACAACGGTCCGGTAGCCGTGGTTGTCAATGTAAGAGTAAGGATCACGCACAATGGCAAGCTGACGCGCGAACCAGCCTGCGCCGTAAACGAGAACCGATGCCATGCAGGCGGCGATGGGGAAGGCAGCGAGCGGCGTCTCCCGCTTTGCGCCGAGCCCAAACCAACCGCTGCGGGCGCAGAAAATGAGCAGTGTGCCGTCACAGAGGAACAGGAAGCTCAAATCGATCAGGCTCGGGATTTGTAAGCAGAACAAAAGCTGTACTGCAAGGGCAGCGAGGGCGGCGAAAATGCCGGGGCCGCGCCGTCCGCGCAGCGCGTAGAGCAGCACAGCGAACATCAGCGGGAACAGCAGCGGCAGAGCGCGCAGGAGGATATGTGTCGAAACATAGGTGCAGCGGAAGAGCCGGAACCCGCCGAGAGGCAGCAGGCTGAGCGGCACGAGCGCGGCATGGAACACGAGCGCGAGCGGCAGGGCGAAGCGCCCGAGCAGCGTAAAATCAAGGAAATACGCCGCGAGCAGTGCGGCCGTGCCGAGCAGCAGCGCCGCGCTGTGATGCACGGTAAAATAGGACAATTGATAGTCACGAAAGCTTACGAGCGCGGTGAACGCAAGCCCTGCAAGCGCGATGAGCGCTGCGAGCGCGAAAAGAAGCTTTGGCGTTTTCGGACGGTGAACACGGTCGAGCGCCGTGCCGATCTCATACGGGTCGCCCGTCAGGCGAAGGGACTCTGCCGCTGCGGCAGCTTCATCCATGCCGCCCGCCATCAGTGCGTCGCGCTGATCGCAGAGGTGGGTCAGAAGCTCGTCCTCGACGAGCGGCCGCGCCGCTTTCCACCGCAGCTGCTCAGCCGCGGTACGGGCAAAGTGCGTGAACGTCTCAGGCAGAGCCAAGACAGCCGCCCCCTCTCAGCACGCGGTCGACCGCGGCGGTAAATTCCGTCCATTCTTCTTCCTTTTCGCGCAGCAGTGAGCGGCCCTTGCGCGCTAAATGGTAGTAGCGGCGCGGACGCACTGCGCCCTCGTCCTTTTCGTAGGAACGGATCAGCTCCTTTTCCTCGAGCGAGTGCAGCAGGGGATAGAGCGTGCCGGTCTTGAGTGCGAAGGCGTGGTCGGAGCGGCGGGCAAGCTCCTCGATCATCTGGTAGCCGTACATATCCTGCCCGTCGAGCAGCTTGAGCACCAGCATCGTCGTGCTGCCTGCGAGCAGGCTTTTGTCCAATGGCATGGAAAGCACCTCCAAATAGGTAGATTATCTATATAGTAGATTATCTACATAATATTCGGGCGGGAGAGAATTGTCAAGGTGAAAACAAAAGATTGAAAAAAAGGAACGATTTTGCTATGCTATAAAAAACAAAACCAGGGGGGAATTTTTATGAACAGGATCACGCTTGGAAAGACCGGGCTGGTCATTGAGAAAAACGGCTTCGGCTGTCTGCCCATCCAGCGCATCAGCGAGCAGGACGCGGTGAAGCTGCTGCACAAGGCCTATGACGGCGGCATCAACTTTTTCGACACGGCGCGCGCCTACTCTGACAGCGAGCAGAAGGTCGGCGCGGCGTTTTCGACGATGCGCGACAAGATCGTGCTGGCGACGAAGACCGGCGCGCAGACGGCGGAGGACTTCTGGAAGGATCTTGAGACGAGCCTTCGCACGCTGAAAACCGACTATATCGACCTCTACCAGTTCCACAACCCGGCCTTCTGCCCGAAGCCGGGCGGGGCGGACGGCCTCTATGACGCGGCGCTCGAGGCGAAAAAGCAGGGCAAGATCCGCCACATCGCCATCACGAACCACCGCCTCGCCGTGGCGCACGAGGCCATCGACTCGGGCCTTTACGAGACCTTGCAGTTTCCCTTCAGCTACCTTGCCGGCGAGCAGGAGGGGGAGCTTGTCAGAAAATGCCGCGCGCAGAATATGGGCTTCATCGCCATGAAGGGCATGGCGGGCGGACTCATCCGCGACGGCTTCACGGCTGCTGCGTGGATGGCGCAGCAGGAGGGCGTGGTGCCCATCTGGGGCGTGCAGCGCGAGAGCGAGCTGGACGAATTCTTGCAGTGCGTCCGCGAGGGCGCCGAACTGACGGACGAGCGCAGGGTGCGCATCGAGCGCGACCGCAAGGAGCTCTGCGGCGACTTCTGCCGCGGCTGCGGCTACTGTATGCCCTGCCCTGCGGGCATTGAGATCAACCAGTGCGCGCGTATGTCGCTCATGCTGAGAAGAGCGCCCGCCGCAGAGTGGCTCACCGAGGAGTGGCAGCAGAAAATGCACCGGATCGAGCTGTGCCTCCACTGCGGGCACTGTATGTCCAAGTGCCCCTACGGGCTCAACACGCCCGCGCTGCTGGAAGCGAATTACAAGGACTACTGGGAAGTGCTGGCCGCGAGCCGCGCGGAAAAATGAGACTGGATTTTTCGCGGCGATACGCGCTCCGGCCGCTGACAGATGCGGACGCGGATGCGATTTTAGCCCTCTGCGCGGAGAATGAGCAGTTCTACCGCTACCATCCGCCGCTTGCGACGAAGGAGAGCATTTTAGAAGACCTGACGGCGCTGCCGCCGGGGAAGTGCGCGGCAGACAAGCACTATCTCGGCTTCTTCGATGGGGAAGGGCTTGTTGCCGTGATGGATCTCATTGAGCGCTATCCGCAGGACGATACCACTTACCTCGGCTTTTTTATGATGAAAAAGGATTTACAGGGGCGCGGCGTCGGCTCGATGCTGATCGGAGAAGCGCTGGATGCGCTGCGCGAAGAGGGCTTTCGCAGGGTGCGCCTCGCGGTCGACCGGGGCAATGCGCAGAGCAAGGCCTTCTGGGAGAAAAATGGCTTTGTCCTGACGGGCGAGGAAGCGCCGCACGGCGCGTCGGCCTATCTCCCGATGGAACGGGAACTCTGAAAAGTGAAGTGAAACCGCCGCTGTGCAGCATACTGCGCAGCGGCGGTTTTGCATTTCCTGAAAGCGGGGTTCCCTTCGGACCTCGCCCCCCTGTCGGAGAAGCGAAGCGCTCCGGTGAATTGCCCAGCGCGATAGAGCAGAGCGACAAGCGGCAAACAAAAATCAAAATGCCGCGCGCTTTCGACAAAAAAGCATCGGGCAGACAGGCTATACTCTGTGCTGTGGAAGAACAATCAACAGCAGAAGGAGGGAAAAGCAATTGGACATCATTTCCAGGGACGCGGGGCGGGAGCTTACGCTCACGCTGCGCGGAGAGCTCGACCACCACGGGGCAAAGGACGTAATGCAGCGCATGGAGCTGGCGCTGGATGCCGCGCTGCCGCTCAAGCTGATACTGGACTTTTCCGGCGTGAGCTTTATGGATTCATCCGGTATTGCAGTCGCGGTGCGGGCGCAGAAGCGGATGCGCGCGCTCGGCGGCGGCGCGGTGCTGCGGCAGGTGCCGCCGCAGGCAAGGCGCGTGTTCGACGCAGCGGGCATTTTCCGCATCATCCCGCTTGAGGAAGGAGGCAGCAGCGATGAAGGTAAAACCGAATAACTACATAGCAATCGAATTTCCAAGCCGCAGTGTCAACGAGGGGCTGGCGCGCGCCGCGGTCGCGGCCTTTGCCGCACAGCTCGACCCGACGCTCGACGAGCTCGGCGACATCAAGACCGCCGTGAGCGAGGCGGTGACGAACGCCATCGTGCACGCCTATCCGCAGGAGCTCGGCCGGATCGCGCTGCGCGCGAGCATTTTTGACGGCAATCTGCTGGAGATCACCGTGCGCGACTGGGGCTGCGGCATCGCGGACGTGGAAAAGGCGCGCGAGCCGCTCTACACGACCGGCGGAGAAGAGCGCAGCGGCATGGGCTTTACGATCATGGAGAGCTTCATGGATGCGCTGACCGTGCGGTCGAAAAACGGTAGGGGGACGGTCGTGACGATGAAGCGCCGGATCGCGCTGCGCCCGTCGCGCCGATGAACGGCACGGCGGAGCTGCTGGAGGCTGCGGCGCAGGGGGATGAGCAGGCCTGCGAGCAGATGCTGCGCGACAACAGCGGTCTCATCTGGAGCATCGTGCGCCGCTACTACGGACGCGGTGTGGAGCCGGATGACCTGTATCAGCTTGGATGCCTTGGATTCATCAAAGCAGTAAAGGGATTTGACTTTGCATTCGGAACGCAGTTTTCAACCTATGCTGTGCCGAAGATCGCAGGCGAGATCCGGCGTTTTCTGCGCGATGACGGCGCGCTCAAGGTCAGCCGCAGCGTGCGCGAGCAGGCGGCGGCGATCTTTGCCGCGCGCGAAAAGCTCAAGAGCGCGCTCGGGCGCGAGCCGGCGCTCTCCGAGCTTGCGGAAGAAACGGGGCTTCGCGCCGAGGAGATCGCGCAGTGCGAGATCGCGGTGGCGGAGCCGGACAGTTTGCAGCGCGAGATGGGAGACGGGCTGACGCTCGAAGGAACGCTCGGCGATGAGTCGAGCGAGG
Organism: uncultured Oscillospiraceae bacterium; assembly: GCA_934561515.1. Taxonomy (GTDB): domain Bacteria; phylum Bacillota; class Clostridia; order Oscillospirales; family Oscillospiraceae; genus Hominicoprocola. Next base: position 5,184 of record CAKTGM010000038.1, on the reverse strand, counting down.
AGGGGCTGATCGAGCGCCTTGCGCTGCGCGAAGCGATCGACGCGCTGCCGGAGCGCGAGAGGATGACGATCCTGCTGCGCTTTTTCAAGGGCCTGACGCAGCAGCAGGCGGCGCGCATTCTGGGCGTGTCGCAGGTGCAGGTATCGCGTCTGGAGCGGCGGGCGATCGAACGGCTGCGGCAGGCGCTTTCGGACGGGGCGTAAAGAAGGACTCGTCCTGAAATTCCGTCATCGTGTCCCAGTAGCGCTTGGGCATATGCGTCATGCGGAGCTTTTCGTTCCTGCGCGAGTCAATGGCGATGGTATCGTAAAAGCGTCGCCAGAGGCGGCGATAGCCCGCCTCATCCTCGTCCGGCGGCGCCATTTCAAAGTGCTCGAGCGGCACGATGCGCGACACGCCGCCACTGTAGAGCAGCGCCTCGCGGTGCGTGTGGTCGTAAAGGAAAAACACTTCACTGTGATAGCGCTCGCAGAAGTGGCGGCGCAGCATGGGCAGCACGCGGTTTTTCGGCGCGATCTCCGCGCCGAGCACGCCGCCAAAGTCGGAAAAGCGGGTGAAGCCGCGAAACTGCTCGACCTCGTTGGAAAGATGCCGCACGGCCCTGAGCAGGGGATAGTAGGTCTCATCGCCGAGACGCGCGAGCAGCGTCGTGCCCTCGCGGTAGAACTGGACGATGAAGCGGTAAATGGCGATCTCCTTGTCGGGAAGGCAGGTGAGAAACGCGCGGCGCAGGAAGGGGCCGACGTCGGGACTCCTGCGATAGAGGCTGCGGTAGATGCGCTGCGCGTGCGCGCGGTCAGTCGAAACGGCGCGAATTTCAAAAAGGCTTGGTTCTTCGTCCCCATCGCGCAGGATCGCGGTGGGGCGCTCTTTTTTTGTGTAGCTTTCAAACACGCAGCAAAGCAACCCTTCAAAGCTGCCGTCGTATTGGTAGATGATCTCGCGCCACACCATGGGTGCCTCCTTCAGCCGACCTGATCGAACAGCGAGAGCTGCTGCGCGTCCGCCTGCGGCAGCGCGCGGCGCTCGAGCGCGGTCAGATTCTGCAAAATTCCCTCCTGCGACAGCTTCAGCGGCGCGGCGGCGCGCCCGCCGCAGGTGAGGAAGAACTGCGCGCGCTTCATCACAACGCCGAGCTTTTTAAGATCCTCGGCGCGCAGCGTGCCCGCGCGGCGCGCGACAAGAATGCGCTTCGCGCTCACAACGCCGATGCCCGGCACGCGCAGCAGCGCTTCATAGTCCGCGCGGTTGACCTCGATGGGGAAAAACTCGGGGTGGCGCAGCGCCCAGCAGCACTTGGGGTCGAGGTCGGGGTTAAAGTCCGGCGCGCTGTCATCGAGCAGCTCGTCTGCGCGAAAGCCATAGAAGCGCAGCAGCCAGTCGGCCTGATAGAGCCGGTGCTCACGCAGCAGCGGCGGCTTGGTGTCGAGCGCGGGCAGGAGCGCGTTTTCAACGACCGGCACGTAGGCCGAGTAAAAAACGCGCTTGAGGCGATAGGAATCGTAGAGCGCCTGCGTGAGATTCAGGATGTGCAGGTCGCTCTCCTGCGTTGCGCCGACGATGAGCTGCGTGCTCTGCCCCGCGGGGGCGAAGCGCGGTGCGTGCTTATATTTGACCAGCTCCTGGCGGCTCTGCTTCGCGCGGTCGCGGATCTGCGTCATTGGGCGCAGGATGGCCTGCCGGGTCTTGTTCGGAGCAAGAAGCCTGAGCCCCGCCTCGCTCGGCAGCTCTATGTTCACGCTCAGGCGGTCGGAGAGAAAGCCGAGCTGTTCCAGCAGCTCCGGCGACGTGCCGGGGATGGCCTTGGCGTGGATGTAGCCGTTGAAGCGGTATTCATTGCGCAGAAGCGACAGCGCGCGGATCATCAGCTCTGTTGTGTAGTCCGGTGAGCGCAGCACGCCGGAGGAGAGAAAAAGGCCTTCAATGTAGTTGCGGCGGTAGAACTGTATGGTCAGCTCGGCGAGCTCCTCGGGCGTGAAGGTCGCGCGCGGCGTATCGTTTGTGCAGCGGTTGACGCAGTATTTGCAGTTGTAGCAGCAGTCGTTCGATAGCAGGACCTTCAAAAGCGTGATGCAGCGCCCGTCGGCGGAGAAGCTGTGGCAGCAGCCCGCGACAGAAGAGGAGGTGCAGCCGATCTTTCCCTCCTGAAAGCCGCGCTTTGCCCCGCTCGAGGTGCAGGCGGCGTCGTACTTCGCCGCGTCGGCCAGAATGGCGAGCTTATCGAGCAGCTCCATTTTTTCAGCGGACGTATTTCGTCCTGCGGCGTCTCGTGGGCTGATCGAGCAGGAACAGCAGGTCCATCACCTTGGCGGTGACGTAGCTGACGCCGATGAGAACGAAGATGAGAGTAGAAGTGGCCATTTGACTTGTCCTCCTTGTCATTAGAACTTTTGTTCGAGTCTGATTATAAATCGAACATACGTTCTTGTCAACTGGAAAATCGAACAAAATTTCGATTTTCGTCGAAGACAGTTGACCAAAGAAGGAAAAAAGGGTAAAATGCGGGAAGATCAGGAAAGGTGAAAAAGCGTATGAGTGATTTTAACGCCCGCTTCGTGTCCGCCCGCAAGGCGGCCATCGCGCGGGATTTTGCAAGAATGAACCCCGAGCAGCGCCGCGGCGTGCTGACGACCGAGGGCGCGCTGCTGCTGCTTGCGGGCGCGGGCAGCGGCAAGACGACGGTGCTCATCAACCGCGTTGCGAACCTCTTGACCTACGGGCGGGGGAGCGACAGCGAGGAGGTGCCGCAGTGGGCGACGGAGGATGACCTTGCGTTTTTGGAGGGCTATCCCGAGCAGCCGACGGCGGAGGAGCGCAGCCGGATGCAGCGCCTCTGCCGGCTGGACCCCGCCGCGCCGTGGTCGGTGCTGGCGGTGACGTTTACGAACAAGGCGGCAAACGAGCTGCGCGAGCGCCTCGCCGCCTTCGGTATTCAGGGCGCGGAGAGCGTCTGGGCGATGACGTTCCACTCCGCCTGCGTGCGGATGCTGCGCCGCGACATCGACCGCCTCGGCTTTTCGCGCGATTTTACCATTTACGACACGGACGACTCCAAGCGCGTCATCAAGGATATCCTGAAAGAGCTCGGCATCGACGAAAAAAAGCTCACGCCGCGCGAGGCGCTCTCGGCCATTTCGAACGCGAAGGACGCGATGGAATCGCCGGAGGACTATGCAAAGCGCTGGAACGGCAGCGGCGACTGGCGCAGGGAGGCCATCGCAAAGATCTATGCCCGCTATGTGCGAAGGCTTGCCGAGGCGAACGCGCTCGACTTTGACGATATCATCCTCCACGCGGTCGCGCTGCTGCAAAAAGAGGAGGATGTGCGCGACTACTACCGCCGCAAGTTCCGCTATGTGCTCATCGACGAGTATCAGGATACAAACCGTTTGCAGTATCTTCTCATCAAGCTCCTTGTGGGGGAGAAGGGCAACATCTGCGTCGTCGGCGACGATGACCAGAGCATCTATAAGTTCCGCGGAGCGGACATCACGAACATCCTGAACTTTGAAAAGGAATACAAGGGCTGCCGCACGATCCGCTTAGAGCAGAACTACCGCTCTACGCAGAATATCCTCGACGCGGCGAACGCCGTCATCAAAAATAACACGGGCCGCAAGGGAAAGACTCTCTGGACCGACGCGGGCGCGGGCGAGCGCGTGCTCATCAAGACTGTCTTCAACGAGCAGGATGAGGCGAATTTCGTCGTCAGCAGCATCATGATGGAGTATAACCGCGGGCGGGCGTGGAAGGACAACGCCATTTTGTACCGCATGAACGCGCAGTCGAACGCGCTCGAATATGCCTTCAAGCGCAATGGCGTGCCCTATCAGGTCGTCGGCGGGACGAAGTTCTTCGAGCGCGCCGAGATCAAGGATATGCTCGCGTATCTCGCCGTCATCAACAACCCGAGCGACGATCTGCGCCTGCGGCGCATCATCAACAATCCGCCGCGCGCGATCGGCAATACCACCGTTGAGCGCGTGCAGAGCCTTGCAAGCGAGCAGGGCGTGCCGATGATCGCCATTCTGCGCGAGGCGGGGGCGTATGCCGTGCTCAAGAGCGCGGCGGGCAAGCTTGAGCGCTTCGCCGCCCTCATCGATTCGCTGCGCGCTTTGGCGGAGACGATGGAGCTCTCCGAATTCTACGATGCGGTCTGCGAGCAGACAAGCTACGTGAGCGCGCTGCGGGAGAAGAACGACATGGAAAGCCGCGGGCGGCTTGAAAACGTGCAGGAGCTCAAGTCGAACATCGCATCCTTCCTTGAAAATGCCCCCGAGGACGCGACGCTCTCGGGCTTCCTCAATGAGATCGCGCTCTACACCGACCTTGACAGCGCCACGGGCGATAATTGCGTGACGATGATGACGATGCACAGCGCGAAGGGCCTTGAGTTCCCCTGCGTGTATGTCGTCGGCATGGAGGAGGGCATCTTCCCCGGCGAGCGCGTGCGCTACAATGACGAGGAGGTCGAGGAGGAGCGCAGGCTCTGCTACGTTGCGATGACGCGCGCCAAGGATATGCTCACGATGACCTGTACGCGCCAGCGTATGCTCTTTGGCCGCACGAGCGTCAGCCTGCCGTCCCGCTTCCTTGAGGAAGTTCCCGGCGACAACGCCGACTGGGTCGGCCGCCAGGATCGCGGTGCGCCGCCGTTCGGCTTTGGCGACACGGACTTTGAAGGCGCCTATTCCTCGCAGGGCTACGGCGGAAGGGCGCAGGGCGCCGCGCGCTACGACGGCGCGATGCAGCGCACGTCCCGCCCCGCGCAGAAGATCCGCGAGCAACGCACGGCAAGTCCGAAAACGCCGCTGCTTCAGCTCGCCTCGGGCGATCAGATCCACCACAAGACCTTCGGCGACGGTATGGTCGTCTCGGTCGTGCCCATGGGCGGCGACGCGCTCATCGAGGTGGCGTTTGATACGGTCGGCACCAAGAAGCTGATGCTCAAAACGGCGGGGGTGCATATTACAAAGCTGTGATTTTTGATTCCCGCCCTTCGCGGGGGGATGGGGGGTGCAGCGCCAGCGGCGCTGCATAAATAGTGCAGCTCTTTGCGCTGCTGCCAGACAAAGGGGGTATTCTCTTTCCGAAGAGAATACCCCCTTTTGAACCCCCAGAGAAAGGCAAGGGGTCTTGCCCCTTGACCCCGCACATTGGCAGTCTCGATCTTGAAGAGCTGCG
>CAKTGM010000037.1 GCA_934561515.1 uncultured Oscillospiraceae bacterium | reverse complement strand
CATGGTATAATTTCAACTTGCGTGGGTATGTCCCACGGAATTTGTCATACCGTCAGGAGGGACCTGCCGTGACGCCGGATCTGTCCACATGCCGCAAGGTTGCGGGCATCAAGCAGACGATGCGTGCACTGCGGGAACACCGCGCGGAAAAACTATATCTTGCCTGCGACGCAGACCCCGCCGTCCTCTCCCCCATCGAGGCGCTGGGGCGGGAAGAGGGCGTCGAGATCGACGATCGCGCCACGATGGCGCAGCTCGGTCACTGCGCGGGCATCGCCGTCGGCGCAGCCGTGATCGCGGTTCTGCGCGAATAAGGTTTTTTCGGGATATTTTCCCAATATCCTGTAAAAAATATATATCAACATCATTTCAGGAAAGGAGATATGAAAGAATGCCTACTTTTAACCAGTTGGTCCGCAAGGGCAGACAGCAGTCGACTTACAAGTCCAACTCCCCGGCTCTGCAGTATGGTCTCAATACGCTGAAGAACAAGGAGACGGATCTTGCCTCTCCGCAGAAGCGCGGCGTGTGCACCGCAGTTCGTACCGCTACCCCGAAGAAGCCGAACTCCGCACTCCGTAAGATCGCCCGTGTCCGCCTCACCAACGGCTACGAGGTCACCGCTTACATCCCCGGCGTCGGTCATTCCCTGCAGGAGCACTCTGTGGTTATGATCCGCGGCGGCCGTGTCAAGGACCTCCCCGGTGTGCGTTACCACATCATCCGCGGCACTCTGGACGCTCAGGGCGTGCAGGGCCGTATGCAGTCCCGTTCCAAGTACGGTGCCAAGCGCCCGAAGCAGAAGTAAGGCTGCGACCTTGAAATGAGCTTTGCCGAAAAGGTTTGATATATATTGTCATTCACCTCTTTGGCAGGCCGGAACACGATGGGGGAGAGCCCCATTCGCGAGTACCTATGATTTCTAAATTATAAGAAGGAGGGAAGCAAAGTGCCCAGAAGAGGTAATGTTCCCAAGAGAGAAGTTCTGCCCGATCCCATGTACAACAGCATTCTGGTGACCAAGCTTGTCAACAGCGTCATGCTCGACGGCAAGAAGGGTGTCGCTCAGAAGGTCGTTTACAGCGCCTTTGATATGATCAAGGACAAGACCGGCAACGAGCCCCTCGATGTTTTCAACCAGGCCATGGAGAATATCATGCCCAGCCTGGAAACCAAGTCCCGCCGTGTCGGCGGCGCCACCTATCAGGTCCCGATGGAGGTTCGTCCCGCCCGTCGTCAGACCCTCGGTCTGCGCTGGCTGACGGCTTATGCCCGTGCCCGTGGTGAGCGCACCATGGCCGAGCGTCTGGCCGGCGAGATCATGGATGCCGCCAACAACAGCGGTAACGCCGTGAAGAAGCGCGAAGATACCCACAAGATGGCCGAATCCAACAAGGCATTCGCCCACTTCCGCTGGTAACGGAGGAGAGACAGGATTATGGCAAGAAAAGTCTCTCTGGAAAATACCAGAAATATCGGCATTATGGCCCATATCGACGCCGGCAAGACGACGACGACCGAGCGTATTCTCTACTACACCGGCGTCAACTACAAGATCGGCGAGACCCACGACGGTACTGCCACCATGGACTGGATGGCGCAGGAGCAGGAGCGTGGTATCACCATCACCTCCGCCGCTACCACCTGCTACTGGAAGGGCAGCAAGGGCCAGTTCCCCCAGACCCGTCTCAACATCATCGACACCCCGGGCCACGTCGACTTCACCGTTGAGGTCGAGCGTTCCCTGCGCGTGCTGGACGGCTCTGTGACCGTTCTCTGCGCCAAGGGCGGTGTCGAGCCCCAGTCCGAAACGGTCTGGCGTCAGGCCGATAACTACAAGGTCCCCCGCATGATCTACGTCAACAAGATGGACATCATGGGCGCGGACTTCTACAACGTGCTGCACATGATCCACGACCGTCTCAAGTGCAACGCCGTCCCCATCCAGCTGCCGATCGGCTCTGAAGACACCTTCAAGGGCATCATCGACCTCGTGGAGATGGACGCTGACATCTACTACGACGAGCTCGGCAAGGATATGCGCGTTGAGGAGATCCCCGAGGACATGATGGAGCTGGCTCAGGAGTATCACACCAAGCTGATCGACGCCTGCGCCGACCTGAACGACGAGATCATGGAGCTGGCGCTCGAAGAGAAGCCCGTTCCCCAGGACCTCATCCGCAAGACCATCCGTCAGGCCACCATCGACAACCTGATGGTCCCCGTCGTCTGCGGTACCTCCTACAAGAACAAGGGCGTCCAGAAGCTGCTGGATGCGATCGTTGACTATATGCCGTCCCCGGTGGATATCCCCGCGATCGACGGCGTGAACCCCGATACCGATGAAGAGGACGTCCGTCATGCCGACGATAACGCGCCCTTCTCCGGCCTCGCGTTCAAGATCGCGACCGACCCGTTCGTCGGCCGTCTGTCCTTCGTTCGTGTTTACTCCGGTATCCTCAATACCGGCACCGCCGTTCTGAACTCCACCAAGCGTCAGAAAGAGCGCATCGGCCGTATCCTTCAGATGCACGCCAACCACCGCGAAGATATCGAGTGCTGCTACGCCGGCGATATCTGCGCTGTCATCGGCCTGAAGAACACCACCACCGGTGATACCCTCTGCGACGACAAGGCTCCCATCATTCTGGAGTCCATGGAGTTCCCCGAGCCCGTGATCCGCGTCGCCATCGAGCCCAAGACCAAGGCCGGTCAGGAGAAGATGGGCATCGCGCTGATGAAGCTGGCGGAGGAGGACCCGACCTTCAAGACCTACACCGACGAAGAGACCGGTCAGACCATCATCGCCGGTATGGGCGAGCTCCATCTGGAGATCATCGTCGACCGTCTGCTCCGCGAGTACAAGGTCGAGGCGAACGTCGGCGCTCCCCAGGTCGCCTACAAGGAGACCATCACCAAGGCCGTCAATCAGGATACCAAGTACGCCCGTCAGAGCGGTGGTAAGGGTCAGTACGGTCACGTCAAGATCCACGTCGAGCCCAACGAGTCCGGCAAGGGTTACGAGTTTGTCAACGCCCTCGTCGGCGGCGCGATCCCCAAGGAATACGTTCCCGCGATCGATGCCGGTATTCAGGGTGCCATGCTCTCCGGTGTTCTCGCCGGTTACCCGGTCGTCGACGTCAAGGTCACGCTGTACGATGGTTCTTATCACGAGGTCGACTCCTCTGAAATGGCGTTCAAGATCGCCGGTTCCATGGCCTTCAAGGAGGCCTGCCAGAAGGCCGGCCCGACCCTGCTCGAGCCCATCATGAAGGTCTGCGTCATCGTCCCCGACGAGTACATGGGCGACGTGATCGGCGACCTCAACTCCCGCCGTGGCCAGATCCAGGGCTTCGAGGCCCGCAACGGCGCGCAGCAGATCGACGCCTTCGTTCCTCTCGCTGAGATGTTCGGCTACGCGACCGACCTCCGTTCCTGCACGCAGGGCCGCGGTCAGTACACGATGGAGCCCGCGCATTATATCGAGATCCCGAAGAGCATTCAGGAGAAGATCATCAGCCAGCGCGAGCGCGGCTAAGAAAAAGGGTATTGCAAAATACCGCGTTTTACGGTAAAATACCGGTGTATGTTAATCACACCGGAAAACAACGAAATTTATTCATAGGAGGATCACTCTAATGGCTAAGCAGAAATTCGAGCGTACCAAGCCCCACGTAAACATTGGTACCATCGGTCATATCGACCATGGTAAGACCACCCTGACCGCTGCGATCACCAAGTTCCTCGCCCTCCAGGGCGGTGCTGACTACACCGATTACAGCTCCATCGATAAGGCTCCGGAAGAGCGTGAGCGTGGTATCACCATCAACACCGCTCACGTTGAGTACCAGACCTTCGACCGTCAGGGCCACAACTACAAGACCGGCGAGGACGGCGAGATTCAGGGCCGTCACTATGCCCACGTCGACTGCCCGGGCCACGCCGACTATATCAAGAACATGATCACCGGCGCTGCTCAGATGGACGGCGCTATCCTGGTCATCGCCGCTTCCGACGGCCCCATGGCCCAGACTCGTGAGCATCTGCTGCTCGCCCGTCAGGTCAACGTGCCTTCCGTTCTCGTTTTCCTGAACAAGTGCGACCAGGTCGACGATGAGGAGCTGCTCGAGCTCGTCGAGATGGAAGTCCGCGAGATGCTCGACTTCTACAGCTTCCCCGGCGACGAGACCCCGATCATCCGCGGCTCCGCTCTGAACGCCCTGATCTCCGAGTCCAAGGACCTCGACGCTCCCGAGTACAAGTGCATGCACGAGCTCATGGACGCTGTTGATACCTGGATCCCCACGCCCGACCGTAAGGCCGACCAGCCGTTCCTGATGCCCGTTGAGGACGTCTTCACGATCTCCGGTCGTGGTACCGTCGCTACCGGCCGTGTTGAGCGTGGCCAGCTGAAGCTCGGCGAGGAAGTCGAGATCATCGGTCTGACCGACGAACGCCGCAAGACCGTCGTCACCGGTATCGAAATGTTCCACAAGCTGCTTGACTACGCCGAGGCCGGTGATAACATCGGTACCCTGCTGCGTGGTGTTGCCAAGAACGAGATCGAGCGCGGCCAGGTCCTGTCCAAGCCCGGTTCCATTCACCCCCTCACCAAGTTCGTTGGTCAGGTCTACGTCCTGAACAAGGACGAGGGCGGCCGTCACACCCCGTTCTTCAACAACTATCGTCCCCAGTTCTACTTCCGTACCACCGACGTTACCGGCGTCATCACCCTGCCCGAGGGCACCGAGATGTGCATGCCCGGCGATAACGTCGACATGAAGGTCGAACTGATCACCCCGATCGCTATCGAGAAGGGCCTCCGCTTCGCTATCCGCGAGGGCGGCCGTACCGTCGGTTCCGGTGTTGTCATCGAGACTGAGGTCTAATTAATCCGTCGAGGGTTACCCAAAGACTGAATAAAAGCAGCAGGTCGCAAGACCTGCTGCTTTTTTGCGCTTGGGAATGTGAAAAAGCGGTGCAGCCATGGCTGCACCGCTTTTCTCTTATGCAAAGCTCGCCCAGACCCAGCGGTCAAAATCATCTGCGCGGAAGGCTGCGAGCCGCGCGGCATAGTCCACGCTGATCGCTGTAAAGCACTTGAGGCCGTCCTCCGTCTGCACGAGCGGGTCGATGCTGCGCTTTTTTGCCCGAACCTTGACGGCATAGACGTGCTCGGGGCACGTTTTCCCGCTTTTTGTGCCGCGGATGCGCCGGTATTCCTGCCAGTGCGCCGCGGTGACCGGGTCAGAAAGCAGGCGGGCGATGACGCAATCCTCGTCCGTGTAGAGATCGTCCGCCGTGAGAAGGCCGCGGCTGAGCGCCTCGCGCAGCAGGTCGGCGAGCGCCTGCATACTGAAGCGGTCCTCATCGCTGACGAACCACTTCGACTGCTGCAAGGCAAGGCGCGTGAAGGCGTCCGCCTGCGGCGCGTGGGCAAAGCAAAGCTCGCGCTCGCCGTCCTCGTTTTCGCCGACAAAGAGATCGTCGTAGATCGCTTTGATCGTCTCCTCCGGGCAGTGGAAGACGAGGTGCGCGTTGCCGAGCGTATATTCGAGGCGGTCGGCGGAGAGACGGGGCGAGTCATTGTCGGCGATGGGGTAGCGGTGGTAGTCCGCAACCGCGTCGAGCGTCAGGCCGTTTTCGGCAAGCAGCGCCATCAGCTCATCGGAGGAGGCGATCATCGCGCGCGTGCGGTCCTCGGTCGATTCCTGCCGCAGATGGTCGCCGTTGAGAAAATCGACCGCGTGGGCGAAGGCGGGCGTTGCAATGTCGTGCATCAGACCCGCGGCCGCCTGATCGAGCGCGCGGGTGAAATGCCAGACGATGGCGGCGACGCCGCGCGAGTGCGTCAGGCGCGAATAGGGCGCTGCGGCGCGTGCGTAGATGGGATAGGCCGTGTATTCGCAGCCGCAGTGCATCCCGACGCGCGCAAGGCGCTGCATCGCTTCGCTCTCCGCCATGGCGTTCAGTGCGCGCGGCAGGTCGGAGGCATAGAGGTCGGTATACATAACATTTTCCTTTCCAAAAAGAAAAGCGCCTTGCCTTGCGGCAGGGCGCTTTCGCTTGCTTATCTCAGCCGATCTGACGACTCTCGACGACCTCTTCGCACTCGACGCTTTCGATTCTTGCGCCGATGCCGCGGAGCTTGCCGATGATGTCCTCATAGCCGCGCTCGATGTAGTGGACGTTGGTGACCTCGCTCACGCCGTCGGCCGCCAGCGCCGCGATGACCATCGCCGCGCCCGCGCGGAGATCATAGGCCTGCACGCTTGCGGCGTTGAGATGGTCGACGCCCTCGACGACCGCGCTGCGGCCCTCAACGCGGATCTGCGCGCCCATGCGCGTCAGCTCGCCGACATAGCGGTAGCGGTTGTCCCACACGCCCTCGGTGACCATGCTGGTGCCTTCGGCAAGGCAGAGTGCCACGGTGATCTGCGGCTGCATATCGGTCGGGAAGCCGGGGTAGGGCAGGGTCTTGACGTTGGTGCGGCGCAGCTTGCCCGCGTGACGCACGAGCAGAGTGTCGTCCTGCTCCTCCACCTGCACGCCCATCTCCTGAAGCTTTGCCGTGATGCAGTCCATGTGCTTGGGGATGATGCCGCGCACGAGGACCTGCCCGCCGCAGGCGGCGACAGCCGCCATGTAGGTGCCCGCCTCGATCTGGTCGGGGATGATGGCGTAGGAGCCGCCGTGCAGCTTGTCCACGCCGTAGATGCGGATGGTATCGGTACCGGCGCCCTTGATGTCAGCGCCCATGGAGTTTAAGAAGTTGGCAAGGTCAACGATGTGCGGCTCCTTGGCGGCGTTTTCGATGACGGTCGTGCCCTCGGCCAGCGCCGCGGCCATCATGATGTTCATCGTTGCGCCGACGGAGACCACGTCGAGATAGACGTTCGCGCCCTTCATGCGCCCGCCGTCCGCCCTGGCGCAGATAAAGTCGCCCTCGCGCACCTCTGCGCCCATGGCGACAAAGCCCTTGACGTGCTGGTCGATGGGGCGCACGCCGCCGAAGTTGCAGCCGCCGGGCATGGAGACCTCGGCCTCGCCGAAGCGGCCGAGCAGCGCGCCGATGAGGTAGTAGGAGGCGCGGATCTTGTGCGCAAGCTCCTGCGAGACCTGCGTGGTGGCGATGCGGCGGCAGTCGATCTCCACATCGCTGCGGTTGAGGAAGCGGACCTTCGCGCCGAGCTGCTCTAAAATCTTGAGCAGGGCCGTCACGTCGGAGATCTGGGGAATATTCTCGATGCGGCAGACGCCGTCGACCAGCAGGGCGGCGGGGATGATGGCAACGGCGGCGTTCTTTGCGCCGCTGATGCGCACTTCACCAAAGAGCGGCTGGCCGCCCTGTACGATATATTTCGTCATAAAAAACTCCTTATGGAAAGAGGACAATAGCAATCTTATATCTTCAAAAGCAGCAGGGGCGAGGCCGCCTGCTCATGGTATTCACATAATACATAGACAGTATACCAAAAAAAACGAAAAATGCAATGCTGGGCCGGGGAAAATTACAAAAACAGGGAAAACAATTTTATTCGCGCGTGATCTCGCCGCTTTTGCAGTTGACATAATAGTTGTTCACGTCCGTTGTGATGCGCCACACGGGCGCAAGGCGCAGCGAAGAGACGGCGGTGGATTGCAGCAGATAGCCGCTTTCGAGCGCGGAGACCTCCGTGCACACAACGCCGGAAGCGCCGCAATAGTCGAGAAAGCACACGAGCGCACTGACGGCGTCGATGCCGTCGGCGCGGCGGCTCTCGCTGAGCTCGGAGAGAAAAACGCCCGAGGCGGCGGTGAGCACGCCGTCTGAAAAGCTGAGCGTGAGGGAGGCGTTGTAGATGAGGCGGCCCGCGCTGCGGCGAAGGCCGGTGACGCTGCCGCTGCCTCCTTCGAGCGTGGATGAGCTCTCCTCGTAGCCGAACGAGCGGAAGAGCTCGCTGCAGAAGGCTGGTGCATCCTCCACGGGGCGGGAGAGCGAGGCCTCCACCGAGCCGCCCGAGCGGATGGCACAGGAGCCGGTCTCGCCGCTGTAGCGGCTCACGCCGCCGCCGGAGTCGAGCAGGGAGGGCTCGCCGCCGAGCAGGGCCTTGGCAAAGGCGGCCTCGCGCGCGCTGTCGCGCTCGAGGGAGAGCAGGTGTACGCTGCTGTCCTTCGGCAGCAGTGTGCGGTCGAGGGAGACGCCGCTGCGCTCATAGAGCGCGCAGAGCTGCTCAACGCTGCGCTCGTAGGACTGCACCTGCTCGGCGCGGCGGCTGAGCAGCAGAAAGAGCAGAAATGCGTTGACCAGCAGCAGGATCACAATGACGATCGTTTTGAGCCGGGAGGCTTTCATGCGCGCGATCTCCTTTCGCGGTTGATTTCATCTTACATGGCGAACCAGGCGGGGCTCGCCGTGTCCGTGCCGCGGTCCTCGTAGCAGACGTGCAGCTCGGCGCTCTTGTATTTGCCGCCTGCGATGGCGGCGGCCTGACGGATGGGCAGCAGCAGCGCGGGCGTGTCGCCGACGGTGTAGCTGCGGCAGTGGAGCTGGAAGTTCGTGATGGTCTGCCCCTCGATGGTCACATAGGCGGCATGGCTGCCGTCGGAAAAGTGGAGGGGCGTGCCGTCTACGGCATAGTCGAAGGTCACGGTGCAGCTCTTGGCGCTGCCCTCGTAGCCGCTGAAATAAAGCTCAGCATCGCCGATCAGGTCGCGCAGCAGCGTGAAGACGAGCTTCTGCGCAGCGTTGATGGATTCGGCCATGGTGGGTCTGCCGGGGGTGACGGAGTTGACATAATAAAGAGAGCCAAGCTCCGCGCTGTCGCCCTGATAGGTGACGGCACCGTCGGGCGGGATGCGCAGCGTGCCGTAGACCTCGCGGATGACGATGGTGCCGGAGGAATCGGTGTAGCTGTTTTCCGTGTGGGGGTTGAATTCGGCGAGGCGCAGGAAGCTCTCCTTATCGGCAAGGGCGCTCGTGACGGAGAGGGTATTTCTCTGCACAGGCTCGCTGAAAATGATCGTATAGGGCGAGAGCAGGGAAAAGTCGCCGGAGAGGGCGAAGGCGAAGTCCGTGCCGTTGCCGTCGAGCGCGGCGAGCGCCTGCGTGAGCGCGGCGGCGCTCACCGCCGTGTGGCAGACATAGCAGCCGCTTGCAAGGTCTTCAAGATAGAGCAGGGTCTTATCCCCAACGGGGCTGAGCAGGAGGCGGCGCAGCTTGAAAAGATCGGCCTCGGGCGCGCTGACGCCGAGCATCTCGCCAAAGAGCGAAAGCGGCGTTTCCGCCTCAAGCTCAAGGTAGATGCCGCTGCGCGAAAGGGCGGAGAGCAGGTCGGAGTCCTTGCAGGATTCGAGCGCGTCGGCGGAGCCGATGGCCTCGCGGAAGAAGCTGCCTGCCTGCTCGAAGCGGTCATCGCTCGTGGTGATCGCGTCGAGTCCGAAGCGGGTATAGTCGTTGGTGAAGACCATGTGCACGGGGAGGGAGAGGGCGCTCGCGTCAGACTCAACGCTCTCGGGGAGCGCCGGGTCGGAGGTGAACCAGCTTTGGGCAAGCTCGTAGGGCGTTTTGCCCGCAAGGTCGCCGAACAGCGGCGTCTGCGTCAAAAGGAAGAGCGCCGAGACAGTCAGCACCGCGATGGCGGCATTTTGCAGGCGGGAAACGGTCGATCTCTTACGCATGGCCGCCCTCCCCGCCCATAGGCTGGGTGATGGGCAGCTCCAGGCGCACGGTCGTGCCGGGGCCGGGACGGTCGACGAGCGTGAGCGTGCCGTGGTGGCGCTGGACGATCTCGGTGGCGATGGAAAGACCGAGACCCGTGCCGCCGGATTCGCGCGAGCGTGCCTTGTCGACGCGGTAGAAGCGCTCGAAGATGCGGGAGCGGTCATCCTCGGGGATGCCGATGCCGTCGTCCGCGACCTCCATCCAGACGGTTTCGCCCTCGCTTCCCGCGGTGACGCGGATGTGGCCGCCGTCAGGCGTATACTTGACGGCGTTGCCGAGCACATTGAGCATGACCTGCTCGATGCGCCCGCGGTCACCCATGATGAGGGGCAGATTTTCGCTGTAGTCGTGCGTGAGCTCATGCTTGTGTCGGCGCGCCTCCAGCTCGATGGAGCGGAGGACGGAGTCGATGGCGGCGGAGAAGGGGAAGCGCGCCATGTTCATCTCGCTGCGGCCGGAGTCGAGGCGCGAGAGCGTCAGCAGGTCCTGCACAATGTGGGTCATGCGGTCGGTCTCGCTGATGACGACATCGAGAAAGTCGTTCTCCGTCTCGCGGCTCAAATCGTCGCCCGCCTCGCGGATGGTCTCGGCGTAGGAGCGGACGTTCGTCAGCGGGGTGCGCAGCTCGTGGGAGACGTTGGCGACAAATTCCTTGCGCCGCTCCTCGGTCTTGCGGTGCTCGGTCACATCGTGCAGCACGATGAGAACGCCGCCGCTCTCCTCATCGGAAAAGGGGGCAAAGTACAGCTCCACGCTGCGCTCGCCGACGGTGAGCTCGGAGGCAAGGTAATCGCTGCGCTGCATGGAAATAACATGGGAGAAGGGGAAGATGGACTCAAACAGCTCGCTGTAGACGCATTCCTCCGCCGTGCGGCCCAGCAGCTCGCAGGCGGCGGGGTTGCAGTGGATGAGCGTGGCATTTGCGTCATAGGCGACGACGCCATCGCTCATGTGGAGAAAGAGCGTGTCGAGCTTGTTGCGCTCGTTCTCCACGGCCTCAAGCGTGGAGTGGAGAACGGTGGCCATGTCGTTGAAGGTGGTCGTCAGGATGCCGATCTCGTCCGTCGATTCGACGGCGAGCGTCTCGTCAAAGTCACCGGTGGCGATGCGCTCAGCGCCCTCAGTCAGCTTTTCGATGGGGTCGATCATCGTTTTTGCCAGCAGGAACGAGAGCAGGATCGAAACGAGCAGGCCGACGAGCAGCGCCTGCAAAATGATGAACAGCAGCTCCGAGTTCAGCGACGAGACGGTGCTGCGGTTGTCGCGGATGTAGATGATGAAGCTGTTGTCGCCGCCGGAGATGGGGATAGCAACGTCCATATAGCTCGCGGCAAGGTCGCTGTGGTTGCCGACCTCGCCGTTGCGCGCGGTGAGGATGTTCTCGGTCTGCTCGAGAAGCTCGGTGTCGTCGCTGCTGGAGGCGAGCACCTCGCCGTTCCTGCCGTCGAGAATGTAGTAGTTGCGGTTGCGCGAGTCGATGCTCAGCGTGCCGGAATAGGCCTCGAGCATCGTTTGCAGGCGTGCTGCGCCGTCCTCCTGCGCGGCCTCCTCACGAAGCGAGCTGACGAACGCAGCGCCGGACTCGCCGAAGGCCTCGCTCATCTGGTCGTAGAAATCGTCAATATAGAAGTTGGTGACGCTGGTCATCAGAAACGCGCCCACCACCGCCATCAGCGAGGTGACGAGCAGCAGCATGATCATCACGAGCTTCATGTGCAGGCTGCGGAACATAGGCGGTCACTCCTTTCGGGGAAATGGTGCGCGCATCAGTCCTGCGCGGCAAAGTAGTAGCCCACGCCGCGGCGCGTGAGGATGCAGGTGGGGTTGGCCGGGTCGTCCTCGATCTTCTCGCGAAGGCGGCGGACCGTCACGTCCACGGTGCGCGCATCGTCGCCGACGTAGCCGTAGTTCCAGACCTGCTCCATGAGGTCCACGCGCGAGAAGACCTTGCCGGGGTGGCTTGCAAGGAAGGTGAGAAGCTCATACTCGCGCTGTGTGAGGTCGACGGGCGCGCCGTTCTTGCGCACCTCAAAGCGGTCGGGGTCGATGGTGATGCCGCCGCCGGCGCTCATGGAGTTGTCCTCCGCGGCGGGGGCGGAGAGCATCGTGGTGCGGCGGAGGTTTGCCTTGATGCGCGCGAGCAGCTCGCGCATGGAAAAGGGCTTGGTGATGTAGTCGTCCGCGCCGATCTCAAGGCCGAGGATCTTGTCCTCCTCCTCTTCGCGCGCGGTCAGGATGATGACGGGAACATTGTCCCCCTCCTCGCGCAGCGCGCGGCAGACGTCAAAGCCCATCATCTTGGGCATCATCACGTCGAGCAGGATGAGGTCGGGCTTTTTTTCGCGCGCCATGGCGAGGCCCGCCTCGCCGTCGTAGGCCTCGAGCGTGTCGTAGCCCGTGCGCTGAAGGTTGAAGCGGATGATATCCACGATGTTCTTCTCGTCCTCCACGATGAGGACGGTCTTTTTCTGTTCCATCAGTTCTCGTTCTCCTCTTTCTCTGTTTGCGCCGTGCGCAGGGCGTGTACCTTCAGAATGCCGCAGACGGTCTTCGCGTCCTCGATCTCGCCGCGCATGACGCGCGCGAGCATTTCATCGAACGGCGTGCGGTACAGCTCTAAGAATTCATCCTCGTCCGGGTGCTGCGCGCCGAAGGTCAGCCCCTCGGCAAGGTAAAGGTGCAGCACCTCGCTGTAGCAGCCGGGGGAGACAAGCAGAGAACCGAGATCGGTCATGCGTGCGCTCGCCGCGCCCGTCTCCTCCTTTAATTCGCGGATTGCGGCCTCGCGCGGGTCTTCGCCGCGCTCCAGTTTTCCGGCGGGAATCTCCTCAAGCACGCGGGAGAAGACATAGCGGTACTGCTTCACGGTGAGTACATTGTCGTTTTCGTCAAGGGCGACGATCGCAACGCCGCCGGGGTGATCGGCGACCTCGCGCACGCTCGTCCTGCCATTGGGCAGGAGCACATCGTCGCGGTAAATATGTAAGATATTTCCCTCGTAGATCGTCTCGCGGGAAAGCCTGCGTTCGGTTAAGTCCATGGTAGAGCTGCCTCCTCAGTGCGGCGGGATGCCGCCAGAGCATCCGATAGATATCAAAAGTATAGCACGGCGGCGCACGGAATTCTACTATAAAATAAAGTAAGCGGGCAGAATGAAGGCGGGCGGGACGATTTTTCGTTTGTTACGTTTTTGTGACAGCTCTTGTGCTGGAAGAAAAAGTATGCTAAACTACTACCCGAACGCAAAGGAGGCGATGTGCCGTGGCGGAGAAAAAGGGAATCAAGGTCGTGGCGCAGAACCGCAAGGCGTTCCATGACTATTTTGTTGAAGACCGCTATGAGGCGGGCATCGAGCTCAAGGGCACGGAGGTCAAGTCCATCCGCGCCGGTACGCTGAATTTGAAGGACAGCTATGTCATCATCAAAAACGGCGAGGCGAACGTCCTCTCGATGCACATTTCCCCCTACGACAAGGGCAATATCTTCAACCACGACCCCGACCGGCCGAAAAAGCTCCTTCTGCACAAGCGCGAGATCAATAAGCTTTACGCGCTCGTCAAGCAGGACGGCTACGCGCTTGTTCCGCTGAGCGTCTACTTCAAGGACGCGCGCGTGAAGATCGAGGTCGGCGTGTGCAAGGGCAAGAAAAACTACGACAAGCGCGAGGACGCCGCAAGACGCGACGCCAAGCGCGAGATGGACCGCGCGATGAAGGCGCGGAGATAAGGAGAAGAAAAATGGCAAATCCGATTGTGACCATTGAAATGGAAAGCGGCGCGGTGATGAGCGGCGAGCTCTATCCCGAGCTTGCGCCCAACACCGTCAACAACTTCATCGCGCTGGCAAATTCCGGATTTTATGATGGCGTTGTCTTCCACCGCGTCATCCCCGGCTTCATGATCCAGGGCGGCGACCCGGACGGCAACGGCACGGGCGGCCCCGGCTACGAGATCCGCGGCGAATTTTCCGCCAACGGCTTCAAGAACGATCTCAAGCACACGCTGGGCGTTCTCTCCATGGCGCGCACGATGATCCCCGACAGCGCGGGCAGCCAGTTCTTCATCATGGTGGCTGACGCGCCGCACCTCGACGGCCAGTATGCCGCCTTCGGCAAGATCACCGAGAACGCGCAGGCGGCGGTAGATATCTCCCGCGTGAACCGCAATATGTTCAACGATATGCCGAAAAAGCCGCAGGTCATCAAGTCCATCCGCGTGGATACGCAGGGCGTTGACTATCCTGCGCCGGAGAAGATGTAATTTCATTTCCTTTTGCTTTCGCGCAATAATCTGCCGTTGTTCGCGGCACGGGCTTGCCCGTGCCGCTCACACGGGGGCGTACCGGTTTCGACGGGGGTGTGGAGGCAGGATAAGCGG
>CAKTGM010000036.1 GCA_934561515.1 uncultured Oscillospiraceae bacterium | reverse complement strand
CGGCGTCACGGCAGGTCCCTCCTGACGGTATGACAAATTCCGTGGGACATACCCACGCAAGTTGAAATTATACCATGGAGACCACAAGCCGTCAAGCGTTTTTTGTGCCCTCTTCCACAAAATTATTGCTGAAACGCCAGCTTTTTCTCCGCTTTTTTTGTGCGTTCCGCGCCGCGCGGCGCGCATTTTTGTGCTCGCGGCAAAATCCGGCCTTTTCCCCGCCGCGGGAGGGGAAAAAGGCGCGGTCCGCATTGGACCGCGCCTTTTTGGATTCAGTGGCCTTCAGGGGAGCTTTTCTTACACTTCAACAGCGTTCGTGATGACGCGCGGCTCGTGCGGCTCCTCCTCGGGCTTCTCGGGATCGGGGACGATCTCCTCGGCGAAGTCGCGGTAGGCGGTCAGGCCCGCGCCGGCGGGGATGAGCTTGCCGATGATGACGTTCTCCTTCAGGCCGACGAGGTGGTCGACCTTGCCCTTGATGGCGGCTTCGGTCAGGACCTTGGTCGTCTCCTGGAAGGAGGCGGCGGACATCCAGCTGTCGGTCGCAAGGGAGGCCTTCGTGATACCCATGAGCAGCTGCGTGGCAACAGCCTCCTGCAGCTTTTCGCCCGTTTCGGCGTTGACCTCGCCCGCGGCGTTGCGCGCGCGGATCTCCTCGTTGGCGTCCTCGTATTCGAGCAGATCGACCATCGAGCCGGAGAGCAGGTTGGTGTCGCCGGACTCTTCGACGCGCACCTTGCGCATCATCTGGCGGACGATGACCTCGATATGCTTATCGTTGATGTCAACGCCCTGCTGACGGTAGACCTTGAGGACCTCGCGGATGAGGTAATCGTGAACGGAGGACGTGCCGCGGATGCGCAGGATATCGTGCGGGGACAGAGCGCCCTCCTGCAGCTGCGTGCCCTTTTCGATCACATCGCCGTCCTTCACGCGCAGACCCGTGTGGGGCACGGAGTAGATGCGGCTGTCGCCGTCGTCCGCGGTGACGATGATGTTGAGGAGGCTGCCCTTGGTGGCTTCCTCGAAGCGGACCTTACCGGAGATCTCGGCGAGGGTCGCCATCTTCTTGGGACGGCGCGCCTCAAACAGTTCCTCGACTCGCGGAAGACCCTGCGTGATATCGCCGCCGGCAACGCCGCCGCTGTGGAAGGTTCGCATCGTCAGCTGCGTACCGGGTTCGCCGATGGACTGCGCCGCGATGATACCGACCGCCTCGCCGGGGCCGACAGGCTTGGAGGTGGCAAGGTTCATGCCGTAGCACTTTGCGCAGACGCCGCTGTGCGCCTTACAGGTGAGCACGGTGCGGATCTCGACGGTGTGAATGTCGAACCTCTCCATGAGGTCGGCGTCCTCGGGGGTCATCATGTGATCCTTGGAGATGAGCACCTCGTCCGTGCCGGGCTTCAGAACGTCGTGGACCGGGTAACGGCCGTTGACGCGCTCGGAGAACTTCTCGATGACCTGGCCGTTCTCGCTGATCTCGCCGATCATGATGCCGCGCGTTGCGCCGCAGTCGTCGGAGCGGATGATGACATCCTGGCAGACGTCGACCATTCGGCGGGTCAGGTAACCGGAGTCAGCGGTACGAAGCGCCGTATCGGCAAGACCCTTACGGGCGCCTCGGGAAGAGGTAAAGTATTCAAGGACGGACAGACCCTCGCGGAAGTTTGCCTTGACGGGGATCTCGATCGTCTTACCGGCGGTGTTGGCCATCAGGCCGCGCATACCGGTCAGCTGACGGATCTGCTTCATCGAACCACGGGCGCCGGAGTCCGCCATCATGAAGACGGGGTTGTAGCGGTCCATGTTGCGCTGGAGCGCGTCGGTAACGTCGGCCGTGGTCTTCTCCCACTCGCGCACGACGGCGCGGTAGCGCTCATCCTCGGTCATGAAGCCCATCTTGAACTGGTCTTCAATGTCGACGACGCGATGCTCGGTCTCGGCAATGAGGGTGTACTTCTCCGGCGGGATGGTCATATCCGCAACGGAGATGGTGATGGCGGCGAGGGTGGAGAACTTATAGCCCGTGGCCTTGATGTTATCGAGCACCTCGGCCGCGATCGTGAAGTTGTGCATCTTGATCGTGCGGTCGACGATCTTGCCGAGCAGCTTCTTGCCGCAGACGTCGGCGATCTCGTAGTCGAAGTAGTGCTCGGTCGGCTGGCCGTTCTCGTCCACGCGCGTGACAAAGCCGAGGTCCTGCGGGACGTTGCGGTTGAAGATGATGCGGCCGATGGTGGCGCGCACGACCTTGCTGCCCATGGTGCCGTCCGGCAGCTGCTTGACAGAGCGGACGAGGATGGGCTGGTGGATACCGATGATGTGATTGTTGTAGGCGAGCATGGCCTCGTCCTCGTCGCGGTAGACGTTGAGATGGACGGCGGCCTGCTCCTCCTCGCTCAGCTCATCGTAGCGCTTGCCGGCGAAGGCAAAGTTGATGTCCTGCGGCCAGAACTCGTCGTTGTCCATCTGGGAAACGCCGTTTTCAAAGCGCTCGAAGGTGAGGTAGTAGGAGCCGAGGACCATATCCTGCGTCGGCACCGTGACCGGGCCGCCATCCTGCGGACGCAGGAGGTTGTTTGCAGAGAGCATGAGGATACGGGCCTCCGCCTGCGCCTCGGCAGACAGGGGGACATGGATGGCCATCTGGTCGCCGTCGAAGTCCGCGTTGAACGCGGTGCAGTTCAGCGGGTGGAGCTTGAGGGCGCGGCCCTCGACCAGCACCGGCTCGAACGCCTGAATACCGAGGCGGTGGAGCGTCGGCGCGCGGTTGAGCATGACGGGATGGTCCTTGATGACGACGTCGAGCGCGTCCCAGACCTCGGCACGGCCCTTGTCGACCATCTTCTTGGCGGACTTGATGTTGTTGGCGGCGCCGTCCTCGACAAGCTTCTTCATGATGAAGGGGCGGAACAGCTCGAGCGCCATTTCCTTGGGCACACCGCACTGGTAGATCTTCAGCTCCGGGCCGACGCAGATAACGCTACGGCCGGAGTAGTCGACACGCTTACCGAGCAGGTTCTGACGGAAGCGGCCCTGCTTACCCTTGAGCATATCGGAAAGGGACTTGAGCGCGCGGTTGTTCGCGCCGGTCACGGCGCGGCCGCGGCGGCCGTTGTCGATCAGCGCGTCGACCGCTTCCTGCAACATACGCTTCTCGTTGCGCACGATGATGTCGGGCGCGTTGAGCTGGATGAGGCGCTTTAAGCGGTTGTTGCGGTTGATGACGCGGCGGTAGAGGTCGTTTAAGTCGGAGGTCGCAAAGCGGCCGCCGTCGAGCTGGACCATGGGGCGGATCTCGGGCGGGATGACGGGCAGCACGTCGATGACCATCCACTCGGGCTTGTTGCCGGAGATGCGGAAGGCGTCCACGACCTCAAGGCGCTTGACGATGCGGGCCTTCTTCTGGCCGCTCGCGCTCTTGAGTTCGGTGTGCAGCTGCTCGGAAAGGGATTCGAGGTCGATCTGCTGGAGGAGCTTCTTGACGGCCTCGGCGCCCATGCCGGCGTCGAAATCGTTCTCGTACTTCTCGCGCATATCGCGGTATTCCTTCTCCGAAAGGATCTGGTTGCGCATCAGCGGGGTCTCGCCGGGATCGGTGACGATATAGGCGGCGAAATAGAGCACCTTTTCAAGGATGCGGGGGCTGATGTCGAGCAGCAGGCCCATACGGGAGGGAATGCCCTTGAAATACCAGATATGGGAAACGGGCGTGGCAAGGTCGATGTGACCCATGCGCTCGCGGCGGACCTTGGCGCGCGTGACTTCCACGCCGCAGCGGTCGCAGATCTTGCCCTTGTAGCGGATCTTCTTGTACTTACCGCAGTGGCACTCCCAGTCCTTGGTGGGTCCAAAGATGCGCTCGCAGAACAGGCCGTCGCGCTCGGGCTTGAGGGTGCGGTAGTTGATGGTCTCGGGCTTTTTGACCTCGCCGTAGGACCATTCACGGATCATCTCCGGAGAAGCGATGCCGATCTTGATCGCGTCAAATGTTGCGTAACTCATTTTATATGCTCCTCCTTCTCTCAGTCTTCCTGATCGTCGCCGGCAAAGTCGGCGTTGACTTCATCTTCAGCGACATATTCAAAGCCCGCGTCTTCGAGCTCGGTTTCATCAGCGAAGGGGTTGTTGCGGTGGCGGTCATCCTCGGCGTCCATGCGGGCGAGGTTAAAGGTATCCATCGCGTCCTCGTCCTCCTTGAGCTCGATCTGGTTGCCGTCGCGGTCGAGGACCTGAACATCGAGGCACAGGGCCTGAAGCTCCTTGACAAGGACCTTGAACGACTCGGGCACGCCCGGCTGCGGGATGTTGTGGCCCTTGACGATGGACTCGTAGGTGCGCACGCGGCCGGTCACGTCGTCGGACTTGACCGTCAGGATCTCCTGCAGGGTGTAAGCCGCGCCGTAAGCCTCGAGCGCCCAGACTTCCATTTCGCCGAAGCGCTGGCCGCCGAACTGTGCCTTACCGCCGAGCGGCTGCTGGGTGACAAGGGAGTAGGGGCCGGTGGAACGGGCGTGGATCTTATCGTCGACGAGGTGGTGCAGCTTGAGGAAGTAAACGTAACCGACGGTGACCTTGTTGTCGAAGCGCTCGCCGGTGCGGCCGTCGTACAGCCAGCTCTTGCCCTCGGGGTCGAGACCGGCCTTGATGAGCTCCTCGCGGATATCCTCATAGCTCGCGCCGTCGAAGATCGGGGTGGCGACCTTGTAGCCGAGGGTCTTGGCGGCGTAGCCCAGATGGACCTCGAGCACCTGACCGATGTTCATTCGGGAGGGAACGCCCAGGGGGTTCAGCACGATGTCGAGCGGGGTGCCGTCGGGCAGGAAGGGCATATCCTCCTGCGGCAGGATGCGGGAGACAACGCCCTTGTTGCCGTGGCGGCCCGCCATCTTATCGCCGGGCTGGATCTTGCGGCGCTGGGCGATGTAAATGCGCACGACCATGTTCACGCCGGGGCCAAGCTCATCGCCCGCCTCGCGGGAGAAGACCTTGGCGTCGACCACGATGCCGCTCTCGCCGTGGGGCACCTTAAGGGAGGTGTCGCGCACCTCGCGCGCCTTCTCGCCGAAGATGGCGCGCAGCAGGCGCTCTTCCGCGGTGAGGTCGGTCTCGCCCTTGGGCGTGACCTTACCGACGAGGATATCGCCGGCGTGGACCTCCGCGCCGATGCGGACGATGCCGCGCTCGTCGAGATCCTTGAGTGCGTCTTCGCCGACGTTGGGAATGTCGCGCGTGATCTCCTCGGGGCCGAGCTTGGTGTCGCGTGCGTCAAGCTCGTACTCCTCGAGGTGGATGGAGGTATAGTAGTCCTCGCGGACGAGGCGCTCGTTGAGGAGAACGGCGTCCTCGTAGTTGTAGCCTTCCCAGGTCATGAAGCCGACGAGGATGTTGCGGCCGAGGGCGATCTCGCCCTGCTCGGTCGCCGGGCCGTCGGCGAGGACCGTGGGATCTTCCCACACGCCCTGCTCGTTCCGGCGGCGGCCATGCACGCGCTCGCCGACCTCGACGATCGGGTGCTGGTTGATGCAGGTGCCGTGGTTGGAGCGCAGGAACTTGGTGAGCTTGTATTCCTTCGTCTCGCCGTTGTCGTAGGCAACGGTGATGGCGCGCGCGTCCATCTTGGTGACGATGCCGTCGCCCTCGGCGAGGATGACGACCTCGGAGTCCATGCAGATCTTGTGCTCCATACCGGTGCCGACGATGGGCGCCTCGGGGCGGAGCAGGGGGACTGCCTGGCGCTGCATGTTCGCGCCCATCAGGGCGCGGTTCGCGTCGTCGTTGGGCAGGAAGGGGATCATCGCCGTTGCGATGGAGACCATCATGCGCGGGGAGATATCGATATAGTCAACGCGCTCGCGGTCGACCTCAACGATCTCGTCGCGGTGGCGGCAGGTGATACGCTGGTTGACGAGGCAGCCGTTCTCATCGACAGGCTCGGCGGCCTGACCGACGATGTACTGGTCCTCAACGTCCGCGGTCATATACTCGATCTCATCGGTGACGCGGCAGGTCTCGTGGTCGACCTTGCGGAAGGGCGCCTCGATGAAGCCGTACTCGTTGATGCGGGCATAGGTCGCAAGATAGGAGATGAGGCCGATGTTCGGACCTTCCGGCGTCTCGATCGGGCACATACGGCCGTAGTGGCTGTAGTGCACGTCTCGCACTTCCATGTTTGCGCGCTCGCGGGAAAGACCGCCGGGACCCAGTGCGGAGAGACGGCGCTTGTGCGTCAGCTCGGCGAGCGGGTTCGTCTGGTCCATGAACTGGGAGAGCGGGGAAGAGCCGAAGAACTCCTTGATCGCCGCGGTGACGGGACGGATGTTGATGAGGCTCTGCGGGGTGACGATGTCGAGATCCTGGATCGTCATGCGCTCGCGGATGACGCGCTCCATACGGGAAAAGCCGATGCGGAACTGGTTCTGCAGCAGCTCGCCCACGCAGCGTAGGCGGCGGTTGCCGAGGTGGTCGATATCGTCCTTGAAGACGATGCCGTGCGCCAGCGCGTTCATATAGTTGATGGAAGCGAGGATATCGTCGACGAGGATGTGCTTGGGCACAAGGCGGTCGGCGTTGTCGCGGATGGCCTCCTTGAGCTCCTCGCCGCTGTACTGCTCGAGCAGCTCCTTGAGCACGCTCTCGCGCACGCGCTCCTTGATGCCGCACTCGGCCTCGGGGTCGAAGTCGACAAAGCGGTCGAGGTCGACCATGTGGTTGGAGAAGACGCGCATCGTGCGGCCGTCGACCTCGATGGTCACGTCGTTGACGCCGATGGCATCCATCTCGCGGGCCTCCTCGTCGGTGACGATGTGGCCTGCGTCGAAGAGGATCTCTCCCGTGCGCGGGTCGGCCACGGGGAAGGCAAGCTTCTGCCCGCGGATACGCGCCCACAGGGAGAGCTTCTTATTGTACTTGTAGCGGCCGACCATGGACAGGTCATAGCGGCGCGGGTCGAAGAAGAGGTTGTTGATGAGCGTTTCGCAGGCCTCGACCGTAGGCGGCTCGCCCGGGCGCAGCTTGCGGTAGATCTCGAGCATCGCTTCCTCGTAGGTCTTGCAGGCGTCCTTCTCGAGCGTGACGGTCATGCGGTCGTCGTCGCCGAAGAGCTCAAGGATCTCCGCATCGGTCTTGAAGCCGATGGCGCGGATGAGCTGGGTGATGGGCAGCTTGCGGTTCTTGTCGATGCGGACCCAGAACACCTCGTTGGCGTCGGTCTCGTATTCGAGCCACGCGCCGCGATAGGGGATGACGGTGGAGGTCAGCAGCGGGAGGTCGGTCTTGAGGTCGATCTCCTTGCCGTAGTAGATGCCGGGGGAACGCACGAGCTGGGAGACGACCACGCGCTCGGCGCCGTTGATGACGAAGGTGCCGGACTCGGTCATCAGGGGGAAATCTCCCATGAAGATCTCCTGCTCCTTGATCTCGCCGGTCTCCTTGTTGTAGAGGCGAACGCTCACCTTCAGGGGGGCGGCATACGTCGCGTCGCGCGCCTTGCACTCGAGCACGTCGTACTTGGGCGCCTCATCCATCTTGTAGTCGATGAAGCTCAGCTCAAGGTTGCCGGCATAGTTGGAAATGGATGCGACGTCGGAAAAGACTTCGCGCAGGCCCGTGTCGAGGAACCACTGGTAGGACTTCTTCTGAAGCGCCAGCAGGTTCGGCATCTCCACGATCTCCTCGTGTCGGGCGAAATTCTTGCGAAGGGTCTTGCCATACATCTTGTCTTTGGCCATTTTGCTCTTCACGCCTTTCTTTTCTTCGGGCCCTGTCCGCCCGAAGGAATGTATTAAGGCGGCTCGATCAGCGCGACACACCCGGGCTTGTTGGTAAAATAGTCGGGCAATATCTTGCTTTTTTTGCCGCAGTATGCTATTCTCTCGGTAATGGGTGGGGAATTGTCCTCACCTTTTCCCGTTTATAAGCGCTTTATTTTACCAAACGGGCACGGAAAAGTCAAGCCATTTTTTGTGAACATCTGCGGTTCCGGCAGATGTTTTTTTGTATGCTTCGACGGTTTTCCCTTCGCATTGCAATGTTCCCGCCGCTGTGGTATGATGCCTTCATGAGATGCGCGCCCCCCGGCGCGCCCGATGAAAGGAGTTTTCCGCTTATGAGACCTATCGCCATCGACGATTTCTGCGCGATCCGCTCGCTTGCGAACGTGACCTTCTCCCCCGAGGGGAGCAGCGCCTGCTTCACCGTAAGCCAGGCGAAGAAAGACAAGAACTGCTACGAATCCCGCCTCTACACGCTCAGGGACGGCGCCGTCCGCGCGCTGACCGGCGGCGGGAAGGAAGCTTCCTTCTGCTATCTTGACGAGAACACCGTCCTCTTCGCGGCCGACCGCGAGGGCGAGAAGGAGCCCTCGCTCCAGAGCCGCTACTATCGCATCGCGCTCGACGGCGGCGAGGCGGAGCTCGCCTTCACCTTCCCCATTCCCGTGTCCGCCGTCCATCCTCTGCCGGGCGGCGACCTGCTCGTTGTCGGCTCGACCTTCCCCGGCTTTGAAGAACTCTACAAGGGCGACAAGAAGCTTGCCAAGGCCTATGAGGACGCGAAGAAGGAAAACGAGGACTACGAGGTCATCGAGCAGCTCCCCTGGTGGTGGAACGGCGGCACCTATACCCGCGGCGCATACGAGAGCCTTTTCTATTACGACGCGAAGAAGAAGTCCCTCACCCGCCTGACGGAGAAAGGCTTCAACGTATCCGACGTGCAGCTCACGGAGGATAAGAAGACCGTCTACTACAGCCTGCTCGATGTGTCCTGCCCCCGCCCCGCGCACTTTGGCGGCGAAAGCATTTACCGCATGGCGCTTGCATCGCGCAGGCAGGAGAGCGTCGTGAAAAGCCGGAGCGACTTTGTCATCGAGACCTACGCCCTCGGCGCATCGTTCCTGCTGCTCGCCGCCGCCGACGGCAAGTACGGCATGAACACGGACTGCGACTTCTACAAGCTCGACTATGAAACGCTCGCCGTTTCTCCCTACGCCGTCTACGGCGAGGCCATCGGCTCGTCCGTCGGCAGCGACGTCCGCCACGGCGGCGGCCGCGTGATGAAGATGGACGGCGATGTGCTGTACTTCATCTCCACGCGCTTTGACGGCGCGGGGCTTTATCAGCTCGAAGACGGCGAGGTCTCCCCCGTTCTCGTGCGCGAGGGTTCTATCGACAGCTTCGACCGCTGCAAGGGCAGGATGCTGCTCTGCGCGCTCTGGGATATGAAGCCGCAGGAGCTTTATAATGAAGAGGGCCGCCGCGTCACGCGCTTCAACGACGCGGCACTGCGCGGCAAATATGTCGCCCAGCCCGAAAAGCTCTACTTCATGTGCGGCGAGCACGAGGTGCACGGCTTCATCCTCAAGCCGATGGACTTTGAAGCAGGCAAGAAGTATCCCGTCATTTTCGACATTCACGGCGGGCCCAAGACCGTCTACGGCCCTGTCTTCTACCACGAGATGCAGTACTGGGCCAGCCGAGGCTACTTTGTCATCTTCTGCAACCCCACCGGCAGCGACGGGCGCGGCGCATTCATGGACATCCGCGGCAAGTACGGCACGGTGGACTATGAAGACCTCATGGCCTTCTGCGACACGGCGCTCGCGCACTATCCCGAGATGGACGCGAACAATCTCTTTGAGACCGGCGGCTCCTACGGCGGCTTCATGACCAACTGGATCATCGGCCACACCGACCGCTTCCGCGCCTGCGCCAGCCAGCGCTCGATCTCGAACTGGACGAGCTTCTACGGCGTGTCCGACATTGGCCCCGACTTCTCCGAGGACCAGTGCGGCTCGACCATCTGGCCGGATGTGCAGAAGTTCTGGTGGCACAGCCCCCTCAAGTACGCCGATCAGGTCAAAACGCCGACGCTCTTCCTCCACTCCTTCGAGGACTACCGCTGCCCCGTCGATCAGGGCTATCAGATGTACTCCGCGCTCATCGCGCACGGCGTGGAGAGCCGTCTCGTCCTCTTCCGCGGCGAGAACCACGAGCTTTCGCGCAGCGGCAAGCCCAAGCACCGCATCCGCCGCTTAAACGAGATCACGACCTGGTTTGAACAGCACCGCGGATAAACGCCCCCGCAGGAAAGGAAGGGTCAAACCGCATGGAAATTCGCAAGAGCACAGAGCGCGACGCAGACGCCATCATGGAGATCTACGCCTCCGCCAAGCGCTACATGAAGGAAAACGGCAACGCCTCGCAGTGGGATGAGAGCTACCCCGACCGCGCCACCTTGGCGCGCGACATTGCAAATGGCAGCAGCTATGTCTTCGTCGACGGCGGGGAGATCATCGGCACGTTCGCCTTCATTCTCGGCGAGGATGAGAGCTACCGCGTGATCGAAGACGGCGCATGGCGGCTGGACGCGCCCTACGGCACCGTCCATCGCCTTGCCTCCAACGGGCGGGCGCGCGGGCTTTCCAAGGCCTGCTTCGACTTCTGCACCGCAAAAGTCGACTATCTGCGCGCCGACACGCACGCAGACAACCGCACGATGCAATCCCTTCTTGAAGCCTACGGCTTTCAAAGGTGCGGCACGATCCACAACGCCGCGGACGGTCTTTCGCTTGTTGCGTTCGATTTTCTCGCGCGCAGCTGACGCATTGCAGCGCGATATCCCATATGGCAAAAAAGCGCCCGCTCACCCAAAAGGTGAGCGGGCGCTTTTCCGTTTCAGCTTCAGAGCTCGGGGCCGTTGTAGTAGTTGTAGTCGTCGCCGTCGATGAAGCGGTCATCGCGCGCGAGGCGCTTGATCATGCGGTAGGCCGCGGCAAAGAGCAGCACGACAAAGCCGACGAAGATCCACGCATAGCCGTCGTATTCGTAGGTCGCAATATAGTCGTAGCAGCCGTGGAGCACCACCGGCACCGCAACGGCGAGGCGGCGGCAGCGGCGGCTGCGGTATTCGTCGCCGAAATTGTCGTAGCGCTTGGCAAGGCCGTAAAATGCGCCCATGAAGACGCCGAAGCAGGCGTGTCCCGGGATCGCCGTGACCGCGCGGACGAGCGCCGTGCCGAGGCCGTACATGACAACATAGCTGATGTTCTCCCACAGGGCAAAGCCCAGCGAGACGAAGACCGCGTACACAACGCCGTCGAACTGGCAGTTGAACTCCCGCGACCACCAGGTGCGCTTTTTGAGCAGGAGGTACTTAAAGCCCTCCTCCGACAAGGCGACCACGACGAAATAGAGAACGGCGTTGTACGCCCGCGTGTAGGGCGGCACCAGCAGCGCAAGAACGCTCTCGCCGATCTGCTCGGCGATGAGCGCGCCGAAGGTCGCAAGGATGCCGAAGAGCACGAGCGAGAGGAGCATCCCCGGCGATTCCCTGTCGAGCCGGTCCTCCCGGTAGACAAAGCGCAGGAGGACGATGGCGGGAATAACCGCCGCGGCGATCAGAATGGGGTTTACATAAAAAAGGAACATACAGCCTCTTACCTCCTATCTTGGTATCACCAAGCATACCAGCCGCAGCGGAATTTGTCAACGCGGGCGCATTCGGATATTTTCCCGCTTGACTGAAAGGAAAAGCGCGCGTATGATATATTTATTCACGATATTCGCAGAAAACGGGTAAGCCGTCACGAAGAAAGGAAGGTCTTCTCATGCGCGTCATCGATCTCACGCACAGCATTTCCGAAAATATGCCCGTCTATCCCGGCACGGAGCCGCCGGTCCTCGCGGGCGCGAACACCTACGAAAAGGACGGCTTCAAGGAGACGAAGCTGACCATGTACACCCACACGGGCACGCACATGGACCCGCCCGCGCACCTTTTTGCCGGCCGCACAACGCTCGACGCCTTCCCCGCCTCGCAGTTCATCGGCAAGGCGCTCGTCATCGAGTGCAGCGACTTAAAAGAGGGCGAGGCCATCCCGCTTGAGCGCATCCTCGCCTACGGAAATGACGCGGAAAAGGCGGATTTCCTGCTTTTTCACCTCGGCTGGGACAAGCGCTGGGGCACGGACGCCTACTTTGGCGACTACCCCTGCCTCGATGATGCGGCAATGGACTACATCATCGCGGGCGACTATAAGGGCATCGGCTTTGACGTGATCGGCCTCGACCCCATCGCGGACGAAAACCTGACACGGCACAAAAAGCTTTTCGCGCACAAGGATATCGTCAATATTGAGAATCTCAAGGATCTCGACAAATGCGGCAGCGGCCTCTTTTCCTTCGGCTGCTTCCCGCTGAGGCTTGAAAACTGCGACGGCTCGCCCATCCGCGCGGTCGCGTGGTTCGAGGACTAAAGCGCAACTGCGGCATACGCTTGCGTTCTTCGCGCCGATGTGATACGCTTTGACACAGCGATTTGAATGCTCGGGAGGAATACCATGGCAGAAAAGCAGGCATTGACCGCACTTTTTGAAAAATATATCCGGAAGCTGAGGATCACGCCCGCGTGGGATATCCGCCTTGAATTTGCGGAAGACCCCGCATGGCCCAAAACCGGCGACATCAAGATCGACTGCGCCGACAGGAAGGCGGTCATTCTTCTCAATATTGCCAATCCCAAGCAGGAGGAAAATTTTGAAGAGATCCTCGTCCACGAGCTGATGCACATCAAAATGTATCCGCTCGATCAGGTGACCGAGTCGCTGATTGCAAATTGCTTCGAGGAAGGCTCGGCGGCAAGCAACTTTGCCTATGAGCAGTTTTTTATGACGCTTGAGCAGACCGTGGAAGAGCTCACCAAATGCTTCTTGCTGGAATTCGGCGAGAATAAAGAACTCTCCTACGGAAGATGCCGTCAGGAAAGGTCCTTCAACGACCTCTACGAAGGGTTAAAAAGCATCGAGTGACAAAAGCATCCCCCGCGCCGCAAGATTCCATGATAGATCACAAGAACCCCTCCGCACGCACTGTGCGGAGGGGTTCTGTTTCGTGCAGTTTTACCGGTCGATGAGCTTCTGCCCGCTGCCGTAGAGATAATCGTAGTTTTCCCGCATGATGTTTTTCATAAAGGGGATGAAGAGGACTGCGTCCGCGGCGATCCATGCGCAGGGGTCTGCCGCGCACAGGCCATAGACCGCGGCCTGCGGCGCCTGCGCGCTCACCACGCCGCCCGCGAGCTCGGCGGGCAGCAGCAGGCAGACTGCCACACGCGCGACAAGCTCGGCCGCGCCCGCAAGCAGCACGAACTGCGGCTTTCCGATGCCCTGCACACAGTTGCGCACGACGAAGATAAAGCCAAGGAAAACATAGAGGGAAAGGTCGACATAGAGATAGGAATTGCCGAAGCGCATCGTCTCGGCCGTCACCTTGTCCGCGCTGAGGAAGATGTAGAGGTACGCGCCGTCGATCGTCAGCAGGAGACCGACGAGAATAGAAATGCCCGATAGAATCAGCATGATGACAAGGGACTGGAGCGTTCCCTTTTTGATCCGTTTGCTGTCCCCCGCGCCGAGATTCTGCGCCGTGAAGCTCGTCATCGCCGAGCCGAGGCCGTTGAGCGGCGTCATGAGGAGGTTGTTGACCTTATTGGCCGCGCCGAAGCCGTTCTGCGCAGCGCTCGAGACCATCACGCCACCCAGCATATCAAACTGGACGACAATGCTCTGCACCACGATGATACCGATGGCGAGCACAGAGAACTGAAGTCCCAGTGGCACGCCCTGAATGATGTGGCGCGTGACATCATGGCGTGTGATCCGCCAATCCTCGCGCTGCAAATGCAGCTCGGGATATTTCATGAAGGCATAAACAAAGCAGCCGAGCGTGCTGATGAGCTGCGCGCTCACCGTGGCAATGGCTGCGCCTGCCACGCCCCAACGGAACGAAACGATGAACAGCAGGTCGAGTCCAACATTGAGGGCCGTGGAAAAAAGCAGAAACATCAGGGGCGTGACGGAGTCGCCCATGCTGCGCAGGAAGGAGCAGATAAAGTTATAGAAGAGCTGCGCGCCGATGCCGGCAAAAATGATGGCGCAATAGGTGTAAGCCGCGCGGTAGACCTCGGGGCTGTCGGGCGTGACGTTGATCCACGCGAGCATCGGGTCGAGCAGCACAAGCGCCAGCGCGGTGAGCAGCAGCGTCAGCGCAGCGGAGAGGACGATCTGCGTCGTCATCGAGCGGCGCACGCCCGCCGGATTGTGCGCGCCCACATTGCAGGACGTGACCACGCAGAAGCCGGCGCTGACGCCGAAGGCAAATTGCAGAAAGATAAAGATCAGCGAGGATGTATCGTTGACGCCCGCGACCTCCTGTGCCGAGAGCGTCTGGCCGACGATGGCCGCGTCGCTGATCGTGTAGACCTGCTGGAGCAGGTAGGAAATAACAATGGGAAATGAAAACGCGAGAACGGTCTTCCAGCACTCACCCTGCGTGAGCTCCACCGGACGAAACAGTGCGCGCATACCGTTTTTCTTCATAAATCTTTGCTACCTTTTATTCTACTTTTTTGACTGGCAGATTATAATCTCCCGCATAGGCGTTGTCAAGGCAAAAGTTGACCAAATCATGAGTGATCTTTGGGCGGATTCGGCGCAGAACAGTCAAAAGCAAAAAAAGAAGACGCTCGAATGAGTGTCTTCTTTTTGTGTTGGCGCTACCTATCTTCCCGGGCCGTCTCCAGCCAAGTATTGTGGGCAGAA
>CAKTGM010000035.1 GCA_934561515.1 uncultured Oscillospiraceae bacterium | reverse complement strand
TCGCCGCTCGTGGGGCGGCTGCGACACGCGCGGAGCGAGAAGAGTAATTTGTCACGCACATGTCGTGACAAATTACGATTAAGATTTTTTCGTGCCGTGCGCGGCACGAAACTCTGCGAGGCTTATTTTTTGCCCTTTTCTACGAGCGAGAGGAGGGTCTGCTCGAAGCCGTACTGCTCGCGGAGGCGGCGGGCTTCGGCAAACTTTTTTGTGCCGCGCTTTCCTGTGCGGCGGCAGCGCAGCATCAGGTTTTTCGGCGAGTGGGCAAAGTCGATGAACTCGATCACGTCCACGTCGTAGCCCTCGTCCTCCAGAACGGCGGCGCGGATGGCATCGGTCAGGAGCGCGGAAAAGCGCTCCTGAAACAGCCCGTGGGAGAGAAGAAGGTCGAAATCGCCGCCCTTTTTTATGGTCTTATTGACCTCGTGCTGGCAGCAGGGGACGGAGAAGATGTGCTCCACGCCGCGCGAGATGGCGTAGTGCAGGGCGTAGTCGGTCGCGGTGTCGCAGGCGTGGAGGGTGACGAGCATATCGATGTGCTCATCGTAGAGCACATCGCGCGTCACGTCGGCGACGACAAAGCGCAGACCCTCGTAGCCGTAGCGCGCGGCAACCTCATTGCAGTGCTCGACCACGTCCTCTTTCAAGTCGTAGCCGATGATCTTCGCGCGCACGCCGCGCTTGACGGCGAAATAGTAGTAGAGCACGAACGTGAGGTACGATTTGCCGCAGCCAAAGTCGAGGATGGTGATCTCGTCGCGTCCGTAAGAGCGGAAGGCGTCATCCACGAGCTCGATGAAGCGGTTGATCTGCTTATATTTGTCGTACTTTGCCTTGACGATCTTAAACTCGGGCGTGAAGACGCCGAGATCGACGAGGGCGGGGATGTTCTCGCCCTCCTGCAAAATATATTCCTTCCTGCGGTTGTGCGAGGCCGCGGCGGCGCGGGACGCGCCGGACTTGGCGGTGCACTTGTACGCGCCGTTCGCCTTGCGGACGTACTGGCGCGTTTCGCTCTCGGTGCAGAGCGTGACGGAGCGAAAGAGGCCGTCGAGCTCCTGCTCGAAGGTCGCAAGCAGCGCGCCGCGCGCAACGTTGCGGTGCGAGACCTTCTGCCCCTGCTGGTATTCAAGCTGGAAGAAGGCCTTGCCGCGCAGCGTGAGCGGCCGCACGGAGACGCGCGAGTGGCCGATGCGCGCGGCCGGCTCGGCGAGGACGAGCTTGGTGAGCGTGCCGAGGCGCTCGGCAAGGTCGCTTAGAACGATGCTCATGCGCCGAACCTCTCTTTGAGCGCAAGGTGCGCGGCGTACAGCTCATTTTTGCTGTAGGTGTTGTTCTCGTCCTTCAAAAGCAGCTTGATCGCGTCCTTGGCGGTGCAGTCATGCTGCACCATGCAGTCTACGAGCAGCGCCTCGGGAGAGGTGATGTGCTCGACTTCACGCAGGCGGTAATCGTCGCAGACCTCGACGATGAGGGCGTATTCGCCCTTTTCGTAGGTCTCCTTGGCGATGAGCTGCGCCTTGACCTCCTCGGGCGTGCCGCGGAAGGTCATCTCGTGGAGCTTCGTCATGTCGTTGCAGAGGCAGAGACGGAGCTGCGCGCCCTCCTCGATGAAGAAGTCGATGACGCTCATGATGCGCTTGGGGGACTCGTAAAAGGCGTAGGTCGCGGTGTCGCCCTTGCGCATCATCATGAGAACGCGGCGGCGGTCGGCCGTCTCGCGCGGGAAAAAGCCGTAGAAGAGGAAGCTCGAGAGGTCAAAGCCGGAGATCGAGAGCGCGTTGACCGCCGCGCAGCAGCCGGGGATGCCGACAACGCGGATGCCGTTTTCGACCGCCGCGCGGATGAGCTCGTTGCCGGGGTCGGAGATGCAGGGCGTGCCCGCGTCGGTGATGACGGCGATATCCTTGCCGGAGGCGAGCTGCTCGATGAACCACTTGGCCTTGCCGTATTCGTTGAACTTGTGGTTGGCGCTCAGGCTGTTGCCGCGGATGCCGAGCTTGTTGAGCAGCACCACGCTGCGGCGGGTGTCCTCGGCGGCGATGATGTCGGCCGTCGATAAGATCTCGCGCCCGCGCTCGGACATATCGCGCGAGTTGCCGATGGGCGTTGCGACGATATAAAGGGTTCCTGTGGTCTTCTGTTCGTCCATAAGATCCTCCAAAAGCAGATTATTTCTCATTATGAATGCAGTATAGCCTATTTTGCCGCGCCTTGCAAGGCGGGAGAGGCGGGGATTTTCATTTGCTTTTTGCGCCCGCCGCGATATAATGAAGGCACACTGAGAAACAAAGGAGAAACACCATGAAAGAGAAAGGTCTGCGCCTCGGCGCGTTTTCCTGCGCTGCGGCGCTGCTTCTTGCGACCGGCGCGCAGGCGCTGAGCGTGGAGGAAGCGCGCGAAATCTTGCAGCGCAGCTATGTTGACCGTCTGCCGCGCGCGGCGCAGGACGCAAGCTCGCTCGACGAGCTCTTTTCCTACACGGACGACTATACCTACTACATGACAGGCGAGGAATACAAGGACTTCCTTGCGGGCGTTGAGGGCGAGGAGCGCTTCGTCGGCATCGGCGCGGAGATCCGATACAGCGAAGAGGGCATTGAGATCGTCTCGCCGCTCAAGGGCGGCGGCGCGGAGAAGGCAGGACTTCTTGCGGGCGATGTGATCGTTGCCATCGACGGCGAGAGCTGCGTGCCGGGAACAGCCGAGGCGCGCGAAAGGCTGCTCGGCGAGGCGGGCACGCAGGTGCGCGTGACGGTCCTGCGCGCGGACGGCAGCAAAAAGGACATCACCGTGACGCGCGCGCTCGTTGTGCAGGCGAACACAAGCGTCAGCGCGGAGGACGGCATTGGCTACATTGACTGCGGCAGCTTCGGCTCGCAGACGGGAACGTATTTTCAGGACGGCGTGCGCAGATACTCGAGCGCCGTGCGCGCATGGATCGTGGACCTTCGCAGCAACGGCGGCGGTCTCACCTCTGCGGCGGTGACGGCGCTGGGGACCTTTGCGGGCAAGGGAGAGCTTGCCTATTTTGTCGACCGCGACGGCGACGCCATCCCCGAGCGCTACGCGGGCGCGGACCTGACGGACAAGCCTGTGATCGTTCTGATGAACAATAGCAGCGCGAGCGCGTCGGAGATCTTCGCCGGCGGCATCCTCGGCACGGGCGCGGGCATCGTCATCGGCGAGCGCAGCTACGGCAAGGGCGTGGCGCAGATCATCTACGACGGGACGAACTGCCCGTATCTGACGGATGACGCCGTCAAGCTGACGGCGTACCGCTTCTACTGCGCGGGCGGCAACACGAGCGACCGCGTGGGCGTTGTCCCGACGCTCTACATCCCGCAGGGACGGACGACGGCGGTGGCAAAGCTGCTGGCGGGAGAAAAGCGCGCGGACGGGGCGTATCTGCACCTTGTGCTCGCGGGGCTTGACTTCTATGTGGACGCAGACGAAGCGAAGGAGGAGAGCGGCGCGACGGAGGCGCTGCTGCGCGCGCTTGCGCCGGATGCGGTGCTCTACTGGGGCGAAAACGGCGCGGAGGAGCGCATGACGAGCGCGCAGGCGCGCGAAAAGCTCGGCGCGCCGCAGGCGAGCCTTGATTTTAACGACGCTGATCGCAGCGCCTATGCCGACGAGATCAACGCGCTTGCGGCGTACCGCATCGTCTTTGGCGACAAGGGCGCCTTCCGCCCGGAGGACACGATGACGCGCGCGGAGGTCTGCGCGCTGCTGGCGCAGGCGCTGGACGTGTACGCGCAGGGCGAGGGGCATTTTACCGACGTTCCCAAGGACAGCTGGTATGCCCCCTCCGTGAACGCGATGGCCTCGCTGGGACTTGTCTCGGGCGTGGGCGGCGGACGCTTCGCGCCGAACGCGACGATGACGCAGGAGGAATTCATCACGGTGCTGGGCCGTCTGGTCGAATTTTTGAATCTGGACGCGCGCGCCTATCTCGGCGAGCATCCGCTGGCCATTTTGCAGCCGCTCGCGCAGTATAAGGACTTTTCTCCATGGGCGATCCGCTGCGCCGACCTCTTGACATCCTCTGT
Organism: uncultured Oscillospiraceae bacterium; assembly: GCA_934561515.1. Classification (GTDB taxonomy): domain Bacteria; phylum Bacillota; class Clostridia; order Oscillospirales; family Oscillospiraceae; genus Hominicoprocola. The sequence continues at coordinate 12,777 of CAKTGM010000035.1, read as the reverse complement.
GACGGATGAAGACGGAAACGCGGTGACGATGTACTGCACCGACCTTGCGCACATCGAGCCGAAGGCGCCGATCCTGCGCGAGCAGGCGGCGGCAGCGCTCTACAACGCCCTGCGCACGACGGGCGTTCTCAAATACTGAGATGTGGTACGTTTATATGCTTCTGTGCGCGGACGGCTCGCTCTACACGGGCAGCGCAACGGATGTGGAGCGGCGATTTGAAGAGCACAGGAGCGCTCGCGGGGCAAAGTATACGCGCTCGCATCCGCCGCTTGCGGTCGTCTACCGCGAGGCGTGCGGCGACAAGGGCGCGGCGCTGCGGCGGGAGGCCACCATCAAGAAGCTGCCGCGCGCGGAAAAACTGAAGCTTGCGGAGGAAGGTAACGATGAAAGAGACGATCATTGACCGCGCATATGCGAAGCGCATCCTGCCGCCGCGCAGGGCGGACGGGCACAAGGGGAGCTTTGGGAAGCTCCTGGTCCTCGGCGGCTGCGCGCTCTACACGGGCGCGCCGTATCTCACGGCGAGCGCGGCGGAGCATTCGGGCTGCGGCCTCACCTATCTCGGCGTGCCGGAGAGCATCTGGGCGGTCGAGGCGGCAAAATGTGCGGGGGCGATGCCCTTTCCCCTGCCGGAAAAAGACGGAAAGCTGTGCATCGCGTCGCTTGAGGCGATGCAGGATAAGTTAAATGCCTGCGATGTGGTCGCGCTCGGCCCTGGCCTCGGGCGCGGAGGGGAGACCGGGCAGCTCGTCCACGCGTTGCTGCGGCAGGTAAAGGGGCCGCTGGTGCTGGACGCGGACGGTCTGAACGCCCTTGCGGGCTGCGCGGAGAAACTCTGCGAGCGGCGCGGCCGCGTGACGATCTTAACGCCGCACGACGGGGAATTTGCCCGATTGAGCGGGCGGACGCTGGAGGAGCTTTCCTCAAAGGACCGCGCGGCCTATGCCTGCGGCTTTGCGCGGGCGCACGGCTGCGTCGTGGTGCTCAAGGGTCACCGGACGCTCATCGCGCTGCCGGACGGGACGCTGTACCGCAACACGAGCGGCACCTCGGCGCTCTCGAAGGGCGGCAGCGGCGATGTGCTGACGGGGCTGATCGCCTCGCTCCTCTGTCAGGGGGCGGGCGCGGCGGAGGCCGCGGCGCTCGGCGTGTGGCTGCACGGCCGCGCGGGCGAGCTGCTGGAAGAAGAGATGACAGCCTACTGCGCAAGCCCGCTCGCGCTCATCGAGCGGGGGTTGCCGGGGGCATTCAAAGAGCTTTGCTGAAAAGAGAAAGGAAACACGATCGATGGAGAAGATCAAAGGGAAATTTGTCACGCCGGAGGAGGCGGTTCTGGCCGTCCGCGACGGCGACTGGGTGGATTACGGCTTCGGCGCGGGCTTCCCCGAGCTGCTGGACCGCGCGCTCGCCGCGCGCCGGGGGAAGGTGAAGGACGTGAAGGTGCGCGGCGGGCTTGTCATCCGGCCGCGCATCGAGATTGTGGAGTCCGATCCCGAGCAGGAGAGCTTCACCTACTATAGCTGGCACATCGGCGACTACGAGCGAAAGCTCCAGTCGCGCGGTCTTGTGCGCTTCCTGCCCGTGGCGCTCAGGTATCTTCCCTACCTCTACCGCGACGGGCACATCCGCTGCGACGTGGCCTTCGTGCCGGTGTCGCGCCCCGACGAGGACGGTTACTGCGGCCTTGGCATTTCAAACTATGCGTGGCGGACGATCCTTGAGAGCGCCCGCACGGTCATCTTTGAGATCAACGAGCGCTATCCGCGCTTGCAGGGCGTGGACGGCTCGCACCGCGTGCACCTGAGCGAGGCGGACTACGTTGTTGAGGGAGAGCACGAGCCGCTGCCCCTGCGCGCCTACCGCGCGCCGAGCGAGACGGACATCGCCATCGCAAAGCTCGTGGTGGACGAGATCCCCGACGGGGCGACGCTTTCGCTCGGCGTGGGCGGCGTGCCGTATACGGTCGCCAAGATGCTCGCAGCGTCCGACAAGCGCGACCTCGGCTGCCACACGGGCACGATCTCGGACGCCTTCCTTGAGCTTTACCGCGCGGGCAAGCTGACGGGCGCGCGCAAGGAGCTCGACACGGGCCTTGCAAGCTGGAACCTTGCGATGGGCTCGCAGGCGCTTTACGACTGGCTCGACGAAGAGCCGGAGCGCTTCCACCCCGGCGACCTTGACTACATCCACTCCGTCGAGCGCATCGGACGCCTCAGCAACGTCATCAGCATCAACGGCGGCGTGCAGCTCGACCTCATGGGGCAGGAGAACGCCGAGAGCGCGCTCACGCGCCAGCTTTCGGGCATCGGCGGGCAGATGGACTTCCTCGAGGGCGCGTTCCGCTCCAGGGGCGGCAAGGGCTTTATCTGCATCAATTCCTCGCGCGTGACGAAGGACGGCGAGCGCAGGAGCAACATCGTTGCGGCCATCCTGAGCGGCAGCACCGTTTCCGCCCCGCGCACGATGATCGACTGCGTGGCGACGGAGTACGGCGTGGCGCGCCTGATGGGCAAGAGCTTGCGCGAGCGCGCGGAGGCGATGGCCTCCATCGCGCACCCGGATTTCCGCGAGGAGCTGCTGAAATACGCGCGCGAGCACTTTTAAAATGCATATAAAAAGGACCGTTTCCGATCGGAAACGGTCCTTTTTTATTTGACGGAAGGGGTTTTACTTCTTTTTCTTGAGGTCGTTGGCGGGGTCGTTGGCGTGCTTGACGACGAGGTTCGTCAGGGCGAAGAGGGCGATGGCGTTCGGGATGACCATGAGGTTGTTGAACATATCGCTCAGCTCCCAGACGAGGTCGTTGGCCATCATCGTGCCGAGGAAGATGAAGATGAGCGCGAGGAAGGTGTAGACGAGGACGCTCTTCTTGCCGAAGAGGTAAGCGACGTTGATCTTGCCGAAGAGGTTCCAGCCGAGGATGGTGGAGAAGGCGAAGAAGAACAGGCAGATCGCAACGAACATATTGCCCGCGGTCTCGCCGAAGACGACGCCGAAGGCAGTCTGGGCGAGGTTGGCCTTGCCGAGCGTGGTGGACGCGGCGGCAGCGCCGCACTCGTGGAGGGGGCCGCCCTCAGTGTAGAGGGTGGAGATGATGACGAGCGCGTTGAGGGTCAGGACGACGAAGGTATCGATGAACACGCCGATCATGGCGACAACGCCCTGGTCGTGCGGGCACTTGACGTGCGCGAGCGCGTGGGCGTGAGGGGTAGAACCCATACCGGCCTCATTGGAGAAGAGGCCGCGCTTGGCGCCCTGAGAGATGGCAGTCTTGATGGCATAGCCGAAGCCGCCGCCGATGATGGCCTGCGGAGCGAAGGCATACTTGAAGATCATGCCGAAGGTCGCGGGGAGATACTTGATGCGGGCGATGAGAACGATGAGGCCGCCGAGCAGGAAGATCGCAGCCATGATGGGGACGACCTTCTCAGTGACGGAGGCGAGGCGCTGCACGCCGCCGATGAAGATGAAGCCGCAGATGGCGACGAGCACGAGACCGACGATCCAGGACGGGATGCCGAAGGCAGTCTGCATCGTGGAGCCGATGGAGTTGGACTGCACCATGCAGCCGAAGAAGCCGAGCGCCAGCGTGATGGCGATGGCGAAGAAGCCGGCGAGGAACTTGCCGAGGCCGCCCTTAAAGGCCGTGGTGATGTAGTACACGGGGCCGCCCTTGATGTTGCCGTCCTCCTCGACGATGCGCGTCTCCTGCGCGAGCGTCGCTTCGGCGTAGATGGTCGCCATGCCGAAGAAGGCGATCAGCCACATCCAGAAGATGGCGCCGGGGCCGCCAGTGAGGATGGCGCCGGAAGCGCCGACGATGTTGCCCGTGCCGACCTGCGCGGCAATGGCGGTGGCGAGCGCCTGGAAGGAGCTCATGCCGCTCTCGTGCTTCTTGCCGTTGAGCGACAGGTTGCCGAACACGCTGTTCCAGCCCTCTTTGAAGCAGCGGATCTGGACGAAGCGGGTCTTGATGGAGTACCAAAGGCCTACGCCAATCAGCAGGAACACGAGAATGTAGTTGCTCAGATACTCATTGATCTTGCAGGCAATTGGGTACAACGCAGCTTCGATGGATTGAATCATAACTCTCTCTCTCCTAAAAAACAAAGAAGTTGCCGATACGAACATCAGCAACTCCGGAGGAGACATTTGATTGGGTGCGGGAACAAGCGGCGCGCGGCGAAAAAATCGTCCTCGCTCCTCTGTCCCTTTGCCTGAGAGATTCGGCCATGCGGCCTTGCACCTTCGGCACTCAATTCAATGAGTTCTCCAGAGTTTCCTCGGCCTTCGGTTTGCGTGATCCCGAAAGCGTCATCGGCAGATATTCGCTTGTTTCAGCTTTAAAAGCGTAACACGCCGCTAAGAAGAAGTCAAGAGAAGCGGCCTTTCCAAAAGCACCAAAATTTTTTAACCAAGATTATGCAAATTGATGATGAACTTTTGCTATTTTAATGATTATGGAAAGGAAGGACGAAAAATGAAGGAAAAGCTGCAAAATGCGTGCATAAGAAAAGGGCGGCCGCAAATCTTTTTTGCGGCCGCCCGGCGGAAAACCGTGCGTTTTATTTGCCGGAGGGCTTGTCCGAGCGGTGGGAGTGCCTGATGACGTGGCTTGTGAGGGCAAAGAGGGCGATGACGTTGGGGATGACCATGAGCTGATTGAACATATCGCTCAGCTCCCAGACGAGGTCGTTGGACATCGCGGTGCCGAGGAAGATGAAGATGAGCGCAAGGCAGGTGTAAGCGCCGCCGCTCTTCTCACCGAAGAGGTAGGTCATGTTGATCTTGCCGAAGAGGTTCCAGCTGAGAATGGTGGAGAAGGCGAAGAAGAAGAGGCACACCGCGACAAACATATTGCCTGCGTTCTGGCCGAAGACCGTGCCGAAGGCATTCTGGGCGAGGTTCGTCTTGTTGAAGACGGTGCTGGCCGCCGCCGCGCCGCAGCCTGCGAGCGGGCCATCGCCCGCGTAGAGCGTGGAGATGATGACGAGCGCATTGAGCGTGAGGATGATGAACATATCGATGAACACGCCGATGATGGCGACGACGCCCTGCTCGTGGGGATTCTTGACGTTGGCGAGCGCGTGGGCGTGGGGCGTGGAGCCCATGCCGGCCTCGTTGGAGAAGAGACCGCGCTTCGCGCCCTGCGAGATGGCGGTCTTGATGGCATAGCCGAAGCCGCCGCCGATGATGGCCTGCGGCTCAAAGGCGTAGCGGAAGATCATGCCGAACGTCTCGGGGATATACCTGATGCGGACGGCGAGCACGATGAGTCCGCCAGCGAGGAAGACCGCCGCCATGATGGGCACGACCTTCTCCGTGACGGAGGCGAGGCGCTGCACGCCGCCGAGGAAGATGAACGAGCAGATGGCGACGAGAATGAGGCCGATGACCCAGGAGCGGATGCCGAAGGCGGTCTCCATCGTTGCGCCGATGGAGTTGGACTGCACCATGCAGCCCATGAAGCCGAGGGCGAGGATGATGGCAACGGCGAAGAAACCCGCGAGGAACTTGCCGAAGCGGCCCTTGAAGGCGGTGGTGATATAGTAGACCGGGCCGCCGCGGATGGAGCCGTCCTCGTCGACGATGCGCGTCTCCTGCGCGAGCGTCGCCTCGGCGTAGATGGTGGCCATGCCGAAAAACGAGATGACCCACATCCAGAACACCGCGCCGGGGCCGCCGGTGAGGATGGCGCCGGCAACGCCGACGATGATGCCCGTGCCGACCTGCGCGGCGATGGCGGTGGCGAGCGCCTGGAACGAGCTCATGCCGCCGCCGCCCTTCTTGCCGTTGAGCGTGAGGTTGCCGAAGACCTTGTTCCAGCCCTCCTTGAAGCAGCGGAGCTGGACGAAGTTCGTCTTCGCGGTGTACCAGATGCCGACGCCCAGCAGCAAGAAGACCAGAACATAGTTGCTCAGGTATTCGTTGATGGTGCGCACGGCGGAAAATAGCGTAGCCTCCATGGTGGCTTCGATCGGTGTTGACATATTGTTCTCCCTTGATTGAAAAAAGAATGGCGAAAAAAGAAAGCTGCCGATCAAAACAGAAGATCGGCAGCTTAAAAAACAAAGGGAGAAACGAACGGCGGAAGAATCGGCGCTGTGCCGGCATTGTCTCCGTCCCTTTGCCTGAGAGATTCGGCCTTAACATTTTTCGGTCAAGGCGTTGCCCCTTCGGCACCCAACTGAATGAGTTCTCCAGAGTTTTCGTAGCGTTCAGTTTCAAAAAAGATCCTGAAAACCGTGTATCTTCGCTTGTTTCAGCCCGAACAGGATACCATGGAGGCGAAAAGAAATCAATGGAAGTATTTGGGAAGAAAACGGGCGGGGGGATGCGGAATATCGTACAAAATGACGGGAAAGCTGCAAATGTTCAGTCAAAATGCGGGGCGGACTGCATTTTTTCAAGCAGGTCCTGCGCAAAACGCTGCGTGGCGGCGCTGGGCGGCACGCTGCGCAGCATACAGAGATCCACGCTGCGCGGCGGGATGGAGAACGAGGCCGAAAGCTCGCGGATCTCGCCGCGGTCCAGCTCACTCTGCACGAACTCGCGCGTGACGCCCGCAACGCCGAAGCCGATCTTGGCGAGGTCGACAAGCAGACTGCGCGCGCCCAGCTCGATCTCGGGCGTGAGCTTGATGCCGCGCTGGAGAAAGTACTTTTCTATATAGGTGCGCGAGGAGGCCTTCTTCTCAAGCAGGATGAGCGGGAAGGCGGCGATTTCCTCGGGCGTGTGGGCGTGGGAAAAGTCGCAGGGGTAGTCCGGCGAAGCGACAAAGCAGGTGTGCGTTTGCAGGCAGGGGACGTGCTCGAGATCGTCTGCGTCGCCCGGCGCGCTTGCAAAGGCGATATCGACCCGCCCGGCGCGCAGGAGGCCGAGCACCTTGTAGCTGCGGCCGCTGATGATGCGGATGTGGATGTTGGGGTAGCAGCGGTGGAAGCCGTCGAGATAAGGCAGGAGGAACTGGCTCGTTACCGTGTCGCTCGCGCCGATCACGAGCGTACCGGCCTGAAGCGTGCGCGTCTGCTGGAGCTTGTCCTCGCCCGTTTCGAGAAGGCCGATGGCGCTGCGCACATATTCAAATAGAAGACGGCCGTCCTCGGTGAGCGTGACGCCGCGCGGCGAGCGCAGGAACAGGCGCGTGCCGAGCTGCTGCTCGAGCTGCTTGACGCTCTGGCTGACGGCGGACTGCGAGAGATAGAGATTTTCGGCGGCGAGGGAGATGTTTCCGGCCTCGGCCACCTCGCGGAAAACGCGGTAAAGCTCCAGCTTGACCATCGGCTGCTCCTCCTGACATAAGAATTCGTAATGGCTATTATTGAAAAACGATACTTTACTTATTGCTCTGGGGTGATTATAATACAGGGCTGTGTGATTTTCAAGAGTGGGTCATTCCGCTCATTGATTCAGATAGGAACAGCAACCGGACAAGATACTAATATCGAAGGAGAATGCTATGAGAACGATCGGAACCGTTGCGCGCGGTGTGCGCGCGCCCATCATCCGCAAAGGGGACAATATTGCTGAGGTCGCCGCTGCTTCTGTTGTGGAAGCGTGGAAGGAAGCGGGCATCGAGCCGCGCGACCGCGACGTCGTGGCGATCACGGAGTCCGTGGTGGCGCGTGCGCAGGGCAACTACGCAACGCTCGACCAGATTGCAAAGGATGTGCGCGAGAAGACCGGCGGCGGCACCGTGGGCGTGGCGTTCCCCATCCTCAGCCGCAACCGCTTCTCCCTGCTGCTGCGCGGCATGGCCATGGGCTGCAAGAAGATCGTGCTGCTGCTCTCCTACCCCTCCGATGAGGTGGGCAACGGCCTTGTCGACTGGGACAAGCTCGATGCGGCGGGTGTCGACCCCTACCGCGACGTGCTGACGGTTGCGCAGTTCCGCGAGAAGTTCGGCGCGGCGGTGCATCCCTTTACGGGCGTTGACTACATCGACTTCTATTCCGGCATCATCACCGAGGCCGGCGCCGAGGTCGAGGTCCTCTTCGGCAACCGCGTGCAGACGCTGCTCGACTACACCGACACCGTCATCACCTGCGATATCCACACCCGCGCGCGCAGCAAGCGTCTGCTGAAGGCAGGCGGCGCGAAGACCGTGCTGGGCCTTGACGACCTGCTCACCAAGAGCGTGGACGGCAGCGGCTACAACGAGGAGTACGGCCTGCTCGGCTCCAACAAGGCGACCGAGGAGACGATCAAGCTCTTCCCGCGCGACTGCATGGTGGTCGCCGAGGAGCTCAGCGCACTGCTGTGCAAGGCCAGCGGCAAGCACATCGAGGCCATGGTCTACGGCGACGGCGCGTTCAAGGACCCCGTCGGCAAGATCTGGGAGCTGGCGGACCCCGTCGTTTCCCCGGGCTACACCAAGGGCCTTGTCGGTACGCCCAACGAGCTCAAGCTCAAGTACCTCGCTGACAATGACTTCGGCGATCTCAAGGGCGAGGCGCTCAAGGCGGCCATCGAGGAGCGCATCCGCGAGAAGACGGACGAGAGCCTGGTCGGCAACATGGTGTCTGAGGGCACGACCCCCCGCCGCCTGACCGACCTCATCGGTTCTCTCTGCGACCTTACGAGCGGCAGCGGCGACAAGGGCACGCCCATCGTCTACATCCAGGGCTACTTCGACAACTACTCCAACGACTGAGCTGGATGAAAATAAAAAGCATCGCATCTCATTTGAGATGCGATGCTTTTTTGCGTTCTTCTGTCAGTCGGCGCGCTTTTCGGTTTTTTCGAGCGCATCGGCCACGGGGGAGAGCCAGGCGCCCTCAAAGTCCTCGATGTGGCCCTCGTCCGCAAGGGACGCGAGCGCGGGGTCGATGGGCATCTGCGCGAGCAGGGGCAGGGAGTGGCGCAGGGCGGCCTCCTCGCTCTTGCCCTCGCCGAAGAGGTAGATCTTCCTGCCGCAGTCGGGGCAGGAGACGTAGCTCATGTTCTCCACGAGGCCGACGATGGGGATGTCCATCTTTTCGGCCATCTTCACGGCCTTTTCAACGACCATGGAGACAAGGTCCTGCGGGGAGGTGACGATGACGATGCCGTCGAGCGGGATGGACTGGAAGACGCTCAGCGGCACGTCGCCCGTGCCGGGAGGCATATCGACGAAGAGATAGTCGACATCCCAGACAACATCCGTCCAGAACTGCTGGACAACGCCGCCGATGACGGGGCCGCGCCAGATGACGGGGTCGGTTTCATCCTCGAGCAGCAGGTTGATGGACATCAGCTCAACGCCCGTGCGGCTTGCGCAGGGATAGAGCCCCGTCTGCGTGCCGACGGCCTTGTCGTGCACGCCGAAGGCCTTGGGGATGGAAGGACCGGTGATGTCGGCGTCCATCACGCCGGCCTTGAAGCCGCGGCGCTGCATGGTGACGGCAAGCTGGCTTGTGACCATGGACTTGCCGACGCCGCCCTTGCCGGACACAACGCCAAACACCTTTCCGATGCGGCTTTCCGGGTGCGGGGCCTTGCGCAGCGACTGCGGCGTAGTGCGCTCCGAGCAGCTCTCGCCGCAGGTGGAGCAGTTATGCGTACATTCGCTCATAGTTTTTATGATCTCCTTTGAAGGATGGATTCTGCATCAGTGTATACCAGTCGGGACACGAAGTCAACAGGGGGGCTCAGTCCTTGTGCTCGGCCTCGCCCTCGTTCAGCCGGGCGCGGATGACGGCAAGCAGATCCTCACGCGCCTTGCGGATCTCGGGGTGGGAGTGGAGCAGGCGGCGCTCGAAGATATCGGCGCTGTCGCGCAGAGCGCGGGCACGCTCGCGCACCTCGGCACGGCGCTCTGCCTTGCGCTCCTGATTTTCCTCGCGCTTTTCGGCAACGTAGTCCTTGAGCTCGGCTTGCAGCTCGCGCAGCTTGCCCATCTGAGAGCTGAGCTGGAAGGCGCTGCGGATGGAGAGAATGGTGTCCATGAGGTAAATGCCGAAGATGAACGAGGCGAGCGGCACGGTGATGGCTGCGCCGAGACCTGTGATGTGCGCCCAGAGCCACGGCTGCACAACATGGCACAAAAGAACGCTCGCAAGGCCGAAGCACGCGGAGTTCAAAAGGCAGACGCGGCCGTTGATCTGGAACTTATAATGAGAGTAGTCCCACCAGCGCATATGGAAGAGCTTTTCCATGATCCAGCTTGTGAAGTATTCAAGGATCGATGTGACGATCGCGCCGAAGATGAACGTCAGCACCGGGTTGCGGAAGCCGCCGTGCAGACAGTAGAGCACGAGCAGTGCGCCGTGACCATAGATGGGGCAGAGGAAGCCGTTGAGAAAGCCCCTCTTTTCGCAGATGTGGCCCTTGGGGATGGAGCAGTACAGCATTTCGCCGCACCAGCCGAGCACGCTGTAGGCGATGTAGAGCAGGAACAGCTCGCAAAGGTCGATGAAGTCGCTGGGGAGGAGCAGGGCTTGCAGTGTGGACATAAAAGAATTCTCCTTTTCAGAAAGAATGGATTACAGGCGCAAAACCGTGACGCCGCTGCGTCCGGCAAGGAAGGCGCTTTCGCGGTGCTGGCAGGTGAAGAGCAGGATCTGGCGCGTTTTGCTCTCCTCATAAAGAAGCTCGAGCGCTTTCCGGCAGCGCGCGTCGTCAAAGTGCACGAGCGCATCGTCCAGCACGAGGGGGATGGGGTCGCCGTCCGGAAGGACGCGCTCGCAGATCGCAAGGCGCACGGCGAGATAGAGCTGATCGAGCGCGCCAAGGCTCAAGAGCTGTGCGTCATGCGTGACGGCTTCGCCGCGCTCGCCCGCCTGCGCGCTGAGATCGCGGTCGAGCAGGACGCTTTCGTACTTGCCGTCCGTCAGGCGGGAGAAAAGCTCGCCCGCGCGGCGGCTGAGCGCAGGGGAGAAGCGGCTTTGCAGCGCGGTGTTCGCGCTTTGCAGCGCGTCCATCGCAAGAGTAATGGCGTCATACTCTGCCTGCAAGCGGGAGAGCGCCTCGCGCTTTTGCGCAAGCTGCGCCTCGAGCGCTTCGCGCTCGCCGACGGCGCGGCAGCGGCCGAGGGTGTGGTCGAGCTCGCTTTGCAGTGCGCGCCGGCGCTCGGAAAGCGCCGATAACGCCGCGCGGAGTTCTTCCCTGCTCTGCGCGGGACGGGCGGCGGGCGCATCCGGAATCGGGCGCGCGGGGCGCTGCTGCACGAGCAGCTCATACTGCGCGCGCTTTGCCTGCGCCTGCTGGCGCAGTGAGTCGAGCTTGTCGTGCTGCGCCTCTCCTTCGTTGATGCACTCACTCACGCGCGTGAGGCTGCCGGCGGCGGGAAAAAGTGCGAGCAGTGCGTCTGCGGCGGCGTCGTAGGAGGCGAGCAGCGCATCCTTTGCGGCGCTCGCGCTCCGGAGCGCGTCCAGCAGCTCGCGGCGGCGGAGCTCATAGGCGGCAAAGGCCCTGCGCTGCCGCGCGCGGAGCGGGATGGCCGCAAAAATGCCGATCGCCGCGGCGGAAGAACATATGATATCATAAAGCGGCCGCGTCTTCAAGAAAAGACAGGCGATCAGAGCGAGAAGGGAGAGCGCGCCGAGCGCGGCGCACACATAATAAATAGGAGAAAGCGCGGGAGCGGTGTTCTGCGCGTCGAAGGCGCGCAGGGCGTCTTCGGCATCCTCGCGCGCAAGCGCAGCGCGGTCGATCTCGGCCTTGCGGCCCTTGAGGGCGTCCAGCGCGGTGCGTCCCTGAGCGAGCGTTTCGCGCGTCGGACAGGCGCTCAGCTGCATGGCGCGCCGCGCGCGCTCGAGCGCGAGGGCGGCCTCGTCTGCGGCGGCTTCGGCTTGCGCGGCGGCGTGGCATTTCTCCTGCGCGTCGCAGGCATCGTGCGCTGCAAGCGCTTGGTGCAGGCACTGTTCCTCTGCGTCCAGCGCACAGAGGGCGTCCTCCGCTTCCTGCCGGTGCGCCTCAAGCTGCGCCAGCTCGTCGAGCGCGCGGCCGAGTGTGTCGATTTCCGCCTCCAGAGCGGGGATGCGGCCGGAGCGGTGGTAGCATCGCGCGTTGCGCTGTTTTTTGAGCACGGCGAGCGCGCCCGTGCAGGATGTGCCCTCTTCGCCGGTGGTGATGAGCGCAGCGATGCGGCGCTCAAGCTCGGCGCTCGCGTCAACGCTCATGCCGCTTTGACGGATGAAGGCGCTGCGCACGTAGACCTCGCGCGGGACGCCAAGTAGCGTTTCGCCGAGATCCTCGGCGCTGAGACCGGGAACGCTTTCACCGCTGCCGGTGTAGACGGCAGAGAAGCGGCCCATCGGGTCGCCTGCGCGCACAGTGTCGCGCGTGACGGTGATCTCGCCCATGCGGCAGCGAAGCGCCAGCGTGCCCTGCATCGGCGCAAGCGACCATGGGGCGTAGCGGTTCTTCTCGGCGGCAGCGCCGCGCTCGCGGGGCGTAAAGCCGTAGAGCATCACGCGCAGAAAAGCGAGCAGCGTGGACTTGCCCGATTCGTTCGGCGCTTCAATGATGTTGAGACCGTTTTCAAATTGAACCGTGCGATGATCGAGCGTTCCAAAGGTCGCGCTCATGCGGCAAAATTGCAAGAGGGAACACCTCCCGGGCGTGAATTTGCAGATAGACACCTTATTATAACACCGGACGGAGAATTTGTCTTCTGTCAGGGCGAAAAAAGGGCCTGAAAAATAAATTGAAAAAACTTTGAAAAAGGTGTTGACAAAAGCGGCGGCAGGTGCTAAGATAACACCTGTTCCGCGAAACGGAGCGTGCACCTTGTAAATTAAACAACGAAACTTTGACAAGCACCAGATGAAAAACTGTGCAATATGCACAGGGCT
>CAKTGM010000034.1 GCA_934561515.1 uncultured Oscillospiraceae bacterium | reverse complement strand
TCGAAGCTCGTCGAATGGCTCGCGCTGCTGCGTGGGGCGCTCTGAGCGCCCCGCGCGATGCGGGAGGGCAAAGCACTGGTGCGCGGCGTTTACTCGACCGTCTTGGTGGCGATCACATCCACGCCGCTGCCGCAGACGTCGGCAAGCACGACCTCGCCCACGTGAACGGGCGCGGTGAGGTGTACCTGCGCGAGCTGCTGCATACAGTGTGCGATCTCTTTTTTCGGGATGGGCGAGCGCGTCTTCACGCTCACGGGCATTTTGCGTCCCTCTACGGGGAGCACCGCCGTCACCATGCGCTCGGGGGCGACGCACTCCTGCTGCGCATATTTTTCGCCGCGCTTGCAGGTGTTGCCGCGAACTTCCGTCACGACACCGTTTTCCACCGTGACGCTCATACGGCAGCCCATGGGGCAGTTGATGCAGGTGATGTTCTGTTCCATGTTGCCTCAGCTCCTTTCGATGCTCACGGTGATGTCGGCGCCATCCAGCGCGGCCACCGTCTCGCCCTTGAGCGGAATGACGGCCATCTCGCCGGGGGTGAAGATGGCCGCGCGCTTGCGGGCGATCTCCTTTTCGCCGCTGCGCACCACTACAGAGGCGTTCTTGAAGACCCCGCTCGGGCGGAACATCAGCTCCACCTCCCGGCTCTCGCCGGTAAGACGGATGCGCTGCGGCACCACGCCGCGCACGCCCTCGCCGTCCTTCACGCACGCGGCGGGGGCGGTATTCTTCTCGCCCCTTACATAGGCTGCGGCCGCGTGACCTGCCTTGAAGCTCTCGCGGCTCACATGGTCCACAAGGTCGTGCACGTGCAGCACGTTGCCGCAGGCAAAAATGCCGGGAACGCTCGTCTGCAATTGCTCGTCGACCGTCGCCCCGGAGGTCAGCGGCGAGAGCTCCACGCCCGCGAGCGCGCTCAGCTCGTTTTCCGGGATGAGTCCCACGGAGAGCAGCAGCGTATCGCAGTCGAAATGCATTTCCGTGCCGGGGATGGGGCGGCGATGCTCGTCCACCTTCGAAACGGTCACGCCGCTCAACCGCTCGCGGCCCTGAATGTCGGTGACGGTGTGGCTCAGGTAGAGGGGAATGTCATAGTCGTTCAGGCACTGCACGATGTTGCGGTTCAGGCCCGAGGAATAGGGCATGAGCTCCACACAGGCGAGCACCTTGGCGCCTTGCAGCGTCATGCGGCGGGCCATGATGAGGCCAATGTCGCCGCTGCCGAGAATGACCACGCGCTTGCCGGGCATGAAGCCCTCCATATTCACGAATTTCTGCGCCGTGCCGGCGGAATAGATGCCGGCGCAGCGCGTGCCGGGAATCCCCAGCGCGCCGCGGGGCCGCTCGCGGCAGCCCATCGCCAGCACGATCGCGCCCGCCTCAATGGTCTGAAGACCGTGCGCGGCGCTGACACAGGTGACGCGGCGGTTTGCGTCCACAGAGAGAACCGTGGTGTCGCACTGGATGGGAATGTTCAGCTCACGGGCGCGGTCGATGTCGCGCTGGGCATACTCCGGGCCCGTCAGTTCCTCTTTGAAGCGGTGCAGGCCAAAGCCATTGTGAATGCACTGGCGCAGGATGCCGCCGCTCGTATGCTCACGCTCGAGCACCAGCAGATTCTCTACGCCGTCCTCGCGGGCGGCAATGGCGGCCGCAAGGCCCGCAGGGCCGCTGCCGATCACCAGCACATCCACTCTCTGCACGCTGTTTTCCTGCTGTATCATCTCACTCTTCCTCCTTCAGCGCGTCCAGAATGGTGCCGCTGAGCAGATAGCTGCCGCCGCCGCACTTGGTCACATCGGTCATGGGAATGTTCAGCTCCTCAGAAAGGATCTCCGCGACGCGGGGGCTGCAAAAGCCGCCCTGGCAGCGGCCCATGCCCGCGCGCGTGCGGCGCTTCACGCCGTCCACGCTCCGCGCCCCCACAGGGCGGCGGATCGCCGCGCGGATCTCCGCCTCGGTGACAGTCTCGCAGCGGCAGACCATATTGCCGTACAGCACGTCGCGTTCGACCGCCGCCGCGCGCTCCTCGTTCGTCATGGCGCTAAACGGCTTCGGCAGGGGCAGCGCGGGGCGGTAGTCCGCCTTCTCCGAAAGGCCCATGGCCTCCGCGATCTGGCCGCCGAGCATCTCCGCGATGGCAGGCGCGGCGGAAAGGCCGGGGCTCTCGATGCCCGCGGCTTCAAACGCGTTTTCCGCGCCGGACACCCTGCCGATGACGAAGTCATCCCGCTCCTCGTGCGCGCGAACGCCGGAAAAGTTCGTAATGGCGGCGCGCAGGTTCACGCCGGGCCACGTCAGCCCCGCCTTTTGGAGCACGCTTGCAAGCCCGTCCGCGGTGGTGGAAACGTCGCTCCCGTCGGGGATATCCTCGGCGGTCGGGCCAAGGAGGGTATTGCCGTGCACCGTCGGGGAAACGAGCACGCCCTTGCCCATCTTGGTGGGGCACTGGAACATGGTCATGCGGAAGGGCATCGGCGTTACGCGGTCGAGCAGATAGTACTGGCCGCGGCGATAGATGATATTGAGCTTCGTATCGGAGATCATGTTGTGCACTTCGCCTGCGAAGACGCCGGCGCAGTTGACAAACACCTTCGCACGGTATTCTCCCCTGTTCGTCTGCACGCGCCAGAGCGCTCCCTCGCGCTTTACGTCCGTGACCGCCGTATCACGCTCGAAGCGCACGCCGTTGAGCGCAGCATGGTCGGCGAGCGCATAGGTCAGCTCATAGGGGCTGGTGAGGCCGCTCGTGGGCGCGTACAGCGCGCAGACGACCTCGCCGTTTACGTTCGGCTCCATCGCCATGATCTCCTCGCGCTCAATGAGCCGCACGCCGGGCACGCCGTTTTCCGCGCCCTGCTTTACAAGCCTTTCGATGGTGGCGCGGTCGCCCTCGTCAAAGCCCAGCACCAGCGCGCCGGGGCGGCTGTAGGGCACACCCAGTTCCTCGCAGAGCGCGGGGTACATTGCCGCGCCCTCCACGTTGAGGCGCGCCTTCAAAGAGCCGGGATGCGCGTCAAAGCCCGCGTGCACAATGCCGCTGTTGGCCTTGCTCGTGCCCTCCGCCACGTCGTCCGCCTTTTCCAGCACCACGACCTTGCAGTCATACCGGCTCAAAACGCGTGCCAGGGCGCAGCCAACTACACCTGCGCCCACGATAATGATATCCGAATCCAAAAAATGCTCCTCCCACCTCAAATAAACTTCTTGCTGTCAAGCAGATTGTTCAGCACTCTCCTTGCGAGAGCAATCTAACCAATTAATTGTATACTTTTTCAGGCAGAATTTCAATGTTCAGAAGGGGTTTTCCTGCCAGAAAACAATGAAACACCCCGAAACCATCAGGTTTCGAGGTGTTTCATGGTGGAGATAAGCGGGATCGAACCGCTGACCTCTTGACTGCCAGTCAAGCGCTCTCCCAGCTGAGCTATACCCCCATGCCGTTTTGTTTTTGTCGTCCCGTTTGGCTCGGAACAAGTGATAATATAGCACGCAGAGTCGAAACTGTCAAGCCTTTTTTTCATTTTCTTCAAAACTTTTTTGAAGCCCTGCTTGGGCGCTGAAACGGCGGGCGCATCCGCGCCCGCCGCTCCCCTTCTTTTGCCCCGCGCTACAGCGAAAATTCCGTCGCGCGTCCGCTCGGCGCGTCAAAGAGATTTTCGCCCGTCACGACCTTGACGCGCAGCAGCGCATCGCCGCGCAGCAGCGTAAACGCGCCATAACGCACCGCGCCCGTGCGCTCGTTGAGATGATAGCCGAAGACCATGCCCTCGCCGTTCGTACCGAGGTAGTTGAGCTGGCCCGTGTACTCAAAATAGAGCCCGACCTCTGCGTTGATGTCCTGCACCGTGACGCCGCCTCCATCCGTGAGCGTGAGGACATAGGTGCTCTCGTAGCTTCCCTGCTCGGCCGTGTCGTGCGTAACGTCCGCGCTCCACTCGCCGAGAAATTCCGCGGGCAGCGTGTAGTCCGCATCGCTCACAGGGCCGGAGAGGTCGTACTTCCTGCCGTTTTGGTCAACGGCGAACACAGTCTGATAGGTGCCGTAGTCCTCCTCGACCTCGCCGGATTCAAACGAGACGATATCGCCCACGCCGCCGAGCGGCCCGCCGCAGCAGAGGAAGCCCGCCGTCAGCCCTTCGAGAAGGTTGACATATTCGACCGCGCCCTCGCTCGTGAGCAGAAAGACATAGGGGAAGTACCCCTGCCCCACCGAGCCGATGAACACGTCCGTATAATCGGAGTACAGCCCTGCGACGGGGTAGATCGTTTCATAGTCAAAGCGGAAATTTTCCGCGTACCACGCAGAATCCGCCGTCTTTTCAAAGCTCACGTTCAGCCCTCCGTCCGCCGTCAGCCCGGCGCGCACAAAGCGGTCCTCCGCTGTCCGCTCCGCACAGGCGGGCGGAGAAAAGTCCGGCGTGAGGTCTACATGATAGTATTCCGATCCGGCAAAAGAACCGAGGGGCTGGATGGTGTGCAGCGTGCCTCCCTCTGCGAGGTAGACGAGCATCTGCGTGTTGATGTTCGCGTCCGAGAGCGTCCACGCGCGGCGCTCGGTGTAGGAGGCGATAAAATCCGCGCCGCTCGCCCCCTGCCGGAGCGCGCCGCGATAGGTATTGTCGAAGTAGTTTGCCGCCGTGCATCGCACGCCGTCGACAAAATCCTGCCCGTTCAGGCCGCAGCGCGCGATCAGATCCTCGCTCGTCAGGCGCTGCCCGCCGTAAAAATCGTAGCTGTAGACGGCGCAATCCGTCGAGCCGTCGTCCCGCGTGCTCTCCACCACAAGACAGAGAAGGCTGTCGTTCCAGTGGCTCTCCCAGCGGATCGACGGGCAAACGGGCGAGGCTTTCGCGGCCATCATATTCTTCTGCTCCTGCGCAAGCGCGCCGAAGCGGTCGGCGATCTCGGCATTGAGCGCGGCGGCCACCGCCGTTTCCGACACGAGCTGCGGCACATGATAAAAATAGTGCACCGTGCCGCCGGAGGGGTCGCTGAAGTCGCCCTCCTCGGCGTAAAGCTCTTTGATGAGCCTGTCTCCGTAGGCGGACGCATCATCGGGCAGGTCATCCTTTTCACCGCAGGCGGCGAAAAGCAGCAAAAGCAGCGCCGCAAGCAGAATGGAAAGCAGTTTTTTCATACTATTTCACCTCTTAGAGCAAAGGGTCTTCTTTTCTGCCATTATAGCGATTTTTCAAAAAAGCGCAACGCTTTTTCCTTGCCGCCGCGCCCGCCGATTGACAGAAATGCGGGAAGGATATACAATGTATGCACTTTTGATCAGCAGGAGTTTTTATGTACGATTATACACAAGCCAAAATGAATGACGACGCCATCCGCGCCATCAGCTCCATCGGTCTTGCCCACCTGGGCGACGCGGTGTACGAGCTGCTCGTGCGCACCTACCTGTGCGTGCACGGCAAGGCGACGGGCAAGGGCCTTCACCGCGCAACGATCGAGCTCGTCTGCGCGCCGCAGCAGGCGCGCTTTGCAGAAAAGCTTCTTCCCCTTTTGACGGAGGAAGAGGCCTCTGTGTTCCGCCGCGGGCGCAACGCAAACGTTCACTCCGTCCCCCACCACGCCGACCGCGCCGACTATCAGAAGGCCACGGGCCTTGAGGCGCTCTTCGGCTGGCTGTACCTGCGCGGCGATCACGCGCGCATCAACGAGCTATTTAACCGGATGATGGAGGAAGACGATGCCACTTGACGCGATCTGCCTGCGGGCAGTTTTGAACGAGCTGCGCCCCAAGCTCATCGGCGCGCGCATCGACAAGGTGCAGCAGCCTGCGCGCGACCAGATCGTTCTGCTGCTGCGCGGCAATTTGAGATTGCTGCTCAACGCGGGGGCAAACCAGCCGCGCATCCAGCTTACGAGCATCCTGCGCGACAACCCCGCCCAGCCGCCGATGTTCTGTATGCTGCTGCGAAAGCACTTGGTCGGCGCGCGCGTGCTTTCGATCGAGCAGCCGGACCTTGAGCGCATGGTGATCCTGACGCTCCAGTGCACGGACGAGCTCGGCGAGATCAGCCAGAAGCAGCTCGTGCTCGAGTGCATGGGGCGGCGGTCGAACCTTGTGCTGCTCGATGCGCAGGGGCGCATCGTCGAATGCCTGCGCCGCGTGGATGCGGACCTTTCCGCCGCGCGCCAGCTGCTGCCCGGCCTTTTCTACCGCTTGCCGACGCCGCTCGACAAGCTCTCCCTTCTTTCGCAGGAGGAGGATGCCATCGCCCTCGCACGGCGCGGCGGCGAGGAGGAAGCCGCCGTCGACAAGTGGGTGCTTGACCACTATACCGGCATTTCGCCGCTCATCGCGCGCGAGCTTGCCTTCCGCGCAGGCGGCGCGACCGATGTGCGCTTCGGCGCGCTGAGCGATGCGCAGCGCGAGACGCTGGCGCAGGAATTTGCCGATACTGCAAACGCCATCAAGGAAGATCGCTACACGCCCGTCATCCTCTACCGGGACGGCAAGCCCGTGGACTTCACCTACCGTCTCATCGCGCAGTACGGCGCGGAGACGCAAGTCGAAACGCGCGAGGATTTTTCGTCGATGCTCGACGAATTTTACGACGCGCGCGAGCGGCAGGAGCTTTCCGCCCGCCGCGGCCGCGAGCTGGCGCACGCGGCAAGCGTCGCGCGCGACCGCATGGCGCGAAAAGCCGAGAACCTGAAGCGCGACTATGCCGCCACGCAAAAGCGCGACGAATTCCGCCTGCGCGGCGATCTCATCACCGCAAACCTCTACCGTATGAAGGGCGGAGAGCGCGTGCTGCAAGCCGAGAACTACTACGAAGACGGCTGCCCGCTCATCGACATCCCGCTCGACCCGCTGCTCACCCCCCAGCAGAACGCCGCAAAGAACTACAAGCAGTACAA
The DNA here is from genome assembly GCA_934561515.1 of uncultured Oscillospiraceae bacterium. GTDB lineage: Bacteria > Bacillota > Clostridia > Oscillospirales > Oscillospiraceae > Hominicoprocola. The sequence continues at coordinate 13,083 of CAKTGM010000034.1, read as the reverse complement.
CAAGCTCAAAACCGCCGAATTCCACCTGCGCGAACAGATTGAGAAGGCAGAAAACGAGCGGACGTACTTGGAGAGCGTCCTGCAGGAGCTTGCACAGGCGGAGACCGAGCAGGAGTTTGCAGAGATCCGCCGCGAATTACAGGAGACGAACTACCTCAAAAAATCCTCCGGCAAAAAGGAACAGAAGCGCGCCTTCGCGCCGCGCACGTTCAAAACCTCCGGCGGGCTGGAGGTCCTCGTCGGACGCAGCAACGTGCAGAACGATCAGCTCACCAAAAAGGCCGACAAGCGCGACTACTGGTTCCACACCCAGCACATCCACGGCTCGCACGTCATCCTGCGCTGCGCGGGGCTCGTGCCCGGCGACGAGGATCTGCGCGAGGCGGCGATGCTCGCGGCCTACTTCTCGCAGGCGAAGGAAAGCAGCGGCGTCGGCGTCGACTACTGCCCGGTGAAATTCGTCAAAAAGCCTGCGGGTGCACGCCCCGGCATGGTGACCTACGACAACTACCGCACGCTCTACGTCACGCCCGAGGAAGGGCTTGTCAAAAAGCTCTTGATCAGGTAAACTATCAGAAAGCGATTCCCCTCTCCCCTGTCGGACGGCAAAAGCAAGTTTGATGCTGGAAAGGAGAACCACCCATGGACAAGAAAAAGAAGGCCCTGCTCATCACCATCTGCATTGCCGCAGTGCTGCTTGCCGCCGCGCTGCTTCTGAGCCGCCCGCAGCCGCTCGGCGAGCTGCTGCACACGGACGAGATCGAGCCGCCGATCCGGGCGATCTTCTCCCTCGCCGCCACCGTTCCGACCGAAAACGGCGAAACGAGCGGCGTGTGCGACTATACCGCCGAGCCTGACAGCGAAGCGGGACAGGCTCTTCTTGATGCGCTGAGCGGCATTTCCGCGCACCGCCGCTTCCGTCTGCCGACTTCGCCGGTCAGCGTGATTCGCGCGCAAGACAACTATGTTTCCATCTGGTTCCGCGCAAATGGCCGCGACCATGATCTTTATCTCTTTGCAGACGGTTCTGTTCTCTATGATGACGCATCGCGCAGCGTTGCCTACGTTCTTGACAGTGACGTGGAGGACGCTTTCCGTACGCTCGTGAATGTCATCCTGCTCTACGGAACCAAGCGGTGAACCCTTTTGCAACGCAAAAACATCCCGTATGCCAGAGCATACGGGATGTTTTTTGTCGTTTTACAGCGCCTTGGGCGGCATTTCCCACGCATTGTGGTCGGTGTGCAGCAGGAGGTGCGATGTTTCGCTGAGCGGAGAGCCGAGATAGTCTCGATAGAGCGCCTTGACGTCCGGATTCTCGTGCGAGAAGCGCAGGAGCTCGTCCTGATCGAGCTGCCAGAGAACGCTGCCGCGTTCCTCGGCAAGCTCCTCGCCGTCGTGGATGGGCTGACCGCCGCCGCCCGCGCAGCCGCCGGGACAGGCCATGACCTCGACAAAGTCGTACGCTGCCTTGCCGCGCTTGATCGCTTCGATGAGCCTGCGCGTGCTGCCGAGCGAGCTGACGACCGCAACGCGCACGTCGCCCGCGCCGGGGATATTGAACGTCGCTTCCTTCCAGCCGTCCATGCCGCGCACGGCGGTGAAGGCATCGGGGTCGGGATTCTTGCCCGTGACGAGGAAGTACGCCGAGCGCAGCGCCGCATCCATCACGCCGCCGGTCGCGCCGAAGACGACCGCTGCGCCGGTGGACGAGCCGAGGGGACTGTCGAACTCCTCCTCGGGCAGATACTTCGGCTCGATGTGGTTCGCACGCAGCATGATGTTCAGCTCGCGCGTCGTGATGCTCACGTCCACCTCGGGATCGCCGAGCGCATCCTTCATCGTCGGCAGCGCGCATTCGCTCTTTTTCGCCACGCACGGCATGATGGAGACGACGAAAAGCCGCTTGGGGTCGATGCCGATCTTCTCTGCAAAGTAGCTCTTGGCGATCGCGCCGAACATCTGCTGGGGCGACTTGGCCGTGGAGAGATTGCCCGTGAGCTCGGGGTACTGCGACTTGACAAAGCGCACCCAGCCGGGGCAGCAGGAGGTGAACATCGGCCAGGGGTACTGCTCCTTGTGCGTGAAGCGCTCGATAAACTCGCTGCCCTCTTCCATGATGGTGAGGTCGGCGGCAAAGTTCGTGTCGAAAACATAGTGGAAGCCCAGCTCGCGCAGCGCCGCGACCATACGCTTCGGCGTTGCAAACTCGCTCGAAAGGCCGAACTGCTCGGCCCACGCCGCGCGCACCGCGGGCGCGACCTGTACGACAGTCACGATGTTCGGGTCGTCCAGCGCGTCAAAGACGCGGCCCGTGTCGTCGCGCTCGCGCAGCGCCGCCGTCGGGCAGTGGGTGATGCACTGGCCGCAGTAGGTGCATTCGGTGTCCTGAATGCGGCGGTTATAGGATGCGTCCACGACCGTGCGCGAGCCCGTGCCGAGAAGATCCCAGATCTTCACGCCCTGCACCTTCTCGCACACCTGAATGCAGCGCAGGCACTGCACGCACTTGTCGTTCTCGCGGATGAGGGGCGTGGAATAGTCCACCGCCTCGCGCCGCAGCTTCTTGGGGAAGTGCGTGCCGCGCATATTGAAGTCGTTGGCGAGCTGCTGCAAGCTGCAATTGCCGCTCCGCGTGCAGTTGGTGCAGGAGGTATCGTGGTGGGAGAGCAGCAGGCGCAGGTTCAGCCGGCGCGCCTCGCGCGCCTTGGCGCTGTTGGTAAAAACGACCATACCGTCGGCCACCACATTATCGCACGCGGGGACCAGACGCTCCATGCCCTCGATCTCGACGCAGCAGATGCGGCACGCGCCGATCTCGTTGATATCTTTTAAGTAGCAGAGCGTGGGAATATGAATGTTGATCTTGCGCGCCGCCTCCAGAATGGTCGTGTTTTCCGGAACGGTGACGCTCTTGCGGTCGATGGTCAGCGTGACATTTTTTACCATTTTCCTTTCCTCCCTCCGCGGAAGCTTCCGTAGCCGAAGTGGTCGCAGCGCAGGCAGCGGGACGCCTCGTTGTAGGCCTCCTCGTCCGTCAGCCCGCACTCGATGCACTTGAAGTCGTGCTTGCGCTCGCCCGCCTCGCGCTCGGTGGTGTCGATGCGGCCGTGGGGCGGCTTGTTGTTCAGCCGCGGCGTCGGCACGGACACGCCGGGGTCGATCTCATGGTGGAAGCCGAGATATTCGTCGATGTTCGCCGCGGCGACCTTGCCGGCTGCGATGGCGCGGATGACGGTCGCAGGGCCGGTGACGCAGTCGCCGCCGGCAAACACGCCGTCCATGTTGTCGATCTGCCCGCTTGTCTCGGCGACGAAGGCACCGCGCTTGATGGCGATCTTGCTCTGCTCAAAGCCGTGCGTCTCCACGCCCTGACCGATGGCGACGACGATGACATCCGCCGCGATGCGCTTTTCGCAGCGCTTGGCCTTTTCCGGCGCAGGGCGGCCCTTCTTGTCCATCTCGCCGATGATCTGCGGCTGCGTCCAGAGCGCGCTCGCGCGGCCGGCTGCGTCCGTTTCGATGCGCACGGGGGCCTGAAGCGTCACCAGCTCCACGCCCTCGGCGACCGCGCCCTCGACCTCCTCGGGCAGCGCCGTCATATCCTCCTGACGGCGGCGGTAGACGCAGCTCACCTTGCTCGCGCCCAGTCTCACCGCACTGCGGCAGACGTCCATAGCAACGTTGCCGCCGCCGATGACGACGATCTCCTTATTGCGGAAGTCCGGCATATGGTCGTCGCCGATCTCGCGCAGCATCTCGACTGCGGAGATGACGCCCTCGGCGTCCTCGCCCTCGATGCCGGTCTTTTTATCCGTGTGCGCGCCGAGGGCAATATAAAGTGCGTCGTTCTGCTGGCGCAGCTCGTCGAAGTTCACGTCGTTTCCCACGTCGACATTGACGTGCACATCGATGCCGATCGACAGCATCGAGGCGATCTCCGCGTCAAGCACCTCGCGCGGCAGGCGGTAGGCAGGGATGCCGTAGCGCAGCATACCGCCGAGCTTCGCGCGCTTTTCATACACCGTGACCTTGTGCCCCATCAGCGCCAGGTAATAGGCAGCCGACAGGCCGCTCGGCCCGCCGCCGATGACGGCGACCGTCTTGCCCGTGGGCTCAGCGCAGTCGGGATGCGGCACATAGCCAGCATTGTCCACCGCGTAGCGCTTGAGACCGCGGATGTTCACCGCGTCGTCGATCATGTTTCTGCGGCAGCGCGCCTCGCAGGGGTGCTCGCAGATATAAGCGCAGGCAGAGGGGAAGGGATTGTCCTTGCGGATGAGGCGCACGGCGTCTGCGTAGCGGCCGTACTTGATGAGCACAAGATAGCCGGGGATGTCCACCCCCGCGGGGCAGAGCGCCACGCAGGGCACGCTCTCGCGCATCCCGCCGAGGCAGCGGTGGCGCAGGATATGCTCTTCATAGTCGTCGCGGAAGCCCTGCACGCCGTCGAGCACGAGGCGCGCCGCGTCGCGGCCGATGGCGCAGTCGGCGCTGTTGACGATCACGTGCGCCATGCGCTCGATGACCGAGATCGTTTCCATTGTGGCCTTCCCCTCGAGCACCTGCTCCATCAGCTCTGAGAGCTGGCCGAGGCCGATGCGGCAGGGAACGCACTTGCCGCAGGTCTGCGCGTGGCAGAGGTCCAGGAAATTCTTGGCAAGGTCCACAGGGCACAGGCCCGGGGGACTCGCGGCGATACGCCGCTCCACATCGCGGTACAGACCGTCAACGACGGTCTGCGCGTGGGAGGGCGTCATAATATCAAGTCTTGACACGGCTGAGTTTCTCCTTTCGCTGCTTGTCAAAGGGTGTCGCCGGTCGCCCGGCGGCGGTTTGATTAATAGATGTTATCTATAATACTGCATACTTTTTCGTTTTTCAAGCAGCAATGTGCAAGTTTTGTCAGATTTTCTTCTCCCGCCTGCGCAGGAAGGCGCAAGAAAAGAGGCGGGGCAAACGCCCCGCCTCCCTGCTGTCATTTTTTTCGCATCTCAGCGCAGGTTCTCGCGCAGGAAGGCGGCGGCATTTTTGTAGAAAATGCCGTTCGCATCTTCTTCCGAAATGCCGCGCGAGAGAAGATAGCCGTAGGCCTCCGCCGCCTTTTCGGGAGAAGAGAGGCACTCGGGCAGGCGCGCGCCGTCAAAGTCCGAGCCGAGGGCCAGATTTTTCTGCGCGCCGAGGTCAAAAAAGTGCGAAACGTGGCGGTAGAGATCGTCAAGGCTGCGCACGTCCCCGTCATCTCTCAGGAAGGCGACGTAGTAGTTCAGGCCGATGAGGCAGCCGCGCCGCACCATCTCGCAGATCTGCGCGTCGGTCAGGTTGCGCTTGTGCGCGCAGACCGCGCGGGCGTTGGAATGGGTGGCGAGAAAGGGCTTTTCCGCCGTGCCGAACACATCCGCAAGGCCCGCGTCGTTGAGGTGGGAAACATCGATCAGAATGCCGCAGCGCTCCATCTCGCGCACGGCGGCTTTTCCAAAGTCCGTCAGGCTGCGCTCTGACACGCTGCCCGAGCCGAGCTCGTTTTCCCCGTTCCAAGTGAGCGTCACGGCGCAGACGCCCTGCCGCTTCATTTTTTCAATGCGCGAGAGGTCGCCTGCGAAGGCGCAGCCGTTTTCCACACTCAAAAAAGCCGCGGTCTTCCCCGCCGCCCAAGCCTTCTCCATCTCGCTTGCGCTGCGGCAGGCCGCCGCACGGGATGAATATTTCCGCATCTGGCGGCCAAAGTCGGCGCAGGCCGCGTTGAAGAAGCGCACGGCCTCCTCCCCGCGCAGGCTGTCGGGCAGATAGACCGCAAAAAACTGCGCCCAGTGCACGTCCGCCGGGAGATTTGCAAGCGAGAGCGTGCGGGCGGGGTCGTTGAGCGTATCGGTATCCGGCGCGCTGCGGTGGATGCAGTCGGTCAGCGTGTCGCAGTGCAGGTCGATGAGGGCGTAAGGACGCATGGTGTTCTCTTCCTTTCCGTGATGGATCGTTTGCTGCATTATACGCCTCGCGCCGCCATTTCTCAAGTGAAAAAGCGCGCCCTTTACAAGATGGCGCAAAAGCTGGTATACTAAGGAGCGAAAGGGGCTGAACGCCAATGGAAAACATTTCCCAGATCATTTCCCGCTCGATCGGCAGCTACAGCATCGCGAGCATCCTCTCGGCGCTGCTGACGTTCCTCATCTGCCTCGTCGTCGTGCGCCTTGTGATGAAGCTCTTCTCGCGCTTGCTCTCGCGCGCGAGCCGCCTGAACGAGCGGCTGCAAAAGGTCATCCTCGCGAGCGTCAAAACGCTTTTATATCTTCTCACCATCATCGTCACCGCCGAAGCGCTCGGCATCAACACCGCCTCGCTCACGGCCGTCATGTCGGTGCTGACGCTGGGCGTCACGCTCGCCGCGGAGGACATTCTCGGCAATGTGGCGGGCGGACTGGTCATTCTCTTCTCGCATCCCTTCTCGCTCGGCGACGAGATCGAGGTGGGCGGCACGACTGGCACGGTGCGCGAGATCTCGCTGACGCACACAAAGGTCGAAACGCCGGACGGGCAGATCGTCCTGCAGCCCAACCGCGAGATGTCCAGCTCGAAGATCGTCAATTTTACGCTTCTCGGCCGCCGCCGCATCGTCTACAAGGTCACAGCGTCCTACGATGCACCGACCGAGGACGTGAAGAGCGCCTGCATGGAAGCAGTCGCCGCCTTCCCCGCCGTGCTCGCCGATCCCGCGCCGACGGTATATCTCTCGAACTACGGCGCAAGCGCCATCGAGTACACCATCCGCTGCTGGACGGCGACAGCGGACTACTGGACGACCTATTTCAGGATGTACGAGCTGCTGCGCGATACCTTCGCACGGCACGGCGTGGAGATGACCTACAACCACCTGAACGTGCACATGGTGCCGGAGAAAAACGCGGAAGCATAAAAGTGTTATCACAGACAAAAAAAGACGGCCCGAGGCCGTCTTTTTCATTTGCTGTTTTTTTCGTCAAAGCCCTTGAGGGAGCGCTTTTCCTCGCGCATGAAGGTGATGACGCTCAGAAGAAACGGGAAGAAATATGTCGCAACGCGGTAGAGCACCAGCGCCGACGAGGCCGCGGCAGTCCCCGCCCACTGCGAAAACAGGAGCAGAAAGGCGAATTCCATCGGCCCCACGCCCGCAACGTTCGGCAGCGCGTTCGTAATGAGCAGCATCAGCGAGGCGAGCAGCTGCGTCTGCCAGAAAGTAAGCGCCGTGCAGCCCGCAAGGCGCAGCGCAAGATAGGGAATGGAGTAGAGCACGAAGAGCTTCATCAGGCTGACGGCGACGCCCATGAGCTGCACCGACGGCACGAGCAAGACCTTGCGCGCCTCGGTGTTGAGCTGGGTAAGCCCCGCGAGCCACTGCGTCCGCCGCGTATCCCACTTGGGCGTTTGGGGGAATTTTTGCAGCACGCGCCCGGCAAGGCCGATCACCCTGTCCCATGTGTAGAGCAGCGTGAGAAAAAGCACGATGAGCGCGCCGATGCCATAGCCGATGCGGATATAGCGGGCAAGGCCGCTCGCGCTCTCGCGCAGCCATGTCCCGCCGAGCAGCAGCGAGAGCGTTGCATAGAGCAGGACGGAGATCTTGTGCAGCACATATTCGCTCGCCATGATGCCGACCGCGCCGCCCGCATCGAGCCCGCGGCGGTAAAGGTAAAAGCTCTGCATGGGCAGCGTGCCCGCGCCCATGGTCGCAACGTTGCCGAAGACGGCGAGAAAGGTCGTATTCAGTCCGTCGAGATAGCGCACGTCCTTTCTTTTGCGCCGCAGCAGAACGAGGGCGACCGCCGCCTCCATCCCCTCGTAGGCAAAGCCCATCAAAAGCAGCAGCAACACGCCCCAGAGCGGCACCGCGCGCAGGTTCGCTAAGATGTCTGGCAGCGCATCGCGGAAGACGAGCAGCAGCAAAAGAAAGAGCAGCGCGAGCGTCGCGGCGCTGATGAGATAGGACTTTTTTCTGCTTTTGTTCATGCGCGCCTCCCCTCTCCGGCCAAGGCCCTTTCGCGCCCGCTGATCTGATAATTATCAGATTATAGTAAAATAACCCCGCGCTGAACAGTGTCAATTTTCCCCGGACGCACAAAAAAAGATACGCTCGGGCCAAGGTGTATAAAGGTTTCGTTAAGAATTGTCCAATTCTTGCCTTGCATCTTTCATTTTCATCGGGTATAATGAAACACGATCCCGGAAGACGACAAGATTGAAAGGAGGCTCACCATGGCGCTTCGCACCAAGAACGCGATCCGCCGCAGCTTCGTTGAGCTGCTGGCCGAACGCCCCTTTGACAAGATCTCCGTGCGCGACATTGCTGAGCGCAGCGAGGTCACGCGCAACACCTTCTATTATTATTATACTGATATCTACGCTCTGGCAGAGGACGTATTCGAATCAGAGATCGAGCGTCTCTCCGAGAGCGTGAACGACTATGACTCGTGGCAGAAGGCCTTTCTCGCCGCGACCTCCTTTGCCGCGGAGAACAAGCGCATGATCCTGCACCTGCACAATTCCGCCCATGGCGATATCCTCGTGCGCTACTATCACAAGACCATCCTCACCGGTATGCTCTCCTACATCCGGCGCGAGGCCGAAGGGCTCGACGTCAGCGAGCACAAGATCATGGCGCTCGCCCGCTTCTATACGGCGGCCCTCGCCGGGCTGACGATCGAATGGATCGGCGGCGGCATGAAGGGCGAGCCGGATTCGTTCATCGAAGACCTCGGCGATATGCTCGACGGCAACATCCGCCGCTCGCTTGAGCGCGGCTGCGGCAAGTAACCAACGCACCATACGATACCGGGAGGGACGGGAAAGCCGTTCCTCCCTTCTTTTTGTCCTTCCGCCGCGGGCAAGCTTAACGGTTCGTTTACATTTCTCCCCTGTTCAGAGCGCACATTTTCTGGTAGAATAAAGTTGAAGAAATTTTCGAAGAAGGAGTGAGGTTTTGTACCAGAAGCAAATTTTACTTGAAAAGCTGCGGGAAGCTGCCGCATCGGTCCTGCCCATCAGCCTGATCGTGATGTTGATCTGCTTTGTGCTGGTGCCGGTGGACACGGGGCTGATGCTCTCGTTCGTACTGGCAACGGCCATGCTCATTCTTGGCATGGGCCTCTTTACGCTGGGCGCGGATATGTCCATGACCCGCATCGGCAATTACATGGGCGCAAAGCTGACGAAATCACGCAAGCTGCCGCTCATTCTGTTCGTGAGCTTTATTCTCGGCGTCGCCATCACGGTGGCGGAGCCGGACTTGCAGGTGCTCGCGGGCAACGTGCCGGAGATCGACACGACGGTGCTGATCCTGACCGTTTCGGTCGGCGTCGGCTTCTTCCTGCTGTTGTGCATGGTGCGCATTCTCTTTTCCATTTCCCTGCGCACGATGCTCATTGTGTTCTACGCCATTGTTTTCGCCGCGGCGTTCCTGTCCGATGCGGGCATTCTGTCCGTCGCCTTTGACTCCGGCGGCGTAACAACGGGACCGATGACCGTGCCGTTCATCATGGCGCTCGGCGTCGGCGTTGCATCCATCCGAAGCGACGAGAACGCCAAGGCGGACAGCTTCGGCCTCGTGGGTCTGTGCTCCATCGGGCCGATCCTCTCGGTGCTGCTGCTCGGCGCGATCTACAAAACGCAGCCGAGCACAACGGAGGGCGATCCCTCGGCCTTCGTCTCCTCCACGGTGGATCTGGGAAGAGACTACCTGCACGCGCTGCCCGAATACCTCTGGGAGGTGACGATGGCGCTGCTGCCGATCGTTGTCTTTTTCCTCATCTTCCAGGTCGTTTCACTCAAGCTGAGAAAGCTGCCGTTCCTGCGCATCGTGGTCGGCATCCTCTATACATATCTGGGTCTTGTTCTGTTCCTCACGGGCGTGAACGTGGGCTTTTCCCCGCTGGGCTACGCGCTCGGCGCGGCGCTCGCGGATGGCTGGAAGGTCCATCTTCTCGCGCCGCTTGCGATGCTGATGGGCTGGTTCATCATCAACGCCGAGCCTGCCGTGCACACGCTCAACAAGCAGGTCGCCGAGCTGAGCGCGGGCGCGATCTCCGAGCGCTCGATGGGCCTGAGCCTGTCGGTCGCCGTGTCCGCTGCGGGCGGACTTGCGATGCTGCGCGTCATCACGGGCATCTCGATCATGTATTTCCTCGTGCCGGGCTATCTCATCGCCATCGCGCTGAGCTTTTTCGTGCCGCGCACCTTTACGGCCATCGCCTTCGACTCCGGCGGCGTTGCCTCGGGACCGCTGACGGCGACCTTTATGCTGCCGTTTGCAACGGGCGCGTGCGAGGCGCTCGGCGGCAACGTGATGACCGACGCCTTCGGCCTTGTGGCGCTCGTCGCCATGATGCCGCTGATCACTGTGCAGGTGATGGGCGCTATTTATGTGGTCAAGTCCCGCCATGCGGCCGTGGAGGAGGCCCTGCCCGACTTTGGCGACAACGAGATCATCGAACTGTGGGAGGCGTGCTGATATGGAACTCTATTGTGTAATTGCCATTACCGACCACGAGCGCGGTGAAGCGATGAATACGCTTTATCGCGCGGCGGGGTTGCGCGGCATCCTGAGTATGCCGGGCCACGGCACAGCCACGAGCGAGCACCTTGCCATCTACGGGCTGGACGCGACGGAAAAGTACGTCATCAGCGGCGTTGGCAACGGGGACGAGGCCGAGGGACTCATCAAGTCTGCCAAGCGCAAGCTATTTATCGACATTCCCGGCAACGGCGTCATGCTGACCGTACCGCTCAAGAGCGTGGCCGGCGGCAAGACGCTCGCCTATCTCACCGATGAACAGAAATTAGGAGGTGCACCGCGCATGGATTTTGAACACGAGCTGATCATCGTCATCCTGAACGAAGGCTATTCCGACTTTGTCATGGACGCGGCGCGCGCTGCCGGCGCGGGCGGCGGCACGGTGCTGCACGCCAAGGGCACGGGCGGCACGCGCGGGGAGAGATTCTTCAGCGTGAGCCTTGCCGACGAAAAGGACATGATCTACATCATCGCCCACAAGGACGAAAAGGCCGCCATCATGCGCTCGATCAACGAGCAGGCCGGCCCCGGCAGCAGAGCGGGAGCGATCTGCTTCTCGCTGCCGATCTCCTCGGTCGCGGGTCTCCGCGCGCGCGAGGACGCATAATATCCGGCAAACGATGACAAAAGGGCCGCTGCCAGCTGGCAGCGGCCCTCCTTTTTTGCCTTCGCGCTTTTATTCGCCCTTCTCTTCCCCGCGGGCAAGGGACACGATATCGCCCACGCCGGGAAGCACCATGCTCGGGCGGTAGGCATAGGTCTTGATCGTCTCGCGCGTGGAGACGCCCGAGAGCACCAGCACCGTGGACATACCGCTCTCCATGCCGGAGATCACGTCGGTGTCCATGCGGTCGCCGACCATGACGGCTTCGCCGGAGTGGCAGTTGAGCTTCTTGAGTCCCGTGCGCATCATCAGCGGGTTGGGCTTGCCGCAGAAGTAGGCCTGCGTCCCCGTCGCCATCTCGATGGGCGCGACGAGCGCGCGGCAGGCGGGCGCGATGCCGTTTTCGATGGGTCCGGACACGTCTGAATTCGCGCCGATGAGCTTCGCGCCTTTGAAAACGAGATTCGTCGCCTTGGTCAGCGTATCGAGCGAATACGACCGCCCCTCGCCCACGACCACATAGTCGGGGTTCACATCGTTCATGGTGATGCCTGCATCGTAGAGCGCGTTCAGAAGCCCCGCCTCACCGATGGCGAAGACCGAGCAGCCCGGCGCCTGCTCGCGCAGGAAGGCAGCCGTTGCGAGCGCGCTCGTATAAAAGTGCTCCTCGGACACGTCGAGCCCCATGCGCTCAAGCTTCTGGTGCAGCTCGCGCGGCGTATAGCCGCTGTTGTTCGTCAGGAAGAGGTACTCCTTATCCTCGTCGTGCAGCCACTGGATGAACTCTGCCACGCCCGGCAGCACGCGGTTGCCATGGTAGATGACGCCGTCCATATCGCAGATAAAGCCCTTCTTTTTGTTAAAATCGATCATGTTGTAGGTATCCATATTGATATCCCATCTCCTCTCTTTTCTCATTCTTTTCACGTTTTACAGTATAGCAGAGCTCTTTGTCAAGTTCCAGCAGAAGTATGTAAAATCTTTGCAAAATCCGGCGCTGCCGGACAAAAGACAAGGCCCGTCCCGCTGCAAGCTATGGCAGCAGAGCAGGCCTTTTTCGCTCCTTGGCGGCTCGCGGAAAAAGACAAGGGACGCAGCGGTGATGCCGCTGCGTCCCTTGCAGAGTATGCTGACAGATGGAGTGTTACGGCTCGCGCGCAGCAAGCTGCACGGCCGTCACGCACATCAATACTGCGCGATGCAGTCCGAAAGCTTTTTCAGGTAATTCGCCGGTCTCCAGATGATGTTCAGATCATCGGAGTTGATTTCGCCGTCACCGTTGATATCGGCGATAGACTCCACGCCCGCATCGCTCGCCTTCTTCAGATAGTTCTGCGGCCTCCAGATGAAGTTCAGATCATCGGAATTGATGAGAGCCTCGCCCTCGCTCCCGCTGGTGGTCACGTTGCCGGCAGGCAGGGTGATGGTCTGGATCGCGGCATTGGCGTGCGCCGTCAGGTCGACATCGTTATTGTCCACCTTGATGCCCTTCACCGTGTAGCTGAGGTGGGCGATCTTGGAGATAACGAGATCATACTCGCCGTTCGCCACGCCATTGATGACAAAGATCTGCTCCACAGAATCGCCAGCCTTGGCGGAAGCGTCGGTGTCGATTGCGATCTTGGCGTCCTTCACCAGCGCGCTTTCCTCGCCCGCATGGCCCGCCTTGTAGAGCTTGATGACCGTTTCGTTATTGTGGTTATAGCTGCTCACCCTACCGGTGATGGCGTAGGTGCCGCTGGTCGTTTCGCCGCCGGTCGTGCCGCCACCGGTCGTACCGCCACCAGTCGTGCCGCCGCCGGTCGTGCCGCCACCAGTTGTGCCGCCGCCAGTCGTGCCGCCGCCGGTCGTACCGCCACCAGTTGTGCCGCCGCCGGTCGTGCCGCCGCCAGTCGTGCCGCCGCCGGTCGTGCCGCCGCCGGTCGTGCCGCCGCCGGTC
>CAKTGM010000033.1 GCA_934561515.1 uncultured Oscillospiraceae bacterium | reverse complement strand
GGAGGTGGTACAAGACCGTTAGCAAATTCTTTCGTAACCTTGCAGCAGAGCGACAGCGGCCGCAAGAAGCACATCAAGTCGAAAGCGGCAACAAAATTTGGCAGGCAGTTTTTTGCGCAGCGCGTGCAGCATCGTCTACGCAGGCACGACCAATGGCGGGTCAAGGGCGCAGCCCTTGCGGTCTTGGGGGATCGAAAGGGGGGGGGCATTCTTCCGATAAGAATGGCCCCCTTTCACTATGCTGCGCGTTGCGCAGCAATTGCTGCAAAACGGCGTGGACATCAAAACCGTATCTGGCATGCTGGGGCATTTTTCGGCAGGCTTCACGCTGGACACCTACGCTCATGTAACGACCTCCGCCAAGCGTGAAGCGGCAAAGACAATGGGTAACATCCTCTCTGGTGCGGTATAGTGCTTTCCGCTATCCGCTCCCGTTGGGGTCAGCGTTTGGGTCAGAAAAAACAGCAAGTAAGTTATTGAACAAAAAAGTACGGAAAAAGTCCTGATTTCGCAAGAAATCAGGACTTTTCTGGTTGCGGAGGCAGGACTCGAACCTACGGCCTCCGGGTTATGAGCTGTTTCAGAATGGCGCAGTTAACCATTTCCGGCCATTTCTGGCAGCATTGCATGCAAAAGCGGCTGCTTTCCGGCGAGCTTGGTTCCGCTGTTTCCGTGTACTTTTTCCCGTTCTGGGTCAGAACATGGGTCAGGAATGAGAAGAAGCAGAAAAAAATCCCGTCATAGGCAGCGGAAAAATCGAAGATAGTATCCTTTGCACCATGGCGTAAAGCAACCATATTTTGCGCTGCTGAAAACAATCTATAGTCCTTTTCAGATATAGTGAAAGGATAAAAAACGCGGGCGTATGATGCTGTCATACGCCCGCACTTCGGATTTATACCTTGATTTGTTCAGCAGTAGTACTCCATCGGGTAGGTGAGGTACTCGACCGGCTCGAGCTGGTCGCAGGTGACGTAGCCGGCGGGGGCGCGGAGCAGGGACGGGATGCGGTTGATGACCGTGGCGCAGGTGTGCTCGACGGTCGCGGGCTTCACAACGTGGAACTCCGTCTTCGGCTCGCCGAAGATCTCCCAGTCGCACAGATCGCCGTCGTCCGGTCCATAGACCTTGCCGATGGTCTCCTCCTCGACGGTGATGCCCTGCATGGTCTCGATGGTAACGACCGCCGACATGCCGATGGCGTTGCCCGCCTTGATCTCCTTGCCGAGCGTTTCGCTGTAGATGTCCTTGTCGATGATGCAAGGGACATGCTTCTGCGAAATGCTCTTGATCGTGAGGCCCAGCTTGTTGCAGATCGCCTCGGCAGCATTCCACGCGTAGGACGGCTCAAACTCGGTCGGGTGCGCGATCTTCGCTTCAAACTCTTCCGGCGTCAGGTCGCAGCCGTGCGCCTGCGCCAGCGCGATGCCGTACTCGTCCACATTGTAGCTGTAAGCGCCCTTGATCTTCGTGATGTTGTGGCAGCCGGCGGCCACGAGCCCGACCATGTTGATCCAGAAAATATCCTGCATGCCGCTGCCGGTGATGGTGCAGCCGTTCGCCTTGGCCAGCGCGTCCAGCTTGTTGATCATGGCCGCAGACGTCGTCCAGGGATAGATGGCCTCCTCGCAGGTCGTAATGACGTTGATGCCGCGGGACACGCACTGCTCGATCGCTTCATAGATATCGCCGATGAAGCTGCGGGTCGTGATAATGGCGACGTCGGCGTCGCACTCGTCAAGGACTTTTTCGGCATTGTCGGAGATGATGATGCCCGTCTTGACGCCAAGTCCAGCCCAATCGCCGATGTCTTGGCCGACCGACGCGCCGTGGCCGATGCCGCCGACGATCTGCGCGCCATGCTCATAGGCATAGCGGAGGGTGTACTTGCTCATTTTTCCGCAGCCGTACTGCACGATCTTGATTTTTTCCATGATAAAAGCTCCTTTCTGTAATACATAGCTACTATAGTAAAGTATATTTTCCCTCCAGAGAGAGTCAAGCATTTTGTTATACATTTAACAAAAATGTTACGACTTCTCCTCCGCTCAAACCATCCCTGCTTATTCTGAGACAAAGGGCCGCACCGAAAATCAGGTGCGGCCCTCTGCCTGCATAGGAAGGGTTGGTTATAGGAGAAGATCTTTACTGATCTGGTCTGCTCAAAACAGCTCACCACTGCTGTTTAGGGCCGTTGTTTTCTGCGGCATCTGGTGCATCACGTTCCACGCCTGCACTGCGATCTCCGGCAGGAGACCGTAAATAACCATCAGGTCGCCGTTTTTCATTTTCAGCGTGTCCTGCGTGATGGGGATATAGGTGAGGTCGTGGTCTCCGCGCTTATGATCTGCGCAGCGCACAGCGACCTCCCAGGCAGCCTTTTCGAGCGCTTTTTCTTTCGAAAGACAATGATACTGATCGCGCCGCTGCCGGTTTTCCTTTGCCGTGCTCGCGATGCCGAGGATACCGCAGATCACCCCGGCCGCGCCGCACAGCCGAAACACGCCTTCGCCATTCCAAAACACGGCTGAGAGAACAACGCCGAATAACAAAATCAAGGCGAAAGGCAGGATCTCTTTGATTCCCACACCGCTCAGGTCCTTTTGCAGCTGCGCGCGGGCACAGTCGGCGCACACATCGAAGTGCACGCTCTCGCCGAGCGCCTGCACGCGCTTTTCCTTGAGCTCCCGAATGTGCAGGGTGTGGATCTCCAGCGCCCGGAAGCGGTACTGCGCCGCGCCGCCGCACTGGATACAATCAGACTTCGTCATAGCATTCACTGTGCGTGGGACGCGCCGAATTTGGCGCGTCCCACGCTTTCACGCCGCCGTTACAGCAGCGAACCAAGCGTAGAGAGCAGCAAGCTGCCGATGATCAGGATGATCGCGCCGCCGAGACGGGACGAGATCTGCGCAAAGGGCATGAGCTCCATGCGGTCTGCCGCGGAAAGGACCGCCACGTCGCCGGTGCCGCCCATGTTCGCCATGCAGAGACCCGCGGTGATGCCGGCCTCGACCGGATAGAAGCCGACCCACTTGCCGACGAGCGCCGCGCCGAAGAACGCGCCGAGGCACGTGACAAGGCACAGGACCAGGTACGTCAGGCTGAAGCTCTCGATCACGGTGTCAAGGCTCAGGTAGCACAGGCCGATACCGACGAGCAGCGTGGTCGTCAGGTTCTTCATCACGAACTGGAACCACTGGTAGCAGGCGACTTCAATGTTCTCCGGCAGGAGATTGAAGATCTTGCAGATGGCCACGGTAATGATCATCCAGGCGTAGGCGTGGATGCTGACGCTCGGGACGAGCTTCGACCAGATCTTGGCCACGATGAAGCCCCAGGCGAAGAACGAGTTTGAAACGAACAGGCCGATGCCGAGGTTCTTCACGTCGATCTTGTCACGCTTGGCCTGCATCTCGGGGCTGATCTCCAGCTCCTTGGGGTCGACCGTACCGGCCTGCATCAGCGCGCCCTGGCCGTTCCAGCTCTTGCTGGCGATGACCTTGACGATGATACCGGCAAGGACGATGGAGATCGCGTTGCCGATGGCGACCGCGGGCGTCATCACAGAGATGGCCTCCGCCGCCGTCATGGTGTTGGAGCTTTCAAAAATCTTGGACAGGGGCACTGCACCGGCGCCCATACCTCCGCCCATGATGGGCAGCGCGATGAGCAGCAGCGCCTTGATGGTGCCGTAGCCCATGATAGCGGCCGTGCCCATGCACAGGGCGAACGAGAGGATCAGGCCGCCGAAGATCGCGGGGAAGTAACGCGCCGCCGCCTTTTTCAGCAGCGTGCTGTTCATGCCGAGGATCGAACCGGTGATCAGCGCGGCGATGTAGAAATCAAGGAACGCGCCGGTCGGCTGGAAGAACGAGGTGATGTTGCCAACAAGATCATAGTTGCAGGCCATGTTGTAGACCTTCGTGCCGTCCTCCAGCGTTTCGGTCAGAGCGGGCAGCAGGTTAAAGTAGTTCAGCAGCGCCGTGCCGAACAGGACAACGATCGCGCCGCCGCCGAGATAGGATCGGATGATAGGCGTTTTCTCGCCGATCTCATAGAGGATCGTGCCCAGCACGATCATGAACGCGAAGCAGCCGGACATGCCCTTGGGCAGCGTGCCGGTGTAGGTCGCAATCAGCACCAGCACGGCAAAAATCGCAAAGTAATACCACGGAAGATTAAACAGCTTGTAAGTTTCCTTTTTCCCTGACATGAGAAGTCCCTCCCAAATTGATTTGATTTTTCAGGAAAACTGGTATATTCTGTATAAAATGGGTCAAATGCGGGCCACGCCGCTCTTGCGCGCGGCCTCGGCGACGGCCTTGGCCACCGCGGGACCGACGCGCGGGTCAAATGCCGCGGGGATGATGTAGTCCTCGGAGAGCTCATCGCCGACAAGGCCCGCCAGCGCTTCCGCCGCCGCGACCTTCATCTCCTCGTTGATGTCGCTCGCGCGCACATCGAACGCGCCGCGGAAGATGCCGGGGAACGCGAGCACGTTGTTGATCTGGTTGGGATAGTCGCTGCGGCCGGTGGAGATGACCTTCGCGCCGCCCGCCTTCGCCGCGTCGGGGAAGATCTCCGGCGTCGGGTTCGCACAGGCGAAGATGATGGCGTCTTTGTTCATCGTTTTGACCATCTCGGTCGTGACGGTGTTCGGTGCAGAAACGCCGATGAACACGTCAGCACCGACGAGCATATCGGCGAGCGAGCCCGCCTTATGGCTTAGATTCGTGACCTCGGCCATCTCGGTCTTGATCCAGTTGAGGCCCTCGCGGCCCTGGTAGATTGCGCCCTTGCGGTCGCACATCGTGATATCCTTGAAGCCCGCGGAAAGCAGCAGCTTCGTGATGGCGATGGCCGCCGCGCCCGCGCCGGAAGTCACGATCTTCACGTTCTCCTTCTTCTTGCCCACGACCTTGAGCGCGTTCGTCAGGCCCGCCAGCGTGATGACGGCGGTGCCGTGCTGATCGTCGTGGAAGATGGGAATGTCGCACTTTTCCTTGAGCTTGCGCTCGATCTCGAAGCAGCGCGGCGCGGCGATATCCTCAAGGTTGATGCCGCCAAAGCTTCCGGAGATGTTGTAGACCGTCTCAACGAACTCGTCCACGTCCTTGGTCTTCACGCAGAGCGGGAAGGCGTCCACGTCGCCGAACGCCTTGAAGAGCACGCACTTGCCCTCCATGACGGGCATGCCGGCCTCGGGGCCGATGTCGCCAAGACCGAGAACGGCGCTGCCGTCGGTGATGACGGCAGCCATGTTCCAGCGGCGCGTGAGCTCATAGCTCCTGCTCAGATCCTTCTGGATCTCGAGACACGGCTGCGCAACGCCGGGCGTATAGGCAAGAGAAAGATCGTCCTTCGTCTTGACCGGCACGCGCGTCACCATTTCGATCTTGCCCTTCCACTCCCCGTGCAGGCGGAGTGATTCTTTTGCATAATCCATAACATTACCCCTCCGTTTGAATCGTTTTATCACCCTTTGGATGATGCAAAAGTATACAATTTTCGCCAGAAAAGTGGAAATACGAATCAATTATCCGCCATATAAGGATTTTATATATCCCCGCTCAAGAGGAGGCTAATATGAATATCAGCTACGACAGCTACCGCGTTTTCTACTATGCAGCGAAGTATAAGAGCTTCTCAAAGGCCGCTGCCGCGCTCTATAACACCCAGCCGAATGTCACGCGCATCATCCGCAGGCTCGAAGCCGAGCTGGACTGTGCGCTGTTCTTCCGCTCGGCGCAGGGCGTACGCCTGACGCCGGAGGGAGAAAAAATATTCGCCCACATCGCCATCGCCTTTGAAAACATCGAGGCTGCCGAAGCGGAGGTCTCCTCTGACCGGAGCCTGCAAAGCGGCATCCTCCACATCGCCGCGAGCGGCCTTGCGCTGCGCGGCTGCCTTTTGCAGGTGCTCGCGCAATACCGCAGCGAATATCCGCGCGTTCGCATCTATCTGACGAATCACTCGACCCCGCAGGGCCTTGCGGCCGTGCAAAACGGTCTTGCCGATTTCGCCGTCGTGACCGAGGGCTCCGTCATCCCCGACTCCCTCATGAAAAAGCAGGTCGGCGAAATTCAGGAGATCCCCATTTGCGGCGCCGCCTTCGCCGAGCTGACACATGAGACCGTATCGCTCAGCCGCCTCGTGGACTATCCTATCGTCGGCCTGACCGAGGGAACGTCGTCCCACGACTTCTACTCCCGCCTCTTTCTGTCGCACGATCTTCCCTACAACCCTGATGTAGAGGTCGAGACCATCGACCAGGTGCTGCCGGTCGTGCGCAGCAACCTCGGCATCGGATTCGTGCCGCGCGAGATGCTCTTCGGCGAGCCGGAGCGCACCGGTATCTTCCCCATCGCGCTGAGCGAACCCATCCCGCCGCGTAGCATCTACCTCTTCCAGCGGAAAAACCAGCCGCTGAGCATCGCCGCCAAGCGCTTACAGCAAATGCTGCTCGAGCCCCCTTTGCAAAAGGCGGTGCACTGACAGCCCACGCCGAACAAAAAAAGATTTTTCTATAATTACGCCTCGATCGATCACGCTTTATTGATCAAGGCGAGCACATGTATGGTATTGAAAGATCATTCTCCGGACGATAAGATCACCGCAGCAGCAAAGGCGAAATTCCTCGACACGGGTTACACAGGTGCGTCTCTGCAGAAAATCGCGGAGCATGTGGGCGTGACCGCGCCGTGCAGGTTCATCGATTCAGGCCGCAGCGCCACGCAGACCGCTGCACTGTAGTCCTCCGTTTCGTTCCGGTCGATTGCTGTGAAGCGGATCTGATCACAGGCATAAAAAGGGAAAATTCTAATCGATTGTTGAGCTGCGTATCGCTGATACTTTCTGCGCTGCTGAAGGCAATAAAAAGGACATCTGCTCAACTTGGGCAGATGTCCTTTTTTCAAAATTTCCGAAACCGTTCCCTCATCTCATCGTCCGTGAGTTCACCTCGCTCCGCCTGTTCCAGCACTTGCATCGCTTGCGCAACGGCGGCATTCCACTCATCCACGCTGATCTTCCCACGAACCTTTCTCTGCTTCAGTCGATTGTAGGTGCGGTCATACTCCACGCGGGCCGGACTGCGGTTCGCCTTGCCCTGCGCTTCCTTGCGGTGCGCCCCCACCTTCCGGCAGGTACGCGCCGTCTCACCAGGTGCAATATTGCCGCAATAGCAGGTGTTGTAGCCATCGGTCAGCAGAAAATACTTCCCACAGTTATGACACCGCCGCGGCGCGTTCCCGATCGCCAGTCCGCGGTAGAACTCCGTTCTCAGAAAATCATGTAAATAGTGGAAGGTCGTCTTCTCTGCAACGAAAAACTCGCTCTCGTTTTCTTTCCGCGTCATGGGGACGAAGTCGATCTCCGCGGAAAATTTCTGATCAAAGTTCTCACCGAAAAGCAGTGCACCGGTTCGAAGCATACCCGCGTAAAAGGCTGAGTATGCCTTCCCGTAAGCCGCGCTATTTCTCCGCTTTAATGGCTCGAAGTATTTCTCAGTCATGATCCTGAGCTGCAAGCGAAGCGCTCGCACTCTGTCTGCAAAATGCGCCAGATCATTGAGCATGTGCTCGTACATCTCGCGTCCCTCCGAGTGCACCTCCTGCACCTGCTCCCATTTCTCTTTCTGCTCGTAAAGTCTTTCCAGCAAATGATAGCTGAGTTCCAGATCCATATTCAGATCACGGTACACCGGCATGGTAAAAATGATATCCCAAACGGCGTTCAGTTTTTTCTGCGCGAAGACAACAGCGCTGTTTGTTTTTTCCATGAGCAGTTTCCGCGCCGCAGGGATGAACTCTTCCACACGGCGGTCGATCTCGCCCAGTACCTCTTCGTCCATGTTCGCGATATCCACACAGCATTGCCCAATGGGATAACTCGTATCACTGAAGTAAACACGTCCACCATAGAAAAATGTGGTGAACTGGTCGTAGGTATAGGTGAATGGAATACAGATACTCTCTGCCATGGTGCCTCCTTGTATCCGATAAAGTTTTGACATTTACCGTAATACGTCCAAAGCTATTGCTGGGATGCTCCGCGTATGTTACCCTCATCGTATCAGATGGAACGCTGAAAATCAATCTTAGTAAGGGACGTGAGTGAAATGGAGCTCTAAAAGAAAATGCCGCTAAACTGTTGCAGCAGCTCAGCGGCACGCCGCGTTTCGGAAAACGCAGACGCCATCTGCGAACAGTCTAACAGAGAGACCTCCGAAGCGCAAGAACCTTTTCTCTGAATTCCAATACACGGAGGTAAATTTTTTGAAAGAGTCAACCTACAAGACCTATGACGATCTGCCTCTGTTCCTTAACGCGGCAATGGTCGCACGAGTGCTCGGCGTCGCACCGTCCAGCGCGTACGAGCTGATGCACGAAAGGGACTTTCCAACGCTGCGCGTCGGCAGCCGCATGGTCGTACCGAAAGAGAAGTTCATCGAATGGGTCGAGCAGCACACAAAGGGCGGTGGTGATACGTGAGAAGAACAAAGCCGCCGATCGGCTGGGAACGCGCGAAGAACTGCTTCCCCGTTCCAAATGAGTTACTGGACTTTGACCTGCCCGCCGGTGCGGTCGCGGTGTACATCTACCTGCTGCGTCATGCGAACCGCAAGACAAATCAATGTCATCCGAGTGAAGCGACCATCGCAAAGAAGCTACACCTCTCGCGCAATACCGTTGCCAAGCATATTCGTCTGCTGGAGGAACGTGGGCTCATCGTTACGGAGCACACCACCGTCATCACGAAGCAGGGCGTCAAGCGGAACGGCAATCTGCTCTATACGCTCCTCCCGATGCACGAGGTCATGGAGCGTTTCTATGAACGACAGCTCACAGCGCTGGACAGCACAGCGGAGCGGCATCGGGTACAGGCAATACTGTCCGCGCAGCAGGGTGCGTGAAAATGGTAGATAGTTCTCCTCTGCACTTCGACGCAGCGATGGCAAACCGTGAAGCTCGCCGGTGCGGCACAGGAACCAGCAGCGGGGCTGCGCGTTCCCGCGGGACCGCGGTGCCTCTGGACATCGACGCACAATGCGTGCGTCGATGTCCAGAAGGCTCTCTGCTTCTCCCTCTCACACATCCTTCGACCATACAAATAGAACGCCCTGACATCTGTGAGCAGCGTTTCAAAGGCTCGCGGTGCAATCCAAGAGTAGTGGCGGTGCCAAAATGCCGTTGTTCATGAAAAGGGATCGCAGCATCTAAACACGCTGGAAAGCTGTCATATTTACGCTTTTTACGCTGCAATACCCAACAAAAAAGCTTCTGCCGTTTTCAATAGCAGAATCAGCCCCAGTGCAGCTCCTGCGTAAACAGCCCCTGCTTGCCCGTGTGGGCCACTGTGTGCGATCCTGTTGGTGAGGTGGAGTGTGTACCCGCCAAGCCCCTTTGAAACAAACGTTGCAACGTTTGTGAGCGATGTGTAAGAGAGCCTTACGAATTCTGTTCCGACAATGGAGAAATGAGTCTCTTAGAGTGAGTTTTCCCTCCTGACCACACCCACTTTTGGAGAGTTTAGCCCCCCTATTTACCCGTTCGATTTTAGTACGAGATAAAGGGCCGCAGTCGCTTCTGCGCGCGGCCCGCCCACAAAGCCCCGCAGTGCGGGGCTTTCCACGAATTCAAGACCGCAGTCGGTTTCAGCCTTTTGCGCACCGTACCGCAGTCGGTCCTCAGAAAAGTCCCGGTGTGTCAGGCGTTTACGGCGTTTTTGACCGCACCGGCAGAAAGGAAATAACGAATGAACGAAAATAACAAGAGAAACACCACATTATGGCTTCGCCCCAGCACCATTCAGCGTATGGATAGTTGGCTCGCAGAGGATAACTGCCAGAGCCGCAGCGAATTTGTCGAGAAGGCGCTACGCTTCTACATGGGCTACCTCGGCACGGAAGACAACACCGCGTACATTTCCAAAGCTATCCTGACAGCCATTCAGGGTACGCTGGATGACAACAACAATCGTCTCTGCCGCATCATCTTCAAGTGGGCGGTGGAGCTGAACATGATGTGCCACACCATCGCTGCGCACTTCCGTACCGACGACATCTACACGCGTGAGCTGCGCGGCTTCGCGGTAGACGAGGTAAAGCGCACGAACGGTCGGGTGTGCTTTGAGGATGCCGTGCATCATCAGCGGCGCATTGAGCCGGATGATGAATGGCCCAATGTGTATTGACACGCCTCAAAATCTGCGCAGCAATAGGCAAAGAAAGCCTCCCGCCAACATGGCAGGAGGCCGAGACCTGATTCAGTTGGACGCGGGCTCATCCTTCTCCGTAAGTATACGCACAACGCGGCAGGGATTCCCGACCGCCAACACGCCGTCCGGAATGTCCTTCACGACGACGCTGCCGCCGCCAATGACCACGTTGCTGCCGATGGTGACACCTGGCATGACCTGCACGCCTGCGCCGATCCAGACGTCGTCGCCGACCGTGATGGGACGGGCGTACTCCAGCCCCTGATCGCGCCGTTCCGCGTCAAGCGGATGACCAGCCGTATAGAACCCGCAGTTCGGTGCGACGAAAACATGGTCGCCAAAGGTCACCTTTGCGCAGTCAAGGATAACCGTATTGTGGTTGGCAAAGAAGTCCTCGCCGATGGTAATGTTGCAGCCGTAATCGCACCAGAACGGTGCAAGGATCGTAAAACGCTCGCCGGCTGCACCGAGCAGACGGCGCAGCAGCTCGCGCTGCCGCGTCTCATCGGAAGGCGGCGTCTGATTGTAGGCAAAGCACAGCTCCTTCGCCGCAAGCCGGTCTTGCGTCAGTTCTTCACAGCTTGCATCGTAGAGCAGACCCTGCAGCATTTTCTCTTTCTCTGTCATATCGCTACGGCTCCTTGCTTGGTTACCTATTGATCATACTACGCGACAAAAGGCATTACAACTATTCTGCGCTGGGTTATGGTATGTGTGTTGGCTGCCAAAAGAAGGCGGCGCAATGCAGGACTACATGAAAGCTTTCCAAAATCAGCTCGACCGGCAGGAGTCCGCCGACCTGAACGCGTTGGTATGCGGATAGGAAAGATAGATGGAAACCGGTTGGTTTCCATCTATCTTTCCTTCACTTCTCAGATCTTATTTTCTCCCGTGCGGCGAGTCGCTGCTCGATATCCCCCTGCAAAAGCTGTGAGACCACTGCCGCCAGCGGGATGAAGAACACGATACCTATGATGCCGAACAGCTTTCCGCCGAGCAGTGCGGCCAGCAGTGTCCACAGCGGAGAAAGCCCCACGCTGCCGCCGACCACATGCGGGTAGATGAACTGGTTTTCGATGAACTGCACCGCCTGATAAACAAGGAAGCACAGTATTGCCTTCTCCGGCGCGGCCAGCAGCGTGAGCAGTACGCCGATCAGGCAGGATGCAAACGCGCCGATATATGGGATGAACGCGAATGCCGCTGTCAGCACAGCCGTCAGCGCTGCGTAGGGGATGCGGAAGACGGAAAACGCGAGGAAGATCAACGTGCCGAGGATCAGCACCTCGATGCACTGACCGGAGAAAAACTTTGCGTAAGTATCGTGCGTCAGCTTTGCGATGCGGCAAATACGGTTTGCCGTACTCTCCTTGCAGTACGCATACAGAAAGCCGCGGCTCTGCTTACCGAGCTCCCGCCGACCCAACAGTACATAGAACATGATCACGAACGCGAACACGGCGTTTACCGTGACAGATACCGTTGAGCTTGCCAGGTCGACGACCGATCCGATCACGGCCCCCGCGCCGGTGAAGAGCTTTTCCACTGCCGTCTTCCAGTCGAACGAGGCCGCAAGCTTCGTTAGCTCCGTGGTGTCGACGCCGTAGCTGCTCAGCAGCGCCACCCAGTCGGGCCAGTTCTCCCTTACAAGCACGGCAATGCTCCGGACCGACGCGGCCAACTGCGGGATCGCCAGCACGCACAGCAGGAATACCAGCACTGCGACACAGAGCATCGTCAGTGTCAGGCTCAGGGCGTCGACCGTTTTTTCCTTCATCTTCGGGAAATGGGTGGTGAGCCTCCGTGCAATGCCGAGCATCGGAACGCTCAGCACGAATGCGAGCAGAAGGCCCGAGACCACCGGCGACAGAATACCTGCCAAAACGCGGAAAAAGCCCGCCACTTCATTCAGGTTAGTCAGCGCGGCAAAAAGCGCCACGCCGAAAAAAATCAGAAGCATCTGCTGCTTGAGTTGTTTATTCATGGACCATCTCTCCAATCAGCGCAGTCTCCCCCTTTTTACCGGCGTGCGGTCGCTGTGTGACGCGCAGCTCCTCGATGCGGTGGTGGTCCACTTTGACAACAAGCACATCAAGATCATCGTAAGCAAAGCGGTCGCCGCTCTCTGGCACGCCGCCGCAGCGCTCCATCACCCATCCGCTGACCGACACCATCTCCGAGTCGGTCTTGAGGTGGAAGAAATCGGCAAAATCGTCAAAGTCCATTCCTGCGTCCACAAGGTAAGTGTGCTCCGCCGTCTCGCGGATGGGGATCTCCTCCTGCTCGTGCTCGTCCCAGATCTCGCCCACCAGCTCTTCGAGGATATCCTCCATCGTGACAATGCCGCAGGTACCGCCATATTCGTCCACCACGACGGCAACGTGCGTCTTGCCCTGCTGCATCTTTTTGAGCAGCAGACTGATCGGCTCATTCTCCGGTACAAAGATGGCAGGTGAAAGCAGCTCGGCGATCGGCTTATCAGTCACGCCGCAGCCAACGTAAAAGTCCTTGCGATGGACGGTGCCGAGGATATGGTCGATGGAATCCTGATAGACCAGCAGACGGGAATACTTAGTATTGGTGAACAGCGCAGCAGCCTCCTCCCGGCTCGCCGCGACCGGCAGCGCCGCAAGGTCTACGCGGTGGATGAGGATGTCCTTTGCCTGCTGCTCGGAAAATTCGATGGCGTTGCGCAGCAGCTCGCCCTCGCTCCTGTCGATACTGCCGCCCTGCTGCACCTCGTCCACGAGCATCAGCAGCTCCTCCTGCGACATTTTGCTCTCACTGTTCAGGCGGAAGACCTTCGCCAGCAGCTTTTTCCAGAGGGAGAAGAGCAGATTGAGCGGCAGCAGCACCCAGATGAGAACCCGCAGGATGGGCGCGGAGAACATGGCAAAGCGCTCCGCGCAGTCCTTGGCGATGCTTTTGGGCGAGATCTCGCCGAAGATCAGCACCACCACTGTGACGACCACGGTGGAGATCGTCGCGCCCGCGTCGCCGTAATGGCGCACAAAGAGCACCGTGCCGATGGAGGCCGTCGCAATATTGACGATGTTGTTGCCAATCAAGATGGTAGAGAGCAGCCGGTCATACTGCTCCAGCAGCTCGCACGCGAGGGCGGCGTTGGCATTGCCCTTTTCAGCAAGGGTTTTGAGCCGCGTGGTGCTGGCGGAGGAAAACGCGGTCTCCGTGGCGGAAAAGTAGGCGGAGAGCAGCAAGCACACCGCCATAATAATGATACAAGTTGTCGTTGACAAGATAAATAGCTCCTTTTCTGTCGTCTGTCTGAATCGTCAAAGCGCTCAAATAAGCGCAAAAAAGCACGTCTGCCCCACTTCTTAGCAGCGCAGATATGCTTTCACAAACAGATGACAGATCAGGTGGCTACTGTGATAGTCACTGCCGTCGGTATCCATATTGGCACGCATCCTCCTTCGTTTCAAATTGATGGTATTGTACCAGACGCTCCCGGCACCGTCAAGCAAAGAAGCTGTTAAGAGGTAGGCCGGTTATTGCATTTATTGTTATACACGGAATTACTTGGACAGTTGAACGCGCATCAGCGCAATCTCCGTACCGTCAGCGAGTATGAGGGGATACACACCCGGCTGCCCATCCTCCAAGATGAGATGACCGCATGGCTGTCAACCGGCCCCTCGTTTTCTATCCTCGTTTTGCCGATCATGGTGTTCGCCGAGAAGCCGTATATCAAAGCCCGTCCCAACAAGAACATCGACAACGCACGCATGTTCCCGCGCTGCGGCGTGATACCGAACCTCCCTTGACCCTGCGTGCGGTTAATATATTGCTGACCGGCTGAATTTAGAGACATAGCGCTAACGAGGATCGTTCACCTTGCTGCGTATATTCTGCACCGCTGAAAACAATAAGAGCGTCCCCACTTTTATCTCGAAAATATTTTGTCTTCTTCAAAAGAATCAGTAGCTTTCCGGCGCAAGGTGTGGTATGTGTTGTGGCTGCCAAAAGGAGGTGGCGCAATGCAGGACTACATGAAAGCGCTCCAAAAGCAGTTCGACCGGCAGGAGTTTGACGACCTGAATGCATTGGTAGAGTACACTCACGAGGAACTCAAGAAAAGCATGGACATCGTCGAGCGCAAGAAGCTGCTGCGGCTGCTCGACGCGCAGAATACGCTGCTGGTAGAAGCGAGATTGTCGAGCTTCACCGCAGGCTTCAAGCTGGCGCTGGGCATTATTGGAGAACTGGGAGCTTCCTACTCCTTCGATGCCGACGAATTAACTGCAAGTGAGGTGGACACACATGGCTAAGCGCAGAGCAAATGGTGAGGGTAACATCAGAAAGCGAAAGGATGGCCGCTGGGAGGGCCGATACACCATCGGACGTGACCCGAAAACGGGCAAAGCCGTTATCAAAAATGTTCTTGGCAGGACGCAGGCGGAGGTTAAAGAAAAACTGAAGCGCGCCATTGATGAAAGCAGAGGACTTGACATCATTAATTCAGGCGAATATACGGTTGGCAAATGGCTCGACCTGTGGTACGAAAGCTACGCAAAGGTCAAGATGCGTCCTTCGTCTTATCTGACTTATCGCGGCTACATCGACAATCATATCAAGCCGTACATTGGCAACATCTCGCTGAGTAAACTTACCACACTGGATTTGCAGACACTCTACAAGAAATTGCTGACAGAAGGACGGGTAGACCGGATCGAAGCCAAGAAGCAGCCCAAGGGACTGAGCGCCAAAACAGTGCGCAACATCCATCAAATCATTTCCTCTGCTCTGAAACTGGCAATCGAGCAGAGACTGATTGCCCGAAATCCGGCGGACAGCTGCGCACTGCCAAAGGTGGAACGCAAGGAGATGCAGACACTCCCTATTGAACAGTTGGCTTCCTTCCTTCGCGAGACAAAGGAGAGCGGCGTGTTTGCCCTGTACTACATCGACCTGACCACCGGCCTGCGGCGCGGCGAGCTGCTGGGATTAAAATGGTCGGACATTGATTTGGAAAAAGGTGACCTTCGGGTTCAGCGGCAAATCGGGCGCATCGGCGGCGAGGTCATTGAGATGCCGCTGAAAACGAAAAACGCCTACCGCACACTGCCCTTATCAGCAGATGCGATAGACGTTCTAAAAGAGCAAAAGCAAAAGATCGGAAGCAGTCCGTGGGTATTCCCATCGCCCACTGGAGGCCCCATGTCGCCGGACAGTGTGCTGCACATGCTGCATCGCGTCCTGAAGCGGGCAGGGTTGCCAGAGGTGCGCTTCCATGACCTGCGGCATACTTTCGCAACGCTGGCACTTCAAAATGGCGTGGATATCAAAACTGTGTCCGGTATGCTGGGACATTTCTCCGCAGGCTTCACACTGGACACCTATGCCCATGTGACCACCTCCGCCAAGCGCGAAGCGGCAAAAACGATGGGTAGCATCCTCTCCGGCGCACTTTCGTGATCTTCGCTCCGTGTTCCCGTTGGGGTCAACGTTCGGGTCAGGAAAAAGCGGCAAACGGATACCGGAAGTAAAAGTGCATAAAAAGTCCTGATTCCACAAAGAATCAGGACTTTTCTGGTTGCGGAGGCAGGACTCGAACCTACGGCCTCCGGGTTATGAGCCCGACGAGCTACCAACTGCTCCACTCCGCGATATGAACTTGAATACTGGTGCCGGTGACCGGACTCGAACCGGTACAGTATTGCTACCGGGGGATTTTAAGTCCCCTGTGTCTACCAATTCCACCACACCGGCAGATATCGGCAACAGTTAATATACCACACCTCCCCGCCCATGTCAACACCCCTGCGCAAAAAACTTTTCTTTTCTTTTTTGTTCCTTTGACTTGTCATAAACCCTATGTTATAATGTATTTGTAATATTATTGCTATTCTATGCTGAAGCGAGGCGGACTATGCAGATTGGAAGCGTTACAATCGAATCAAAGCTGGCGCTTGCGCCGATGGCGGGCGTCACGGACGCCGCCTTCCGCCAGATCTGCTCCGAGCTCGGCGCGGGCTACACCGTCACCGAGCTTGTCAGCTCCCGCGCGCTTTGCTATCACGACGCGAAGACCGCGCAGCTCCTGCGCCCCTTTCCGGGCGAGAAGCCCTTTGCCGCGCAGATCTTCGGCAGCGATGAAACCTGCATGGCCGAGGCCGCGCAGATGGCCATCGAGATCTCCGGCGCGGACATTCTCGATATCAACATGGGCTGCCCGGTGGGCAAGGTCGTCAAAAACGGCGACGGCAGCGCCCTGATGCGCGACGTGGAAAAGGCCGCGCGCATCGCCGAGGCCGTTGTGCGCGCCGTCAAGGTTCCCGTCACGGCGAAGATGCGCCGCGGCTGGGACAAGGGCAGCATCAACGCCGTCGAGCTTGCCAGAATGCTCGAGCAGGCCGGCGTCAGCGCCGTCGCGGTGCACGGGCGCACGCGCGCGCAGATGTACGGCGGCGAGGCCGACTGGAACACCATCCGCGATGTAAAGCAGGCGGTCAGCATCCCCGTCATCGCCAATGGCGACGTATTTTCCCCTGAGGCCGCCGTGCGCATCCTCCGCTTCACGGGCGCGGACATGGCGATGATCGGCCGCGGGAGCTTCGGCAACCCCTGGCTCTTCATGCAGTCCGCCGCCGCGCTCGACGGGCGCGACGTTCCGCCGCTCCCGCCCTTTGCCGAGCGCTGGGATACCGCCGTGCGGCAGGTCGAGCTTTCCGCCGCGTACGGCACCGAGCGCGGCGCCATGCTCGAAGCGCGCCACCACCTGTGCTGGTACTTAAAGGGTGTGAGCCACGCCAACTACTATAAGGAAAAGATCGTGCAGCTTTCAACGCTGGACGAATTGCACGCGCTCAGCCGCGCCATCAAGCGCGACCTGCGCTGAGGAAGGAACATGAATGAAAAGGAACTGATCGCTCGCCTTCAGGCGCGGGACGAGGCCGCCTTTGAAGAGCTGATCCGCCTATATGAAAAAAAAGTATACGCTCTCTGCGTCCGTATGTGCGGCAGCGCCGAGGACGCCGAGGAGGCCGCGCAGGACACGTTCCTCGCCCTCTGGCGCGGCATCGACCGCTTCCGGCAGGAAGCGGCGCTCTCCACGTGGATCTACCGCCTCGCCTCCAACGCCTGCATCGACCTCATGCGCCGCAGGCGCAAGAGCGCGGGCAGCGTCTCGCTCGACGATGAGGCGCTCTTTCTGGACGCAGCAGACCCCGCGCCCCAGCCGCAGCAGGCGCTCGAGCAGCGCGAGGCGCAGCGGCTTTTGCAGGAGGGTCTTATGTCGCTGCCTGCCGAATACCGCAGCATTCTGCTTCTGCGGGAGGTCGAGGGCCTGAGCTATTCCGAGATTTCGGAGGCGCTCGAGCTGGAGCTTGGCACCGTGAAATCGCGCATCAGCCGGGGGCGAACACTTTTGCGTAATTTTTTATCCGTCAGCGGGAACTTTTTTGAAAAGTCTGCGTCAAAAGTTACAGAATGTAACCGAGAGGGGATGAGCGCCAAATGAAATGCTGTGAAGACTATACCGCCGCGCTCTCTGCCTTTGCAGACGGAGAACTGAACGAAAATGAACGCAGCGACTTTCTGTCGCATCTGGAGCAGTGCGATGCCTGCCGCGATCGCCTGTCTGAGCTGATGATCCTGCACGCGATGTTTGAAGACCTGCCGGAGCTTGACGCGCCGGAGGGCTTTTCCGAACGCGTGCTTGAGCGAGTGCATGAAGAGGAGCGCGCCAAAAAGCGCAGCCGCCGCGCATGGCCGCGCGTGCTGGCAGCCTGCTTTGCGCTCGTGGTAATCTCGGCCGCGGCGCTCAGCATCCTGCCGCGCGCCGGGAGCGGCAAGGCCGAAGCCGAAACTGTCACCGCCGACAATGGCAGCGCCGCGAACGATGCCGCTGGCGGCGCGGCGAACGACGGCTACTCCTACACCTACGCCGCCGT
The DNA here is from genome assembly GCA_934561515.1 of uncultured Oscillospiraceae bacterium. Lineage (GTDB taxonomy): Bacteria > Bacillota > Clostridia > Oscillospirales > Oscillospiraceae > Hominicoprocola. The sequence goes on along the minus strand of CAKTGM010000033.1, from coordinate 3,479 downwards.
GCAGAAGGACAACGCGCTTGCCGGCGAGGACTTCCTCTACGAAGGCGTGCCGGAGGATGGCGCGGCCGACCGTGCCGCTGACGCGGACGGCGGCTATGCCGTCGTTTCGCTCGACGTGCCCGAGGCGGCGGACTTCCTGCGCGAGCACGGCATGGCCGTGTATTCCGAGGCGGAAGACAGCGTGAGCTATCTTGTCGTGCCCGAGGCGGCGCATGAGCTTGCCGCGGCAAAGGAGCTGCCCGAGGCGGAGCGCACCGTGCTCTCTCAGGCGGAGGATATCCTGATCGTCGAGGTCGCAAAGGCCGCTCCGGCGGCCGACGAGGGCGCGGAGGACATTGCCGCGCAGGAAGAAGGGAACGAATGAACGATATCGGCGTGATCGGCGGCGCGGACGGCGAGACGGTCATCATGGTCTCCGGCAGCATTGCGCCGCCGATCCTGTGGAGCTTTTTCGGCGCGCTCGCGCTGATGGCAATTTTATATTTCTGCTTTTACCGGCGCTCAAAGGGCAAGGCGGTCTGCCTTGCCCTCGCGGCGGTTTTGTGCGTGGCAGCGGATCAGGCCGTCAAATGGCTCGTTGTGCACACGATGACGCTCGGCTCTTCGCAGCCGCTGCTGCCGCCGCTTTTGCGCCTCACGCGCGTACACAACTACGGCGCAGCGTGGTCGAGCTTTTCGGGCGCGCGGTGGCTGCTCATCGTCCTGACGGCGGCGGGCATGTGTGTGCTCGCGTGGCTGCTCGTGAAGGTCGTGCGCCATCCTCTCGGCCAGTGGTCGCTTGCGTGCATCATCGGCGGGGGCGTTGGCAACCTCATTGACCGCGTGCGCCTCGGCTATGTTGTGGATATGCTCGACACGATGTTCATGGACTTCCCTGTTTTCAACGTGGCGGATGTGTTCGTCGTGTGCGGCACGGTCAGCGCGCTCATCTATTACCTCGCCTTTTACGGAAAATACGACGAGAAACACCGGGAGAACAAGACCGATGGAACCGATCCTGCTGCAAACAAGTGAAGAAGACCGCGGCGCGCGGCTCGACGCTTTTCTCGCCCGCTCGCTGGAAGAACTGACGCGCTCGGCGGCGGCGAAGGCCATCAAGGACGGGCGCGTGCTCGTAAACGGCAAAGTGCCGAGCAAGAGCCTCAAGCTCACAGGGAGCGAAACCATCGAGTTCACCCCCGAGGAGCCCGCCCCCATCGACGCTGTGCCGCAGGATATCCCGCTCGACGTTGTCTACGAGGACGACGATGTGATCGTCGTTAACAAGCCGAGCGGGCTTGTCGTCCATCCCGCGCCGGGGCATCCGGACGGGACGCTCGTCAACGCGCTTTTATTTCACTGCGGCGCGAGTCTTTCCGGCGTCGGCGGCGCGCTGCGCCCCGGCATCGTGCACCGCATCGACCGCGACACGAGCGGGCTCATCATCGCGGCGAAAAACGACTATGCCCATCAGTTCCTCTCCGCCCAGCTCGCGGACCACACACTCGCGCGCACCTACGAGTGCATCGTGGTGGGAAAGTTGCGCGAGGATCGCGGCACGGTGGACGCGCCGATCGCGCGCGACAGCCGCGACCGCAAGCGCATGGCCGTGGTGAGCGGCGGGCGGCGCGCGGTGACGCACTGGACGGTGCTCGCGCGCTACCCCGGCTATACGCACGTGCAGTGCCGGCTCGAGACCGGGCGCACGCATCAGATCCGCGTGCACATGGCCTACCTCGGCCACCCGATCTTAGGCGACACGGTGTACGGCGCGAAAAAGCCCGTCCCCGGCCTCACGGGACAGTGCCTGCACGCCGCAGGGCTGCAATTCATCCACCCGCGGACAAAAGAGCTCGTTTCGCTTACCTGCCCCCTGCCCGGCGAATTTACCGCAGCGCTGCGAAAAATCGACCGGTAACATGACCTTCCATCGGTGGAGGCTGCCGCCCCCGCCGCATTTTTAAAGAGAGATACAGGTGAACAACGTGAAAGAACTTCAGACCATCGAAGAGACCCTCAAATATCTGCAATTTGACAACTGGGAGCAGAGCGAGCCGGGTCTTTCCCGCTCGTACGAGCTGCTGGGCCTGCTCGGCAACCCGCAGGAGAAGCTCAAATTCGTCCACATCGCCGGCACGAACGGCAAGGGCTCGACCGCCGCGATGCTCGCCTCCGTGCTGCAAAGCGCGGGCTACCGCACGGGACTTTACACTTCTCCCCACCTGCTGCGCTTCCACGAGCGGATGCGCGTGGATGGCCGCGAGATCGACGACGCCTCCCTCATCGCGCTCACGAACACCGTGCGCACGGCGGCGGAGGGCATGAGCGAAATGCCCACGGGCTTTGAGATCATGACCGCCATCGCCTTCCTCTACTTCGTGCAGGAGCAGTGCGACATCGTCGCCCTCGAGGTCGGCCTCGGCGGGCGCATGGACTCGACGAACGTCATTCCCGCGCCCGAGGTCTGCGTTGTGACGAACATCGGCCTTGAGCACACCGCCATCCTCGGCGACACGCTCGAGAAGATCGCAGCGGAAAAGTGCGGCATCATCAAGCATGGCGCGCACGCCGTGCTCTTCGGTCAGACGGAGGGCGTTGAGGCTGTCGCGCGCGAGAAGTGCGCGCAGGAGGGCGTTCCCCTCACCATCACCGCGCAGAGCGAGCTTTCGCGCATTTCCTCCTCGCTCGACGGGCAGGTCTTCCGCTACCGCGCTCGCGGCCCGTTCCACCTGCGTCTTCTCGGCGAATATCAGCTTTTGAACGCACTCACGGTCATCGACGTGTGCCTTGCCCTGCGCGAGCGCGGCTGGGACAAGCTCAGCGACGCGGCCATCGATCAGGGTCTTTCCACCGCGCAGTGGCCGGGGCGGCTCGAGCTTCTGCGCCGCAGCCCCGATTTCATCGTCGACGGCGCGCACAATCCCCAGTGCGTTGACGCGCTGATGGACTCCCTCTCCTCGCTCTACGGGGACAAGAAGCTCATCTTCCTCACAGGCGTTCTGCGCGACAAGGACTGGCAGCAGATGCTGCGCCGCGCCCTGCCGCTCGCCAAGGCCTTTGTGGTCATCACGCCGCCGTCCGCGCGTGCGCTTGATGAAGACGAGCTCGCCGCGTGGCTCAACGCACAGGGCGTGCCCGCCGTTCCCGCCGCCGACACCGAGGACGGCGTTCGCCGCGTGCTTGCGATGGCGAGCGAAAATGACGCCATCTGCTCCTGGGGCTCGCTTTACTTCACCGGCGAAGTCCGCCACGCGCTCTCGGCGCAGTAAAAAAACAGCAAACGGCCGCCGCGGCATCCCGCAGCGGCTCAATTTACCACAGAGCGTCGCAAACTTTGCCGCCGCGCACGGCGGCAAATCATTTTGATCATAAATCGCCGCGACCGGCGCGTGGCGATTTATTCTTCTCGCTTCGCGCGTGTCGCAGCCGCCTGCGGCGGCAAGGCACGAAGCGAAGTGCGATCCCCCTAAAATCAAAGAGACCTCATCCCGCGGATGAGG
>CAKTGM010000032.1 GCA_934561515.1 uncultured Oscillospiraceae bacterium | reverse complement strand
ATGAACTTTGTGGGAAATAAAAAAGCAGAGTGTCCATTACAGGATACTCAGATCCTATAAGGACACTCTGCATGGTCCGAGTGGCGAGACTTGAACTCACGGCCTCTTGACCCCCAGTCAAGCGCGCTACCAACTGCGCCACACCCGGATGATGTGTATCGCTCGTGTCGACTTTAATAGAATAGCACACCTTGCCGGAAATTGCAAGCCCTAATTTCAATTTTTTCGAAAAAATTTGTCGCTCGCTCACCAGCTTACCTCCTCGCCGGGGCGGAGGTAAAAATGCCCCGCCTCGGGCGTGACGCCAAAGCAGGCGAACAGCTCCTCGAGCGTGACGAATTCATACCCCTGTGCGCCGAGCACGTCGATGGCCTGAAGCGCCGCGTCCACGCTGGAGGGATAGGGGTCGTGCAGCAGGACGATGTCGCCCGGCTGCACTGCGCTTGTGATCGCGTAGGACACAAGGTCGCAGCTGCGCACGCTCCAATCCATCGTGTCCACGGACCAGAAGCTCATGGGCACGCGGACGGCGGCTTTGAGCGCTTCGCTCGAAAAGCCCCAGGGCGGGCGCAGCCAGTAGTCGCCCTCGCCGAGAACGGCGCGCAGCGCCTCATCCGTCTTTTGAATCTCTGAGAGGGCGGTCTCGTCGGCAGCGTCGAGACGCGCGTGGGTGAAGCTGTGGTTGCCGACCTGATGCCCCTCGTCCCTCATGCGGCGCACAAGGTCTTCGCGGCCCTCAATCTGCTCGCCGATAAGGAAAAACGTCGCGTGCGCGCCGCGCTCTCTGAGCCCGTCGAGCAGTCTTGCGGTCGTCTGCGGCGAGGGACCGTCGTCAAAGGTCAGGGCGATGCAGCGGCGGGGAGAGGTATTGGCGGCCTCGACGGCGCGCTCCTTCCGCCCGTGAGCGGCAAAAAGGACGCAGGCGGCGAGCAGAAGCAGCGGAAGCAGAACGGAGCGGCGGTTCATGGTCATCACCTCGAAGGATAGTTTATGCAGAAGACGGAGAAAAAAGACGCAGAAAGCGCCTTGCCGCGGAGAATGGGCCTTGCATCCGGCACGAAGATAGATTATAATGTCAGCATGAAAATTACTAATGGGAAAGGAATGCTCTGTGGAAAGTAAAAAGTTAGAAGCGCTGCTGATGGCGGTCGACCTCGGCAGCTTTACCAAGGCGGCGGAGGTCATGGGCTACACGCAGTCCGGACTGACGCACATGATGAATTCGCTCGAGCGTGAGGTCGGCTTCACGCTGCTCGAGCGCGGGCGCGGCGGCGTGCGGCTGACAGAGGAGGGCGAGCGCGTGGCGCCCGCCATTCGAGACTTTTTGCAGGCCAACGCGCGGCTCGACAGTACCATTGCGCAGGTCGCCGCCTCGCGCAGCGAGGTCATCCGCGTTAGCGCCTTTGCGAGCATGGCCATGCACTGGCTGCCGAGCATCATCCGCAGCTTCCGCGAGAAGCGGCCGGACGTGGATGTGGACATCCGCATGGCGGACCATGTCCGCAGCCCCTATGAGCTGCTTGCGCAGGGGAAGATGGACGTGATCTTCGTCAGCCGTCAGGAAGAGGAAAGCGGTTATGAATGGATCCACCTGTGCGACGATCTGATGTACGCCGTGCTGCCGAAGGACTATCCCATTGACGGGCGCACGGGCTATCCGCTCGGCGAGTTCGACGGGCGCGATTTCATCATGCCCGCGCAGGGCTTCGACAAGGACATTATGCGCATTTTCAACCACGTGGGCGTGAAGCCCCACATCCTGCCCACGGCGGTGGACGATCCGACGGTCATCAGCATGGTCGAGCACGGCCTCGGCGTGAGCATGATGACGGAGCTGACGCTGCGCGGGCGCGGCGACGGCGTGCTGCTCGTGCCGGTAGAGCCGCGGTCGGCGCGCGAGCTTGGCATGGCCGTGCGCGCGGGCGAGGGGCGGCAGGCGTCCTTGCAGCAGTTTATCGAATGCGCGCAGAGCGTGCTTGCAGAGCTTGAGCCGAACGAAAAAGCACTTGTCACGCAGCGGCAAAACGGGTAAAATAGCTTTACGACAGAAAAAGGAGAACTGCATTTCTATGCTCACTTTCAAGCCCGTCGCGCAGCGCGATCTGCCGCGCCTGCGCCGCTATTATAAGGACTGCAACTATCAACTCTGCGAGTATTCCGCGCTCGTCAAGCTCATGTGGCGCGGACATCTGCACCCGCAGTACGCCGAGGCCGCCGGCTGCCTGATCGTAAAGAACTGCATCGACGGCAAGTACTGCTTCGACTATCCCGTGCCCGGTCCCAATGGGGACGAGGATGCGGCGCTCAGCGCCATCGAGGCCTACTGCATGGAACAGGGGCTCGCGCTGGAGCTTTCCGTTGTGCCGCGCGAAAAGGCGGGGAAGCTCCTCGAGCGCTACCCACACTTCCACCTCGACAATCCGCGCTCCTGGCGCGACTATCTCTATGAAGCGGACGACCTGCGCGAGTTCCCCGGCCGCCACTACAGCGGCCAGCGCAACCATGTCAACAAGTTCCGCAAGCTCTACCCCGAGGCGAGCTTCCGCGCGCTGGGGAAGGAGGACCTGCCGCTCATCGAGCGCTTCTGGCAGGAGTATACCGAGGTCTTCGAGAAAACGTCGAAATCGGCGAAGAACGAGCTGGCGCTCGCCAAAACGATGCTGCGCCTGACGGGGACAAGCTGGCTCTTCGTCGGCGGCATGGAATATGAGGGGAGGCTCATCTCCCTTGCCATGGCCGAGCGCTGCGGCGAAACGCTGCACGTCCACATCGAAAAGGCGCTCTACGGCTACGAGGGCGTTTATCCTGCGACGGTGCAGGAGTTTGCCCGCTGCTTTGCCGTCGACGGCGTCAGGTATTTGAACCGCGAGGACGACGCGGGTGACCGCGGCCTTCGCACCTCAAAGCTCCAGTACCTTCCCTGTATGCTTGCCGAGAAGTTCTGCTTCGATGTGAAAAACGAGCTGGAGGGTCTCGAGGAAATTCCGACGCTCAGGACCGAACGGCTGACGATCTCAGCCTTTACGGATGAAGACCGCGCGGCGTACAACGCCCTCTGTCTCGACGATGCGCGCAACAAATGGTGGGGCTACGACTATCGCTCGGACTGGAAGGGCGAGGACCTTGAGACCTATTTTCTGGACGTTGTGCGCGCGGACTTTGCCAGAAAGCGCGCCGTCAACTTTGCCATCCGCCTGGACGGCAAGTGCATCGGCGAGGTGCTGCTTTATCACTTCGATTGCAGGGGTGGGGCAGAGGAGGGCTGCCGCATCGCGCCGGAATACGGCGGACAGGGCTACGGCGCGGAGGCCTTCCGTGCAGTCGCCGAGTGGGGGCTTTACAAGCGCCATCTGAGCCACGTTGTGGCCAAATGCTTCAAGGAGAACAAGGCTTCCTACAAGATGCTCTCGTCCTGTATGCGCAGAAACGGCGAGGATGAGAAGTTCTTCTACTTTAATAAAGAGGTCTGATGCTTCATCTGCAAAAACGATCAAAAGGGACGCGCTCTTGAGAAAGAGTGCGTCCCTTTTGCGAAAACCGTCCTCTGCGGGGCATATTGTTCCGCTCTCCGGTGCATCCTACGGGGAGAAACGGAGCGGAGGACTGCTATGGATCGTTTATCGGAACACCATGAGGAAAATGTGCGCGCGCTGGACGCCCTGCTCGGCGTGGGGCGCTGCTTTGATATGATCTCGCGCGATCTGTGCGTCGGCGGGAAACGTGCGCGGCTGTGGGTCGTGGACGGCTACGGCGATGACGCGGTCATCGAGCGGATGCTGAGCTTCTGGCTGGCGCTCGAAACGGTGGACGACGCGCCCACGATGCAGGCGTTCATCGAGCGCTATGTGACCTTTGGCGAGGTGAATGCCGAGCGCGATCTCGAAAACGCCGTGACGAACGTTTTTCTCGGGAAGACGCTGCTGCTCATCGAGGGCTATGACGCCTGCGCGCTCATCGACGCGAAGCAGTTTCCCGCGCGCGGCGTGGAGGAGCCGTCGGCGGGGAAGGTGCTGCGCGGCGCGCACGACGGCTTCATCGAAACGCTCGTTGCGAATGCGGCGCTGCTGCGCCGCCGCATCCGCGACCCGCAGCTCACGCTCGAGGGGCACAAGGTATCCGACCGCTCGCACGCCGACGTTGTGCTCTGCTACCTTGAAAATAAGGTCGACCGCAGGCTGCTCGAAGAGCTGCGGCAAAAGCTTGAGAAAATCGACGTGCGCTCCGTCTCCATGAGTCAGGAGAGCATCGCCGAGGCCATGATGGGGAAGGGGCAGTGGTGGAACCCCTTCCCGAAGGTGCGCTACACCGAGCGCCCCGACGCCGCGACCGCCTGCGTGATGGAGGGAGACATCCTTGTGCTCGTGGACAACTCGCCCGCGGCGATGATCCTGCCGACGCACTTTTTCGACTTTGTGCAGGAGGCGAACGATTTTTACTTTCCACCGCTCGTGGGGACGTATCTTCGCGTACTGCGCGTGGTGGTGTTCCTGCTCACGATGTTCATCACGCCCGTCTGGTATCTTCTCGTCAAGGACCCCTCGCGCACGCAGGCGGGACTTCAATTTCTGGCGATCGATAGCGACTATTCCGTGCCGATCCTCGCCCAGCTGCTGCTGGCGGAATTCATCGTGGACCTTCTGAAGCTTGCCTCCCTCAATACGCCGGATGTCTTCTCGAACTCCTTCAGTATGCTCGGCGCGCTCGTGCTCGGCGACTTTGCCGTGCAGGCGCACTGGCTCGTGCCGGAGGTGCTGGCGTACATGGCCTTTGTCGCCATCTCAAACTTTGCCCAGCCGAGCTATGAGCTGGGCTACGCCTTCAAGCTGCTGCGGCTGATGCTGCTGCTCTTTGTCGGCGCGCTGGACTGGGTCGGCCTGGCGCTCGGCTGCATCGCGATCGCAGCGATCCTCGCCTCGACAAAGCCGATCGTGGGGAAGGGGTACCTTTATCCGCTCTGTCCCTTCGACAAAAAGGCCCTGCGCGCGCTGCTCATCCGAAAGCCCATCAGCCGGGAGAACACATGAGGGCGCAAAAAAGGCATCCTGCGAAAGCAGGATGCCTTTTTCTTGTTGTTTCATGCGCACAAACGTGCGGCACGAGAAAGTCGTAAGGTGTTTTCGATTAGAAAATACCCTGAGCCATCATGGCGTCGGCGACCTTCTGGAAGCCGGCGATGTTGGCACCGGCGACCAGGTTGTAGCCCAGGCCGTAGCGCTCGGCAGCCTCGACGGAAGCATCATAGATGTTCTTCATGATGGACTCCATCTTAGCGTCGACTTCCTCAGCGCTCCAGTAGATGCGCTGAGCGTTCTGAGCCATTTCGAGCTCGGAAACGGAAACGCCGCAGGCGTTAACAGCCTTGGAAGGAGCGACGGTGAGGTTCTTCTGCTCCATCAGGAAAGCGAGAGCATCGTTGGTGGTGGGCATATTGCCGACCTCGATGTAGTAGGGAACACCGGACTCAGCGATCTTCTTGGCCCACTCCATGTTGACGTCGTTCTGGGTAGCGGCGGGCATGTAAACGTCAACGTCCTTGACGCCCCAGCACTTCTGACCCTCAACGAACTCAACGCCGAACTTGTCAGCGTAGGGCTTGCAGTGCATCGGGTCCTTAGCGCGCATCTCGAGGATGAAGTTGAGCTTCTCTTCGCCGCAGACGCCGTCGGGATCGTGGATGTAGCCGTCGGGGCCGGCGAAGTAGGTGACCTTACCGCCGAGCTCGTCGATCTTCTTCATGATGCCCCAGCCCACGTTGCCGTAGCCGGACATGGCGACACGGATGCCCTTGACTTCCTTGCCGTCGTGCTTGAGGACTTCGCGCAGATAATAGACAGCGCCGAAACCGGTCGCCTCGGGACGGAGGATGGAACCACCGGTGCAGACAGCCTTGCCGGACATAGCGCCGAACTCGGCAGCGCCGACGATGCGGCGATACTGACCATACAGGTAACCGACCTCGCGGCCGCCGACACCAACGTCACCAGCGGGGCAGTCGATGTCCTGACCAATGTGACGATGGAACTCGGTCATGAAGGCCTGGCAGAAGCGCATGACTTCGCCGTCGCTGCGGCCGATGGGGGAGAAGTCGGAACCGCCCTTAGCGCCGCCGATGGGCAGGCAGGTCAGAGCATCCTTGAAGGTCTGCTCGAAGCCGAGGAACTTGATGATGGAAAGGTTAACGTTGGAAGCGAAACGCAGGCCGCCCTTGTAGGGGCCGAGCGCCGCGTTGTACTGCACGCGGTAACCACGGTTGACGTGATACTGAAGGTTATCGTCCATCCAAACGACACGGAACTCGATGACGCGCTCGGGCTCGACCATGCGCTCGAGCAGGCAAGCCTTCTCGTACTCGGGGTGGGCGTTGATGACCGGCTCGAGGGAAGTCAGGACTTCTTCGACGGTCTGCAGGAATTCGGGCTCATTCGCGTTCTTGGCCTTGGTCTCGGCAAGAACTCTCTCAATGTAAGCGTTCATGATAAGTAGCCTCCTCTAAAATTACCCTGGATGTCAGGGCCTTGATGGTTCAGCCATCTTGTCTATAAGTGTATCACCGAAGGAAAAATTTCTCAAGCAAAACGCCATTGGCGCAGTGTAAGAAAATCGTTCCCCCTTTTTGTGCATTTGGCAGAAAAAAGTCCGAAAAAGTTTCACCAATTTAATAAAACATATTAAATTGATGCAAGCTGGCCTTCAAAGTGAGCGTTTTATAGAGAAAAACTGCTCACAATCTTGCATTTTTGTGCATTCCATTCCAAAAAGAAATGGGGACGTTTCCGCCCCCCATTAAAATCCGTAATATAGAAGGATATGCCCGCCTTACGGCTGCGGGGAAGCAGCATCCTCCGGACTGCCTGAAAGCGCGGAATCTTCTTCGTTTGCCTCGCGCTCCGCCGTCTCCGTGGGCGGCGCGCTCTGGGCGCTGCCGTCCGAGAGCGTCACGTCCGCCGCCTCGATCCAGTTCTCCGTCACATAGCCCTCGCGGTAGGCAACGCGCACATGATCGCCGACATTCAGCAGCGGCGCGTAGGCGACCTCCGCCGCGCTCATGCGCACGGTGAAGCTGCTCTCGCCTGCAAAGCGCAGGAAATAAATGCTGTTGCCGTTCACGACCGCCGTGCGGATCTCCTCGATCGTGCCCTCCACGCTCGTAAGCGCGCCCGGCTGCGTGTCGATCTCCGTCTGCTCGTCGGTGATGAGCTCGTTCTGGCGCAGCATCCGGCGGTAGTTCGCCTCGCAGTCGGCGACGGTCGCGCCGGTGGCGACGATCTGATACTGGCTGACGTTGACCATCGCGTACATCTTGACGAGCTGGCTTGCGTCCTTGAGCGCCATGAAGTAGGTCGGCTGGTCGGCGATGTTCAGAAGCAGGGGGAAGGTCGCGGTGTAGCGCAGGTTCTGCACCTGGCCCTTGGCGCTGTCCATGGCGCTGTACTCGGTCGCGCCCGCGCAGGGGTAGTACCTTGTCTCCTTCGTGCGCTGGTTGGAAAGCAGGAAGCCGATGTTGCTCTCATCACCGCCCACGCTCGTCACGCCCGTGTAAAGGTACACGTCGTCGCCCTCGGCAAGATAGTTGTAGCCGGTGGTCGTGACCGTCACGTCGCGCTGGCCGAAGATGGAGTTCCAGAAGCCGTTGTGGTACTGGCCGTAGTAGTCGTACTGCTCAATGATCAGCTCGGCGGAGTAGACGTGGTCGACCCATGCGGGCGGCGCTTCGTAGTACTCGCTCTCGCCCGTGACGGCGTTGACGAGCACCGCGCCGTGGTTGTCCGTGCCGCCGAAAAGGCCGATGGTCTTTTCCTTCTTGGCGCAGACCCAGTAGGGCGTGCCGTCCTCGTCGATCTCAAAGACCGGCTCTTCAAACATAAAGGTGGGGTAGGCAAAGCGCAGGTGGCGGTAGAGATTTCTTGAAAAATGCTCGGCGGTCGTATACTTCATGCCATCTTCGAGGCGCACCACGTCCACGTTCTGCGTCACCATGTCGATGACAAGGTAGGCGGGAAGGCCCTCGGAGCGGTTGTTGAACCACTTGATGATGTCGCCGTAGCGCAGCGGCGTGACGCGCACGGGGCGGCCGTGGTAGTTGATCTGCGTGTAGTCCTCGGCTACCTCGAACTGCGAGACCATGTCGGCCAGCTCGCCGAGCTTGCGGTCGCCGAGTTTTTTAGCGCTGTCGCGGTCGAGCATGGGGATGCGGTCGTAGGAGACCTCGGCGATCTCCTCGGTGAAGCTGCCGTTTTCAATGGGCAGCAGCGCCTGATAGTCCTTCGCGCGCAGCACGACCCACGATGCCGCCGCGCCGACAAGCGCCGTGACGACGAGCAGCGCCGCGACAAAAAACGGCACGGTGCACTGCTTTTTGACAAAGGTGAAGTAGCCCTTCGCGCCCGTGCCCTGAAAGCCGGAGGTCAGAAGCGAGCAGATGCAGTAGGTGAGGCAGAGCAGCAGCACAAAGCCGTAAAACTCCTCGGCGTGCAGGTTGATGGCGGGCAGCTCAAGATAGAAGAAGACCGCGCCGACGAGCAGCGTGACGAGGGTGTTGACGGCAATGCGTCCGCCCTTGCTGCCGATCGACTTTCTGGGTTTGCGCTCACGCTTGGGCTTGGGTGCGGCGTTCTGGTCGAACTGGAAGCCGTTTGCGTCCGAGCCGGAAAATTTGATATCCATAGAATCGTCCTTCCTGAGTGAGATAAAGCGTTTTGCAGGATATTGCTACTCTATAGTATACCGTGTTCCTGCCGCAAAAACAAGAAAAACTGAAAGCCGTCCGCCATCTGCTCCGATCAGGCGTTTTGCGTGCTGACGATGCGGCAGTAGGCATTCGAGGTCAGGCGGTACATTGCGCAGTAGAGCAGCGCAAAGACGAGCAGCGCCGCGCCCGTCACGCCGAGAAAGAGCGTCAGGTTCTGGATGCCGAAGATCTGCAAAATCTGCCAGACCATCGGCTGGGCAAAGGCGAGGTGCAGCGCCGCCGCGGCGAGCGGCAGCAGGAAGATGAGCAGCATCTGCGCGTTCACGCTCTCGCGGATATCGCGCCTGGTCATGCCCACACGCTGCATGACGGCAAAGCGCGAGGCGTCCTCGAAGCCCTCGACGACCTGCTTGTAGTAGAGCATCAGAAGCGTTGCAAGCAGGAAGACGACGCTCAGCAGAATGCCAAGGAAGAAGAGACTGCCGTAGAGCGAGAAGAACTCGGCGCGGATCTCCGCCATTTCGCCGGCCTGCCAGTAGGAATTCTGGGCGAAGAGTGCGCTGATCGCGTCCTCCGCGCCAAAATAGAGGCTCGCTGTCGAGGCGAGCATCACGAGCACCATCGTGGAGAGGATGCAGATGGAGGCAAGGCCCGCGCCGTTGCGCTTCATGCGGTAGGTAAGCGACGAGAGGGAGACGAAGTTGCGTTTTTTGTAGTAGAAGGCTTCGTTTTTCTGGAGCGTGCGGCAGAGCGTCACGCTGCCGGAAATGAAGAGCAGATACGTCGCTGAAATGACCATGATGACCGCGACAAAAAAGAGCAGGATCGCCTGTACGGGGTCCTTGATCGTCGCGGCGATATCGTACGCGCCAAGGAGCAGGGCCAGGCCGGGGAGGACGAGCAGCCACTGCGACTTCGGCGGCCTTTCGCCGACGCTTTCGCTCTTCAGCAGCGCCGCGCCCTGCGCGTGCCTGAGCGACAGCACGCCGCGCGCGCAGAGCAGCGCGAAGATGACGGCGAACGTGACGGCGCACTGCCTGAGCGCGTTCAAGCTCACCGAGAACGCGACGGCAGGGAGAGAAAGCAGATGCAGCAGCACCGCCTGCGAAAGATAGGAGAGCAGCACGCCGAAGCCAAGCCCCACGGTGAGCGTGAACGCCGCGGCCATGAGCGTTTCCCAGAAGAGGATCGTGCCGAGCGCGCCGCGGTCCATGCCGAGCACGCTGTAAAGGCCGAATTCCTTCTTGCGGCGGCGCAGAAGAAAGCTGTTCGTATAGAAGAGGAACAGCGCCGCGAAGACCGAGATGACAAGCGAGCCGAGGCGCATCACGAGCTGGACGGTCGTTGTGCCCGCGCCGTTGAGCTTGCCGTTGACTACATAGAGCGCGGGCGTGGAGGCGAGGAAAGCGATGACATACAGTACCGCCGCCATGAACGCGCAGGAGAGAAGATAGGGAACATAGAGCCTGCCGTTTTTCTTCACGCCCATGAGCGCGAGCTTTGGGTAAAAGCCTGCCTTCATGCGCGCTCGCCTCCCGTCTGCTGCTGCGTGAGCGCGTCGGCGATGCGCTGGTAGAACTGCGCGTCCGTGTCCTTTTTGCGCGTGAGCTCGAGCGAGAGCTCACCGTCGCGCAGAAACAGCACGCGCGAGGCGCAGCTCGCCGCGCGCACGGAATGGGTGACCATCACGACCGTCTGCCCCGCATGGTTGATCTCGGTAAAAAGCTTCAAAAGCTCGTCCGCCGAGCGGGAGTCGAGCGCGCCGGTCGGCTCGTCGGCGAGCAGGATCTGCGGGCGGGTGATGAGCGCGCGGGCGACGGCGGCACGCTGCTTCTGCCCGCCGGAGACCTCGTAGGGGTACTTTTTGAGCAGCGGCTCGATGCCGAGGTCGCGGGCGAGCGGCGCGAGCCGGTCGCGCATCTCCGCGCGCGACTTGCCCGCGAGCACGAGCGGCAGGCAGATGTTGTCTTCGAGCGAGAAGGTGTCGAGAAGGCTGAAGTCCTGAAAGACGAAGCCCAGGTTGTCGCGGCGGAAGGCTGCGGCGGTCTCCTCGGGAATTTCCGAGAGGTTCTTGCCGCCAAGCAGCACTGTGCCGCCGCTCGGCTTGTCGAGCGCGGCGAGAATGTTGAGAAGCGTCGTTTTGCCGCTGCCGCTCTCGCCCATGATGGCGACATATTCGCCGCCTTCAACGGTGAAGCTGACATTTTTGAGCGCATGGACCTTGCTGCCGCCAAAGCGCGTGGTGTAGGTCTTTTGAAGACCGGAAACAGTCAGGATTTGCATGGAGGGACTCCTTTCATACGAATGAACTTTGTATTGTCGGTTGACATAATCTTTGAATTTCGGGAAATCCGGACGTGAAAAGGGTGCAGAAAAGCAGCCGGAAAAGCGGAGGCTCTTCGCGGCTGCTTTTTCAGAAAATGCGTTACTCGAGATTCAGTTTTTTCGTCGTGAAGTACCATGTCACGGCGTAGCCTGCCGCGGCGAAGAGCAGCTCGCCGAACATCCCCCAGAGGAGCAGCAGCTCGACGCTCGCGGGCGCGCTGTAAACGTCCAGATTCATCCAGCGCGTGGGATCGGCGTTGAAGAACGCGCCGATCATGGCGATGGCGGTGAACTGTGCGACCTCGAAGAACACAAGCACGAGAACGGTCATCCAGAGCGACTTGTGCTTATTGAAGCTGTAGCCGATGGAAAAGGCGGCGTACACCACGAGCGACGCGGCGGAGATCGTCATGACGAAGTTGCCGAGCAGCTCAAGTAAAATGAGCAGCGCGTGGCCGCGCAGAGAGGCGTCCATCTGAGAAAATGCCTTGAAGAAATCGCCGAAGAAGTCCGGCACATAAAGAAGAGAAGACCAGTTGGCGGTGGCGATCATCAGCGAGAGAACACCCACGAGGAACGCCGCGGCGTACCACACGGCGGAGACGATGAGCTTGGAGGCGAGCAGCTGATGCACGCTCACGGGGAGCGTCAGCGTGAGATAGCCCTCGTCCTTGAGCACATGGTCGCGCCAGCGGACGGCGGAGAGCACCAGCGGCGCAAACGCCAGCGCACCAAGACCCACCACAAAGCCGATGACCAGCAGCACACAGAGCATCTGAAGAAACCAGGGGGTAACGCCGCCATTCAGCAGCGGCAGAGAAATGCGCATCAGCGCCGTCAGCGCCAGCATTCCAAGAAAGACCGGCCACATGATGCGGCTCGTTGCACGGAATTCGTGCTTAATGAGTTTACTCAGCATCTGAACACCTCCCGGAAGAGCTCATCCACGCTCTTGCCCTTTTCGTCTCGAATGGTCTCCACGCTCTCGTGGAGCATGACCTGCCCCTCGCGCAGGAACACGACCTCGTCGAGCACCTGCTCCACGTCGGCGATCAGGTGCGTGGAGATGACGACCGCCGCGTCCTCACTGTAATTGCTGATGATCGTGCGCAGGATGTAGTCGCGCGTCGCGGGGTCCACGCCGCCGATCGGCTCGTCAAGAAGATAAAGCTTTGCCTCGCGGCTCATCGTGAGGATGAGCTGCGTCTTCTCGCGCATGCCCTTGGAGAGCGTCTTGATCTTCTGCGTGCGGTCAAGGTCGAGGTTCATCAGCATCTGCTCGGCAAGGCCGCGGCGAAAGTCTAAGTAAAAGTCGCCGTAGTAGTCGAGCGCCTGCGCGATGCTCATCCAGCCGGGCAGCGTGTCGCGGTCGGGGAGATAGGAAACGATCGCCTTCGTTGCGCGAGACGGCTTTTTGCCGTCGATCAGCAGCTCTCCCGAAGTCGGCGTCAGAAGGCCGTTGCAAAGCTTGATGAGCGTCGTTTTGCCGCTGCCGTTCGGGCCGAGCAGGCCCACGATGTGCCCCGGCTCGATCGTGAGATCGACGCTCCTGAGCGCTTCTCTGGCGCCGTAGCTCTTGGTGAGCGCCCTGCATTCTAAAATACTCATTCTTCATCCTCCTTTGCTCCCTCGATGAGGGAGATGATCTCCTGCCTGCCGCAGCCGAGCGTTTTCATCGAGCGAAGAAACACGCTTACGCGCTCGTCGGCAATGCGGAGCTTTGCGTTTACGATCATGTTTTCATTTTCCGTGACGAACCGCCCCGCCGTGCGCTGGGAAAAGACCAGCCCCTCGCGCTCAAGCTCCGTGAGCGCGCGCTGCACGGTGTTGGGGTTGACGCCGGCCTCCAGCGCCAGCTCACGCACCGAGGGGAGCTTTTCGCCCGGGGCGTAGATGCCTGAGACGATGGCCTCCGTGAGCCGCTGCGTCAGCTGGGAGTAGATCGGCTGGTCATTGCGAAAGTTCCATTCCATCGTGACCCTCCTTTGTATCACTGTATTAAGTGATTAGTACAATAATACATCCGGCGGCATTTGTCAATAGCTGCGCGCAAAAAAAGCAAAAAAACTTTTCGGGCGGGCAGAAGCGCGAAAATGAAATAAAAATGTGAAACAGATGTTGCATTTTCGGAGAAATGTGGTATCATAGATTCGAACAAATGTTGGAAGGGGCGCACGACGATGGAAAAACTGTCAAAGATGCAGCAGCGCGTGTACGATTATATTGACGAGAGCATTGCCGAGCACGGCTATGCGCCCTCCGTGCGGGAGATCGGCGAGGCACTGGGCCTCAAGTCGCCCTCCACCGTCCATTTCCACATCAAGCATTTGCAGGAGATGGGCCTCATCGAAAAGAGCGCGGGCAAGGGCCGCGCCATCACGCTCAAGCGCCTGCCCTCCGGCGCGCCGATCGTCCCCGTGCAGGAGGAAGCGCCGGCCTTTGACGAGCCGCCGGCGCGCCGCGTGCCCATCGTCGGCAACGTTGCCGCCGGCAGCCCGATTCTGGCGCAGGAGTGCATCGAGGATTACCTGACGTTCGACACCGGCGGGCATGATGACGAGTATTTTGCCCTGCGCGTGCGCGGCGAGTCGATGCTTGGCGTCGGCATCCTGCCGGACGATCTTGTCGTCGTCCATCGCCAGTCCATCGCGCAGAACGGACAGATCGTCATCGCCCTGCTCGGCGACGAGGCCACGGTCAAAACGCTCAAGCGCAAGGGAAGAGAGCTCTGGCTCCTGCCCGCAAACCCCGACTATCAGCCCATCGACGGGCGCGGGTGCACGATCCTCGGCCGCGTCGTCGCCGTGGTGCGCCAGTATTAAAGAAATAACGCGCCGCAGCGAAGCGTTCATAAAAAGCAAACCCGACCGATGGTTCTCATCGGTCGGGTTTTTGTGTCTTGCTGAACGCACAGCGGCGGGCGGGCCCGCATAAGGCGGGTACACAAGCGCCGCAGGACGCACTGCCTACAGGTCTTCCACCGCGCGGGAGAGGGAGCGGCGCGTGTCGAAGCCGTCGGGGTAGCGCTTTTCAAGCTTGTCGAGATTGGCCTGCAAAATGTCGCCGAGCGAAAGGTCCAGCGCGGTGGCGGCCTCGGCGAGATACCATGCGATGTCTCCAAGCTCCTTGGCAAGGTGCTCTTTGTCGAGCGCGTGCCCCTGCGCCAGCCATTTCTTCACGATGTCGATCGCCTCGCCCGACTCGCCGCAAAGCCCCATGACACTGTTGATAAGCACGTCCTTTTTTCCGAGCGCGGGGTTCAGCGTCGTCATTGCGCGCTTCTGGTACTCGTTTGCATCCATGGTTTCAGTCCCTTTCGCAAAGATTTTGCACCTTCATCCCTTGCCGAAGGTCACCGTCCAGTTTTCAAGGCCGTAGAACGGGGAGGAAACGGTGGGGGTCAGGCCGTCGACAAGACCCTCCGGCGTCAGCACGGACGCGGTCTTGAAGACGATGGGCGCGATGGGGGCATTCTGCTCCAGATGGCGGCAGAGCGCGCTTGCACTCTGCGCCGTTTCTCCTGCAAGAAAGGCGTCAAGCAGCGCGTCGCACTCCTCGTCGGCATAGAAGCCG
This sequence comes from uncultured Oscillospiraceae bacterium, assembly GCA_934561515.1. Taxonomy (GTDB): domain Bacteria; phylum Bacillota; class Clostridia; order Oscillospirales; family Oscillospiraceae; genus Hominicoprocola. Next base: position 8,518 of record CAKTGM010000032.1, on the reverse strand, counting down.
TAGTTGAGCGCGCCGCCGGTTCGGACGAGGGAGGAAATGTCCCAGTCCGCCGTCAGGCGGACCTCGGCGAGGTAGAGGTCGAAATTTCCGCTCTCCAGCGCGGCGAGATAGTCGCTCCACGGCAGCACGCGCACGGTGAAGCTCAGGCCGCCGCCCGTCAGCGCGCGGCTGAGATACTCTGCGATGGAGACCTTGAACGAGTCGCTCTCGCTGACGAGAATGGTGAGCGAGCGGGGATGGTCCTCCGATACGCCGGACGCTTCAAGCGCCGCGGAGAGCGCGGGGGGCGCAAGCGTTGCGGCAAGCTCTTCAGGATAGAGCGCAGCACGCGGCGAGAGCGGGAAGCGCGCGCTCTCGGCGTGGCCTGCAAGGTAGCCCGCGGCCACAGTGCCGCGGTCGATGGCGGCGGCGAGGGCGGCGCGCAGCTCAGCGCTTGCCGTGAGCGTGCGCTGCGTGTTGAAGCCGAGGTAGATCATGTTCGCCGATGCATAGTCGGTGACGGCGGTGTTCGCGCTGCGAAGGTCGCCCGCGCCGCCAGTCAGGTCGGCGGCGAGCAGATGCACCTCGCGCGAGGAGAAGAGGTAGGAGGCCGTGTCGTCGTCCTTGACCTCGCGCAGCTCGATGCGCTCGAGCGGCAGGTTCGCTTTTCGCCACCACTCGCCGCTGCGCTTGAGGCACGCGCCGCTGCCGTCCGTTACGAAGAGGTACGGCCCCGTGCCGGGCGGCACGCTGTTCTTTTCAGAGCCTGCGCGCACGATGGGAATGTCCAGCAGCGCGGGAAAGGCGCTGTTTCCGCGCGTGAGCGTTACAACGAGCGCGCCGTTCGATGCGCGCATCGAGGCAACGGAGGCGAAGCGCGCGCCGTAGCGCACGCTTTCCTGCGCGCGGCGCAGCGTGGCGAGCACATCGTTCGCCGTCAGCGCGCTGCCGTCGGAAAAGCGCACATCCTCGCGGAGATAGAAGGTGAAGGAGGTGCAGTCGTCGTTGTGCTCATAGCGGCTGCACAGGACAGTTTGCGGCGTGAACGTCTCGTCCAGCGCGAAAAGCCCCTCGTAGAGCAGCGCGCCCACCGTCTGCTGCATCCCGTCGGGGCAGGTGATGGGGTCGAGCGTCACGTTCTGAAGATAGGGCAGGGCAAAGGCCGTGATGGGCGTGTGCGCAGCGTCGGCACCCTCCTGCGTTTCGCCGGGGGACGGCGTCTCCCAGAAATCCTTTTCCTCGTCCGCCTCATCAGAGCTCCAGCAGCCCGAAAGCGACAAAAGCAGCGCGAGCGCGCAGAAAAGAAGCGAAACGCGGCGCATCATCGATCTTCCCCGGTCAGGCAGATGACGCCGGCCATGCCGCCGCGCTTGTCGCCCATCGCGCGGTGCGACCAGTAGCGCTCGGGGTGGCACTTCGTGCAGTCGGGGTGCACGTCCACGCGCGCAGGGTCGATGCCCGCGCGCAGCAGCCACAGGCGGTTGATGCCCTTGAGGTCGATGCGGTACTTTTCCCCGCACTGCTCGATGCGCTCGTCAACGGCGGGGTCGAGCAGTGCCTTGAAGGTGTGCGCCACGTCCTCGTCGACCTCGAAGCAGCACTTGCCGATGCTCGGGCCGATGGCGGCGCGCAGCGTGTAGGGGTCCGCGCCGTAATAGCTCATCATCGTCACGGCCGTTTTGAGCGCAATGCCGCTCGCCGTGCCGCGCCAGCCCGCGTGCACCGCGCCGATGCAGCGTGTGCTGGGGTCGTAGAGCGTGATGACGCAGCAATCCGTGCCGTAGGCGAAGAGCGGGAGATCGGGCACGTTCGTGATGAGCGCGTCGCCGTCGTCGAGCCGCTCATCCCAGAGGAGCTTGCCCGCGTCCTCCTCGCGCGCCACGCAGACGTGGTCGGAGTGGATCTGGCGGCAGGCGACGGCGCGGGATGCGTCAAAACCGACGGCTGCGCCGAGGCGGCGATAGTTTTCGAGCAGATTCTCGTTCGTGTCGCCGTGGTGGTCGGCAAAGTTGAGCGAGTCGAAGGGGGCGGGGCTCACGCCGCCGTGACGCGTGGTGAAGGCGTGCACCACGCCGGGCGCAGCGGAGATGACATCGGAGGTGTCAAAGATAAGGCCGCCGGCATTGTGTTCGGTAAAGGACATGGAAAAAGCCTCCTTTTCTTTTGGGGAAGGGGGCTGCTCTCCTTGGGGAAAGAGAACAGCCCCCTTGCATTCAGATCACGCTGCGGGGCAGATCATCTGCCGCAGCACTGCTTGTACTTCTTGCCGCTGCCGCAGGGACAGGGGTCGTTGCGGCCGATCTTCTGCACCTTGCGCGGCTGCTTTTTCACCGTGCCGTCGCCGGAGGTGGAGGCGACCATGCCGTCGGCCACGCGCTCGCGCTTGACCTCACCCTCGGTCTTGATGCGGGCGGAGAAGATGCGGCGCACCGTGTCGCCCTGAATGGCAGAGATCATATCCTCAAACATCGAGAGGGATTCCTGCTTGTAAACGTCGATGGGCTTGTTGTTGCCGTAGGCTTGCAGGCGGATGGCCTGGCGCAGCTCGCTCATCGCGTCGATGTGATCCATCCAGTATTCGTCGACCACGCGCAGCAGCACCACGCGCTCCAGCTCGCGCATGATAGGTGAGGTGACGGCGGATTCCTTGGCCTCGTAGTACTTTTCCGCCGCTTCGTAGAAGCGCTCGGTCAGCTCCTCGGCAGAGAGAGAGGAGAGGGCGGAGGCATCCACCGCACCGCGCGGGAAGTAGGTTCCCTCGCAGCTCTTGAGCGCATCGGCGCGGTGCTCGTCGTCGCTCCTGTCGTGCTCGCCGAAGGCGAAGGCGACCTGAGATTCGATGCTGCTTCTCAGCATATTGAGGATCGTGGGCTTGATGTCCAGCCCGTCGAGCACCTGCTTGCGCTGACCATAGATGATCTCGCGCTGCTTGTTCATCACGTCGTCGTATTCGAGCGTGCTCTTGCGGTACTGGAAGTTGCGGGACTCCACACTCGTCTGCGCGTTCTCGATGGCCTTGGAGAGCGTCTTATTCTCAATGGGCGTATCCTCGTCGAGATTGAAGCGGTCCATCAGGTTCGTGATGCGCTCGCCGCCGAAAAGACGCAGCAGATCGTCCTCAAGCGAGAGGTAGAAGCGCGTTTCGCCGGGGTCGCCCTGACGGCCGGCGCGGCCGCGCAGCTGGTTGTCGATACGGCGGGAATCGTGGCGCTCGGTGCCGATGATGAAAAGACCGCCCGCCTCGCGGACCTTGTCCGCCTCGCCGGAGATCTCCTCGCGGTGCTTTTCAAGCGCCTTTGCGAACATCTCGCGTGCGTCGAGGATCTCCTGATCCGTCGTTTCGGCATAGCCGGTCGCCTCGGCGATCAGCTCGTCGGAAAGACCCGCCTTGCGCAGGTCGTTTTTCGCCATGTACTCGGCGTTGCCGCCGAGCATGATATCGGTACCGCGGCCTGCCATGTTCGTTGCGACCGTGACCGCGCCGAGCTTACCCGCCTGCGCGACGATCTCGGCTTCCTTTTCGTGATTCTTCGCGTTCAGCAGGTTGTGCTTGATGCCCTCGCGGGAGAGAAGGTAGGAGAGCTTTTCGTTCTTCTCGATCGACACCGTGCCGACCAGCACGGGCTGGCCCTTGGCGTGGCACTCCTTCACCTGCGCGATGACGGCGCGGTACTTTGCCGCCTCGGTCTTGTAGACAACGTCGGGATCGTCGATACGGGCGAGGGGGCGGTTCGTCGGCACCTCGATGATATCGAGGTTGTAGATCGTGCCGAATTCCTCTTCCTCGGTGAGCGCCGTACCGGTCATACCGGAGAGCTTGCCGTAAAGACGGAAATAGTTCTGGAAGGTGATGGTCGCAAGGGTCTTGCTCTCGCGCGCGACCTCCACGTGCTCCTTGGCTTCGATCGCCTGATGCAGGCCCTCGCTGTAGCGGCGGCCGAACATCAGTCGGCCGGTGAACTCGTCGACGATGACGACCTGACCGTCCTTGATGACATAGTCGATGTCGCGCTTCATCGTGCCGTGCGCCTTGATGGCCTGGTTGATGTGATGCGCGATGGTGGAGTTTTCGGGGTCGGAGAGGTTTTCAAGGCCGAAGAACTCCTCAGCCTTCTTCACGCCGCGGGCAGTGAGCGTTGCGGTCTTGGCCTTTTCATCGACGATGTAATCCGCGTCGATGTTGACGTCCTCTTCCTCCTTGTCGTCGCTCTCGGCGATGACCTTCTTGCGGAAGCCTCGCACGAGGCTTTCCGTGCGGGAGTACATCTCCGTGGACTTTTCGCCCATGCCGGAGATGATGAGCGGCGTGCGCGCCTCATCGATCAGGATGGAGTCGACCTCGTCGACGATGGCGAAGGCGTGTCCGCGCTGGACAAGCTCGCTTGCGTAGATGGCCATGTTGTCTCGCAGATAGTCAAAGCCCATCTCGTTGTTCGTGCCGTAGGTGATGTCGGCAGCGTAGGCCGCGCGGCGCTCCTCGCTCGTGAGGTCATGGACGATGAGGCCGACGGTGAGGCCGAGGAAGCGGTGCACCTTGCCCATCCATTCGCTGTCTCGCTTGGCGAGGTAGTCGTTCACGGTGACGATGTGCACGCCGTTGCCGGTCAGGGCGTTGAGGTAGGCGGGCAGCGTTGCCACGAGCGTTTTGCCTTCGCCGGTCTTCATCTCGGCGATGCGGCCCTGATGCAGCACGATGCCGCCGACGAGCTGCACGCGGTAGGGGTAGAGCCCCAGCACGCGGCGGGAGGCCTCGCGCACGGTGGCGAAGGCTTCGGGCAGGATGTCGTCGAGCGTTTCGCCGTTTGCAAGGCGCGCCTTGAACTCCGGCGTCTTCGCCTGAAGCTGCGCGTCGCTCATGGCCTCGTACTCGGCGGCCAGCGCCTCGATCTTGTCGGCGATGGGGTAGATGCTCTTGAGCTCGCGGTCGCTGTACGAGCCGAAGACTTTGCTAAAAAAACCCATATCAAAAAACTTCCTTTCGTGGGAGCATAATAACACGCCTACAAGTATAGCATTCCTGCGCGCGATATGCAAAGGAAAATTTGCCGCACAATATGAATGGACTGTAAATAAATTCCGCCGCCGCGCCGCGCACGGCTTGCGCTTTGCATTGCCGCTGTGGTAAAATGCAAGACAAGATATCAGGGTAAAGAGACAAAGTGCCCTCCGATGGCGGAGGACGAGAAAAAGAAAAAAGCTTTTCATATCCGGTCTAAGGAGGACTGACGCATGAAACTGCATTTTTACGGAGCCGACCGCTGCGTGACCGGCTCGAGCCACTGCCTGGAGATCAACGGCAAAAAGATCCTCGTCGACTGCGGATTGCAGCAGGGACGCGACGAGATGGACAACCGCTACCTCGCCTTTGCGCCCGGCAGCATCGATATCCTGCTCGTCACCCACGCGCACATCGACCACACCGGCCGCATCCCGCTGCTGGTGAAAAACGGCTTCCACGGCCGCATCCTCACAACGCGCGTGACGGCGGATCTCATGAAGATCATGCTGCTCGACTCCGCCCACATTCAGGAGAGCGACGCGGAGTATGAAAACCGCAAGGGCCAGCGCGCGGGCCGCGAGCACGTTGAGCCGCTCTACACCGAGCAGGACGCGCTGGATGTTTTCAAATATGTTACGACCTGCGAGTATGAGGAAACAGTCGAGCTTTGCGAGGGCGTGAGCGCGGTCTTCACCGATGCGGGGCATCTGCTCGGCTCTGCCTCCATCACGCTCGAGCTTGAGGAAGCGGGCGTTCACAAGACGCTCGTCTTCTCCGGCGACATCGGCAATGTCGACCAGCCCATTATCCGCGACCCGCAGCTTTTGAAGAAGGCTGATTACGTCGTGATGGAGTCGACCTACGGCGACCGCAACCACACAGAGGTCTGGAGCTATACCGACGAGCTTGCCGAGATCATCGACGAAACGCTCGGCAAGGGCGGCAATGTCGTCATTCCGTCGTTTGCCGTCGGGCGCACGCAGGAGCTTTTGTATTTTATCCGCGAGATCAAGGACCAGAGGCTCGTCAAGTCCACGCCGAATTTCCCTGTGTACATCGACTCTCCCCTTGCCAGGGCCGCGACGACCGTCTTCTGCGGCGATCTGCACGGCTATCTCGATGAGCAGGCGCTCGAGCTCGTCAAGGACGGCACGCATATGTTCACCTTCCCCAACCTCAACCTTGTTGAGTCGAGCGAGGAATCGAAGATGCTCAACATGGATACGACCCCCAAGGTCATCATCTCCGCCTCCGGTATGTGCGACGCGGGCCGCATCCGCCACCATTTGAAGCACAACCTCTGGCGCGCGAACAGCGCGGTCGTATTCGTCGGCTTCCAGTCGCCCGGCACGCTGGGCCGCAGGCTGCTCGACGGTGTGGAGAAGGTCAAGCTCTTCGGCGAGGAGATCGCCGTCAAGGCGAAGATCGTCAACTTCCAGGGCCTTTCCTCTCACGCCGACCACGATCACCTCATCGAGTGGATCAAGGCCTTCGACCCGAAGCCTGCGCACGTGTTCGTCGTCCACGGCGACGAGGACGTTGCCCCCGCCTTTGCAGAGGAGCTCTGCACGCTCGGCTTCCGCGCGCACGCGGCCAAGTTCACCGAATGCTACGACCTTGCCGCGAACGAAATGCTCAGCGAGGGCTACATTTCCGAGCGCAAGCGCACGGCGCAGAAGTCGCGCGCGGACAATCTCTATGCAAAGCTCGTCTCGGCGGCGGAGTCGCTGCTGGAGCTTGCCAAGCACTGCAAGGGAAGACCCAACAAGGACATTTCCGCGTTCACGGGCCAGATCATCAGCCTGATCGAGCGCTTCCGCGATTGATCGCAAAGATTGAAAAAAGCTGCTTCGCGCGTAAGCGCGAAGCGGCTTTTCTGAGAGGGAGAAACCATGGAACTTGCCAAAAATCAGGAGCATACCGTCACCATCGAGGGCTATGGCGAGGGCGGCATGGGCGTTGCGCGCATCGACGGGCGCGTGGTGTTTGTCCACGGCGCGCTGCGCGGAGAAAAATGCCGCGTGCTGATCCTCAAGACGCTCAAAAGCGTCGCCTTTGCCAAGGTGATCGAGGTGGTCGAGCCGTCCGATGCGCGCATTGAATCGGACTGCCCGTACTTTCCGCGCTGCGGCGGCTGCACCTACCGCCACATGAGCTACGAGGAGGAGCTGCGCCTCAAAAGGCAGCGCGTGCAGGATAATCTCGCGCGCATCGGCGGCAGCGCCGTCGCGGTGGAGGAGATCCTCGGCGCGGCGGACACGCTGCGCTACCGCAACAAGGCGCAGTACCCCGTGTCGAAGGACGGAAGGGTGGGCTTTTATCGCGCCCGCACGCACGAGGTCATCGAATGTGAGCAGTGCCTTCTTGTAAAGGCCGAGGCCGACGCTGCGGCGGAGGCGCTGCGCGAATATATGCGGCGCTGCCGCGTTGCAGGATACGACGAAAAGACCGGCCACGGCCTTGTCCGCCATCTCTATGTCCGCTCGAACGCGGCGGGGGAGAGTCTTGTCTGCGTGCTCGTGAACGGGAACAGGCTGCCGCAGGAGGAAGCGCTCGTGGCGCTTCTGCGCGACGCCTGCCCCAAGTGCCGCGGCATTGTGCTGGGCACAAACACGAAAAAGGGCAACGTCATCCTCGGCGACCGCTACCGCACGCTCTGGGGGGAAGACCGGCTCGAGGATACGCTCTGCGGCAAGCGCTTCCGCTTGAGCGTGCCGTCATTTTATCAGGTCAACCGCGCGCAGGCCGAGCGACTGTACGCGAAGGCCATCGAATTTGCAGATCTCACGGGGCAGGAGACGGTGCTCGACCTCTACTGCGGCGCGGGCACCATCACGCTCGCGCTCTCCGATCACGCGAAGAGGGTCCTCGGCGCGGAGATCGTGCCCGAGGCCATCGACGACGCGCGCGAAAACGCTGTGCGCAACGGCGTCAAAAATGCGGAATTCTTCTGCGGCGATGCGTCCGACGTGGCGAAAAAACTCGCGCAGGAGCATCTGCGCCCCGATGTTATCACCGTCGACCCGCCGCGAAAGGGGCTTGCGCCCGACGTGGTGGAGAGCATCGCCGCGATGCAGCCGGAGAGAGTTGTGTACGTCTCCTGTGACAGCGCGACCATGGCGCGCGACGTGAAGCGCTTTGCAGACCTTGGCTATACCGCCGCGCGCGCCGCCGCCGTGGATATGTTCCCGAGAGCGGATCATGTCGAGACGGTTGTCTTGCTTTCCAAGGGTGAGGTCGACTCGAAAAAGATTCGGGTTGAGTTCTCTTTGGAAGATATGGATATGTCCGAATTTCAGGATGGGGCAACCTATCCGCAGATCAAGGAGTATGTGTTGGAGCATACCGGGTTAAAGGTGTCCAACCTCTATATCTCACAGATTAAACGAAAATGTGGGATTGGGGTTGGTAAGAACTATAATCTGCCGAAGTCCGAGGATTCCAGACAGCCCCAGTGTCCGCAGGAAAAAGAGAAAGCAATCCGAGAAGCATTCAAATATTTTGGGATGATCTAACATCCCGCAAAATGGAGGTTTCTTA
>CAKTGM010000031.1 GCA_934561515.1 uncultured Oscillospiraceae bacterium | reverse complement strand
AGCGCGGTCAGCGCGGCGGAGCCGATGGCAAAGCCCTTGCCGGTCGCGGCGGTGGTGTTGCCGAGGGAGTCGAGCGCATCGGTGCGCTCGCGGACCTCTTCAGGAAGGCCGGCCATCTGCGCGATGCCGCCGGCGTTATCGGCAACCGGGCCGTAAGCGTCGGTGGAGAGAGTGATGCCGAGGGTCGAGAGCATACCGACCGCGGCGAGGGAAATACCGTAAAGGCCCAGCTCCGTGTTGCCCGCGTAGCCGATGGTGGAGCAGAAGTAAGCGACGAGGATGGCAATGCCGACGATGATGATGGGCATGGCCGTGGAGAGCATACCGAGGCCGACGCCGCTGATGATGATGGTGGCGGAGCCGGTCTCGCTGCTGGCGGCGAGGTTCTGCGTCGGCTTATAGGTATCGGAGGTGTAGTACTCCGTCACGCGGCCGATCAGAACGCCCGCGAGCAGGCCCGCGAGAATGGCGAGCCACAGCCCGTAGAACGCGCTGCCGAGCAGCACGCGCACGACAAAGAAGCTGACGACCGCCACCGTGACGGCGGAGAAGTTCGTGCCGCGGCCCAGCGCCTTGAGCAGATACTTCTGGTCGGCGTCCTCCTTCGTCTTGACGAGGAAGGTGCCGATGATGGAGCAGAGCACGCCGATGGCGGCGATGATGAGCGGAATGGCGACCGCATACGCGCGGTCGATCTGCGGGATCTGGTTGAACGCGAGCACGCCCAGCGCGCAGGTGGAGGTGACGGAGCCGACATAGCTCTCGTAGAGGTCCGCGCCCATACCGGCAACGTCGCCGACGTTGTCGCCCACGTTATCGGCGATGGCGGCGGGGTTGCGCGGGTCATCCTCGGGAATACCGGCCTCGACCTTACCGACAAGGTCCGCGCCGACGTCAGCCGCCTTGGTGAAGATGCCGCCGCCCACGCGGGCAAAGAGCGCCATCGAGGATGCGCCCATGCCGAAGGTGATCATCGCGGCGGTGATCTCCTCGAGCGAGGAGTGGAAGACGAGCTTCATCACCGCGTACCAGAGGGAGATATCAAGAAGGCCCAGACCAACAACGGTAAAGCCCATGACGCTGCCCGCGGAGAAGGCGATGCGCAGACCTCGGTTGAGTCCCTCCTGCGCGGCGGCCGCCGTGCGGCAGTTGGCGCGCGTGGCGATCGTCATGCCGATGAAGCCGGAGAGACCGGAGAAGAAGCCGCCGGTGACAAAGGCGAAGGGCACGAACCAGGTAACAAAGCCCGTGGCCGCCATGCCGCAGAGCACAGCAAACATACAGGCGAAGAAAACAGCTACCGTGCGGTACTGCCGCTTGAGGAATGCGGACGCGCCCGTGCGGATGGCGCGGGATATTTTTTGCATCAGGGGCGTGCCCTCGGAAAATGCAAGGACCTTCCTGCTTTGCAGCCAAGCAAATACGAGCGCCGTAATGCTTGCTGCCAGACTGACCAGATAGAGATCGTTCATAGTGCCCTCCTTGTTTTGTGCAAGATTTTGCTGATTGCGCTACTGCGAGCGCTTGCCTTGCGCAGACAGCGCCATCGCAGCGGGTCATCCATTGCCTTACGCCAATGAAAAGCGCTGCTTTCCGCCCCGCTGCGAGGTCCCCGGACTGGGGTAGTAAGATTATAGCACAGTGAATATGCGATTTCCACTGATTTTTCACAGGAACATTCAACTTTTTCTGATCTTCTTCCTTCCAAAACTTCTTATCGCTTTTTTCGATTGTTCGCATCCGCCCGCGCCGCCGTCCCCTGCGCCCGCCCTCCCTTTTTCCGGCGCAGGAAAGCCTTGTGATTTATTTAATACTTTTGTAACATTTATCCCCCATCTTTGTTAACAAGCATCCTTTATCTTAATTCTTGCAAGAGACAATAGCTTCTTTTCATCCAATCTTCCATCTTATAGGAAAAAGGACGCCGCAAGGCGTCCTTTTTCTTTATCCTTATTGCTTTCTCAGGGGTCAAAGTCCGCCGCCGCGCCGATCCCAAGCGCGAGGCAGAGGCCGCCTGCGTAAAAGAGCAGGTCTGCAAGCGCAGGGCGGGCAGCGATGGCTGCCGCACAGAGGATGACGCTCATCGCGCTCACCGGCACGAGCACGCGCGGTGCGCCGCCGCGGAAGGCGAAGGCCGCAAATTCGAGCAGCAGCACCGTCAGCGCTGCGAGCGCCAGCGTTTCAACATAGTAGTGGCGCAGGATGGGGTCGGCTGCGTGCTCGCGGTAGAAGAGGATGAGTGTGAGCACCATCGCGCACACCGGCACGAGCAGCGCAACGCCCGAAAAGTCCTTCTTGCGGCGCAGCGCCGTTGTCGCATAGAGGAGGCAGACCGCCCCGGCGGCAGCGAAGGCCGACATCAGCATGGCAAGTGTCGTGCGCGGGGCAAAGACCAGCGCGCACACCGCCGAGGCGATGAGGGCAAAGCTGCCCAGCACCATCAGCAGCACGGCAAGCATCGAGCGGTCGAAGGAAAAATACAGCTCCATGCCCGCGCAAAGCTCGCGCCGGGCGGGCAGCCTGCGCGAGAGCAGCGCCGTCACCACGGCGGCAAGCACCAGCAGCGCCGGCAGCGCCAGCGTTTCAAGATTCATCGCACTCGGCAGCCCGGCCGCGTCAAAGCCAAGCGCCAGCAGGCGGATGCGCAGCAGCACCGCCGCAGCGGAAAAGAGCGCCAGCGTGATCCAATGAACGATCTTCACAACATCGAATCCTTTCTGTTTCGGCCCTGCCGCGCCGGGGGCGCGATGGCCGTATCATGATATTTCATTATGATAGCACACCTTCCCCCGTTTGTCCATTCATCATTTTGCGGACAAGGCCCTCATATATTACAGCAACGCCACAGGCGGCGCAGGCCGCGAGGAGGGATCGACCATGAAACAGCTGCTTCGCATCACCATACTGCTCACCGGCCTCATCTGGCTGCTCGCGTGGACGGCAGCCGGACGCTTTGACGCTGTTCCCGCCGATGAAGCGCCATCCCCCGTGCCCTCGATCGAGCTTCTCTCCCCCGGCGAGCGCGACAGCGCAAAGGCCCTGCGCGTTCTGATCCAGGGCGAGGTACAGGAGATGGACATGGGAACATATCTTCTCGGCGTGCTGCGCGCGGAGATGCCCGCCTCGTTTGAAGAGGAAGCGCTCAAGGCGCAGGCCATCGCCGCGCGGACCTACACGCTCTACCGCATCCGCGGCGGCGGCAGCGCGAACCATCCCGACGCCGACGCCTGCGACGATCACACCTGCTGCAAGGCCTATCTTTCCGCCGGGCAGGCCGCGGCAAACTGGGGAGGCATGGCCGTCTACTATGAGGAAAAGCTGGCGCGCGCCGTGCGCGAGACGGACGGCGAGGTGCTGCTCTACGACGGCGCTCCCATCCTCGCGGTCTTCTTTTCCTCCGCGGATGGCAGCACGCAGGGCGCGGGCGACGTCTGGCTCAGCGACCTTCCCTATCTCCGGAAGGTCGACAGCCCCGAGGATGAGACCCTTGTGCCGAACTATTACTCCACCGCCTCCTTTCCCGCCGCGGAATTCAAGTCCCTCGTGCTGCGCGCCTATCCGAATGCCGACCTCTCCGGCGATGCGGGCACATGGGTGAGAAACATTGTGCGCAACGAGTCGGACTACGTATCCTCCGTGACGGTCGGCGGCGTGAAGATGCGCGGCAACGACCTGCGAACGCTCCTTTCGCTGCGCTCGCCGTCGTTCACCGTGGAATACAAGGACGCCGCCTTCACCTTCCATGTTACAGGCTACGGCCACGGCGTCGGCATGAGCCAGTACGGCGCAAACGCGCTCGCCAGGGAGGGCTATCGCGCCGAGGAGATCGTGCAGCACTATTTTTCGGGTGCCGTCGTCGGTTATTATGACGCGGCGTAACGCGGCATATTGCAAAGCGAACGGAAAATTGATATAATAACACGATCATCAAAAGGAGGTGACGGCTGTGAAGGGGAAGAGGCTTTTCTGCCTGCTGCTTTCAGCTTTATTGCTCTTTTCGCTCGTGCCGGGACCGGCCCGCGCCGATACGACGGTCTACTTCACCGCCGTCAACGATCAGCTTCTGGGCCTTAGTGACGACACGATGCCCTTCTGGTCCGGCGGGCGGCTGTACCTTGCAAGCACGGCCATCTCCGGCTCGGACCTCGGCGTTTTCTACTCCCGCAGCCGCGACAAGCAGACCGTCGTTGTCTACCGTCAGGCCAGCGCGCTCACCTTCGACCTCTCCAGCGGCGAGGTGAACGACCAGAACGGGCGGCAGTACGGCAGTCCGGCCATCGTGCGCGGGGACGTTGTCTTCCTGCCCATCGAGCTTCTGACGCAGTTTTTTGCGCTCGACTACAGCTACACCCGCATTTCCTACGGCTACCTTGTGCGCATCAAGAGCGACGTGGTCGTGCTGTCGGACGCGAAGTTCATCGACGCGGCCGCAACGCCCATGGCGCAGCGCTACAACGAATATGTCAAGTCCCACTCCGGCAGCCTGACGCCCGGCGACACGACCCGTCCCAGCGCCGACAGCGACGCTGACCCCGCCTACTTTGTCCTTCCCGTGACGGACGCGGCGCTCTCGCTGGAGCTTCTTTCCGCGCTGGAAACTGCCGGCGCGCGGGCGACCTTCCTCTTCACGGAAAAGCAGCTCGCCGACTCCGGCGATCTGCTGCGCCGCATCCGTGTCGGCGGCAGCGCCGCCGCGCTGCGGATCGACGCCTCCGGCGGCAGCGGACGGACGATCAGCGCCATCGAGCGCGCAAACGACGCGCTCTGGGCCGCCTGCAACCGCAAGACCCGCCTCGTCGTGCTGGAAGACGCCGCCGAGGCGACGGTGCGCGCGGTGCAAAGCGCGGGCTACTGCCCCATCGTCTTCGACCTTGACTACAGCGCAGGGCTGCCCGCCTCCGTCACGCGCACGGGAAACGCGGTGCTGCGCGCCGCGCGCAGCGGCGGCTGCACGGTCCTGCTCGGCAGCGACGCTGCGATGCAGGCAGACTGGAGCGCGCTGCTCGCCCGCGCGCAGGCGCTCTCGCTGCCCGTTGCGGCGCTCAATGAGCTTTCCGCCCGCAGGAGCGGCGTTTAACTTAACAAAAAGTTCAGGAAAAGCGCGCAATATCGCGTATAATAACGATAACAAAGGAATCACAGGAGAAAAGACGCACCCTTGTGCGAAAGGAGAAACGGCATGGCACGCAATATTCTCGTTGTGGAGGATGACAACAACATCTCCAATCTGATTAAAATGTATCTCGACAAGGAGGGCTTTGAGGTCCGCATCGCCGCTGACGGCGGCAAGGCGGTCGAGGAATTCAAGGTGCAGGAGCCCGACCTTGTGCTGCTCGACGTGATGCTCCCCGTGCTCGACGGCTGGGGCGTATGCGCCAAGATCCGCGAAACGTCCAAGTGCCCCATCATCATGCTCACCGCCAAGGGCGAGGTGAACGACCGCATCCACGGCCTCGAAATGGGCGCGGACGACTATGTCGTCAAGCCCTTCGAGATGAAGGAGCTGCTCGCGCGCATCAACGCCGTGCTGCGCCGCAGCGAGATCCCCGACGATACGCACAAGCGCCTCACCTTCGATAAGCTCGTGATCGACCTCGACTCCTATGAGCTCATCGTAGACGGCAAGAAGATCGACACGCCGCCCAAGGAGCTGGAGCTTCTCTACCATCTCGCCGCAACGCCGAACCGCGTCTACACGCGCAACCAGCTGCTCGACGAGGTGTGGGGCTTCGACTACTTCGGCGACTCGCGCACGGTGGACGTGCACGTCAAGCGTCTGCGCGAAAAGGTTGAAAATGTCAGCGACCAGTGGGCGCTCAAGACCGTATGGGGCGTTGGCTACAAGTTTGAAGTGAAGTAAACCGATGGCAGAAGAAAAAAAGGAAAAAAAGCAGAAAAAGCTCTGGTCGCGCAAGCTCAGAACCCGGTGCCTGACGATCTACTGGCAGAACTTCATGCTCACGGCGAGCGTCGTCATGCTGACGCTCGCGCTGCTCGGCAGCGCCTTCTTCGCCCTGACGTATTCCTACGCCATCGACGAGCGCAGCGAGCAGATGCAAAGCAAGGCGACGGTCGTCTCGCACATGGTCTCGTCCTATATTGAGAGCGGCTCGCTCACAGGGCTGCGCGAGCTGGCGAATTTCGCCTCCAACGTGACGGATTCGCAGTTTCTCATCTGCAACACCGACGGCGACCTCCTGCTCACGACCGACCCGAGCCTTGCAAACCGCGTGCTCACCATGCCGCGCGACGTGACCGCAGGGGCGATGAGCGGCGAGGAATACACCGCGCGCACAACGCTCGGCGGCATCTATCCCGACACGCACTTTGTCGTCGGCGTCCCGATCGATTCCGGCGGCGCAACCGTCGGCTTCGTCCTCGCCGTGACCGGCGCGCGGGCGCTGACAACGATGTGGCGCACGTTCATCGGTCTCTTCTTCATGACGGCGGTGACGGTGCTGCTGCTCTCGTTCGTCGTGAGCGCGTGGGTCAGTATGCGCCAGTCGCGCCCCATCCACGAGATGGCGGAGGCGACGCGCCGCTTTGCAGACGGCAACTTTGACGTACGGATGCACAACTACGAGGGCGTGACGGAGATCACGGAGCTGGCCGAGGCCTTCAACAGCATGGCCGACTCCTTACAGGAAACGGAGCGGCAGCGCCGCGAATTCATCGCCAACGTCTCCCACGAGCTGAAAACGCCGATGACGACCATCGCCGGCTACACCGACGGCATCCTCGACGGCACCATCCCGCCCGCACAGGAGAAGGAATACCTGCACATCATCTCGGACGAGGCGCGGCGGCTTTCCCGCCTTGTGCGCCGGATGCTCGAGGTCTCGCAGCTTCAGTCGCGCGACCTCAACCGCACGAAAGCGCCCTTTGACGTGTGTGAGAGTATGCGCCGCGTGCTCATCTCGATGGAAAAGAAGATCACCGACCGCGGACTCGATGTGGACGCCGACATTCCCGACGGCAGCATCATGGTCCTCGGCGACAACGACCTCATCACGCAGGTCATCTACAACCTGCTGGAAAACGCGACAAAATTCGCCCGCGAGGGCTCGTCGCTCTACCTCGGCGTCACCACGTCCAACGGCAAGGCCTTCGTCTCTGTGCGCAACGAGGGCGACACCATCCCCGCCGAGGAGATCCCGCTGCTCTTTGAACGCTTCCACAAGAGCGACAAGTCCCGCTCGGAGGATAAGGACGGCGTGGGCCTCGGCCTCTACGTGGTCAAGACCATTCTCGAGCAGCACAAGGAGCACATCGCCGTGACCAGCGAGAACGGGCTGACGACCTTTACCTTCACCATCACGCTATCGGGCGGCCTTGCCCCGCAGTAACGTCCCCCCCGACAGGAGAACACCACCATGGATCATCCCATTGAAAATCCCTCCCCCGCCAACGAGCCGCAGGAGGTCGTGCTGCGCTATGAAGCGCACATCGCGCCCATCGTGGAGCGCTATGTGCAGCCTACGCCCCTCCCCGGCCGGAAGCCGCCCGCCCCTCCCCCGCCGCGCCGCAGGAAGGGGCTGAAGCTCTTTCTCCTCTGTATGCTCGTCCTCGTCACGCTCAGCGGCACGATCACCGCGCTGTGGTACAGCGGCATCTTCGAGGATGACACTTCCTACGAGGACGACCGCTTTGAGCACCGCAGCGAGCGGCGCTATTACGACAACGAAGACCACGGCGAGACGACCATCAAGCGCCTGCCCAACACCGACAAGGTAAAGCTCCGCTACAGCGAGACGCACGGCGATGCGCTGACCATTCAGGAGATCTACCAGAAGGTCAATCCCTCCACCGTCACGGTGCTCACCGGCATGAACGACGGCAGCGGCATGGTCGGCACGGGCGTTATCTTCACATCCGACGGCTACATCTTGACGAACGCCCACGTCATCGCGGGCGGTTCTGAGTGCTATGTCGTGCTCGACACGGGCGAGCATTATCGCGCATGGCTTTTGGGACTCGACGAGGAAAAGGATCTCGCCGTCATCAAGATCAGCGCCAAGGACCTGCCCGCCGCGGAGTTCGGCGATTCCGACGCGCTGAGCGTCGGCGACCCCGTGTATGCCATCGGCAACCCGCTCGGCGTGGAGCTGCGCGGCACGCTGACCGACGGCATCGTTTCGGCCATCAACCGCGATGTGGCGGTAGACGGCGTGACGATGACGCTCATCCAGACGAATGCCGCGCTCAACAACGGCAACTCCGGCGGCCCGCTCATCAACGTCTACGGTCAGGTCGTCGGCATCAACACGATGAAGATGGGCTCATCCTCCACCACAAGCGTCGAGGGCCTCGGCTTTGCCATCCCCATCTCCTCAACGGCCTACATGATCAATGACCTCATCGCCTACGGCGAAGTGCGCGGCGAGGTGATGATCGGCATCTCGGTGCAGATCGCGCCCGTCATTTTGGAGAGCGGCGAGACCGCGCTGCGCGTGATGGATGTCACGCCCGGCGGCCCCGGCGACGAGGCCGGCATCCGCAAGGACGATCTGCTGATCACCGCCGACGGCGAGGCTCTGACCAAATCCACCGACCTTCTGCGCATCCGCCGCCGCCACGAGGCGGGTGAAGCGCTCACGCTCACCTATGAGCGGGGCGGCAAGCGCTATACCGTCGATGTCATTCTGCGCGAAAGCGCGTCGTAATTCTTGCAAAGGAGCTATCATGAAAAAGAAACAGAATTATGCGCTCGGTTCGCTGCTGCTCGGCGCAGCCTCATGGCTGTGCCTGCTCGGTCTGCGCCACATCGAGCGCCGCATGAAACGAAAAGAAGGCAAATAAAAAAACGCCTCGCAGGACAAACTTCCTGCGAGGCGTTTTTTGTTTCCCCCTCCGGTCTGCCTTCACGCTTTCCGGATCTTACGTTGTAAACGGATGCGGTCGGCGATCATGGCGATGAACTCGCTGTTGGTGGGCTTGCCCTTCGTGTTCGAAACCGTGTAGCCGAAATAATGCTGGAGCGTTTCAAGATCGCCGCGGTCCCACGCCACCTCGATCGCGTGGCGCACGGCCCGCTCCACGCGCGAGGGCGTGGTGCTGTAGCGGCGCGCAACTTCGGGATAGAGCACCTTCGTCACGGCGTTGATCACGTCCATGTCCTGAACGGCGATGACGATGGCCTCGCGCACATACTGGTAGCCCTTGATGTGCGCAGGCACGCCGACCTCGTGGATCACGGCCGTCACCTCGCGCTCGAGCGACTGGAACTCATCCTCCGCGCTCTCGCTGCCGTCCTCCGCTGCCTGACGCAGCCGTTCGAGCAGGGAATTCATCTCGCAGGGCTTGGGCATGAAAAAAGCAACCCCCTTGTCCATTGCCTGCGCAACGACCTGGTCGCGGTAGAGAGCCGAAACGATGACCGTCCTCGGCTGAAGCTTTTCCTTTTCGGCCTTCTCAAGAAGGCCGAAGCCGTCCAGTCCCGGCAGCAGGAGATCCATGACAAGCAGCTTGGGTTTATATTCGCTCAACAGTGAATATGCCTCCGGTCCATCCGGCGTGCTCCCCACTACTTCGAACTCTCCCGTCGCCTCCAGTGCCTGAAAAAGTGCCGTGCGGAACTCCTCGTTCGCGTCCGCCAACACGACTGCGATCTTGTTTTCCATGTCATTCCCGTCCTTTTTCACAAATTTGCCGAACAATGCGGCAGCACAGCAAAATATGACGTCTTCGTTCTGCTATGGCAATAAGCTACCATATTCGGACATCGTTTTCAAGTGAACTTTGTCGAAAGGCAACAGGAAAAAGCAACTTTTTCAACATTTTTTGGTCATTTTTCCGTAGTCTTAGCACCTTTTTTACGTTTCCGCGTCGCTGCTCACGCAAGAGAGCCCCGCCGCATCGAGCATATTCTCGATAAAAATACCATATCCTCTGCCCGGATCATCGAGCAAAACGTGCGTCACCGCGCCGACGATCCGCCCATTCTGCACGATGGGGCTGCCGCTCATCCCCTGCACCACGCCGCCGGTCTGCGCGAGCAGCGCTTCGTCCGTCACGCGCAGCAGGAGGTTCCTTGTCGTGTCCGCGGCAGGATAGACCTTCTCGATTTCGATGGCGTATTCCTTCGCCTCGCTTCCGCTCACCGCCGCAAGGATCGCTGCCTGCCCCAGCCGGATCTCGTCCCTTTTGGCGATGGGATAGCGTTTCCCGCCGAGCGCCTCCGCGTCCTGCGGTGAAAGCCTGCCGAAAATGCCGCAGTCGGTGTTGGCGTAGAGCGTGCCGCAGTCGCGCGAGAAGTCGAATTCGCCCTTGAGCTCGCCCGGCGCGCCGCGCTCTCCCTTCTTCACCGCCTTGACGGAGGCAGCCATGATGCTGCCGTGGTCGAGCGGCAGGAGCTTGGCGGTGTCCACGTCCGTTACGCCGTGACCCAGCGCGCCGAAGGCGCCGCTCCCCGGCTCGTAGAAGGTCATCGTGCCGATGCCCGCCATGCTGTCGCGCACCCATGCGCCGAGGCGGTATTCGCCGCTCTCGTCCTGCTGCGGCGCAGCCTCGAGCGTCAGCGTGCGGCTGCCGCGCTTCACGGTCAGGGCCGCCGCGCCCCCGCCATTTTCGTTCAGGCAGGTGCGCAGATCCTCGATGCTGTCTAGCTCCGCGCCGTCCAGCGCGGTGATGATGTCGCCCTTTTTGAGTCCGCAGTCCTTCGCCGGGCTTTCCCCGTCGGAGAATCCGATGACGAGCACCCCGTCGGAGAAGAGCTTCACGCCGATGGGCCGCCCCACGGCGCAAAGCTCGCGCACCGGCTCCACCGCGGCCCGCGCGCTCGGGCAGGCGAGCATTGCCGCGGCAAAAAATCCCAGCAGCAGCGCCGCCGCCCTTGTTGTGCGATGCGTTCCATTCATTCTCTCACCCCTTTTGTTTTTCAAAGCGCCGCCGCGCCGTCCGATTCCGGCGCGGCGGACGCTTTTTGCCGGTTTTTTCTTTTTCTCTTCCCGGCGCATTTACTTTCTGCGCTTCGGGCAAAATTAAAAGGTGCAAAATTTTGATGCTTTGGCAGCGGATTTTGAAAACGTGCGCCGCACAGCGGACAAAAAAATTCCGCAGACCAAAGCCTGCGGAATTTTTCCTGATTTTCTCAATGCTCGCGGTTGAAAATTTTGAAAATGTCCTCGAAGGGATCAGGCTCGTCCTCGTGCTTGGCTTCCTCCTCGGCCTTCTCCTTGTCAAAGTCGAGCGGGGCAAGACCGCCCTCGGACGCAGCGCCGACAGGCGCGGCCTTTTCCTTATTGAAGTCGAGCGCGCCGGGCGCCTTGTCGAAGCCCGTGGCGATAACGGTGACGCGGATCTCATCGTCGAGTGTTTCGTCGAAGGTCGCGCCGAAGATGGTGAGCGCGTCGGGATGCACGGCCTCCTGCACGAGAGACGCCGCCTGCTCGACCTCGTCAAGCCCGATGTCCATCGAGCCGGTGACGTTGATGAGCACGCCGTGCGCGCCGTTGATGGAGGTCTCCAGCAGCGGGGAGGAGATGGCCATGCGCGCGGCCTCCTCGGCCTTGTTCTTGCCGGCGGCGCGGCCGACGCCCATGTGGGCAAGGCCCGCATCCTTCATAATGGCGGTCACGTCGGCAAAGTCGAGATTGATAAAGCCCGTGTCGCGGATGAGGTCGGAAATGCTCTGCACCGCCTGACGCAGCACATCGTCTGCGATCTCGAAGGCGTTGGCAAAGGTGATCTTCTGGTCGGTCGCGTGCTTGAGGCGCTCGTTCGGGATGATGACGAGTGAGTCGACCTTGGTCTTGAGCTCGTTGATGCCCGCTTCCGCCTGCGTCATGCGGCGGCGGCCTTCAAAGCCGAAGGGCTTCGTCACGACGCCGACGGTCAGGATGCCAGCCTCGCGCGCGATCTCCGCGACGATGGGCGCGCCGCCCGTGCCGGTGCCGCCGCCCATGCCGGCGGTGATGAAGACCATATCCGTGTCCTCCAGCGCCTTGGCGATCTGGTTGCGGCTCTCCTCGGCGCTCTTGCGGCCCACCTCGGGGTCGGAGCCTGCGCCCTGACCGTGGGTCAGCTTCTCGCCGATCTGGATCTTATAGGTAGCGGCAGACACATTGAGCGCCTGCTTATCTGTGTTGACTGCGACAAAATCCACCCCGCGCGCGCCGGTGCGCACCATGCGGTTGACGACGTTGTTGCCGCCGCCGCCAACGCCGATGACCTTGATCTTTACTACGTTCTCGGGGCCGGTTTCCAATCCGAATGCCATGTCGGTTCCTCCTGCAATCTGTTGTATGGGCAAAGCGCCTGCCGCTGCAAGCGCTACAAAATCAGGTGTCTGCTATCTTAGTCATTGTATTACGGTTTTCCCCTTGGGTCAATAGCAATCAGCCATTTCGGAGAAACTTTTTTATGTATACCTCGCTGCCCGCTCAGTCCGGGATGAAGCTCGCCTTGCCGTCGGTCATGAGGTTGATGGTGCCCGCCTCGTTGTTTTCGAGCACATCCACCACCGTGCGCAGATTTTCGAGCTTGTAGGCAAGGTCTGCGTCCCACGGCATCTTGACCGTGAACCGGCCGAGATAAGTGAGCGTGAGCGCCGTGCCGTCACCAAGGTCCACCTCGCCGATCATGGAGAGAAGCTGCTTTTTCTCCGCCGCGCGCAGCAGCGCGAGCAGGCGCTCGAGCTTGTAGGATTCCTCATCGGAGAAAGCCGCCTGCGCGCCGATCGAAGGCTCCGAAAGCTCGCAGCCCGTCACGCGCACGCAGTCCTGCGGGATCTGATTCACGCGCTCGAGGATCTTGCCGGAGTCGCTTATGAGCCACGTTCCGCCCGCGCCGGGGATGGCGGCGGCGGCCTCGCACTCCGTCACCGTCAGAATGAGCGCGTCGGGGTATTTGCGGCTGATGACCACGGTCTCCACATAGGGGAGCGCGTCGAAGATCGCCTGCTTGACATTGTATTTGTTCAGCAGCACAAGGTTCTGCTCCCTGCGCACGCCCGCCGCCTCAACGATCTGCTCGTCGGTGTAGCGCGCGTTGCCCTGCACCGCGATCGTATCGATGCGGAAAAACATCGTGAGCGCGCCGACGATCGCCGCGATCACGATGATGAGACTCAGCAGCCGGAGCGGGAAGGACGCCCTTCCCCGCCTGCGCCGTCTGTTTCTTCGCTTTGCTGCCATAATTGGTCCTGCCTTTTATCGTCCTTATGTATCCGCTTCCCGCCGGATGTGCGCGCCCAGCGCACTCAAATCGCGCTCGATGCTCTCATAGCCGCGGTCGATGTGGCCGATGCGTGAAACGCGCGTGAGCCCCTCGGCCTGCAAGCCCGCGATGACGAGCGCCGCGCCCGCGCGAAGGTCGGTGCACTTGACGTGCGCGCCGTGCAGGTGAGATCGTCCCGTGACCACGGCCACGCGCCCCGCAACGCGCACCTCCGCGCCCATGCGCGCAAGCTCGTCGACATGACGGTAGCGGTTTTCAAAAATATTTTCTACAAATACGGTGCTGCCCTCGCTCTTGAGGAGCGCCGCCATCAGCACGGGCTGGGCGTCGGTCGGGAAGCCCGGATAGGGCGCCGTGCGCACCGGGCGGATGGATTTCAGTTCGCCGCTGCTGCAAAGGATGACCTCGTCCGCGCCGCTTTTCACGGTGCAGCCCGCCTCGCTCAGCGCGCCCGCCACGGTAGAAAGCGGCCGCGGGTCCACCGAGCGAAGGCACACCTTGCCCCCGCAGCAGGCGGCGGCGCAGAGATACGTTGCCCCCACGATGCGGTCGGCGATGATGCGATACGTCCCGCCGTGCAGCGCGCGCTTGCCCTCCACCGTGATGATCGAGCCGCCCGCGCCGCGGATGCCGCCGCCCATCGCGTTGATGAAGTTCTGCAAATCGACGATCTCCGGCTCGCGCGCGGCGTTGTAGATGGTCGTCATGCCCTCCGCGCCGCAGGCGCAGAGGATGGCGTTTTCCGTCGCCCCCACGCTCGGCATGGGTAAGTACACGTCGCTCCCGAGGAGCTTTTCGCCCCGGCACTTGAGCTCTCCGCCGCTTTCCCTGATCTCTGCGCCCAGCGCGCGCAGCGCACTGAGATGCAGGTCGATGGGGCGCGGCCCCAGCTCGCAGCCGCCGGGATAGCAGATCACCGCCTCCTTGCAGCGCGCCAGGATCGCGCCGAGGAAGATGACCGACGAGCGCATCTCGCGCATCAGCGCGTCAGGCACGGCGCAGCGGTCCATGCGCGCGGTGTCCACCACGAGCGCGCCGCCCTCCCAGTGCGTGCAGCAGCCCAGGTGCCGCAGAATGGCAACGGACGCTTCCACATCCCTGAGCTTCGGACAGTTCTCGATCACGCAGGTGTCCGCGCACAAAAGCGCTGCCGCCAGAATCGGAAGCACGCTGTTTTTCGAGCCTTGTATCGTGAGTTCACCGCACAGGCGCTCTCCGCCCTCCACATAAAGTTCACACATCGCGTTCCCTCCCGCAAAGCACATTTCTGCTTCATCGTATGCGCAAGGGAGGCGGCGGGGTGACAGCGCAGTATTTTCGGTCATAGTTTCACATTTTCAGTATAGTCGTTTTGTATCGGTGCGTCAACTTCTTTTTGCCTTGCTTTCCAGAGCGCTTTGTGGCAGAATAGAGGCGATATCTTCTCCCCATGAAAGGAGTTTTTTCGATGAAAAAGCCGCTGAAAATCGCGCTCTTTGCGCTTCTTGCCCTCGTTCTGGCCGCGCTTGCCTATGTGATCTATGTCTTCGCCGCCTACTACCGCGTGGAGGACTATCAGGTGCTCGACGTGGTGCGCACCACCTGCGAGTCCCCCGTCCCCATGGAGGACGCAGCCGGGACGGACGTCACTTATCGCATCGCCTCTGCCAACGTGGGCTTTGGCGCCTACAGCAGCGATTACAGCTTCTTCATGGACGGCGGCAAGGAGAGCCGCGCCCGCAGCGCCGAGGCTGCTGTGGAGAACATCTGCGGCGAGGCCTCGCTCGTCAAGCCTCTTTCGCCCGATTTTGCCCTCTTTCAGGAGGTCGACATCGACGGCACGCGCAGCTGGCACGTCTCTGAGGACGTCTACCTCCGCGATGTGCTGGAGGGACGCGAGTTTGACGAGGTCTACGCGCAGAACTACGACAGCCCCTATCTCTTCTACCCCTTCCTCTCCCCGCACGGGGCGAACAGGGCGGGCATCATCACCTATTCTACCTTCCCCATCTCGTCCGCCATCCGCCGCTCTCTCCCCATCGAGCAGGGCTTTATGAAGCTCGTCGACCTTGACCGCTGCTACTCCGTCAGCCGCATCCCGATGGCAAACGGAAAAGAGTTCGTGCTCTATAACCTCCATCTTTCGGCCTACACCTCCGACGGCACCATCGCGACCGAGCAGCTCGAAATGCTCTGCGCCGATATGCTCCGGGAGTATGAAAGCGGCAACTACTGCATTGCCGGCGGCGACTTCAACAAGGACCTGCTCGGCGCTTCCGCTGAAATCTTCGGCGTGACGGGCGGCGAAAACGACACCTGGGCCCAGCCCATCCCCGAGGGCACGATCCCCGCAGGGCTCTCCCTCGTTGCGCCCTTTGACCCCGAGCACCCCGTTGCCTCCTGCCGCACGGCGAACGAGCCCTATGACGTGACGACCTCCTTCCGCGTGACGGTGGACGGCTTCCTCGTCTCGGACAATGTTACGGTGCTCGGCGCGGACGTGGTCGACGCGGACTACCGCTACTCTGACCACAACCCCATCTACATGGACTTTATCCTCAAGTCTGAATAAGACCAAAGAGCAAAAGGAAGCAAGCCAAAGGCTCGCTTCCTTTTTGTTTTTCTTTTTTACTTGAGCAGCGACATGACCGTCCGGTAGATGCGCTCGGTCGCGTCGCGGATGCCGAGACTCGCCATGCTCTCCGCCATCGAGCGGATGCGCGCATCGTCCCTGAGAAGGCCCGCCGCCGCGGCAAAGAGCTTTTTGCCGTCCAGCCCCTCCTCTGCAAGCACCAGCGCCGCGCCGTGGTCGCCGAGCAGTGCCGCGTTCTTCTCCTGATGGTGGTTCGTCACGTTGGGCGAGGGCACCAGGATCGCCGGCACGCCGAGCGCCGTCAGCTCGCTGAGCGTAGAAGCGCCCGCGCGGCAGATGACAAGGTCTGCCGCCCGCATGACGCTCGCCATATCATAGATGTACTCGCGCACATCGAGCGCAGGATGCGCGGCAAGCTCCAGTCCGTCGTCATGCATCCACTGCTGCATCGACTTCCAGCAGATCTCGCCGACGCCGTGGATGTGGTGAAAAGGCTCCTTCGCGCTCTCCAGCGCGAGAAACTCCGCCATCGCGCGGTTCATTGCGCCCGAGCCGAGGCTGCCCCAGAAGGAAACGATCAGGGGGCGGCCGTCGTTCACGCCGAGCGCCTCCTTTGCCTCCGCCTTTGTCCTGGTGAAAAAGTCGCCGCGCACGGGCGTGCCGGTCACGACCACCTTCTCCGGATGTCTGTAGTGCGCGCGGCAGTCCTCAAAGCCGACCATGATACGCTCGCAGTAGGGCTCAAGCTGCCGCGTCGTCAGCCCCGGCACGATGTTCGACTCGTGCACCGCTGTGGGGATGCCCGCCTTCGCGCCGTAGCGCACGAGGGGATAGCTCGCGTAGCCGCCGGTGCCGACGATGAGATCGGGGCGGAAATCCTTCAAAATGGCGTTCGCCTCGCGCTCGGCGTGAGCGAGATTCTTGAGCGAGACAAGGTTATGCTTGATCTCCGCGGGCTTGAACGAGCGGTGGAAGGAGGAAATATTCACCGTGCGGAAGGGATAGTCCGTGTGCGCGATGAGGTCGCGCTCGAGACCGCGCTCCGCGCCGACGAATAAGATCTCCGTGCCCGGATTCTTCTCGCGCAGATAGCCCGCGAGCGCGAGCGCGGGGTTGACGTGCCCCGCCGTGCCGCCGCAGGTAAAGATCACTTTCATGCCATTTCTCCTTTCCGCGCTAACGCATCTGGCGCGAAACGCTCAGCACGATGCCGACCTCGGCCAGCTGGATGACGAGCGCCGTGCCGCCGTAGCTGAAAAACGGCAGCGAAATGCCCGTGTTCGGGATGAGATTCGATACGACCGCGATATTCAAGAATACCTGTAAGGCGATCTGCGTTGTCACGCCGACGGCAAGAAGGCTGCCGAAGCGGTCGCGCGCGTGCAGGGCGATCCAGTAGCCGCGGATGATGAGCAGCGCAAACATCACCATGATGAGCGTTGCGCCGACAAGGCCGAGCTCCTCGCAGATGATGGCAAAAATGAAGTCGTTGTGCTCTTCGGGCAGGAAGAGGAACTTCTGCCGGCTCTTGCCGAGTCCCACGCCGAAGAGTCCGCCCGAACCGATGGAGAGCAGGCTCTGGCGGATCTGATAGCCCTTGTCGCGCATCCACGCCTCGTTGAACGGGTCGAGCCAGATGTCAATGCGGCTCGAGTTATAGGTGATGAGTCCTGTTGCAAAGGCGTAGATGACCACGAGCAGCAGCGCCGCGCCGATGCCGACCCAGTAGCCGCGAATGCCGCCGACGTACATCATCACCGCGGCAATGCCCAGCAGCAGCACCATACCGGAAAGATGCGGCTCTTTCCACAAAAGCGCTTCGATGACGAGCAGATACGCCGCGTAGGGGATGATGCCGTCGCGGAGCGTCGCCATTTTGTCCTTCTTTTTGGAAATGCTGTCAGCAAAATAGAGAATGATGCCGACCTTGGCGACCTCGGAGGGCTGGAACTGGATGGGGCCAAAGCGGATCCAGCGCTGCGCGCCGTGCGTCAGTCTGCCCGTGCCGATGCCGGGGATGAGAACGAGGATCAGCAGGAAGATCGCCGCATAGAGCACGAGCCTTGCAACGCCGCGGAAGCGTTCGTAGTTGAGCTTGCCGATGACGGACATCCAGAAAATGCCGAACAGCGCGAACGCGCCCTGGCGGATGAGGTAATAGGCAGGGTTGCCTTTTTCATAGTAGGCCGAGGGGAAGCTTGCGGAAAAGAGCATGATGAGGCCCACGCCGACGAGCAAGAGCACCAGCAGCAGATACGGAAGGTCGATCGGCCCGCGGCCCGCTTCACGCGCCGCCGCTTCGATGGCCTTTGCCCGCTCGCGCTGCTCCTGCCGCAGCAGCCGCTCTTCCTTGGTCATGCAGTCTTCCCCCTTTCATTCGACTCAAAATTGCGTAATGCACAATTTTGAGATGGATATCACTCCGCTCCGTGCCAAGCGTCCCCCTTTGCCGCCCGCAGGCGGCAAATAATTTTGATTATTTTTCGCCGCGACCTGTGCGTGGCGAAAAATACTTCTCGCAAAGCGAGTGTCGAGCCGCCAAAGGCGGTGAGGCACAGAGCGGCGCGCAAACTTTCTCATTTTTGAGAAACGGCAAGCCGTTTCTCAAAAATGAAAGCGATTCATGACCCCGAACATCGCCGCGATGCAGCCCAGCGCGCTCACGAGCGTGAAGATCGCCACGAGCTTCACCTCACTCCAGCCGCAAAGCTCGAAGTGATGGTGCAGCGGCGCCATTTTGAAAAGGCGCTTGCCGTGCGTCGCCTTGAAATAGGCGACCTGCAAAATATCGGACAGCGTCTCGCAGATGTAGACAATGCCGACGGGGACGAGCACCAGCGGCATATCGTAGGCGAAGGCCAGCGCCGCCACCGTGCCGCCGAGGAAGAGCGAACCCGTGTCGCCCATGAAGACCTTGGCGGGATGGAAATTGTAGATGAGGAAGCCGAGCAGTCCCCCAACGAGCGCCGCGGCATAAACGCCGAGCTGCTCATAGCCCTGCCACCAGAAGGCAAGCATCGAGAAGAAGAGGCCCACCGGCACGGTCACGCTGCCCGCAAGGCCGTCGATGCCGTCGGTGATGTTCACGGCGTTGACCGTGCCGACGATGACAAAGGCGGCAAAGATCATATAGACAGGCCAGCTCAGGATGAGGTGCGTGCCCCAGAAGGGCACATAGAGGTTCGGCGTGAGCATCCCCTCAAAGCGCATCAGCGTTAAAAACGCGATGGCCGCGGCGAGCTGGAGCAGAAACTTCTGGATGGCGGTCAGGCCGAGGTTCTGCTTGTGCTTCACCTTTTCATAGTCGTCGAGAAAGCCGATCACGCCGAAAACGAGCGCGAAGGCGAAGAGGTAGAGGTGCTTGAAATCGCCCCGGAGCATCCCCGGAAAGCCGCAGACGAGGATGGCGACAAAGATGCCCAGAATGAACATCAGGCCGCCCATCGTGGGCGTGCCGGCCTTACCCGCGTGCCAGGTTGGGCCATCCTCGCGGATGCTCTGCCCCGCCTTCAGCGCGCGCAGCTTAGGAACCAGAAATTTCCCCGTGATCGCGGATACCGCGAAGCTCAGAATACAGGCGATGATGATCTTCATGTTCGTTTTCCTTTGCCGCCTGAGCGGCTTCCTTCCTTTGTTCTCGCGCGAAGCATTCGCGCACGACCTCCCTCTCGTCGAGGTGGTATTTTGTCGTTCCGATCTCCTGATACGTCTCGTGCCCCTTGCCGCACAGCACGATCACATCCCCCGCGCGCGCCTCTTCGAGCGCGAAAGCGATGGCCCTGCGGCGCTCTTCGATGACGGCGAAGGGCGTTCTTTCCGCAAGAAGGCCCGGCAGCGCATCGCGCAGGATGGCATAGGGGTCCTCGGTGCGGGGATTGTCGCTCGTGAGAACGACAAAGTCCGCGTTTTTGGCGGCAATGTGCGCCATGAGGGGGCGCTTGCTTTTGTCCCGGTCGCCGCCGCAGCCAAAAAGCGCGATGACGCGCCCATCGGCAAAGGTTCCGACCGTGGAGAGGATATTTTTTAGTCCGTCCGGCGTGTGGGCATAGTCGATGATGACGGTGAACGGCGCGGGAAGCGGCACGACCTCGCAGCGGCCCTTAACGCCGGTGCAGTCTTGCAGCGCCTCCGCGAGCGCGCGCAGCGGCACGCCGAGCGCCTGCACGGCGCAGAGCGCCGCAAGCGCATTGTAGAGCGAAAATCCGCCGGGAATGCCGATCCTCGTCTCCTCGTGCGCAAGGTCGGTGCAGGCGGAAAAGCGCACGCAGTCGTTTTCATACCGTGCCCGCCAGCCGACAAGATCGTTCGTCATGCCCTGCCCGAAGGTGATCCTCTCGCCCGCAAAGCGAGCGAGCAGGCGCTGCGTCCACTCGTCGTCTCCGTTGACGCAGGCGATGCCGCAGCGGTCGAAGAGGCGCGATTTTGCGTCGCAATAGGCCTCCATCGTGCCGTGATAGTCGAGGTGATCCTGCGTGAGATTTGTGAAGACGCCGACGCGGAAGAAAAGCCCCTCCACCCTTTTTTGCATCAGCGCGTGGGAGGAGACCTCCATCACCGCATAGGTGCAGCCCGCCTCGACCATTTGGGCGAGCAGGCGCTGCAAGGTCAGCGCGTCGGGCGTGGTGCGCTCTGCGATAAGCGCCTCGCTGCCGATGAGGTTCTGGTTCGTGCCGATGAGGCCGACCTTCACGCAAAGCGTCTTTTCCAGCAGCTGCTTGATGAGATAGGTCGTGGTCGTTTTCCCGTTCGTACCAGTCACGCCCACGAGCCTCAGTTTTCCCGCCGGAGTACCATACCACACCGCCGCGCAAAGCGCAAGCGCTTTGTGCGCATCCGGCACAAGAATGTACGGAAGGTCTTCCTCCGGCGCCCGCTCGCACACGGCGCAGACCGCGCCGCGCGCTTTTGCCGCGGCGATGTAGTCGCCGCCGTCCTCTTTTTCCCCCGGCAGGGCAAAAAAGAGGGTCTGTTCCTTTACCTCGCGCGAGTCGAGCGCGAGCGCACCGATCACAAGGCTCAGCGGCGCGTGGACTTCCTTCTCTTCGAGTACGGAAATGATGTCTTCGAGAAGCGTTTGAAAAAATCCCTTTCGGAATTGGGTCTTGCTCTCTTTAGTCGCGCACCGAGCTGTCGCTGAACTGGACGCGCACGACCGTGCCCGCCGCGACCTCCGCGCCGGGTTCTACGCTCTGCGAGATGGCACGCACGGTGGACGAGCTTGCGTTCGTCGCGCCGGAAACGCCCATGATGAGCCCCGCGTTCACGATCTTCTGGTTCGCGGTCGCCGCGCTGTCGCCCACGACGTTCGGCACGATGCACTTATCCGTCGACTTCTCCGCGCCGAGATAGAGGATGATCTCTGCGCTGTTGGGCACGATGGCGCCGCCGGCAGGCGTCTGGTCGGTGACGGTATCGCCGCTGCCGACGATGCGGCAGCCAAAGCCGCTGGCCGCGAGCTTCTGGGTCGCCGCGTCCTTTGTAAAGCCGACGACGTTCGGCACGGTCTTATCCGCGCCGACAAGCTCCTCGGCGGTGTAGCTCGGCTCGATGCCGAGATAGGGCAGGATCTCGCTCATCACGGAGCTTGCCACGGGCGCGACCATGTTGCCGCCGGAGACATAGGTCCCCGTCCACTTGTTCGGCTCATCGAGCGTGAGGAGCATCATCACCTGCGGGTCGTCCGCGGGCGCGAAGCACACGAAGGAGACGATGACGTTGCCGCCGACCTTATCGGCCGTACCCGTTTTGCCGCCGATGCGATAGCCCGCGACCTGACCGTTCTTGCCCGTGCCGTTCGTTACCTCGCGCTCCATGATCTCGCGCACAAGCGCGGAGGTCTCCTCGGAGATGACCTGGCGGATGGGCGTAGCATCGTGCTTGGAGACGACGTTGCCGTCCTGATCGGTGATCTGCTCGACGAGATAGGGCGTATAGAGGTAGCCGCCGTTGACGCAGGCGCACTGCGCCGCAAGCAGTGCGATGGGCGTGACGTTGAAGTTCTGGCCGAAGGCGTAGCACGCCAGCGCCAGCGTGGAGTATTCGATCTCCTTGTTGGCAAAGCCGCTGGCTTCGCCCGTGGTGTCGATGCCGGTCTTCTCCATGAGGCCGAAGTCCTTCATATACTGGTAGAACTTCGCGTTGCCGATGCGAAGGCCGATGTTCATAAAGGCGGGGTTGCAGGAGTTTGCAAAGGCCGTCGTAAGGTCCTGCTGGCCGTGGCCCGTGCGCTTGGAGCACCAGATCTTCTGCCCTTCTACGGTCATGTTGCCGCCGCAGTAGAAGCCCGTGTTCATATCCACAACGTTTTCCTCAAGCGCCATGGCGAGCGTGAGCGTTTTGAAGGTAGAGCCCGGCTCGTAGGTATCGTTGATGGCCTTGCTGCGCCACTGCTTGTTGCGAAGGTCCGCGGCGTTTTCGATGATCTCCTCCTCCGTCATGCCGGCGGTGAGAAAATCGTTGTAGATCGCGCTGGGATTGTTCAGGTCATAGGTTGGGAGCGAGGCCATCGCCAGCACCGCGCCGGTGTTGACGTCCATGACGATGCCCGTCGCGCCCTTGCCGGTGCCGAAGCGCGCCTCCAGCTCCTGCACGCCCTTTTCAAGGTAGTACTGGATGGTGGTATCGAGCGTGGTTTGCAGGTCGCAGCCGTTTTCCGCGTCGAAATACTGGTCGTACTGGTAGAGCACGGCGCGGCCGTCGCGGTCGCGCGCGGTGACGACCATGCCGCTCTCGCCGGTCAGCACGTCGTTGTAGGTCGCCTCAAGGCCCATCGCGCCGCCGTTGTCGTTGGCAAAGCCGATGACCTGCGATGCGAGCGTCCCCTTGGGATAGCTGCGCTTGCTCGTTGGGCGCAGGAAGATTCCCCTCAGGTCGTTTTCGTTGATGAATTCCCGCACTTTGTCGGCGAGCTCGTCGTCCGCCTTTTTCTTGAGCTCTTCGTACTGCGAGTTCGTCTTCTCCATCTTTTTGAGGATGTCCTCGGCGTCCATATCCAGGATCTCGGCGAGGCCGTTTGCGATCAGCTCCTGATCCTGCTCGTTCTCCAATATCTCCTTGGGCGAGAGGAAGATCGTCTCTGCCGAGGCGGACATGGCGAGAATGGTGCCGTTGCGGTCGTAGATGGTGCCGCGGCTTGCGTCCACGGTGGTGCGCAGCGTCTGCTGGCGCACGGCGATGGACTGGAGCTCCTCGTGCTCGGTGATCTGCCAGTGGTAGAGCTTCGTAAAAAGCATCACGAAGGTCACCACGCCGAACACGCCCAGAAGCTGCAGCGTTCTCGACTGAATGATGCGGTTTGCGCGGCGCGCGGATTCGGGGCGTCTTTTCTTCTGGGGCTGTGCCACGGTCGTTCATCCTCCTTAAAGACAGAAAAGGAGTAAGGAAGCTCCTTACTCCTTATGTATAGCTTCGCTCATTTGAAATATTCCACCACAGCGCACACGC
>CAKTGM010000030.1 GCA_934561515.1 uncultured Oscillospiraceae bacterium | reverse complement strand
CAAAGCCACCGAAGGAATTGCCCGAGCCGGAGGGCCGTCTGGGCGGCTGGGGCGGGCGGCGATTGCCGCCGGAGCTGCCGCCGCTATAAGGAGGTCTCGGCCCTCCCTGCGGAGGTCTCGGGCCGCCCGAGCGGGGCGGGCGCGGAGAGCGCGGGGGGCGCCGTCCCCAGAAGATGGGACGGTAGACCACCGTGGGAATGCCCATGCCGGGCATCAGGTAGCGGCGGCGATAGCGCCGATAACGCATCCCGTCAAGCACGATCCAGAGGACAAAGAGCATCACGAGGATCATGATGAACATCACTCTGCCGGCTGCCTCGTCCAGCGCCGCCTCGCTCTGCTGATACTGCCGGCTCAGCTCCACATGGAGCGCATCGCAGAGCGAGCGCACTGCCGCGTCATAGTTGTCCTTCTGCACATCGTCTGCCATGCAGGAGGCAACGAAGCTCGGCGAGAGCGCGCTGAGCAGGTCGTAAAAACCGCCGCTTGCGAGCAGGTAGTAGTCCTGCTGCTGCTTTGCAATGAGCAAAATGGCGTCGTTTTCGCCAAGCTGCATTTCCATGGCGTAATCGTACGCCGCGTTCTCAAGGTCGCTTTCATCGCCGGTCGTAACGACGGCCATGATGCTGCCAAACAGCTTGTCCCAGTTGGCGTTGTAGAGGCCGACGGCCTCCTCGGTCTTGTCGGAAAGGATACCGGCCTCGTCGCGCACATACTGCGTAAAGGCCGCCGTGGAAAGCGAGGAATCGAGCTTTTCCCCGCCCTCCGGCGTAGAGACGGCGGGCGCTTTGTGCAGCCCCCCACGCGCCGGAGGCGAGGATCGCCAGAATCAGCACCGCGATGGCGACGCCGCGTTTTTGAAAGAACTTCATGTGTTTCCCCTATTCGCTTCTCAGCTTCTCAGCTCCATGAGCTTCTGCTTCAGCTCGCCCTCGATGCGGCCAAGCTCGACCTCTGCCTCCTTGCGCTTCTGCGCGCCCTCGCGCTGGATGTTCACAACCTCGTCGAGCGTAGTGATGAGCTGCTCGTTCGTGTGCTGCAAGGTCTCGATGTCGACCACGCTGCGCTCGGCCTCCTTGGCCGTGGCGATCGTGCCCATCTTGAGCATATCGGCGTTCTTCTTGAGCAGCTCGTTCGTCGTCTGCGCCACAGCGCTCTGCGCAGCCGTTGCCTGACGGCTGTGCTCCATGCCGAGTGCGAGCACCATCTGGCTCTTCCAGAGCGGGATGGTGTTGACGAGCGAGGACTGGATCTTTTCGACCATCAGCGTGTCGTTGTTCTGCAAAAGGCGCGTCTGCGGGCCCATCTGGAGCGACACCATGCGCGTCAGCTCCAGATCGTGCAGCTTCTTTTCAAAGCGCTCGCACTTCTGCGAATAGTCGTTGTAGGCCTGCGCATCCTCAGCAAGGCCGCTCGCCTCTGCCTTCTTGCGCAGCTCCTCCAGCTCGCCGGAGCGCACCTCGGCAAGGCGCTTCTTGCCCGCGATGATGTACATCGTGAGCTCCTTATAGTACTTGAGGTTCAGCTCATACATCTGGTCGAGCATCGCGATGTCCTTCATCAGCGTGACCTGATGCTTTTCAAGCTCGGATACGATGCGGTTCACGCTCGTCTCGGCCTTGCCGTACTGCGCGCGCATCAGCTCGAGCTTGTCCTTCTGCTTGCGGAAAAGACCGGCGAGGCCCTTCTTCTCTTCCTCCTGGCCGAAGCCCTTGACCTCGACGACGAGGTTCGAGAGCGTCTCGCCCACTTCGCCCAAGTCCTTGTTGCGCACGGAGGAGAGGGCGTTTTCGGAGAAGGTCGCCACGCTCTTCTGCGCGGCCACGCCGTAGTTGAGCACGAGGTTCGTGTCCGTGATGTCGATCTTCTTGGCAAATTCATCGACGGCGAGCTTTTCCTGCTCGGTGAGCATACTCTCGTCCACCTTGACGGGCTCGACCTCCTTCTTCTCCTGCTCGGGCGCGGGCGCGTCCGGGGTGAGCGTCAGCTCGGGGACGGCCTCCTGCGCCGCTTCGGTGGGGTTCAGGGTCAGCTGGGGCATCATGTTGTCGCTCATATTACTTTTCCTCCGTTTTCCGGCCTTCGGCCTGTTCCTTTTCGTATTTTTTGATGCGCTGGATGCGGCGCAGGCATAGCAGCGTGGCCATTGCCCAGATCGCCGTAGAATAGTACAGGCTGCTCTTGTGCAGGCGCAGCGCGCCCACAAAACTAGCGAGACACATCACGGCAAAGACCGCGCAGAAGATGGGATCGAGCCACACGCCCTTGAGGCGCTTCAAGATCCACGCATTGACCCTGGCGTTGAACGCCATCACTTTCTTTCGCATCGTCTCTCTCCTTTACAGCTCGAGCCTGATATCGTCCTGCGAGGCGGCAGCCGTGCCGCTCTCTGCGTGCAGAGCGCCGTCATCGCTCAGCCCCTCGCGCTTCATCATGTTTTCAAGCACCGTGATGTCGGTGGAAATATCCATCGCCTCGCTGCCGAAGAGCATATCGAGCTGCTTTTCAAAGGCGGCGACGATGGTGCTCATCATGCTCTCCACGCGCTGCATAGTGCTGCCGATGTTCTCGCCGTTCACGCCCTGCGCGCCCATGCGGTCGTAGGCGTTCAAGAGCTTGAGCGTCGTGGGCAGGTAGTAGTCCATGAACTTTCTGATCTGCGGCAGCTTTTTGGGGTCTGCCTTGACCTGCGAGAAGATCTTCGCGCTTAAGTCCTCGAGCCGGTCGATGTCGGCGGAGATCTTCTCGTCCTTGATGGACTCGTTCAGGCGCTTCATCTCGGAGATGGCAAGATTGCCGTCGCGGATCATCTTGTCAAGCTCAGGATTCCCGGTGCTCTCTTCCTTCTTCGGCGGGTCGGGAACGGTGACCTCCACCGTGCCGCACACAGCGTTCATGATGAAAAACACCACCGCCGACACGATGCCGACGAAGATGAACTGCGGCACGCGGCAGAGCGGAAAGAGCAGCGCATAGATGACCCACGTCCCCGCCGCCGCATAATAGGGGACCGTCGATCTGCGTTTGACGGTTGCCAAGGCGATCGCCTCCTGTTTTGAGAAAAATTTTTACTGCTACATGATACCACAACGCCGCATCGCGGTCAAGCAAAGCCCGCGTGAAAACGGGGCGGCGTCCCTCCGGACGCCGCCCCGTTCTGCTGCTTGCTTTCGTGTCTTTTTATTCATTGCGGATGGCTTCGAGCGCCGAGATCTTGACCGCCTTGTTCGCCGGCTGGTAGCCGGAGACAAGCCCTACCATCACCGAGAACACCAGCGCGAAAATGATGAGCTCCGGTTTGATGACGGAAACGCGCGCCACGTCCTCTCCGCCGATGAGCGCCTGCTTGATGAGCTCCCACGTCACGCCCCCGCCGCTGAACGCGCCGAAGGAGAATAGATTGATGCCAACGGAAATGATGAAGCTGAAAAGGAGTCCCAGCACGCCGCCGAGAAGGCCGATGCTGCCCGCCTCCATCAAAAACATCGCGCGGATATCGCGCACATAGCAGCCAAGCGCCTTCATGATGCCGATCTCCTTTGTGCGCTCGGAGATGGACATGATCATCGTGTTCGTGATGCCGATGGCCGCGACCAGCAGCGAGATCGCGCCAAGGCCGCCGAGCATCAGCTCGATCTGGCGGGTCTGCTTGTTGAGCTCGTCTCGTATACTCTGCATGGAAGAGGTGCTGTAGCCTAAGTCCTTGATGGCCTGTTCCACATCCGCCACGGCGTCGAGGCTCTCGGCCTTGACGTTGATGGACGAATACTCGAACTTCGTGTCGTTCTTCCCCGTCAGGTCGTAAATGAGCGACTTGAGCGCACTGATGTCCATCATCACGCCCTCGCTCGTCTCCCAGCCCTTGCCCTGATCCTCCTTCAGAACGCCGACGACCTTGAGATCGACGCTGTGGGGCGTCGTCTCGTTGCCGGAGTCGTCCCATGAGGTCAGAAGCATCTTCACATCCGTCTTGAGCGGGTCGAAGAACGGGTCGGGGACGTTTTCCGTGTCGAGATTGCCGTTTTCGTCCCAGTTCCAGCGGTCCACATAGTTCCGGCCGTCCGGCATGAGCGTATCCTTGAAGCTATAGGCAAAGTACTGGCCCACGACCACCTCGTCGCTGCTCTGCGGATAGCGCCCCGCGATCAGCTCAAAGCCCATGTCCTCAAGAGCGCTCACGTCAATGCCGACAAAGGTGCCCCAGTCGGCGCTGTAGCGGTCGTTGATGCCCGCCTTGAACGAAACGTTGTAGTTGTTGAGGTTCGCCTTGGGCATGACGGCCTGCACGCCCGCGATCTCGTGGAAGCTTTCGACCGCCTTCTCGTCGAGCTTGGTCTGGTTCGCTTCGCCGGTATTCTGGTTGTAGCCGCGGTAGACCTGGATGATGGAGAGGTCTCCCATATTTTTGAGCATCTGATCGTAGGACTCCTGCATGCCCGCGCCGATGGAGACCATCACGATGATGGACGTGCAGCCGATGAACACGCCCAGCACCGTCAGGATCGTGCGCCCCTTGCGCCGCGACAGGCTGTCGAAGCACATTTTCAGGATGTCTGCGAATCTCATTTGTTCTGTCCCTCAGCGCCCGTGGCCGCAGTCTCCTTCGCCGCGGCGTCCGCTGCCTCCTTCTTCTCCTCGGCAAGCTCCTCTTCGTCCCACTTGTCCCAGAGGGCCTGCTCGGCCTTCCGCTTGGCCTTCTTCTTGCGGATGCGCAGCACGACCAAAAGGACGATGAGCGCAGCGGCTGCCGCGATGATGACGTACTTCCACGGGAAGGCGCTCTGCGGCTCGGGATCGATCATGCCGGGGTCATCCGTGCCGGGGTCATGCGGCTCGTAGGCCATGGCCTCGACGCTCGCCTCAAAGACGCGCTCTTTCATGTTGCCATTGGAATCCTCATAGGTGATGACGATCTTGACCTGATTCTCGCCCTCGAGCTGCGGGGTCACGGCGAAGGCGATGGTGCCGTTCTTGCCGCCCTCGATCGTGCCGACGCGCTGATAGGGCGTGGGGGAATCGATGTCGCCGGAGATGGTCGCCTCGACGTTGCTGATGGCGCTCTTGCCCTTGTTGACATAGTCGATCGTCAGGCTCGTCTCCTCGCCGACATAGCCGGTGTAGGCGGTCTTGGGCTCGCTCAGCTCAAAGCGGTCGGGCTGATAGAGCGGCACGCTCAGCGAGAGGGTCGCGCTGCCGGATTTGCGGGCGTTCTGATCGACATACTCGTAGGTGACGGCGATCTGCACCCCCTGCGCGCTGGTGCTGATGAGCTGCGCGGCCTTCATCGGCACGGTGACGCTCTTGCTGCCGCCGGCGGCAACGGAATCAAAATAGAAGGTATTGGTCGAGCCGTTGAGCATGAGGTCCGTGCCGCCGGTGACGGTGAGCATGACGTTTTCAATGGCGAGCTTCTTGCTGGTGTTGGTGAAGGAGAAGCTCAGGTTCGTGCTCGCACCTGCCGCGACGGACGAGCCGCCGTAGTTGTACTTCGAGAGGATGACGATGGGCGTGGGGCT
The DNA here is from genome assembly GCA_934561515.1 of uncultured Oscillospiraceae bacterium. GTDB lineage: Bacteria > Bacillota > Clostridia > Oscillospirales > Oscillospiraceae > Hominicoprocola. The sequence continues at coordinate 18,391 of CAKTGM010000030.1, read as the reverse complement.
TGCGACCGTCCCGTCGTCCTGCGCGTCCTTGCTGACGGTCGCGGGCACGTTGACCGTGCCGGAGGTGCTGCCCGAGCTTGTCGCGCTCGTGCCGTTATCATAATAGAAGCTGGCGTCCACCTTGAGCGACTGGCTCGCGCTCGTGATCTTATCCGCCGCCTTGACCGACACCAGCACCACGCCCGACTGATTCGGGCGGATATCGTCGAGCGTGTAGGCGCTCTGGGAATCGGTGATCATCAGTCCCTCCGAGGGCGCGACCGTCACCATGGGGGCGCGCATCGTCGTCGTGCCGACGTTCTTAACGTAGATCGAAATGATCTTGCTCTCGCCGGCAGAGATGCTGCCCATCGCCGCGTCGGAGCTGAAAACCGCGTGCGGTTCGGGGATCGCCACAGGGTCAGGCTGCTTGGGCTCAGAGTAGGGCACGCACTCGCTGACATTCAGGCTGAAGGTCTGGTTGCCCGCGTCGCTGCCGTCTTCATTGACGTAGTAAACGGTAAAGCTCAGGCCGTTGCCCGTGCCGGAATAAGAGAGGTTATAGAGCATGAACGAGGCCGCGCCGTTTTCGCCGTTGGTGATGTTGTCGGCATAGCCGCCGCGGAATGCGTCAACGCCGCGCACAATGCGCGCGACCTTGCCGCTGCCGCCGATGCGCGAAAGGCTCACAGTAAGGTTTGCCGTCTGGTTCGTTTCAATGCTGTAAGTACCCGCGTTGTAGCCGGTGATAAGGTAACTGGTGCCGCCGGTCGCTTCGCTCTTGTTGTCGGCCCTTGCCGTAAGTCCCGCAGGCAGGAGCGAGGCACACAGCAAAAGCGCAAGGCACAGGGAAAGCAGGGAGCTTGTGATGCGTTTCATGTTCGATTTCCTCCGTTATTCGATGTAGGTGTCGGCGTCGATCTGCGCCTTGACCTGATTTTTCACGTCGCTGACGATATTGCCGTCGATGAGCGTCACGATGCGGTCGGCATACTCGGTCATCTCCGGGTCATGCGAGACGAGCACGATCGTCTGGTGGAAGCGGTGGGCAAAGCCGCGGATCATGTGCATGACCTCTTTCGTCGTCTTCGAGTCGAGGTTGCCGGTCGGCTCGTCGGCGAACACCACCTCCGGGTGCGTGACGAACGCGCGCGCGATGCCCACGCGCTGCTGCTGTCCGCCGGACATCTGGTTGGGAAAATGGTCCATGCGGTCTTTAAGTCCCACGCGGCAGAGCATCTTCTTCGCCTCGATGAGCCTCGTCTCCGGGTCCACGCCCCGGAACATCAGGGGCATGGCGACATTTTCCGCCGCCGTCAGCTCCGGCAGCAGGTTGTAGGACTGGAAGACGAAGCCGATGTGCTTCTGGCGGAAGGCCGCAAGCTGGTTTTCGTTCAGCAGCGAGATCGGCACGCCGCCGATGCGCACCATGCCGCGCGTAGGCTTTTCAAGGCCCGCCAGCTGGTTGAGCAGCGTCGATTTGCCGCTGCCGGACGTACCGAAAATGCAGCACACCTCGCCGCGCGCGATATCCAGATTGATGTTGTGGAGCGCGACCACGTGCTCCTGTCCCATCATGTATACCTTTCGGAGCTTGCGCACCGAGATGACGGGCTTCTGGTCATTTGCCATCGCAATTTCTCCTCATTTTAAAGCTGTTCTCTATTATAATCCCATCGCAGAGGAAAGTCGTTACAATCGGGGGCGATTTGGTTACAATTTGTTTAAGATTTGTTTAATTGTCGCGCAGCGCTTTCTACTTAATGGTTAGACGCAAAAATATCAAAAAAGTTTCCGCAAACGCGCAAAAAACGGCGGACTTTTTTCGTCCGCCGTTTTTTAAGTTCTTGCCGTTTTAGTCCAGCGGCACGTCGGGCAGGACGTAGACCGTCATCTCTTCGCCGCTCGTGTCGATGGACACGGTGTCGTCGATGGGCTGCGTCAGCGCCGCGTCCGCATAGAGCGTGCAGCCCATGCTGCAGCAGATGGTGACATACGTTCCCTTCTCCACATTGTATTCCTTCGCCGACCAATCCCCCGCACTCTTTTTCGGGAAGCAGACCGTCAGCAGGCAGGAGTTCTCGTTCGCGTCGTCCGTCGCGCGCACGACCTCGTTCAGAATCTCGCGCTCCGGCTCGTAGGGCTCATCGTAGCTCCAGTTGTAGAGCGTCGTGCCCATCTCCGTCGCGCTGCCCTCACCGTCCGCCATGTAGTCGGTCACGGACATGGCAAGCAGCTCGCCCGTCTCGGGGTCGGCATAGTAGAGGGTGGTATAGTAGTAGCCGTCCTGATCTTCAAAGCGCGTGGTGGTCGAGAGCAGCACCGCGCCGTCCTGCTCGCTGCGCTCGTCGAGCGTTTCCTCAGCGTTCTGGGCGGCGGGGTCGGTGCACTGCGGCAGCATTTCAAGGAGATACTCCGTCCCCTCGCCCGGAATGGGGCAGAGGTTCAGGCTCGCATTACCATCGCTCGCCATGCGCGTGGCGTACAGGCTGTCGTTCCCCTGGCTCCACAGCTCATCCTCGCCCGGGCCGCTGTTGGCGGTATAGTTGTAGTGCGAGGACATGAGAAGCGCTTCCCCGCCCCCGTCCGTGTACTGCAATCTTGCGGTGTAGGCCACCTCGCCGTCCCGGTCGGTGCCCTGAATGTTCACGGTCACGGCGTCGTACTTTTCGAGCAGCGCCCGCGGATCGTTGATCTCGCGCAGCCTTTCGAGCGTCACGTCCATCGGCGTGTCGTCCTTGCCGCCGTTCCCATCGTCCTTGCCGCCCTGCGTGCCGCAGCCGGCGATCAGTGCCGCGACGCAAAGCGCGGCAATGCCGGTTTTCTTCCAATTCGTCATTGTTCTTTCTCCTTTCGCTTCGGATGGCGGCAGCGCACTCCCGGCGCGCTGCCGCCGCCTGAATCATGGATCCTTCCATCTTCCGTGCGCAGCTTTTTTCGTCACGCACAAAGGCTTAGACGAAGACTTTTCCGAAAAGTTGCACGGTTTTGAAAAAAATTCAAAAAATATTTCCCCGTCTCTTGCCTTTTCCCTCCGCGGGCCATACAATGAATAAAAATCCGGCAAAGGTAAGGGACTTTCACATGAACTACATCGGCATCGATCTTGGCGGCACGAACATCAAGGGCGCGCTCGTGAGCGCAGAGGGCGAAATTCTCAAGGAGCACGCCATCGAAACGCGCGTCGACCTCGGCCCCGAGGCCGTCGCAGCGCGCATCGGCCAAGTCATCGCGCAGCTTTGCGAAGGCACGGACGAGGCCGCCATCGGCGGCGTGGGCGTTGGCTGTCCCGGCACGGTGGACGATGCAAGCGGCGTCGTCCGCTTTGCAGGGAATCTGGGCTTTGTGAACTTTGACCTCCGGGGCGCGCTGCGCGCGCACACGGCGCTCCCCATCCACCTCGGCAACGACGCAAACGCCGCTGCGCTGGGCGAAGCGCTCTTTGGCTGCGGCAAGGGCGCGGAGAGCACCATCGTCGTCACGCTCGGCACGGGCGTGGGCGGCGGCGTGGTGCTCGGCGGCAAACTCCTCACGGGCTGCACGGGCGCGGCAAGCGAGCTCGGGCACATGGTCATCGCGGAAAACGGCGAGGAATGCACCTGCGGCCGCCGCGGCTGCTTTGAGGCCTACTCCTCCGCAGCGGCCCTCATCCGCGACACGAAGCGTGCCATGGCCGCGCAGCCCGAAAGTCTTTTGCACGCGATCACCGAAGAAAACGGCGGCGTGGACGGCCGCACGGCTTTCCTTGCCAAGGCGCGCGGCGACGAGGCAGGCGCAAGGGTCGTGGAGGATTACATCGAGCATCTTGCCTGTGGGCTGACGAATCTCGTCAACATTTTCTTTCCCGAGGTGCTCGCGCTCTCCGGCGGCGTTGCCAATCAGGGCGAAGCGCTGCTCGCGCCGCTGCGCGAAAAGGTGCGCGAGCGCTCCTTCGGTTCTCGCTATGCCGCCTCGCACACGCGCATCGAGCGCTGCACGCTCGGCTATCGCGCGGGCGTGATCGGCGCGGCGATGCTCGCGCGCAAATAAAGCGCATTTTTTCAAAGAGCTCCGCAGAGAAGCACTCTGCGGAGCCCTTTTTTATCGTTCAGCGCTCCGGCACCTTCATCACCGCGGTGCTCTCGACGCCCTTTTCCCCTTCCATGAGGATCTGCACTTCCTCCACGCCGCTGAGCGAGAGGATGGAGCGCTCGATCGAGGCGATCACCAGCTCGCGCGCGGTCTTGTCCTGCGGAAGCTCGGCACTCGCGGGGATGCTTAAATAGCACACGCCATCCTCGATGCGCGAGGAGATGACGGAGAAATCCTCGGGCAAGAGCGCTTCAAGGGAGTCGTCCTCCGGCCCCTGCGAGAGCGCCTCAAGCAGCGCGTTCACGCGCGTCTGGCCTTCGTAGAGGGCGAGGGTCTGCTGCTCGGCGCGCAGCGCGCCCGTTTTGCTGTCAAGGAAGTAGAGCTGTACCGTGATGGGCCGCAGGCCGCTCTCGCGGGAAGACAGCAGCGTGTCCGCTGCGAGCAGGACCTGCGTCTTGCGGTAGGGCAGCTCGCTGCCGTTGGCCGTGATGCGCACGGCGTTCACGTTCGCAAGCTGCGAGAGCGTGAGCGTGATGCAGTAGTCCGCGAGCGAAAGGTCGATACCGGAGAGACGCGCATACTGCGCGCTCAGGTCGATCTCCGCGCGGCGGCCCGAAACGGAGAGCGAGCGCAGCATCGTCCCGTCGGGGATGGGCGAGCGAAGGGCGGCCTCGTCCGGCCCTGCGAGCAAGTGCTCCATCAGCGCGCGCACGCAGTCCTCGGTGTCCATCGTCTCATCGGGAATGAAGCGCTCTGAGGCGGCGGCAATGGCGTCGCCCCCGCCGGAGGAATCGGGATCAGAGAGGAAATAGAGCGCGTAGCCGCTCTCCTCCTCGTCCTGCGCGCCGCCCGAGCAGGCGGCGAAGGCCAGGAGCGATGCAAGGATCGCAAGGGCAAGCAGCAAGAATTTTTTCATTCTTCCTCCCCTCCTTCCGCGCAGCGCGGCAGACGCACGGTGAATACCGTGCCGCCGCCCTCGCGCGCGTCGACCTGAATGCTGCCGCCGCGGCGGCGCGCCGTGTCGGCGGCGATGGAAAGGCCAAGGCCCGTTCCGCCCGCCGCGCGCGAGCGCATTTTGTCCACGCGGTAGAAGCGGTCGAAAATGCGGGGCATATCCTCCTGCGGAATGCCGATGCCGTTGTCGCTGACGGTGAGAAGGCAGGTCTCCGCGTCCCCCGCCAGCGCCACGCGGACAAAGCCGCCGGGACGGTTGTACTTGATGGCGTTTTCCGTCAGGTTGTAGATGATCTCGTTGAGCTCGTCCTCGCTTGCAAGGGTCTTTCCCTCACGGCGGATCTCATAGGAGAGGTCGACCCTCTTTTCCTCGGCCACAAGGCGCAGCATCCGCACCACGCGCGCGATGACCGGCGCGATATCGACGATCTCCGCCTCGCTCAGCGCGCCGCTGTCAAGTCGCGTCAGGCGCAGGAGGTTTTCCGTGATGCGCGCCAACCGCTCGGACTCCTGCTCGATGTCGCCGACAAATTCGCGCACGGTCCGCTCGTCCATGTTCTCGGTCTGCAAGATGGAATCGGAGAGCAGGCGGATGCCCGCCAGCGGCGTTTTGAGCTCGTGGCTCGCGTCGGAGACGAAGCGGCGGCGCGCCTCCTCGGTCGTTTGCAGGCGGTCTGCCATGGCGTTGAACTCCGATGCAAGATCGGCGATCTCGTCGTTGCCGCCGACCTCGGCATGGTGGCTGTAGGAGCCCTCGCGCATCCCGCGCACGGCCTCGGTCAGCACGCCGAAGCGCCGCGTCAGCACGCGCGAGAGCAGCAGGCTCAGCCCCGCAGCGAAGACCGTCACGACCACAGAAATGGTCAGAAGGTTCCGCTGCATCGACAGCAGCAGCGCCGCCTGCTCGGTGTCGTATTCGTAGGCGTAGACCGCGCCGATGGTCTGGTTGTGATAGACGATGGGCGAGGCGGCGCGGCTTTTGAAAGCGCCGCCCGAAAATTCGACGAAGGCGACATCCTCGCCCCGCAGCGCCTGCACAAGCTCGGTATAAAAGGCGTAGCGGCCGATGGCCCCGTCGGTTTCGCGCGTATCGTAGAGAACGCGCCCGGAGGCGTCGGTCACAAGGATGCGGGAGATGCCCGTCTGCTCGACGAGCGTCATCGCGCCCGCGACGTTTTCCTCGCTCAGCTCCTCAAGGCCCGAAAGCGCCGTCACCATCACCGAGACGCTGCTTTGCAGCGAGCTCTGCTTGGAGCGGAACGTCAGGTTCTCCGAGGCGATGAGCGGGTAGGTATTCATCAGGATCAGCACCGCCGCGATGATGGCAATGTAGCTGAAGCTGAATTTTCGCTGTAGGCTCGCCCCTCTGCGCATGGCGCCGCCTCCCTTCGTGCTTATTTGCGCTCGCGCGCTCAGTCCTTAAAGTAGTAGCCGATGCCCCACTTGGTCAGGATATGCTGCGGCGCGGCGGGATCGTCCTCAAGCTTTTCTCTGAGCCTTCTGATGTGCACGTCCACCGTGCGGTAGTCGCCGGCGTAGGTGTAGCCCCAGACAAGGTCCATCAGATTCTCGCGCGAGTAGACCCTGCGCGGGTTTTTGACAAAAAGCTCGATGAGATCGTATTCCTTGGCCGTGAGGTCGACGACTTTGCCGTCCCTGAGCGCCACGCGCTGCTCGGGATCGAGCGTCACGCCGCCGGCGGAGAGAAGGGCGCTCTGCGCTTTTTGCTGCGGAGCGGCGTTTGCCCGGCGCAGCAGCGCGCGGATGCGCGCTTTGAGCTCGAGGATGTTGAAGGGCTTTGTGATATAGTCGTCCGCGCCGGACTCAAGGCCGATGATCTTATCGGTGTCCTCGCTGCGGGCGGTCAGCATGATGATGGGGACGTTTGAAAATTCGCGGATACGCATACAGGCCGTCAGCCCGTCGACCTGCGGCATCATAAGATCAAGGATGATGAGGTCGAAATCGCCCGTTTTCGCCATGTCGATGGCGCTCGCGCCGTCGTAGGCCGTTTCGACCGTGTAGCCCTCGTTCTCCAGATTGAATTTCATGCCCTTGACGAGCAGCAGCTCATCGTCAACGACCAGAATTTTCATTGCCGTTCTCCTCTTCGAATGTGATCTCGGTGCGAAAGCCCTTGAGCTTCGCTTCCCCGATGCCCTTGACGAGCAAAAGGTCCTCCGCCGACCGGAACGCGCCGTGCGCGGCGCGATAGTCGACGATCGCCTGCGCGAGCGCAGGGCCGACGCCCGTGAGCGTTTCCAGCGTCTCCGCATCGGCGGTGTTGACGTTCACGAGCACGCGCGTAGGCGCGGTAGGCGCATTGGTCTTCTCCTGCACGCTCACAGTGTAGTTGCCGTGCGCAGTCCCCTCATACGACGTTTTGTGCAGAAAGGCAAGCGAAACGGCGAAGAGGAGCGTCAGCGCGGCGAGAACAAAATAGACGCCGCAGACCTTACCTTTTCTTTCTTCCTTTTCCACGGTTGCGCTCGCCTGCCTTTTTTGCTATACTGGTGTCGAAACGTGCCGAAGGGCGCGCCCGACAAATTACTATTCTACTTTAGTGTATCATAGATCGAGGTATATTTCCATGAAAAAACGCCGTCTGCTGTCACTTTTTTTGTCCTTCGCCCTGCTGCTCCCGCTCTTCGCTTCCTTCAGTGCCGAGGCCTATGAAGACTTCACGCTCGACGCGCGCGCGGGCCTTCTCATCGAGGCGGACACGGGCGAGATCCTCTATGAAAAGAACGCCCGTCAGGAGAACTATCCCGCCTCGCTTACGAAGATCATGACCGCGCTGCTCGTCTTCGAGGCCATCGACGAGGGGAAGCTCTCGCTCTCCGACTCCGTCACCGCGACGGAATCGGCCTTCGAGGGTCTTGCGAGCGACGGCAGCACCGCGGACATCGTCCCCGGTGAGACGATGACGGTCGAGCAGCTTCTCAACTGTATGCTCATCGTCTCGGCAAACGAGACGTGCAACATCCTCGGCGAGTACATCAGCGGCTCGGTCGAGGCATTCGTTGCGCGCATGAATGAGCGCGCATCGGAGCTCGGCTGCGAGCACACCCACTTTGCCAACGCCACGGGCCTGCACAATTCCCAGCACTATACGACTGCGTGGGATCTCTACCTCATCACGCGCGAGGCGATGAAGCACGAAAAGTTCATGGAGATCTGCAATTCCAAGAGCTACACCGTGCCCGCCACCAACATGACCGAAAAGCCGCGCGAGCTGCACTCGACGAATTTTCTCATCTCCAACTGGCGCACCCGCGGCTATGTTTACCGCGATGCGCAGGGCATCAAGACCGGCTCCACGCCCGAGGCGGGCTACTGCCTCATTTCCTCGGCCGTGCGCGGCAGCCGCCACATGATCAGCGTGGTGCTGGGCGCGGAGCGCGTGACGCTCGAGGACGGCGTGACCATCCAGACGCGCAGCTTCTCGGAAACGTCGCGCATGTTCGACTGGGGCTTTGATAACTTTGCCCGGCGCGACATTTTATCCTCCGCCGATCTCATTCAGGAGGTTCCCGTCGCGCTCTCGAGCGAGGCAAGCTATGTTTCGACCCACGCCGCGGAGGATCTCTCCTGCCTGCTGCCCAACAACATCGAGCCCGAGGACCTTGAGCGCACCGTGACGCTCAAAAGCGAGACGGTCGACGCGCCCGTTGCCGCAGGCGACGTGCTCGGCACGCTGACGCTCTCCTACAAGGGCACGGTCTACGGCGAAACGGAGCTTCTCGCGCTCAACGATGTGTCGGCCTCGTGGTTCCTCACGGCGCAGCGCAGGGTCGTCGACTTCTTCGCAAAGCCGCTCGTCAGGATCGTTTTCCTCCTGCTGGTGCTGCTCATCGCGGCGCTTGTCGTCTACACGACGATGTTCTCCCGCCGCCGCAGATACGGACGCCGCCGCTACAGCAGAGCCGGCAGCGGCTACCGCGGCCGCAGAAGACGCTGATAAACGCAAAAAGGGACGCTTTTCGCGTCCCCTTTTCATTCGCCCTCTTCAGTGCGCCGTAACGGCAGCCCCGCTCTGCGGAAACTCCACAAAGCGGACGGAGTAGAGGTCGGCGGTGATGTAGGCGCTGCGCCCCGGATGATAGATCGTGATATAGTCGCTGCCGACCTCCTGCAGCGTTCCGGCTGCCACGACCGTATTCTGCGAACCGACGAGAAAGCTGACGATGACCGGCCGGCCGATGTTGCGCGCAAGCATTCCCTTCCACGAATTGTAGCCCATCTTGTCGACGGTCTGCACCTCTTCGATCTTGTCCGGCGAGGGGCGGAAGTGCCCGTTCGCGCCGCCCGCCGGCACGATCACCGCCGCGCCCGTCGGGCCTGTCAGCATTTCCTCATAGCCGAGGCTCATCTCGCCGCCCTTTTGCTGCTGTGCGCCCGCGGCGGCAGGCGCGGCCGTCATCTGCTCGTAAAGGCAGGGTACGGTTTTCCCCATCTGCGTCATATTTCCCTCTTCCTTTCCATTTTGATGCGCTGCGCCGAAGGCGCCTTATGTGCGGTAGTACGCTGCGGTGGGGGCATAAAAGCAGTGGTCGCCGATGCGCATGACGAACGTTCCCACATTTGACGGGAAGCTTGAGCGGCAGGACGGCGAAAAGGGGTTGAAAAACCACATCGCCTCGCCAAGACCCGAAAGCCGGTTGCCCGCGATGGCCCAGTCGGCGATCTCATAGTGAATGTCCGTCGGGCGCATATTGTAGATGTTCTGCGGGTTGTAGCTGCCGCGCTCCACCTCGCTCGCGCAGACGAACTGCCCCGGCTGGAAGATGATCTTGCGGATGCTGCCCTGCCCCACGCGCGCGTATTCCCCGCCCGGGGCGTGCACGCGGTTCATCACCACGCCCGCCACCGCCTTCATGCCGTTTTCGCCCTCGCCGCCCGCCTCGCATTCGATGAGCCGCGCGAGCAGCTCGCGGTCGGAATAAGCCATATCCATCGCCTCCCCCATTTTCTCTTCCCCGCCAGTCTATGCGCGGCGAGAGAGCGCTGTCACTGGCAAAAAAGAGCGCCGCAGGCAAATGCCTGCGGCGCTCTTTTCAGTTTTTACGCTTCGTCCTCCACCGGCGGCAGCTCCCCCTCCTCGGGCGGGGTGAGGCCGTAGGCGCCCTTCATCTTGAGCGCGAGCCACTGCTCCTTCGTGATGAGGATCTGGCGGGGCTTCGAGCCTTCAAAGGGGCCGACGATGCCGCGCGTTTCCATCTCGTCGACGATGCGCGCGGCGCGCGAATAGCCGAGCTTCAAGCGGCGCTGGAGCATCGAAACAGAGGCCTGCCCCGTTTCCATCACCACATCGATCGCGGCGGGCAGCATCTCGTCGCCCTCGTCGGCGGCGCTCTGCTCGCTCGGAGCGTTTCCGCCGCCCTTGGCGCTGCCCTTCTCCTTCTCGGCAACGGCGGCGTTGATCTTGTCGATGACGGATTCATCATAATCCGCCTCGCCGTTTTCCTTGACGAAGTTCACAACGCGCTCGATCTCCTCACTTGAGATGAAGCAGCCCTGCACGCGCTTGGGCTTGCCCTCGCCGAGCGGGGCATAGAGCATATCGCCGCGGCCGACAAGCTTTTCCGCGCCCGCGGTATCGAGAATGATGCGCGATTCCATCGCCGAGGCGACCGCAAAGGCGATGCGGCTCGGGATGTTGGCCTTCATCAGACCCGTGATGACGTCGGCGGAGGGACGCTGCGTCGCGATGACAAGGTGCATCCCCGCGGCGCGGCCCATCTGCGCCACGCGGCAGATCGACTCTTCGACCTCCTTGGCCGCAACGAGCATCAGATCGGCCAGCTCGTCGATAACGACGACAACGCTCGGCAGCTTCTTGAGCGTTTCGTCCGTTTCCGCCACCTTATTGTAGGAGGCAAGGTCCTTGACGTTGTGCTCGGAGAAGATCTTGTAGCGCTTCATCATCTCGTAGACCGCCCATTGCAGCGCGCCCGCGGCTTTTTTCGGGTCGGTGACGACGGGGATGAGCAGGTGCGGGATGCCGTTGTAGGGCGCAAGCTCGACCATCTTCGGGTCGACCATGATGAAGCGGACCTCCTCGGGCGTCGACTTATAGAGCATCGAGACGATGAGCGAGTTCGTGCACACAGACTTACCGGAGCCGGTCGTACCGGCGATGAGCACGTGCGGCAGCTTTGAAATGTTGCCGATGATGTTCCGGCCGCTGATGTCCTTGCCGACAGCGAAGGCCGTGGTGGAGGGATGCTGCGTGAACTCGCGCGATTCGAGCACCGTGCGGATGGCAACGGGGGAAACGAGCTTGTTCGGCACCTCGATGCCGACGACGGAGATCTTATCGGGAATGGGGGCAATGCGCACGCCGCTCGCGCCGAGCGCGAGGGCGATATCGTCCTGCAAATTGGTGATCTTCGAGAGCTTCACGCCCTGGCTGAGCGTGAACTCATAGCGCGTGACGGACGGGCCGCGCACCACGTCGCCCGGCTGCGCATCCACGCCGAAGCTCGTGAGCGTCTGGGCGAGGCGGCGGGAGTTGTTGCGCAGCTCCGCGCCCGCTTCGGCGGCGTTGGTCACGCCGTCTTCTTTTAAGAGCGTAATGGGCGGGTACTGGTAGGCGGGCGGCGCGGGCTGATCGCCGCCGGTCTCGATCTCGCGCGTGACCTCCTCGCGCGCGGCGTCGACCTCGGCGCGCCGGAGCTTATCCTCCTGCTTGTCCGTCAGGACCGTGGGCGCGGGGACGCTCGCCGGAGCCTGCGGCGCGCTCGCGCCTGCGGCGGGCGCGATGGGCGCGGGGACGGCAGGCGCGCTGACGGGAGTTCCCTGCGGCAGGTCAAAGGGCGGCAGGTCAAAGTCGTCAGCGTGCGCCGCCGCAGGGGCGGTCTTCCCCGCAGACGGCTGCGGCGAAGACTGCGCAGGCGCTTCACCGGGGGCGAAGAGCTCGTCGGGGCTCTTGATGCCCTCGGACTTCTTGCGGAAAAAGCCGCCCGAGGCGTTCTTCTTCACCACGCGCTCCTCGCCGTCGAGCGGGATATCGATCGCGCTTGCGCGCGGGGCGTTCTGCCGCGCTGCGCGCTCTGAGCGCTGCGGCGGCAGTTCCTCCGGCTCATAGGGCACGCGCTCGTGCGAGCGCACCGCCTCGATCACAGCGGCGGGCGTGAGGCGGAATGCCATCATCAAAAAGGCGACAAAGAGCACGGCGAGCAGGATCATCGCCAGCACTTTTTTCACCAGCAGCACCAGCAGGATCGCAAGCGACGCGGACACCGCGCCGCCGGACGCAAGCTCGTTGCCGCTCGTCCACAGGAGCTTCAAGATGCCGTCCATCGCGGCGTACTCCTCCCGGCAGAGCGCAATGTGCATGATCGCGCCGAAGACAACGGGCATCAGCAGCGCGCCCGTCAGGCACGAGGCGACATTGCGCCCGCGGTGGAAGAGCAGGATGTAGCTCCCCAGCAGCAGCGCCGGCGCGACAAGGTAGTAGCCCCAGCCAAAGAGCGAGCGGCACAGCCGCGCGGGCTGATCGAGCAGCCACGCGCCCGACTGGAAATAGCTGAAGGCAATGCACAGCGCCAGCACCAGAAAGATCGCGCCCGCGACCTCGCGGCGGACGGGCCGCTTCTGCTGCTTTTTTGCCGTGCGCCTGCCGCCGCCCGAGGAGCGGGACGAGGACGCCGTTTTCTTTTTTGTTGTGGTGGTCTTCTTCTGTTGTGCCATGATCTACCTCAGAATCCAATAATCAGTGCAGAATGGTGAGTACCAGCGTCAGCGCGCCGACGGCCCAGCAGTAGTAGGCGAACGCACCGAAGCGGCCCTTGTCGGCAATGTAGCGCAGCAGGCGGATGCAGGCGTAGCCCGACACCGCCGCCACCGCGACACCTACGAGATAGGCCGGCACGCTCGCCCAGTCGATGCCCGCCTCGATCGCGTCCTTAAGCGAGAGGATGTTCGCGCCGATCACTGCGGGGATGGAGAGAAGGAAGGCAAAGCGCACGGCAAACTTGCGCTCAAAGCCCGCAAAGCAGCCGGTCGTGATCGTCATGCCCGAGCGGGAGATGCCGGGGCAGAGCGCGACGGCCTGCCCCAGACCGACGAGCAGCGCATCGAGCAGCGTGGCGGTCTTCTCGGTTTTCCGGCCGTGGCGCACACGGTCGCTCACGAAGAGCAGGATGCCCGTGACGATCAGCGCGCCGCCGATGAAGTACATATTATCACCGAGGGAAGAGAAAAAGCGGCGAAACGGCACCATGACAAAAAGCGGCAGCGTGCCCACGATGATGAGCAGGATGAGCCTGCGCGCGGGCGGGACGGGATTGGGCGTCGAGTGGTGGGCAAGGTCGCCGATGCCGGCGAAAAATTCCACGATCATGTCGCGGATATCGTCCCAGTAGGCGGCAAACACCGCGACGAGCGTGCCGAGGTGCAGCAGCACATCGAAGAAGTCGGGCACGTTGCTCGCGCCCTGCAAATTCAGCAGTTGCTCTGCAATGGCGAGGTGGCCGGAGGAAGAAACGGGCAGAAACTCCGTCACCCCCTGCACAAGTCCGAGAAGAACAGCAGTCAAATAAGACATGGTCATTTCGCTCCTTAATTCTAAACTCTTGTCTTAAAAAGGCAATACTCTAACAGAATAATTATAGCACACCTGTTTGCAAAATACTACCCCCGATCCCCATTTCTCCGTTTCTCCCCTTTTTTCGCTCCGCCCTTGCGAAAAAACGGCGGATGTGCTATCATCGACATGACAATATCCGATCGTATATAAGGAGATAATAAAATGGTCTATCACTACCGCACCAAGGGCGTCTGCTCGCAGGAGATGAACATCGAGCTGAGCGACGACCACACCATCCGTCATGTTGAGATCATCGGCGGCTGCCACGGCAATTTGCAGGGCATTTCCCGTCTGGTAGAGGGCATGAAGGCGGAGGACGCGATCGCGCGGATGCACGGCATTCGCTGCGGCTCGAAGAGCACCTCCTGCCCCGATCAGCTCTCCATCGCGCTGACGGAGGCGCTGGCGCAGGCGAAGTGATCGCCGCCCCGCCCGCACGGCGGAACACATTTTATGGATACAGCCCTCAGCGCGGCAGGACGCCGCGCCGAGAGCTGGACAAACGGCAGCCCTTCCTGTATAATTGGCAAACCACATCGAATCGAGGCGGCGGCACAGCCGTCCATTACGACCGGGGGATCGCATGGACATTGATATGGATATCAAAGAGCTTGAAGCGTTTGTCTACGTGGTGGAAAATTGCAGCTTTTCCCGCGCCGCGGAGCTGCTCCACCTGACGCAGCCGACCATCAGCTCGCACGTCTCCGCGCTGGAGCGAAAACTGAATATCAAGCTCATTGTCCGCACGACGAAGGAGACCTACCCCTCCGACGCGGGCAAGCTTCTCTATAAATACGCCAAGGAGATCCTGCAAGTGCGCGAGAACGCGGCCATCGCGCTGCGCAACTTCTCGCAGGAGATGAAGGGGACGATCTCCATCGCCGCCTCGACCGTGCCGAGCCAGTATTACCTGCCGCATCTTTTGCAGGACTTCCGCGAGCGCTATCCCGACATCACCTTCAACATCCAGATGGAGGACAGTCCCAAGGTCGTGGAGCTTGTCGCCGCGCGCAGCGTGGAGATCGGCTTCTGCGGCACGATGGTCACGAGCCACAAGTGCGTGTATCAGGACTTTGCAAGCGATGCAATGGTGCTCATCACGCCCAACACGGAAAAGTACCGCGCCTTCGCGCCCGGCGCCTTCCCGATCGGGCAGATCCGCGAGGAGACGTTCATCAGCCGCGAGAAGGGCAGCGGCACCTATCAGGCGGGGCGCGAGCTATTGAACCAGTACGGCATCGACATTGCCTCGCTGCGCACGGCGGTTGAGATCCGCTCGACTGAGAGCGTCAAGCAGATGGTCAGCGAGGGGCTGGGCGTCGGCCTCATCGCAGAGAGCGCCGCGCAGGATTACCGGCAGTTCGGCAAGATCCTCGCCTTCCCCTTCCCCGACTCCACCTTCCGCCGCCGGCTCTATATCGTCAAGCACAAAAACAGCATCCTCTCCCCCATCGCGCAGGTCTTTTACGACTATGCGCGCAAGGCGGGCAAGCAGGCATCCGCACAGTAAGGGCGCTCACAGCCCGCTGCGGATGCTTTTTGCTTTCTGCACGCAAAAGCCGCCCTGCAAACAGAAAAAATTTCGTCAACTTGTCATTTACTTTCTCCGGCCGATGGTATATGATATGGCAATAGACCAATGGCCGTGCTGCACTGCTAAAGTGCGCCGCCGCAAGGGAGGGATTCGGATGGACTGCCGGGATTCGGCTCTTTTCGCAGGCGTAGACGAGCAGTCCTGCCGGAATATGCTCACGTGCTTCGGCGCATACGAGCGCCGCTTCGCCGCAGGGCAGACCATCCTTGTCTGCGGCGAGCAGCAGGAGATGATCGGCGTGCTGCTCTCGGGCAGCGCCGAGCTTGTCCGCCTGCATCCGGACGGCAGCCGCACGGTGCTCGAAACGATGGACGAGGGCAGCGTCTTCGGCGAGGAGCTGGCCTTCACCGGCTTTTGCGACGGCAGCGCCGTCATCGCCTGCCGCGAGGACTGCCGCATCCTCTTCATGCGCTACGACCAGATCACCAAGCGCTGCGAAAACGCCTGCGACTGCCACTCTCAGGTCGTGACGAACCTCTTCCGCCTGCTCTCGCGCAAGTCCCTGCACCTCAGCCAGCGCATCGAGGTGCTTTCCTGCCGCTCCATCCGCGAAAAGCTGATGTGCTTTTTCCACCAGCAGTCCGATCTCAGCGGCAGCAGGAGCTTCCCGCTCCCCTTCTCGCTCAGCGCGCTCGCCGAATACATCAGTGCCGACCGCAGCGCCATGATGCGCGAGCTCAAGAAGCTCCGCGAGGAACAGCTCATCCGCACGGAGGGTCATACTGTGACCCTGCTTTAATTTTTTGCAATTATTCTTTTATTCTTTATAAATGCAGGTTTTCTTGCGTCAAAGAGCTTTTGTCATTCATTGACGCAAGAATTCCTTCATGATATAGTATCTCTTACCATCCCCGGCATTGCGCTGTGCAATCCCGCCGCGCCGGAAGTCGGCACGGCGTTGAATCTCACACAAAAAGGAGAATCTTCATGTATCGCATCGTGAAAAAAGAAGCGCTCAAGCCCACCGTGATCCTCTACGAGATCGAAGCGCCGATGGTGGCGAAGAAGGCCCAGCCCGGCCAGTTCATCATCCTGCGCGTCGACGAGAACGGTGAGCGCATCCCCATCACCATCCATGATTACGACCGCGAAAAGGGCACCGTGACGATCATCGTGCAGACGATCGGCGCGACGACCGAAAAGCTCAGCCACAAGTCTGAGGGCGAGTACATTCAGGACTTTGTCGGTCCGCTCGGCCGCCCGACCGAGACCGAGGGCAAGAAGAAGGTCTGCGTCGTCGGCGGCGGCGTTGGCTGTGCCATCGCCTATCCCGTGCTCAAAAAGTTCCACGACTGCGGCGCAGAGGTGCACGCGGTCGTCGGCTTCAAGAGCAAGGACCTCGTGATCCTCGAGGACAAGTTCAAGTCCGCCTCCAGCGTTTTGAAGCTCATGACCGACGATGGCTCCTATGGTGAAAAGGGCCTTGTCACCGATGCGCTCAAGCAGCTCATTGAGGAGGGCAACCAGTATGACGAGATCTTCGCCATCGGCCCCGCCATCATGATGAAGTTCGTCTCCAAGACCACTGAGCCTTACGGCATCCCCACCACCGTCTCCATGAGCCCCATCATGGTCGACGGCACCGGTATGTGCGGCGGCTGCCGCCTGACCGTCGGCGGCGAGACGAAGTTTGCCTGCGTCGATGGTCCCGACTTCGACGGCCATAAGGTCGACTGGGACGAGAGCCTCAAGCGCGGCAAGATGTACTTCGACTGGGAGCGCCACAAGCACGAAGAAGTCTGCAACCTGTTCAAGAAGGAGGTCCAGTAATATGCCTAACATGAGCCTGAAAAAGAACGAGATGCCCTCTCAGGACCCCAACGTCCGCAACAAAAACTTCCTTGAGGTCGCGCTGGGCTACACCGAGGAGCAGGCGCTGGACGAAGCCGCCCGCTGCCTCAACTGCAAGAACCATCCCTGCGTTTCTGGCTGCCCGGTGCAGGTCAAGATCCCCGAGTTCATCAAGAAGATCACCGAAAAGGACTATGAGGGCGCCTATCAGGTCATCCACGAGACCTCCTCCCTCCCCGCCGTCTGCGGCCGCGTCTGCCCGCAGGAGACGCAGTGCGAATCCAAGTGCATCCGCGGCATCAAGGGCGAGCCGGTCGGCATCGGCCGTCTTGAGCGCTTTGTTGCCGACTGGCACAATGCAAACGTGCAGGAAGCCCCCGCAAAGCCCGTTTCCAACGGCCACAAGGTCGCCGTCATCGGCTCCGGCCCGAGCGGTCTTACCTGCGCGGGCGACCTTGCCAAGAAGGGCTATGACGTCACCGTTTTTGAAGCGCTCCACCTTGCCGGCGGCGTGCTGGTGTACGGTATCCCCGAGTTCCGTCTGCCCAAGGCCATCGTGCAGAAGGAAGTCGACGGCCTGAAGGCCCTCGGCGTCAAGGTCGAGACGAATATGGTCATCGGCCGCGTCGTCTCCATCGACGAGCTGATGAGCGAATACGGCTTCGAGGCTGTGTTCATCGGCTCCGGCGCGGGTCTTCCGATGTTCATGCACATCCCCGGCGAGAACCTCTGCGGCGTTTACTCCGCCAACGAGTTCCTCACGCGCATCAACCTGATGAAGGCCTACAGGGAAGGCTCCGACACGCCCATCATGCCGCTCGAGGGCAAGAAGGTCGCCGTCGTCGGCGGCGGCAACGTCGCCATGGACGCCGCGCGCTGCTCCAAGCGTCTGGGCGCTGAGGTCTACGTCGTCTACCGCCGCGGCATGGAAGAGCTCCCCGCCCGTCGCGAAGAAGTTGAGCACGCCGAGGAAGAGGGCATCATCTTCAAGACGCTCACGAATCCCGTCAAGATCAACGGCGACGATAAGGGCTATGTCTCCTCCATGACCTGCATTGAAATGGAGCTGGGCGAGCCTGACGCCTCCGGCCGCCGCCGCCCGATCGAAAAGGCGGGCAGCGAGTTCGATCTGCCGGTCGACTGCGTCATCATGTCCCTCGGCACCACGCCGAACCCGCTCATCAAGAACACCACCCCCGGCCTCGAGGTCAACCGCAAGGGCGGCATCGTCGTCAACGAGGAGGGTCTCACCTCTCACGCGAGCGTCTACGCCGGCGGCGACGCCGTCACGGGCGCTGCCACCGTCATCCTCGCCATGGGCGCCGGCAAGCTCGGTGCGAAGAGCATCGATGAGCAGCTCAGAGGCAAGTAAACAAACACAGAAACGCGCAGAAGGCCGCTTCTGCGCG
>CAKTGM010000029.1 GCA_934561515.1 uncultured Oscillospiraceae bacterium | reverse complement strand
GGCGCGAGCGCCGCGGCGATGTACTCCGCGGGGTCGTCGCTGTACTTGATGATGTCGATCTTCTCGCCGCGCAGCTCGTCAACGATGCTGTTCACGCGCTGGCCGTGGGGGCCGACGCAGGCGCCGATGGGGTCAACGTTGGCGTCGTTGCTCCACACCGCCATCTTCGTGCGGGAGCCCGCCTCGCGGGCGATGGAGCGGATCTCGACCGTGCCGTCGTAGATCTCGGGCACTTCGAGCTCGAAAAGGCGCTTGACAAGGCCGGGGTGCGTGCGGGAGATGACGACCTGCGGGCCGCGGGACTGGCGGCGCACATCGACAAGGTAGACCTTGATGCGCTGGCCCTCCACGAGCGTTTCGCCCTTGACCTGCTCGCCGGCGAGCAGCAGCGCGTCCGTCGCCTCCGTGCCCGTGCCGATGCGCAGGGAAGCATTGCCCGTGCGCGGGTCGATGCGCGTGACAACGCCGGTGAGGATCTCGTGCTGCTTGGAGTTGTATTCGTCGTAGACCATGCCGCTCTCGGCCTCGCGCAGGCCCTGAATGATGACCTGCTTGCCGTTGCCCGCGGCGATGCGGCCAAACTCGATGTTATCGACCGGGAGGTTGACGATGTCGCCGACAGTATACTTGGCGGAAACGGCCTTGGCTTCGTCAAGGCTCATCTGCGTGCCGGGATTCTCGACCTCTTCGACGACTTCCTTCTGCACGAACATCTTCAGCTCGCGCTTGCCCTCGTCCACGTCGACCACCACGTTCTCCACGCCCTCGTGGTCGCGCTTGTAGGCGGTGGTGAGCGCCTGCACGATCTTTTCCATCATAAAGCTCTGGGAAATGCCGCGCTCCTTTTCCAGCATCGCAAGAGCTGCGAAGATCTCATCACATTTCATGAGTAGTTGCTCCTTAATCTTATATTCTGTATGATAAACGTCAATGGTATTCCTGTCAGAAATCGCAGCGCAGGCGCACGAGCGCCACCGCGTCCTTTTCAAAGCGCCGCTCCTCTTCGCCGATGCGCAGCGTCACAGCGCCGTCATCGTAGCCCGCAAGATCGCCGGAAAACTCCTTGCGTCCGTCGACGGGCTTGTAGGTCTTCAAGAGCACGGGCGCGCCCATGAACTGCGCAAAGTCGCCCGGGCGCTTGAGCGGACGCTCCGCGCCCGCGGACGCGACCTCGAAAATATAGCTCGACTCGATGGGGTCGGCCTCGTCAAGGATATCGCTCATGGCGCGGGAGATGGCCTCGCAGTCGAGGATGTTCACGCCGCCGTCCTTATCGATATACAGCCGCAGATACCACTGTCCCGCCTCGCGGACATATTCTACATCCCACAGCTTGCAGCCGTTCTGCTCCACAACGGGGAGCGCCAGCTCGCGCACGACTTCGGTCACCTTTTTCATTGTATCCCTCGCAGTCCGTGTTTTTTCCAAAATTTGCAAAAGAAAGAGCGGGCCAAACGGTCCACTCTCGCGTTTCCTGCATCCATAACACAGGTATACTATCACAACAAATCGCCGATTGCAAGCGTTTTTGCAGGGCTTTCGCCTGCTTTTCGAAAATTTTTCCTCTGTTTTTCCGCATTTTTTGCAAAACAGGCGAAAATCCGGAAACGGATGCTTGCAATGCGCCGGAAAGTATGCTATAAGAGTAGGACTTTAACGCTTATACCAAAGGAGGGACCCGTCATGGCGCGCAGCAACACGCTCAATATGACGGAAGGCCGTCTCAGCCGGCAGATCATCGCCTTTTCCATGCCGCTGATGTTCACGAATCTTCTGCAAATGCTCTTTAGTATGGTCGACCTTGCTGTGGTCGGCCGCTTTTCAAGCTCCGCCGCCATGGGCTCGGTCGGCTCGACCACAACGCTCGTCTTCCTCTTCACAGGCTTTCTGATGGGCCTTGGCAGCGGCGTGAACGTGCTCGTGGCCACCCACTTCGGCGCGCGCAGCGAAAAGAACGTGCGCGAATCGGTCGGCACGTCGTTCATCGTCTGCCTTGCGGCGGGCATTCTGATGCTGGCGCTGGGTCTCATCTTCGCCCGCCCGCTCCTCGAGCTTCTCAACACGCGCGATGACCTCATCGACGGCGCGGAGCTTTACCTCCGCATTTACTTTTTGGGGATGCCCGCCGCCGCGCTCTATAACTACGGCAGCGGCGTACTGAACGCCGTCGGCAACACGAAGACGCCGCTGCTGTTCCTCTCCGTCGCGGGCGTGCTGAACGTCGTGCTCGACCTTGTGTTCGTCATCGGCCTCGGGATGTCGACCGACGGCGTGGCGCTTGCAAGCATGATCTCGCAGTGCGTTTCGGCGGGGCTGATCCTCTGCTCGCTGCTGCGCAGCAAGGATATCTACCACCTGCCCGTCAAGGGCCTTTCCTTCCACAAGGATAAGGCCATGCACGTGCTGGCCATCGGCGTTCCCGCGGGCTTGCAGAATGCCATCTTCTCGGTTGCAAACCTTTTCATTCAGGCGGGCATCAACTCCTTCAGCACCGTCGTGGTGGAGGGAAACTCCGCCGCGGGCAACATCGATAACCTCGTTTACGCGGTGATGAACGCCTTCTACATCGCCTGCTCGAGCTTCGTCGGGCAGAACTACGGCGCAGGCAGGGCAGACCGCGTGCGCAAGAGCTATCTTCTTACGCTCGCCTACTCCGCCCTTGTCGCGGGCTTTTTCGGGATGCTCTTCCTGCTCTTCGGGCGGGAATTCCTCTCGCTTTTCACCTCCGAGTCCGCCGTCATCGACGCGGGCCTCGAGCGCATCCGCATCATGTGCTTCGTCTTCCCCCTCTCCGCGCTGATGGACGACACCACCGCCGCTGCGCGCGGCATCGGCAAGGGCCTTGTGCCGATGCTCTTCGTGCTCTTCGGCTCGTGCGTGTTCCGCGTGATCTGGATCTACACGGTCTTCGCCTATTTCCACACGATCGCCTCGCTCTACCTGCTCTACCCCTTCTCCTGGATCATCACGGGCGTTGCCGAGGTCGTCTACTTCCTCTACTGCTACAAAAAGATCATCGTCCCCCTCGGCGCATCCAGAAAAGCGTAAAAAGCCCCGCAGAGTGAGCGTCGAATTGTCCGCTTTCAGCGGACAGCCGAGGCGCAGAACGCAGCGAATCCTTCTCGAAAAAGCGGCTTTGCCGCTTTTCGACAGTTAAAAAAAGAGCCGTCCATTCGGACGGCTCTTTTTCTTAAAAGCTTGTTCCTTATTCGGTGACGAAGGGGAGCAGAGCGATCTGACGGGCGCGCTTGATGGCCTCGGTCAGCTGACGCTGATGCATCGCGCAGGTGCCGGTGGTTCTGCGGGGCAGGATCTTCGAACGCTCGGAGATGAAGCGGCGCAGCTTGGCGGCGTCCTTATAGTCGATATACTCGCACTTGTCAACGCAGAACTGGCACACCTTTTTGCGCTTGCGGTTGGCACCGCCGGCGCGAGGGGCTCTGTTTTCGCGTTCCATAGCCATGGATGATTCCTCCTTATCAGAATTGGGGGTTCGTACCCTCATTAGAACGGCAGCTCGCCGTCCTCTTCAATTTCGGCAAAGCCGCCGCCCGCAGGAGCGGTGTAGCTCTCAGCAGGGGAGCCGTAGGCGGGGGGCGCATAATCGCCGCCCGACTGGCTGTCGCGCTTACTGTCGCCGAAATAAATGTTGTCGGCAACCACTTCCGCGCTGCGGCGGTTGTTGCCATCCTTGTCTTTCCAGTCGCGGATCTGAAGCCGGCCCTCGACCACGGCCATGCGGCCCTTGGTGAAGTACTGGCAGACAAATTCAGCGGTCTGGCGCCAGGCGACTACGTCGATGAAATCGGTGGCCTTCTCGCCGCTCTCGCGGCTCTTGAAGTCGCGGTCGACCGCGACGGAGAAGGACGTCACCGCCGTGCCGTTCTGCGTGCGGCGCAGCTCGGGGTCACGGGTCAGGCGACCCATGATGACGATACGGTTCAACATAGCGCGTTCCTCCTTACTCGCCCTTGCAGACGATCATGGAGCGGATGATACCATCGGTAATGCCGAGGATACGGTCCAATTCCTTGGGGAAATCGGGCGCGCTGGTGAAGGAGATCAGAACATAGTAGCCTTCGGTGATGTAGTTGATGGCGTAGGCCAGCTTGCGCTTGCCCCACTCCTCAACCTCCATAGCCGTGCTGTTCTGCTCCACGAGGGTCTTGAACTTTTCGGTCAGAGCGGCGATCTGCTCTTCGGGCAGTCTGCCGTCCATGATGAAAACGACCTCATAGTTTGCGGAAATCTTAGCCATTCTTGGTTGCACCTCCTTTTGGACTGATGGCCCACACGTTCTTTGTGTGAGCAAGGATCTGCCTGTATGCAAATTACAAGCTCTACTATTATACAAAACCATCCCCCAAAGTCAAGCATTTTTTCAGAAATATCCGGCCTTTTTTGCAAAAAAGCTGTCTTTTTCCATTCTTTTCCGCCTTTGATGCGCCCGCGCTGCTTGCAATCGGAGAAAATTTCGTGTAAAATGGCGGTAGTTCTTGGAAAGGACGATGAAACCATGAAGAAATTTTTTGCCGCGCTGCTTTCGCTCTCAATGCTCGCCGTCCTGCTCGGCGGCTGTATGTGCGAGGTGGCCGATACCGACCTCAATGCCGACGGCAGCGGAAAGGCCGAGGCAAAGTTCGGCTTTTCAGAGGAGCTGGTCTCCGCGCTCGATATGCACGCAAAGATGGCTGAGAACGGCTTTACCTACTTCCGCTACAATAACCGCGGCTACTACGGCGATCAGGCGAGCGAGCAGTTCTCAAACCCCGACGAGTTCAACGCGATCTTCGCCGAGGTCAGCGCTGAGATCGCCGACGTGAACGCTGCCGCCGCCCCCGGCGAAGTGACGCTCTCTCTCGACGCTGACGGCGGGCTGACGATCACCGTGCAGAACGCGCAGAGCGACCGCCGCAGCGCGATCAAAAAGGAGCTTGCCAAGCAGCTGCCGGAGTATTCGGACGCGCAGCTCGACCATCTGCTCGAGGGCATGGTGATGACCTACCGCTTCACCTTCCCCGCGCCCCTCATGCAGTCCAGCCAGGGCGCCGGCATCACGGCCGAGGATACGCTCGTCACGATCGACTACCTTGCGCTGAACGCCGGCACCTACCGCTTCTCGACCTCCCAGCCCGGCGAAATGCCCGTGCGTCCGCTCGGCACGGTGACGCAGGAGAACATCCCCGCGAGCGGCACGGCCTATATGCGCCGCCAGACCGTTGAGGTCGACGGGCGCGACGTGACCTTCCAGACCTATGCGCTCTCCGGTGCGAACGGCGGCGAGACGAACTATGTCCGCCTGCGCGACATCGCCTCCGTCCTGAGCGGCACGAGCGCGCAGTTCTCCGTCGACTGGGACGGCAGCATCGTCATCACGCCCGGCGCGGCCTACGCCGCCAACGGCACGGAGATGAAGCCCTCCTTCTCCGGCGACCACCGCTACCAGAAGGCCGACGCCGCGACGAAGATCTACGGCGAGACCATTCCCTTCACCGCGATCCTGCTCACCGACGATCAGGGCGGCGGCTACACCTATTATAAGCTCCGCGACTTAGGCAAGGTGCTGAACTTCAACGTCAGCTGGTCTGAAAGCCGCGGCATCTACATTGAGAGCAGCCGCGCTTACGAGGGCTAACTATCTTCAAAAAGCGACAAAAAAGAGGACTTCCGATCGGAAGTCCTCTTTTTTTCAGTTCAGCTTGATGCGCTTTTCGAGCATACCGAGCAGGGGAAGGCCGAGCGCATAGCAGGCGACCGCCTCGCCGAGGCCCACGGTGAGGGCGTTGTAGAAAAAGGCCGGCGGGAAGGCGTTGCCCGTGCCCGCTTCCTCCCACGCGATGAGCGCGCCGATGAGGATGGCGTTGCAGACGACGGGCGGCAGCGCAGCCGTCCATTTTTTGTGGAAGCGGGCGGTGAGGAGCGCTGCGAGCAGCGTGGCCGCCGAGCCGACGATCATATCGAGCGGGCCGTAGGGACTTAAAACATTGGAGAGCACGCAGCCGAGAAAGAGGCCCCAGCTTGCCTCGGGCATCAGGAACGGCAGCACCGTCATCGCTTCGGAAAAGCGGAGCTGGATGGGGCCGTAGGCAAGGTTCAGGGCGTTGGAGAGCATCGTCAGCGCGACGTAGACAGCCGCGATGAGCGCGCAGCGGGTGAGCTTTTTGGTGTCGAAGTGCATGGGTGGGATTCCTTTCTGCTATGAGCGGGTCTGGGATAGATCGGATGGGAAATACGCTGCGGGCGGCCAGAAGACCGCCCGCAGGATCGCTCAGGCTTAGAGAAGCTCCTTGACTTCCTCGCAGAAGCGGTTCAGCTCCGAGGTCGCCTTGGCGCAGCGGGGGCAGAGGCCGTCGGCATTCGCCTCGGTGGAGTGCTTCCAGCAGCGCGGGCACTTTGTCCCGGCGGCGTTATCGACCTTGACGGCGAGCGTGTCGCCCACGGCAAGCTCGACCTTGGAGACGATGAAGATATCGGCGAGCGCTTCGGCGCTCTCGTCGCAGAGGAAGCGGTCGCTCTCGGGCACGGTCAGGTGCACGTCGGCCTCGAGGCTCTTGCCGATGACCTTGGCCGCGCGCGCCTCTTCGAGCGCGCCGTTGACAACGGTGCGCACCGCGATGATGCGCTCCCAGCGCGCCATGGTCTCATCATCAAGGGCATAGCCAGAAAAGGGCTTGTTCATCTCGTTGAGCACGACGTTGCGCGCATCGTCCTCGGCGGTGTGCGGCATGGCAAGCCAGACCTCGTCGCAGGTGAAGGCGAGGATGGGCGCGAAGAGCTTAGCGAGCGTGTGGAGCGTGAGGTAGAGCGCCGTCTGCGCGCTGCGGCGGGAGGCGCTGTCCGCGCCCTCGCAGTAGAGACGGTCCTTGACGATATCGAGATAGAAGCTCGACATCGTGTTGACGCAGAAATCATTCACCGCATGGGTGATGATGTGGAACTCGTAGTTGTTGTAGGACTCCTCAGCCTTCACCATCAGCTCGTTGAGCTTGGTGATGAGCCAGCGGTCGAGCACCGGCATATCCTCGGGTCTTGTCAGCTTCTCGGGGTCGAAGTCGACAAGGTTATCGAGCATGAACTTGCAGGTGTTGCGGAACTTGAGATAGTTCTGGCTGAGCTGCTTGAAGATCTCCTTCGAGCAGCGAACGTCGGCGTGATAGTCGGCGGAGGCGGCCCACAGACGCAGGATGTCCGCGCCGTTCTCGTTGAACACGTCCGCCGGGTCAACGCCGTTGCCAAGGCTCTTGTGCATGGCCTTGCCCTCGCCGTCGACCGTCCAGCCGTGGGTGACGCACTCCTTGAAGGGCGCGCCGTCGCCGAAGGCGCCGACCGCCGTGAGCAGCGAGGACTGGAACCAGCCGCGGTACTGGTCGAGACCCTCGAGGTACATCGTGGCGGGCCAGAAGCCCTGATCCTTCTTCATGGAGGCATAGTGCGTGGAGCCGGAGTCGAACCAGCCGTCGAGCGTGTCCTCCTCCTTGGTGAAGCCGGCGTTCTTGCCGCAGTGCGGGCAGGTGAAGCCCTTGGGCAGAATGTCGGCCGCCTCCATGTCGAACCAGGCGTTGGAGCCCTTTTCACGGAAGAGGTCGGAAACGGCCTTGATGGTCTCGTCGGTGCAGATGGGCTTGCCGCAGTCCTTGCAGTAGAACACGGGGATGGGCAGACCCCAGCGGCGCTGGCGGGAGATGCACCAGTCGGCGCGCTCGCGGATCATGCTCTTCATGCGCTCAATGCCCCATGCCGGGACCCAGCGCACCTCGTCGCAGGCGGCGCAGGCCTCGTCCTTGAAGGAATCGACGGAGCAGAACCACTGCGGGGTGGCGCGGAAGATGATGGGGTGCTTGCAGCGCCAGCAGTGCGGATAGCTATGGACGATCTCCTCGGAGGCGAAGAGCGCGCCGCTCTCCTTCATGTCCGCAAGGATGACGGGGTTGGATTCTTCAACGAGCATCCCCTCATACTTGCCGGCATAGTCGGTGTGGCGGCCCTGATCGTCCACGGGAACGACCATGTCCATGCCGTAGCGGCGGCAGGTCTGATAGTCGTCCGCGCCGAAGCCGGGCGCGGTGTGGACGCAGCCCGTACCGGAATCCATCGTGACGTAATCGGCCAGCACCAGACGGCTCGTCTTGGGCAGGAACGGGTGCTGGGCGAGCATATTTTCATAGAAGCTGCCCGGATGGGTCTCGACGATCGAATAGCGCTCGATCTTGCCGACGGTCATGACCTTCTCCACAAGCGCCTCGGCGACGATGTACATCTCGCCATTGTCCTCGTTCTTCACGACGGCATAGCTCTCGTCGGGGTGCAGGGCGATGGCAAGGTTGCCGGGCAGGGTCCAGATCGTGGTCGTCCAGATGACGAAGTTGAGCTTGCTCTTATCGAGATGGCTGAGCTTGCCGAGATCGTCGTTCATCGGGAACTTGACATACACGGTCGTGCAGGGGTCGTCCTGATACTCGATCTCCGCCTCGGCCAGAGCCGTCTCGTCGTGATAGCACCAGTAAACGGGCTTGAGTCCCTTGTAGATGTAGCCCTTCTTGTACATCTCGCCGAAGACCTTGACCTCCTCGGCCTCAAAGCCGGGGTCCATGGTCTTGTAGGGATGCTCCCAGTCGCCCAGCACGCCGATGCGCTTGAAGCCTTCCATCTGGATGCCGATGTACTTCTCGGCAAAGTCGTGGCAGGCGGAGCGGAAGGCGGAAACGGACATGGCCTTGTGGTTGAGCTTGTTCTGCTTGATGATGGCGCTCTCGATGGGCATACCGTGGTTGTCCCAGCCGGGGATGTAGGGCGTGTAGTAGCCGCGCATCGCGTAGGAACGGGTGATGAAGTCCTTCAGGGACTTGTTGAGCGCGTGACCCATGTGCAATCCGCCGTTGGAGAACGGAGGACCGTCGTGCAGGGCGAAGCGGGGCTTGCCCTCGTTCTTTTTGAGCATCAGGTGGTAGAGGTCCATTTCCTCCCAGTGCTTGAGCATCTCAGGCTCGCGCTTGGGAAGACCCGCGCGCATCGGGAAGCCGGACTTGGGCATATTCAGCGTGCTTTTGTAATCCATGTTGCGTCTCCTTCGTTTATATGAATTTTCAGATTACTTATCTGATTTTTGCCGCGACATGTGCGTGGCAAAAATTCATTGACCCAGCCGCCTTGGGCGGCGACGCCAGTGACTTGTGTCACTGGTGCGGGGGACTCTAAAGGGGGGATGAAATCCCCTCTTTACTAAAAAATACGCGCCCTGTCCCCATAAAGAGACAAAGGCGCTGACCTCTGCGGTACCACTCTTCTTGCTGTGCTTTGCACAGCCGCTCAAATGCTGCGATATAACGGTCGTACCCGTCCGGCCTTACTCATAAGTTCAGTCCGGCTGCTCCGAGGTGATATTCAGCCCTGCCGCGTCCCGCCTTTCACCAAAACGGCGGTTCTCTTTGCCGCGGGGGAGGGGCTTACTTGTCCTCATCCACGCATTCTTCTGATTGCAGTAGTAATATATCGGCTTTTTAAGGCTTTGTCAAGCCCGCCGCGGCGCTCTCAGGACAGAAAAAGATGTAAATTTGGAGTAAAAACTTGTAAACTACGGCAAAATACGTCTGCGGGCGCTTGACAGCGCAAAAAAAATGTGATACCTTTTGCTGCACGGAAAAAAGGGAGTAGCCGGCGCCCACGGGCGTTGAGCAGATCGTCATCGCGGGAATCTTCCCCGGTCTGCTTGCGAAATGGCAAGACTTTTACCTCGGGCGGCGCCCGCGGTAGAGGTCTTTTTTCTTTTGTCCGGCTACCAAAACCGACGGAATATAAGGAGTGTTTACAGCATGGATTTTTTGCTCGACGGCATCCGCGCCGTCACGCCGCAGCAGTGCGTAATGTATGTGGTGGGCGCGCTGCTCATCTATCTTGCCATCAAAAAGGACTATGAGCCTTCGCTTCTGCTGCCGATGGGCTTCGGCGCGATCCTCGTGAACCTGCCGATGTCCGGCGTTCTGAACCAGATGGTCGCGGGCGTGGGCGAGAGTCAGGGCATCATCCAGTGGCTCTTTGAAACCACGATCGAGGCGAGCGAGGCGCTGCCGCTGCTGCTGTTCATCGGCATCGGCGCGATGATCGACTTTGGCCCCCTGCTCTCGAACCCGAAGATGTTCCTCTTCGGCGCGGCGGCGCAGTTCGGCATCTTCTTTGCGATGATCGCGGCGGTCATGCTGGGCTTCGACCTGAAGGACGCGGCCTCCATCGGCATCATCGGTGCGGCGGACGGCCCGACCTCGATCCTCGTCTCGCAGGTACTCCATTCCAATTATATCGGCCCCATCGCGGTGGCGGCCTACTCGTATATGGCGCTCGTGCCGATCATCCAGCCGTTCGCCATCAAGCTCGTCACGACGGAAAAAGAGCGCGCGATGCATATGCCCTATAATCCCAAGCACGTCTCCCGCACGCTGCGCATCTGCTTCCCCATCATGGTCACGATCATCGCAGGCTTCATCGCGCCGATGTCCGTCTCGCTTGTGGGCTTTCTGATGTTCGGCAACCTCCTGCGCGAGTGCGGCTGCCTTGACCGTCTCTCCGAAACGGCGCAGAACGACCTTGCCAACCTCATCACGCTGCTTCTCGGCATCACGATCTCGTTTTCGATGCAGGCCGACCAGTTCGTCAATCTCAAAACGCTCATTATCATGGCGCTGGGCCTTGTCGCCTTCGTCTTCGACTCCATCGCGGGCGTGATGTTTGCAAAGCTTCTGAACCTCTTCTGCAAGAACAAGGTGAACCCCATGGTCGGCGCGGCCGGTATCTCGGCCTTCCCGATGTCCGCGCGCGTCATCCAGAAGATGGGGCAGGAGGCGGACTGCACCAACCACCTGCTGATGCACGCCGTCGGCGCGAACGTCGCCGGTCAGATCGCATCGGTACTCGCAGGCGGCATGATCCTGAATCTCGTGCCGCAGCTCATGGGTTAAGGAGGAACAGACTATGACAAATCTTGAGATCGCGCTGCTCATCACGGGGCAGGGAATGCTCGGCATCTTCGCCGTCATGGCCCTCATCACGCTGCTCGTGACGCTCTTCACCAAAATCAGCAAAAAGTAAATGAACGGCGGGCGCTGCGCAACGCAGCGCCCGCTCTTTTTTTACTGAAAAGCATCGCAGACTTTGCGCCGCGCACGGCACAAAAAAATGTGATCGTAAATCGCCGCGACATATGCGTGGCGATTTACTCCTCTCAGCCCGCAAACGTGCGCGCCTGCGGCGCGTGCGCTGCCGCGGGCTGCAATCTTACTCAAAAAAGCGGGACTCAGTCCCGCGTTTTTGAAGTAATATAGAGCATCAGCGCCGCAACGTCCGCCGGGCTGACGCCCGAGATGCGCCCCGCCTGCCCCAGATTCTGCGGGCGGATGGCGGCGAGCTTTTCGCGCGCCTCCAAGCGAAGGCCGTCGATCTTTGCATAGTCGATGTCCTCGGGGATGGTGCGGCGCTCCAGGCGCGCAAACTCCGCGACCTCCGCCATCTGGCGGCGGATGTAGCCCTCATACTTGACGGCGATCTCCACGCTCTCGGCGAGCGCGGGCGGGAAGGCGCGGCAGCCCTCGTCAAAGGCCCGCAGGTCGTCATAGGTGAGCTGCGGGCGGCGCAGCAGCGCGATGAGGGGACTGCCGTCGTGCACCTCCGCCGTGCCGCGCGCGCGCAGAAGGGCGTTGAGCGCGTCGGACGCGCCTACGCCCGTGTGCTCGAGGCGGCGGACCTCGCGGCGCACGGCATCATATTTATCATTGACTTTTTGCAGCGTCTCATCGCTGACAAGCCCCAGCGCGTGGCCGATGGCGGCAAGGCGCTCGTCGGCGTTGTCCTGCCGCAGGATGAGGCGGTACTCGCTGCGGCTCGTCATCATGCGGTAGGGCTCGTTCGTCCCCTTGGTCACAAGGTCGTCGATGAGCGCGCCGATGTAGGCCTGCTCGCGCCCGAGAATAAACGGCGATTCACCCTTGATCTTCCGCGCGGCGTTCACGCCCGCGACAAAGCCCTGCACCGCCGCCTCCTCGTAGCCGGACGAGCCGTTGAACTGTCCCGCGCCGTACAGGCCCGAAATATGCTTGTATTCCAGCGTCGGGTAGAGCGCGGTCGGGTCGATGCAGTCATACTCGATGGCGTAGGCCGGGCGCATCATCTCCGCGTGCTCAAGGCCCTTGACCGAGTGCAGCATTTCAAGCTGCACCTCCTCGGGCATCGAGGAGGAAAAGCCCTGAATGTAGAGCTCCTCCGTGTCAAGGCCCATCGGCTCGATGAAGAGCTGGTGGCGGGGCTTATCGGGAAAGCGGACGATCTTCGTTTCGATGCTCGGGCAGTAGCGCGGGCCGACGCCCTCGATCACGCCCGAGTAGATGGGGCTTCTATCTAGGTTTCCGCGGATGACACGGTGCGTCTCCTCGCTTGTATACGTTAAGTAGCAGACCACCTGATTTTGAGGCGGCGTTTGCGTTGAAAACGAGAAGGGCAGGGGCGCTTCGTCGCCCGTCTGCACCTCCATCTCAGAAAAATCGACGCTGCGCGCGTTTACGCGCGGCGGCGTGCCGGTCTTGAAGCGGCGCAGGGGAAGGCCAAGCTTCCTGAGCGCTTCCGCCAGCGTCAGCGAGGCGTGCATCCCGTCCGGGCCGCTCTCGCGCACGCATTCGCCGACGATCGTGCGCCCGTCCAGAAATGTCCCCGAGCAGAGGATGACGGCCTTGACCGCGTAAACGCCGCCCGTTTCCGTCACGACGGCGGAAACGCGCCCGTCCTCCACGCGAAGATCGACGATCTCCGCCTGACGCAGCAGGAGATTTTCCTGCCGCTCGAGCGCGTGCTTCATCACGCTCTGGTAGCGCCGCCGGTCGGCCTGCGCGCGCAGCGACCAGACGGCGGGGCCCTTGCCGCGGTTGAGCATCCGGTACTGGATGCAGGCCTCGTCCGCCGCCTTTGCCATCTCGCCGCCGAGGGCGTCCAGCTCGCGCACGAGATGGCCCTTGCCCGTGCCGCCGATGGCGGGGTTGCAGGGCATATTGCCCACCGCGTCTAAGTTGATGGTAAAGCAGACCGTCTTCATCCCGAGGCGCGCGCAGGCAAGAGAGGCCTCGATGCCCGCGTGTCCCGCGCCGATGACGGCAACATCATAGCTGCCCGCTTGAAATTCGTGCATACGCTCAGCCCCTCTCCAGTGTGATGACCGCGACCTGCGGGCGGTTGAAAATGCGCGGGATGATCCTCGGTGAGTTGCCGAGCCCGCGGCTGACGAAGACGGACGCGCCGTTGTCTGAATAAAAGCCCGCCGTGTGCGAGGGGAAGAGGTTGCGCTGCGTGCCGAACACCCCGCCCACGAACGGAAATCTCCAGATGCCGCCGTGGCCGTGGCCGGAGATCGTCAGGTCCGCGCCGAGGAGACTGTATTCCCGCGCAAAGCGGTCGTTCCGGTGCGCGAGCAGCAGCCAGAAGGGGTCGCCGCAGGCGGCGTAGACCTCCTGCGCGAGCTCCTGCGGCGTCTCCTGATCGGCGTAGCCGTTCGGGTCGTCGATGCCCGCGAGCACGATGGTATCGCCGTTTCGCGCAAGATACGTAAATTCGTTGGAGAGCACCGTCACGCCGCTCTCGCGCAGCGTGCGCTTGAGCGCGCGCACGGCGGCGTTGCCGTGCCCCCACTCGTGGTTGCCCGTGACGTAATAGGTCGGCGCGATGGCCGAGAGCGCCGCGCCGACTTCCGCGGCGTAGGCGTTCGGGTCCTCCGTGCCTCGGTCGACTAGGTCGCCCGTCACGAAGATATACTCCGGCCGCGCGGCTCTGACCGCCGCGTAAAGGCGCTCGTTGTCCCCGCCGAAATATTTTCCGTGCAGGTCGCTCAGGTGCACGATGCGGCAGCCGTCAAAGCCCGCGGGCAGCGCGAGCGAGGTAAACGTGACCTCGTCCGTTTCGATGCTGCTGTTGTCCCAGCAGAGGAAGAGGCCGAACAGCGCCGCGAGAATGAGCAGCTTGCGCCGGAGGTGATGCGTTTTTCTCTGATTTGCCATGGAAACTCCTATCGGTATGCGCACAAATGCGTGGAATAAGGTAAGGGGCGGCTTTTTTGCCGCCCCTTATTGTAGCACAATGCACCGCTGCGAAACAAGAAATTTATTCCGCGCTCTTGAGGCTTTCGACCATGTCGATCTTCTTCATCCGGAAGTGCGCGAGAATGTTGACCGCAATGGAGAAAAGCATCGTCAATATCGCCGCGTAGACATAGGCCGACGGCGCCGTCTGCCGCCCGAACATCATAAGGTCGATCTCCGTGGAGCGGACAAGGTAGAGGTGCAGCCAGTGGCCCATAAAGCAGCCCATGAGGATGCCGAACACCGTGAGCACGATGTTCTCGCGGTAGACGTAGGCCGAGACCTCCTTGTCGTAAAAGCCCAGCAGCTTGATGGTCGCAAGCTCACGCTGGCGCTCGGTGATGTTGATGTTCGAGAGGTTGAAGAGCACGACCATCGCCAGCGCCGCCGCCGCCAGAATGATGATGACCACGACGAAGTCCACGCGCTCCATGCTGTGCATATAGGTATCCTGCGTGTCACGCATCCGCGAGGTCGTCACAACGCCGCTCATGTCGAGCAGTGCTTCAAAGATGGCGTTGCAGGTTTCGGTATCGTCGCTCGTGAAGTTCATAAGGTAGGCGTTCGGCTCGCTCCCGGCGTGGAGCGCAGACTCGTAGTAGCCGGGCGTCATATAGATGAAGTGGCCCGTGTAGTGCTCGTAGACGCCCGCGACCGTCACATCGCCGCGATCGTCGCCGTCGAGGAAGAAGGTGTCGCCCGCCTTCACGCCCAGCAGCTCCGAGAGCTTCTGGTCGATGTACACGCCCTCGTCGCCCATCGTGATGGGATCGCCCGTTTTATAGTCGAAAAGGTCGATGACCTTGCCGATCTCGCCGGAGGCCATCACCTCGACATAGGCGGTGGTCGAATAGGAGGGTGTGACCGCCGTGGCGGACGAGGCCGCGCAGGGAACATAGCTCACAATGCGCTTGTCGGTCGAGAGGAAGTCCTCCACGGCCGCCCGTTCCTCGTCCAGCGCATTGTCCGAGAGCGTCACCTGCGCAGAGTAGTGGAAGAGATCGTCATACTGGCGCGACATCGTAAAGAGAAGCGACGAGCGCAGGCCGAAGCCCGCGATGATGAGCGCGGTGCAGCCGCCGATGCCGATGACCGTCATCCAGAAGCGCTTCTGGTAGCGGAAGAGGTTGCGCGCCGTCACCTTATGGGTGAAGGACATCCTTTTCCACAGGGGACGGATGTACTCAAGGAGGACTCGCTTGCCCGCCTTCGGCGTGCGCGGGCGCATCAGGCTCGCGGGCGTTTCACGCAGCGTTGCCATGCAGGCCCAGAGCGTTGCGAGCGTTGTGCAGGCGACCGCCGCCAGCACGGAGAAAACGGAGATCTCCGGATAGGCGCGCAGCTCGATATCCGGCATCTGATACATGATCTGATAGGCCGTGAAGATCATCTTGGGGAAGAGGATGTAGCCGATGGCGAGGCCGAAAAGTCCGCCCGTCAGACTCGGCAAAAGCCCGTAGAAGATGTATTTGCGCGAGATAGCAAAGCCGCTGTAGCCCATCGCCTTGAGTGAGCCGATCTGCACGCGCTGCTCCTCGACCATGCGCGTCATCGTCGTGAGGCACACGAGCGCCGCCACAAGGAAGAAGATCACGGGGAAGACGCTTGCAAGGTTCGCCATGCGCTCGGCGTCCTGGCCGAAGCCCGTGTAGCCGGGGTTGTAGCTGCGGGCAAAGAGATACCACTCGCAGCTTTCAATGTCGGCTACCTCGCGGCGGGCGTCGGTGATCTTTTTCTGCGCGTCGGCGATCTTCTCGTCCGCCTCGGCCTTCGCGTCCGCATATTCGCTCTTTCCTTCGCGGTAGTCCTTTTCGCCGTCCGTCAGCTCCTTGTAAGCGTCGGCCAGCTCCTGCGCGCCGTCGGCGTACTTTTCCTCGCCGTCGTAGTATTCCTTCCAGCCGTCGTCCAGCTCCCTGCGCGCATCGTCGAGCTTCTGCTTCGCCTCTTGCAGCTGCGCGGGCGCATCGTCCAGCTCCGCCTTCGCGTCGTTCAGCTTCTGCTTGCCCTTTTCAAGCTCGCGGCTGCCTTCGGCAAGCTCCGCGCGGCCGCTGTTGTATGCCGCCCGGCCCTTGTCGAGCTGCTGCTTGCTCTGCGCGATGCTCCCGGAGCTGACGTTTTCCAGCTGGGCAAGCTGCCGCTCCAGCTGCGCCTTCTGCGCCTCCGCCTTCGCAAGCCCCGCCTGCGCATCGGCAAGACTCTTTTCATAGCCCGCGCGCTCCTCGTCGCTGAGATCGGGGTTTTGCAGCGCGGCCGTGAGCTGCGTGATCTGAGTGTTCAGCGCATCGATCGCGCCCTGCGCCTGCGCAATGCCCGCCGTGAGCTGCGCGCGCATTTCGTCCAGCGCGGCATCCGTCGTCGCGGCGGCGTTCTGGTCGCCCTTGCCGAGATCCTCGATCAGCTGCCCGGGCTTGCCCTCATAGGGAGAGCCTGTGCCGTCGAGCGCGCCGGTCACGGTGCTGCCCAGCGTGTCGAGCTGCTTTTGTCCCTCGTCCAGCTGCTTTTTGCCCTCGGCAAGCTCCTGCGCGCCGGCGTCGAGCTGCTTGCGGCCCTTTTCGTATTCCTTCTTGCCGTCCTCATACTCGGCAAGGCCCTTTTCGTATTCCTCCTTGGCCTCCTCGTATTTGGCAAGGCCGTCCTGATATTCCTGCTCGCCGTCGCTGAGCTCTTTTTTGGCGTCGTCGAGCTTCGTGCGCGAATCGGCAAGCTCCTGCTGGCCGTCGCGGTAGTCGCGCCAGCCGTCGTCGAGCTTTCTGCGCGCGTCCTTCAGCTCCTTTTCTGCCTTGCCGAGCTCCTCGTCGGCCTCGGCCTTCGCGTCGTCCAGCTCCTTTTGCGCATCGTCGAGCTTTTCCGTCGCCTCGTCCACAAGCTCGTCGTGGCGAAGAAGCGCGCGCGTGTCGCCGAAGTCCTCGAGCGAGTCGATCACATCATCGATATAGTCGTCGTAGTCGTCATAAAAAGCGGTCATCTCCGCCGCGCCGGAAACGCGCACATAGGCCGCCGTATAGTAGTCGAGCGTAAAGGCCTCGCGCGGCAGGTAGAGGTAGGCCTTCACCGTGCCGCTGCCGATGGAGGAGGTGCCGCGCTCCACCGCGATGTACACCGGCGAGCGGACCGTGCCGACCACCGTGTACTGCCTGTCTGCAAGCGCATCGTCCATCTTGCCGTCCGGCTCAAGGGCGATGGTATCGCCGATGGCGATATTCAAAAGCCCCAGCATATTCTCTTCCACCACGCACTCGTCCGCGCGCGCGGGCATCCGCCCCTCGCGCAGCAGCACGTCGTTGATGCCCTCATCGCTCAGCGACAGTACCTTTACGACCGCCTCCGCGCCGCCGGAGGAGGCGAAGGCGTCGAGCACGTACTCGCCCTCGGCGTTTTCGATGTTCTTCTGCGCGCGGATCGCGTCGATGTCCTCGTCCGTCAGCCCGAGGGTCGAGAGCACCTGAATGTCCGCCAGATGCAGCGAATCGAGATAGTCGTCGCCGGTCTTCTTCATATCCGGCGCGGTCGCCCTGAGTCCCGAAAGGAACGCCACCGACAGCGCCACCAGGATCATGATCGAAAAAAAGCGGCTCTTCGTGTGCTTGATCTCGCGCCAGAAATCCTTTTGCATCGCGCTTTTCATCGTGCCGCCCTCCTTTTCCTCTTTCTTCTCACCATTCGATCGTTTCCACGCTCTGCGGCGCTTCGTTGCGCTGCATCGACTCCACCGTGCCGTTCTTGATGTGAATGACGCGGTCAGCCATCGGCGCGATGGCGCTGTTGTGCGTGATGACCACGACCGTCACGCCCTTTTCCCGGCAGGTATCCTGCAAGAGCTTCAGAATCTGCTTGCCCGTCACATAGTCGAGCGCGCCGGTCGGCTCGTCGCAGAGCAGGAGCTTGGGGTTCTTCGCCAGCGCGCGGGCGATGGCCACGCGCTGCTGCTCGCCGCCGGAGAGCTGGCCGGGGAAGTTGTTCGCGCGCGCGGAAAGGCCCACCTCGCCGAGCACCTCCGCCGCATCGAGCGGGTCCTTGCAGATCTGCGCGGCCAGCTCCACGTTTTCAAGCGCCGTGAGGTTGCCGACGAGATTGTAGAACTGGAAGACGAAGCCGATGTCGTGGCGGCGGTAGGTCGTGAGCTGGCGGGCGTTGAAGTCGCTCACGCGCGTGCCGTCGACCGTGATCGTGCCGCCCGAGCAGGCGTCCATGCCTCCGAGCATATTGAGAACCGTCGTCTTGCCCGCGCCCGAGGGACCCACGATGACGCAGAACTCCCCCTTGCCGATCGTAAAGCTGATATGATCCACGGCGCGGATCTCCACCTCGCCGCTGTGATAGACCTTGGAAACATCTTCAAATGTGACGAACTCCGCCATAATGCGCGTCCTCCGTTTTCAAAATTAGCTTACAGCTTATTATAAAGTGTCCTTTGCGAAAATGCAAGTGCTTACTTGGCAACTTGCATGAAATTACTGTTAATTTTTTGGTCAAAACCATGAATGCTGACGATTGAAATTTGCATTTTCCGCGGCTATCATACAAACTGAAATTGAAGAGAGAAAGGAGCGTGAAACACCATATGTTCGACAAGTTCATCAAGCAGGATGTTGACGACATGATCTTCGGCAGCACCAAGCAGATCGTCAGCGAGCGCTGAGATCCATTTGTACGACCACGCGAGAGCGTGGCTTTTTTGTTTTTTGCGCCAAAAAATGTGCAAAGCCGCCCCCCGCGGGACTTTTTTGCCACGGAGGACGGATTTTTTCTTGCCTTTGCACGGCGCTTATGATATACTTTTTCGGCTAAAGCAGAATGCAATAAGGAGAAAACGCCATGGCTGTGATCGAATACGATTCCTACAAGCAGAAGCTGCTTGCGATGGACGAAACGCTGGAAAATCTGTGCAAGGCCCTCGAGATCGAGCCCGCCCGCATGGAGCTCAAGCGTCTCGAGCTTGAGGCGCACGAGGAGGGCTTCTGGAACGATCTGGAGCGCTCGCAGAAAAACCAGATGCGCGCAAAGCAGCTGCAAAATAAAATTCACCGCTACGAAAAGCTCGTTTCCACGCGCGACGATCTGCTCGCGCTGATCGACATGGGCTGCGAAATGGACGACGCGAGCCTGCTGCCGGAGCTCGAGGAGGGCTACGAAACGCTCGAAAAGGAGATGGAGAAGGCGCGGCTGACGACGCTCCTTTCCGGCGAGTACGACAGCTGCAACGCCATCCTCACCTTCCACGCCGGCGCCGGCGGAACGGAGGCGCAGGACTGGACGCAGATGCTCTACCGTATGTATATGCAGTGGGCGAACAAGCACGGCTTCGAGTTTGAGATGCTCGACTACCTCGACGGCGAAGACGCGGGTCTCAAGAGCGCGACGGTCATGGTCAAGGGCGAGAACGCCTACGGCTACTTAAAGGGCGAGAACGGCGTGCACCGCCTTGTGCGCGTCTCCCCGTTCGACGCCAATGCCCGCCGCCAGACGAGCTTTTCCGCGCTCGAGGTCATGCCCGAGCTGCCCGACGACATTGAGGTGGAGATCCGTCCCGAGGACATTGAGATGCAGGTCTACCGCGCGTCCGGCGCAGGCGGCCAGCACGTCAACAAGACGAGCTCCGCCGTCCGACTCATCCACAAGCCCACGGGCATCGTCACCGCCTGCCAGACGCAGCGCTCGCAGTTCCAGAACCGCGACTACGCCATGCAGATGCTCAAGTCCAAGCTCATGGAGCTCAAGATCCAGCAGCACGCGGAGAAGATCTCCGACATCAAGGGCGTGCAGCTCAAGATCGAGTGGGGCAGCCAGATCCGCTCCTATGTCTTCATGCCCTACCAGCTCGTGAAGGATATGCGCACCGACTATGAGACCGGCAACATCCAGTCGGTCATGGACGGCGAGCTTGACGGCTTCATCAACGCCTATCTCACCAAGGCCGCGAACGGGGAACTGAAAAAGTAATTCAAAATGCGCTATGCACATTTTGAGAGAACGTTGCAGCGTGCTGCGCGCACTCGCTTTGCTCGCACACTTGCACACTGAGAAGTATTTTTTCCGCGCACAGGTCGCGGAAAAAATGATTTGATTTTGATTCCGGCGCGGCAAGCGCCGGAATTTTATTGCCGAAACACTGATTCAAAGGGGAAAACCATGGAGGAAAACATCAGAGAAAACAAAATGGGCACGATGCCCATCGGCAAGCTCCTTGCCAACATGGCGGGGCCGGTGATGGTGTCGATGCTCTTTCAGGCGCTCTACAACATCGTCGACAGCGTCTTTGTTGCGCGGCTCAGTCAGGACGCGATGAACGCCGTCTCGCTCGCCTTCCCGCTGCAAATGCTGTGCATCGCCTTTTCCGTGGGCACGGGCGTTGGCATGAACGCGCTGCTCGCGCGCTCGCTGGGCGAGAAGAACCAGACGGCTGTGAACCGCGCGGCGGGCACGGGGCTTTTCCTCACGCTCTGCACCGCCGCCGTCTTCATGCTCTTCGGCCTCACGATGGCCGCGCCCTACTTCCGCGTGCAGACGGACAACGCCCGGATCCTCGCCTACGGGCAGGATTACGTCCGCATCTGCATCGGCTGCTCGCTCGGCATCTTCGTGCAGGTCTACGCAGAGCGGCTCCTGCAGGGCACGGGGCGCACGAATCTTTCGATGATCTCGCAGATCGCAGGCGCGGTGTGCAACATCGTGCTCGACCCCATCCTGATCTTCGGCCTTCTCGGCTTCCCGCGCCTTGAGGTCGCGGGCGCGGCCCTCGCCACGGTCGCGGGCCAGTTTCTCGGCGCAACGCTCGGCCTTGTGCTCAACC
Organism: uncultured Oscillospiraceae bacterium; assembly: GCA_934561515.1. Lineage (GTDB taxonomy): Bacteria > Bacillota > Clostridia > Oscillospirales > Oscillospiraceae > Hominicoprocola. Next base: position 3,777 of record CAKTGM010000029.1, on the reverse strand, counting down.
ACACGAAAAATGCCGAGGTCCAGCTGCGGCTCAAGGGCATCCGCCCCCACCGTGCCACCGTTGCCGACATTTACGCCATCGGCATCCCCGCGATCATCATGCAGTCCATCGGCTCGGTGATGATGTTCGGCATGAACCGCATCCTCATCTCCTTCACCGAGGCGGCGACCGCGGTCTTCGGCGCGTATTTCAAGCTGCAAAGCTTCATCTTCATGCCCTGCTTCGGCCTCAACAACGCGATGATCCCCATCGTCTCCTACAACTACGGCGCGGGAAAGTTCGACCGCGTGCGCAAGACCGTGCGCCTCACGGCCGTCACGGCCATCGCCATCATGTGCGTGGGCTGCGCGCTCCTCGAGTTCATCCCCGGCACGCTGCTCGGTCTCTTCTCTCCCACGGCCGAGGGACTTGCCATCGGCAAGACCGCGCTGCGCATCATCGGGCTGCATTTCCCGCTCGCGGGCTTCAGCATCATCGCCGCGAGTGCCTGTCAGGCCCTCGGCAAGCCCCTCTACGCGCTCGAAAGCTCCGTCTGCCGCCAGATCGTCGTGCTGCTGCCGGCGGCGTACCTTTTGTCGCTCAGCGGGCAGCTTTCGCTGGTGTGGCTGTCGTTCCCGATCGCGGAGCTTGCCGCCGTGCTGCTCAACGCATGGTTCCTCAAGCGCGCCTACCGCGCCGCGCTGACGGGAAAATAACGCGCCGCCCCGGAATATCAGAACGGAGGACCCTTCCAAGGAAGGGTCCTCCGTTTTTTCGCGTTTTCGCCCGCAGGCTCAGTTTTCCGAATCGGTGCGGTTGCGCCACGAGATCTCCTGCTCGAGCTCAAAGCGCAGCTTCTTGTTTTCCTCAACAAGCTCGTCGTAATGCTCGCCCTGCACGTAGTACTTCACGAACGTGAAGGTCGCCTCGTCGAGCTCTTCGTCGGTGTAGGACGGCAGCAGGGAGCCGTTCTTGCGCTGGAGACCCGAGATGTTGACCACCACAAGGCGGCGGTGCTGCTCGGAGAGCTGGAAAAGGCGGAGCTTTTCGGGGATATCGAGCCCCAGATCGTAGGTTTCGTTCACGCGCTCCATGATGTTGCGGTACTCGGGCTTGGCCGAGACGATGACACCGTGCTGCTCAAAGAGCTTTTTCAGGTAGTCCACCGAAACATCCTCGCGGGTGATCGTGCCTTTGCCAAGGCCCGTGAGCATGGTGTTGGAAAGGTTCAGGCTGACGTATACTTCTTCGCCGGTCGTGGGATAGCGCATATTAGACCCTCCATGATCGTCTGAGCCGCAGCGCGCTGCGGCAGCTTTCCAATATTTACCCTTGCATCGTAGCACGCGCGGGCGCAAAAAACAAGCGGCAGCTTGCATGAACCCTTCCCTAAAATTTTGTCGGATTCGCCGCGCCGGGATTTCTCTTGACAAGGCGCAGTGCAGATGGTATGCTCTTGCCATCTTCATAACGGGTGCGTACCTACCCGGCAGCCAGGCGAAAGTCTGGCTGCCGTTTTTGCATCCGCTGATTTTTCTGTGGGAGGAAATCTACCATGTCTTACATCTGGCCGCTTGCTCTCATGATCGTGTCGAATACGGTCTACCACGTCTGCGCAAAGTCCATGCCTGCAAAGCTCGACCCGCTGGCCTCGCTGACGGTCTCCTATCTTCTTGCCGCCATCTTCTCGGCGGCGGCGTACTTTGTCATCAACCGCGGCAGCGCCGACCTTCTGCGCGAATACAGCGGACTGAACTGGGTACCGTTCCTTCTGGGTCTCGCCCTCGTCGGCATGGAGGCGGGCAGCATCTACGCCTACCGCGCCGGCTGGTCCGTGAGCACGCTTCAGGTCACCTCCGCTGCGGGCATTGCAGCGCTGCTCGTGTTCATCGGCTATCTTGCCTACCACGAGGCCATCACCCCCAGCAGGCTCATCGGCCTTGCCTGCTGCATCGTGGGGCTTTATTTCCTCAACAAATGAGTTGTGCCGCGCCCGCGCGCGTGGTATGATGAGGAAAACTGATTTGAAAAGGAAATTTGATCTATGAAAGCTGCACGCGAATATCCGCTCGTCACCGTCACCGCCAAGGGCACGCGCTGGCTCGAGAGCGGCCACCCCTGGGTCTACGATTCCGACGTTGCCCGCGAGCCGGGGGAGGGCGAGTGCGAAAACGGCGCGCTCGTGGACGTGGTGTCGGAAAAGGGGAAATACCTCGGCACGGGCTTTTTGAGCCGTCTCAGCCGTCTGCGCGTGCGCATCGTCTCGCGCAACGCGAACGACCGCTTCGATGAAAGCTTCTGGCGGCGGCGCGTGCGCTACGCATGGGACTACCGCAAGGCGGTGATGGACTCTCAGACCGGCTGCTGCCGCCTGATCTTCGGCGAGGCGGACGCTTTTCCCGGCCTGACGGTCGACCGCTTTGAAAACCTGCTCGTCACGCAGACGCTCTCGCTCGGCATGGAGAAGATCAAGGGCAAGCTCTTCCCGCTCATCGTCGAGGTTCTGGAGGAGGACGGCGAGAAGATCGACGGCCTTTTCGAGCGCAACGACGTGCTGCTTCGCGAAAAGGAGGGTCTTTCGCAGAATAAGGGCTGGTTTCCCCTCCCGGGGAAGGAAACGCCCGCAAGCCCCATCACCGAGATCTGCGAAAACGGCGTTTTCTACCGCGTGGACGTGGAAAACGGGCAGAAGACCGGCTTTTTCCTCGACCAGAAGTTCAACCGCCTTGCCGTGGCGCGCCTCGCGCGCGGAAAGCGCGTGCTCGACTGCTTCACGCACACAGGCTCCTTTGCGCTCAACGCCGCCAAGGGCGGGGCAGAGCACGTGACGGCGGTGGACGTATCCGAAAGCGCGGTCGAAATGGCGCGCGCGAACGCAGCGCGCAACGGCCTTACGGACAGGATGGACTTTCTCGCCGCCGACGTTTTTGAGCTCCTGCCGCAGCTCGAGGCCGCGCACGAAAAGCCCTATGACTTCATCATCCTTGACCCGCCGGCCTTCACCAAGTCGCGCCGCACGGCGAACAACGCCGAAAAGGGCTACAAGGAAATCAACCTGCGCGCGATGCGCCTTCTGCCGCGCGGCGGCTATCTTGCCACCGCCTCGTGCAGCCACTTCATGCCCTCTGAGCGCTTTGAGCGGATGCTGCGCTCCGCCGCCGCGGACGCAGGCGTGGAGCTGCGGCAGATCGAGGTGCGCGCACAATCAAGCGACCATCCCATCCTCTGGAACGTGCCGGAGACCGATTACCTCAAGTTCTACTTATTCCAGGTGGTATAAAAGGATACAAAAAATCCCTGCTGAATGGTCGGGGGTCGTAAGAAAGTAATATCGTTTTTTGCAGGAACGGCATGGCTTCGGTCACGCCGTTTCCTGTTTCAGCAGTTCTTCCACGGGGATAAAGCCCACAAGGTCATAGGAAATGCGGATGCCCTGATGCCGCTTGCCGCTGGACTTGTCCGGGGCTTCAATGTAGATCGCCTTGACAAGTTCCCGCAGCGCATACGGGGTAAGCTCATCTAAATCCTCGTATTTGCGTACCCGCTGGATAAACTGCTCCAAATTTTCAATCTGTCGTTCCTGTACTTCGATTTCCTGCTGCAAAGCCTGAATTTCCGCTTTAAGCTGCGCTTGTTCGTCCTCATAGGTCTTGCTCATCATAGAAAACTTTTCATCTGTGATGCGCCCCGCCACATTGTCCTCGTAAATGCGGATAAACAAACGGTCAAGCTCTCCCAGCCGCTTTTCAGCCTGTGCCAGCCGCTTCTTGTGTCCACGGATCGCGGCTTCGCTGGACA
>CAKTGM010000028.1 GCA_934561515.1 uncultured Oscillospiraceae bacterium | reverse complement strand
CGTCACCTCCAATCGCGTTTGTATTCAGCCCTCTACTATATATGGCATGAGAAAGGCTGAATTGTTCCAATGCTTTCAAACTTTTTTGAGATTTTTTGAAAAAATCTCGGAATGAATGGGATAGGATTGATTTAAGGCAATTATACCTGAAAGCTGTGAATAAATCCATTGCTTCTTGTGACGGCAAAAAAATAACGGGTATCTGGCTCTCACCAAATACCCGTTATTTCGTTGCCAACCCTGCATGACAGATGCCCCAGTCGTAATTTTTAGAATTACTGTCTTATGAGCACCCGTGTAAAGAGCAGGGATTTTTTTGCGTTACTTGCTTTCCTCGCCGGAGGGCTCGTCCTTCGGCTCGTCCGAGGGCGTTTCCGTCGGCGCATCGTCCTGCGGCTCATCCGCGCCGCCGTCCTGATGCGGCGGCATCTCGATCTTTTCGCTCGTCATCGAGATGTGCCTGGCGGGCGCTTCGATCACGCTCGGCTGGGAGGGGCGGAAGCCATCGCTCTCCGCGCTTGCGTGAGTGGAAGCGTAGGCCTCCTCCACGGTGGAGGGATCGCGGCCTTCGAGGATGGCGACCATCTCGCCGCCGGTGATCGTTTCCTTCTCAAGGAGGTAGGCGACGACCTTGTCCATGTCCTCGCGGTTGTCGCGGATGACCTGCACGGCCGCCGCGTAGCACTTATCGAGGATGCCCTTGACCTCGCGGTCCATGATGGCGGCGGTATCCTGCGCACAGTCGAGGCCGTAGCCGCCGTCGAGGTACTGGCTGCGCACAGACCCGAGCGCGACCATGCCGATCTCATCGCTCATGCCGTACATCGCGACCATGCTGCGCGCGATGCCCGTAGCCTCCTGAATATCCTGCGAGGCGCCGTTGGTCATCGTGTTCATCACGACCTCCTCGGCGGCGCGGCCGCCCATGGAGACGGCGATCTTCGCCATCAGCTCATCGCGCGTGCGCAGGTTCGTCTTGTCCTCCTCGGGCATGAGCAGCGTGTAGCCAAGGCTTCCCTCGGTGTGCGGCACGATCGTGATCTTCTGCACAGGCTCGGCGTTCTTCTGCTTGTAGGCAACCATCGCGTGGCCGACCTCGTGATAGGCGACGAGCTTCTTTTCAAACTCGGTGAGGACGCTGTTCTTCTTCTCGCTGCCCGCGATGACAAACTCGAACGCCGCAAGCATATCCTCCTGCGTGACGAGCTTGCGTCCCTTGCGCACGGCGCGCAGCGCCGCTTCGTTGGCAAGGTTTGCAAGGTCCGCGCCCACGCAGCCCGCGGTCGCGAGCGCGACCTTCTTGAGATCTACGTCCTCGGCGAGCTTGATGCCGCGCGTGTGGACCTGAAGGGTCGCAAGGCGGCCGGCGAGGTTTGGGCGGTCGACGGTGATGCGGCGGTCGAAGCGGCCGGGGCGCAGCAGCGCCTTATCGAGCACCTCGGGACGGTTCGTCGCGGCGAGGACGATGACGCCCTTGCTGGGGTCAAAGCCGTCCATCTCGGCGAGCAGCTGGTTGAGCGTCTGCTCGCGCTCGTCGTTGCCGCCGCCGTAGCGGCTGCCGTCGCGGGATTTGCCGATGGTGTCGATCTCGTCGATGAAGATGATGCAGGGGGCGACCTTCGCGGCCTCGGCGAAGAGGTCGCGCACGCGGCTCGCGCCCACGCCCACGAACATTTCCACAAAGTCCGAGCCGGAGATGGAGAAGAAGGGCACCTTTGCCTCGCCCGCCACGGCCTTGGCAAGCAGCGTCTTGCCCGTGCCGGGAGAGCCGACGAGCAGCGCGCCCTTGGGGATCTTCGCGCCGATGGCGGTGTACTTTTCGGGATTGTGCAAAAAGTCGATGATCTCAACGAGCGATTCCTTCGCCTCGTCCTGACCGGCCACGTCCGCGAACGTCACGCCCGTGGACTTTTCCATGTAGACCTTGGCGTTGGCCTTGCCGACGTTGCCGATGCCGCCGATACCGCCCATGCCGCCGGACTTTTTGGCGATGATGTTCATGAGCAGCATGAAGCCGCCGACCAGCAGCACCGTGGGCAGGATATAGGTCACCATAAAGGCGAGCACCGGCGAGATGGGCGCTTTGTAGGGCTTGGTGTAGGTCACGCCCTTTTCATCGCACAGCGCGAGCAGATTTTCCGTCGCGTCGGGGATGATGGTGGTGAAGAGCGTGTAGTCCTGATTGTAGCTCTTCCCCTCGGCGTCGGTGTAGGTGTAGCCTTCCACCGGCGTGATGGTGAAGACCGAGTCGCCGAATTCGATGGACTTGACCTTCCCCGCCTCGACGAGATCGATGAGCTCGCTGTAGGCGATCTCGCAGGAGCTCTCGGCCGCGCGGGCCTGGTCGAGCATGACGGAGACGTAGTTGACGGCGATGGTGAGCAGCAGCGCCCACATCACGATCGACCACATCCCTCCGCCGCGGCGGTTCTTGTCGTTCCGGTTGCGTTTGTTGCGGTTGTTCTGATCCATGATGTTCCTCCTGTCAGGAGTCAGTAAAATGCGGTGATACGCACTTTCTCTATCTAATGTGCATCACTATACCATACAAAGAAGAAAGGCACAAGTTTTCAGCGGTGAATTTTCGATGAACTTTTGTTTTTCGCCCCCTTTATCTTGCCCCGCTTCTGTGTTATAGTTGTAATGGGTTATTTTACCGAAATATATTGTAAGGAGAAATTCTTTGATGGATAAGGAACGCAAGGATAAGACCGTCCGCGTGCAGGACGCGGAGGCGGACGGCGTGATCGAGGGGCGCAACGCCGTCATCGAGGCGCTGCGCGCGGGCGCGAGCATCGACAAGATCTTCATCCAGAAGGGGGAGACGGACAAGACGCTCGGCCACATCGCCTCCACCGCCCGCGCCGCAGGCGTGGTCGTTGTGGACGCGGACAAGCGCAAGCTCGACTTCATGAGCCGCACGCACGCCCATCAGGGCGTCATCGCGCTCGCAAGCGTGCGCGAATATGTAAGCGTGGAGGACATTCTGAGCATTGCGCGCGAGAAGGGCGAAAACCCGCTCATCGTCGTCTGCGATGAAATTTCCGACCCGCACAACTTAGGCGCGATCATCCGCACGGCGGAGTGCGCGGGCGCGCACGGCGTCGTCATCCCCAAGCGCCGCAGCGCGGGCCTTACGAGCATCGTCGGCAAGACGAGCGCGGGCGCGGTGAGCTATGTGCCCGTGGCGCGCGTGCCGAACATTCCCGCGCTTTTGGAGGAGCTGCAAAAGGAGGGCGTGTGGGTCTTCGGCACGGCGGCCGAGGGCACGTGCGATCTCTATTCCGCCGACCTCAAGGGCCCTGCCGCCATCGTCATCGGCAGCGAGGGCGACGGCATGACGAGACTTGTGCGCGAAAAGTGCGATTTCCTCGTCAGCATCCCGATGAAGGGCAAGATCTCGTCGCTCAACGCTTCCGCCGCCGCTGCCATCCTCCTTTATGAAGCGGTGCGCCAGCGCCTGTAACGAAGAAGAAACGCCATGGATCAAAAAGAGCTTGATTTTGAACAGGACCTCATCGACTCCGAGCTGCTGCTGAAAAACACGGCCCGCAGCATGGACGATGACGCCGAATACACGCTCGAGAGCATCCTTGCCGAATACGGCGGGGACGCCGCTTCCGCCGCGCCCGAAAGCGCGAGCGAGTCGGAGGAAGCGCCCGCCGGAGAAGCGCCCCCCGCGCGCGGGACGGTCATCCCCTTCCCCGGCGCAAAGCGCGCTGCGGACGAGGACGCGGGCGAAGCAGGCGAGAACGCGGGCGAGGAAGCCGGCGCGCAGGAAGCAGAAGCAGACAAGGACAGGAAGGACGCGGAAGCGCCCTTCGACCCCAGCAAGCCCGTCTCCCTACAGGATATCCTCGCCCAGACCGTGCAGGAGGCGCTCGCCGAGCGCGAGGAGGAGGTCATCCTCGAAGAACCGCCGCGGCGGCGCGGCCTCTTCTCGCGCAAGAAAATGCGCGACACCGAGCAGCTTTACGCAAGCGAAGACGAGGACGAGGAGGACGAGGAAGAGGAAGACGAGGACTTCCTCCCCGACCTTCCCGAGCCGAGCGCAGGGGAAACGCTCGCGGAGCTTCGCGCTCAGCTTTCCTCGGCGACGAGGGCGCGCCGCGCCGTCGGCGTCCTGACGCTTCTCATGTGGCTTGCGCAGCTGGCCGCGCATTTTTCGCTCATGCCCGCCCTCTATTGGGACGACCCGCTGGTGCGCACGCTGCCCTATCTCGGCCTTGAAGTGCTCGCGTGCGTCCTCGGCTTTCGCGTCTTTCTCGGCGCTTTCCGCAAGGCGCGCGGCGGAATCGTGACCGCGCCGCTCGTAACCTTCATCCTCTGCCTTGTCACCGCCGCCGACACGGCGCTCTGCGCCCTTCTGCCCGCGCGCACGGCGCTTGCCGCGCCGCTGCCCGCCATCGCCGTGCTTGCGCTCTATGCCTCGCTCCTCGGCGAAACGGCGCGCCTGCGCGGCCTTTACGATACCTTCCGCATCGCCGCCATGGGCGACGCGCCCTATATCGTCACCGTGACGGCGGGCGGCGCTGCCAAGCGCACAGGCTCGAGCGCGGGCTTTTCCAACGCCGCGCGCGCAGCCGACCCCTATTCCCGCTGGCAGAGCGTGCTGCTGCCGGTGCTGTTTGTCGCAAGCGTCGTTTTCGCGGTGCTCGCAACGCTGGAGAGCAAGCAGAAGCTGCTCTTCCTCTGGAATCTCTCGGTGCTGCTTGCAAGCGCAAACCTCCCGGCCTTCCCGCTCGCCTGCTCGCTGCCGCTAAAGCGCATCGCCGCGCGCCTTGCCAAGAGCGGCAGCGCCGTGGCGGGCTTCGCCGGGGCGGACGCCATCCGCCGCAGCAACTGCGTCATCCTCACCGACGGCGACCTTTTCCCGCCGGGAACGGTGACGCTCGCGGGCCTCAAGGTCTTCGGCGAGGAGAGCGGCAAGGTCATCTCCTACGCCGCGACGATGGCCCGCGCCGCGGAGTGCGGCCTCAGCAAGCTCTTTGACGACCTGCTCGCACGCGACGGCGGCTTCCGCGAGCGCGTGGAGGACGTGGACTTTTACGAAGAGGGCGGCGTCAGCGGCCGCATCCACGGCGAGACGGTCCTCTTCGGCACGATGGGCTTCATGCGCAAGCGCGGCGTGAACCTGCCGCGCAGCCTCGGGCTCAAAACGGGCGTTTTCCTCGCAGTAGACGGCACGCTCATCGCGGTCTTCGCCGTGAAGTATATGCCGGCTGAAAATGTCGACTGGGCGCTCCACGCCCTGCACCACAGCCGCATCACGCCCGTGCTCGCCGTGCGCGACGGCAACATCACGCCCGCGCTCTTAAAGCGCAAGTTCGGCACCGATGCGCGCGCGGTCTACCCCAAGCTCGGAACGCGCCTCGCCCTCTCCGAGCGCGGCGGCGGGCGGCCCTACGCTCTTTTGATGCGCGAAGGACTCATGCCCTATGCAGAGGTCGTGCTCGGCAGCAAGCGCTTATGCAGGTCTGCGCGGCGCTGCACACTGCTGACGATCCTCGCCGCCACGAGCGCAACGCTTCTGGCCTTTTATCTGACCTTTGTCGGCGCTTACAGCGTCCTCACGCCGCTTTCCGTACTCGTTTTCATACTTTTATGGTCTCTGAGCGCCGTGCTCGACGGCCTGCTCAGCGACCGCTATTGAGCATTTCAAACGAAGAAAACGGGAAAATATGAAAAATCATGGTTGAAATAACAAAAAAATCATGGTATGATTTTCTTCGTTGAGTAATATCTCACAAAAGATGAGATTTACATTTCGGAAGGAGACTGACCCCTATGAGTGCAAAAGACATCCGCAATATCGTGCTGCTGGGCCATAGCGGCAGCGGCAAAACCACCCTCGCTGAGCGTATGCTGTTCCTGACCGGCGGTACCGACCGTTTCGGCAAGATCGCCGACGGCAACACCACCTGCGACTACGACCCGGAGGAGATCCGCCGTCAGGCGAGCATTTCGCTGGCCGTGGCGCCGGTTGAATATGACAGCTGCAAGATCAACGTGCTCGACGCGCCCGGCGGCTTCGACTTCGCCGGTGAGGTCGCGGAGGCCGTTCAGGCAGCCGACGCTGCCGTCATCGTCTGCTCTGCCAAGGCCGGCATCAGCGTCGGCGCGGAGAAGGCATGGAAGTATTGCGAGAAGAATAAGCTCCCCCGCCTGATCTACATCTCCAAGATCGACGAGGAGAACTCCGACTATAACGCCGCGTTCGCCGCGCTGCGCGAGCGCTTCGGCAAGAACATCGCCCCCGTGGTCGCCCCCATCTGGGACGAGAGCAAGAAGGTCATCGGCATCATCGACGTGCTGCATAAGCGCGCGTTCGAGTTTAACGCCACCGGCGGCCGCGTTGAGATCGAAGTGCCCGAGAACAAGCTTTCCGTGCTCGACGAGCTCTATGACGCGCTCAAGGAGTCCGTCGCCGAGACGAGCGAGGAATTCATGGAGAAGTTCTTCGCCGGCGAGGATTTCACCTATGCCGAGATGATCCAGGGCCTGCGTCAGGGCGTGAAGGATCTCTCCCTCTTCCCGGTCGTGTGCGGCTCCGCCCTGCAGGGCATGGGCACGCGCATCCTGATGGACACCATCGTCGAGCTGCTTCCCAAGCCCCAGGACGCCCGCGCCCTGATGGCTGAGAACGAAGACGGCGAGTCCTCTGAGTTCGTCGTCGCGCCCGGTGCACTGCCGACCGCGTTCGTCTTCAAGACCATTTCCGACCAGTACGGCAAGTATTCCTACGTCAAGGTGCTCTCCGGCTCCATCAAGCCCGATATGCCCATGGTCAACGCCCGCACGGGCGAGACCGAGAAGCTCGGCCGCCTGTACATTGCCAAGGGCAAGAAGTACACCGAGGTCAAGGAGCTCACCTGCGGCGACATCGGCGCCATCGCCAAGATGGACAAGGTCAAGACCGGCGACACACTCTGCGAGCCGCGCAAGGTCGTCAAGATCGAGCCCATCCCCTTCGAGGAGCCGTGCTACAGCGTGGCCATCGCGCCCAAGACCCGCGGCCAGGAGGACAAGATGGCCCAGGGCCTCAACCGTCTGAACGAGGAAGACCCGTCCTTCCGCGTCGTCAACAACGCCGAGACCCACCAGATGGTCGTCTGCGGCGCGGGCGACATTCAGGTCGACGTGCTTGTGAGCAAGCTCAAGAGCCGCTTCGGCGTTGAGGTCGTGCTCGACACGCCGCGCGTGCCCTACCGCGAGAAGATCCGCAAGACCGTGCAGAAGCAGGGCCGCCATAAGAAGCAGACCGGCGGCAGCGGCCAGTTCGGTGACGTTTGGATCCGCTTCGAGCCCAACGAGGAGAGCGAAGAGATGGTCTTCGCCGAGGAAGTGTTCGGCGGCAGCGTGCCCAAGAACTTCTTCCCCGCCGTTGAAAAGGGCCTGCGCGAGGCCTGCGTCCATGGTCCGCTCGCGGGCTACCCGGTCGTGAACCTCAAGGCCGTGCTTTACGATGGCTCCTACCACCCGGTCGACTCGTCCGAAATCGCGTTCAAGACCGCGGCAAACCTCGCCTACAAGGCAGCGATGCCCGAGGCGTCCCCGGTCCTGCTCGAGCCCGTGTGCGAGCTCAAGGTCACCGTGCCCGACCAGTACATGGGCGATATCCTCGGCGACCTCAACAAGCGCCGCGGCCGCGTGATGGGCATGACCCCGACCGGCAACGGCGAGCAGATCATTGAGGCCGAGTGCCCCGAGGCGGAGCTGATGAGCTACGCCATCGACCTGCGCTCCATGACGCAGTCCCGCGGCTCGTTCGTGATGCACTTCGTGCGCTACGAGCAGTGCTCGGCCGACGCGCAGGCGAAGGCCGTCGCGGCAGCCAAGGCCATGCAGGAAGCGGAATAATTTGTAATAAAAAGAGGACTTCTCACAGGAGAAGTCCTCTTTTTTGCTCCCCGCAGGGGGAGGTCAGTTCTTTTGATAGATCGCAAGGCCGAAGGCGAGCTGCACGTCGAGCGTTTCCGCCCGCTCCGCCTTCTGCTGGTCCTTCGCGCCGGTCTTATAGTAGTAGGGCGTCATGCGGAAGAGCGCGAGGATGTCCTCCGTGCAGGGCAGATGGATGCGGCCGCGCACCTCGCGCGTTTCGACGAGGGTGAAGCCCTCGGTTTCGAGGGGTGCGGGCGGGTTGTCGCGCGGTAAATCGTAGATGAGCGCTTTGAGCTCCCACAAATGCTCGCGCAGGGGATAGGCGCGCAGAAGATAGCCGCCGCGCTTCAGCACGCGCGCAAATTCCTCGGGCACGAAGGGGGAGAAGATGTTGAGCACCTCGTCAACGCTTTCGTCCGCGGCCGGCAGATGCGCGCAGGAGGCGACGCAGAGCGTCAGCTCCGGCGATCGCTTCGATGCGTACTGGAGCGCGGTCTTGGAGATGTCGACGCCGATGAGTTCTCCCGTTTTTCCCGCCTCTTCGATCGCGCGCAGCACGGCGAGAGAATAGATGCCCTCGCCGCAGCCCGCGTCGAGCACCACCGCCTTATTGGGTGCGAATTCCGCCGCCGCATCCGCGACGGCTGCGATGAAGGGGTCATAATAGCCCTTATCCAAAAAGTCGCGCCGCGCGCGCACCATCAGCTTATCGTCCCCGTGGTGACCCTGCGAGGAGTTGAGCAGGAGATTGACATAGCCGCTTTTTGCAATGTCGAAGCTGTGGTTTTTTTGGCAGCGATACGCCCCCGCGCACTTTTCAAGCGCCCCGCCGCAGACGGGGCAGCACAATCTTGTCACCATCCGCGCATCCCCACCTGCTGCGGCAGCTCGCCGCGCCCGAGCGAGCGGAGCTGCTGCTGGTTTTCCTCGGCCAGCGCGTCCGTGATCGCCATCTTGCGCACAATGTTCTTCATCGTCTCGTTGAAAAGCGTTCCCTCGCGGTAGTCGGCAGGGAAGATGAAGTCCACGCGCCCCTTGGCGAGCAAGTCCTCCACGCCCGCGCGGTTGCTGTCCTGATAGACGGCCACGGCCTGCCCGCCGTAGGCGCGCATCATCTTCATGCAGGGCACGTCGGAAAGGCCGTCGCCGATGTAGATCATGTTCGTAAAGGGGATGCGCTTGGAGTCGTCCGGCATCGAGGCGTTGAGCTCCTTGTCCTTGGCAACATCGAGAATTCCCTTATTGATGCGGTAGACGAACTGGGTCTTGTTCGTAAAGTTGACGTCGAGCTTCGGCCACGAGGCGAGACCCTCTTCGTTGTAGAAAAACTCGCAGGCGTAGATCTCCTTGAACTCGTGGCTCACGCCGCTGCCCTCGATGATCTCGCGCAGGCCCGAGGAGAGCACATAGTGCTCGACCTCCACGCCGAGCGATTCGCCGAAGGCGTTGATGCGCGCAAACCAGTCCTCTACGCCCGGAAAAAGCTCGATGGCGTGCCCGCAGGAAACAAGATACTCCCTACTGAGGCGGATGCCCTTCTTGCGGCACTCTTCGATCATCGTGTACATATAGGCAAGCAGGCCGTCCATGCGGTTTTCATAGCCAAAGCGGTTGGCAATGCTCCAGAACTCGCCCGGCGTGTAGCCGAGGGCGGGGATGAAGCTGTAGTCCTGCATATCGGTGGTGCAGAGGGTCTTGTCAAAGTCGTAAAGAAAGGCGATGATGGGCTTTTTGTACATGGCTTCTCCTTTTTGCCGCGGGGCGGCCAAAGAAAATAAAGCAGGCGGCTTTCGATGAAAGCCGCCTGCCTGCTGTTTACTCTTCGCGTCGATAGTTGCGGCCGAACTGCAGATCGTCCAGACGAATGGCGTGGCTCGCCGTCTCCACAAAGGGGCTGTCGTCCGGTTCGAGCGGCTCAGGCTGCTCCGCCTGCGGCGCGCTCTCCGCGGCCGGCGCGCTGTCCTCCGCCGCGGCCTCCGCGCCCTCCGCCTGCTCGCCCTCGCTGCGGAAGGAGGCGAGGATCTTCTCCTCGATGGCGCTCACGTCCGCCGCGGTGCGCTGCGTCGGCTCGTCCGCGCCCGCGATCTCCACGGGCGTGAGGTCGGGCGCGCGCTCGATGAGCGCGATCTGCGCCTCGCACAGCTCGCGCGCCCTGCGCAGGAAGTCCGCCGTCGCGGCCTTGGCTGCGTTCAGCTTGCGCTGCTCGCCCTCGATCTCTTCCTGAAGCGAGCCGATCTTGGCACGGGCTTCGTCCTCCGCGCCGGCGAGCATGGTCTTCTTCTTTTCCTCGGCCTCTTCGACCATGGTGCTTGCCATGCGCTGGGCGGTCAGGAGCGCGGCGCGCATGGAATCCTCCGTTGCGCGGTATTCCTCCACCTTGTCGACCAGCACCTTGAGCTTTGCCTTGAGTGCGGCGTTTTCTTTGTAAAGCGCGGTGTAGTCGTCGGTCAGTTCGTCAAGAAACTCGTCGACCATCGCCATATTGTAGCCGCCGAATGCCGCCTTGCTGAATGCGCGGCCGGAAACCTCCTGCGGTGTCAGCATTTCTATCCCATCCTCCGTTTCGTTTTACAGGTACAGGCCGTTGTTTTCCAGTTCGTCGATCAGATCGCCCATGATGTCCACATGGTAGGGCGTGATGATATAGGTGTTGGCCGCGACCTTCTTGATCTTGCCCTCGCCCGCGTAGGCAACGCCGGAGAGGAAGTCGATCAAACGTCTTGCAATGTCCTTGTTCGTGGATTCAAGGTTGATGACCACCGTGCGCTTTTCCTTCAGGTGGTCGGCGATCTCGCTGGCGTTCTCAAAGCGCTCGGGCTTGACGAGCACGACCTTGAGCTGCGTGGTCGCGTTGATGTTGACGACCTTGTTGCGGCGGTCCTCCGCCTTGCGGTCGAGGCTGCGGCGCTCGGCAAAGGCGCCCGTGTCGCCGCGATCTCTCAGATCGGGGAAATCGTCTTCATATTCCTCGTCCTCATCCTCGTAGGGGTGAGCCCATTTCTTCAGATCATCAAAAATGCCCATGGTATCAAGACCTCCTCGATCAGTTTGTATAATTGCGTGCGCCGAAGATCGCCGTGCCCACGCGCACCATCGTCGCGCCCGCGCGCACCGCGTCCTCATAGTCGCCGCTCATGCCCATTGACAGTATATCAAGTGTATTATCATACAACTTTGCATTGATGTCAACAAAAAGTGCATGAACTTTTTCAAAGTAGGGAAGGCTGCCGTGCTCGCCCTCGGCGACCGGCGGGATGCACATGAGGCCCCGCACGCGGACATTTTCGCACTTCTTTGCCTCCTGCGCCGCCTGCGCGAGAGCTTCCGGGGCGAAGCCGCTCTTGGCCTCCTCGCCGCCGATGTTCACCTCCAGCAAAATATCCTGCACGATTTGGAGCTTTTCGGCCTGCTTGTCGACCGCCGCGAGCAGCTCGAGCGAGCCGACGGATTCGAGCAGTGCCACCTTGCCGACGACATTTTTCACCTTGTTGCGCTGGAGGTGGCCGATGAAGTGCAGGGGAGCGCCGTCATAGGCGTGCTCGGCGAGCTTTTTCGTCATCTCCTGCTCGCGGTTCTCGCCCAGCGCGTCGATGCCCGCGGCGATGGCGGCGCGGCAGGCCTCCGCGTCGTTCATCTTGCTCGCGCCGACGAGCGTGATTTCCGATGCCTCGCGCCCGGCCTCTCTGGCCGCGGCGGCGATGTTTGCGCGCACACGCGCGATGTTTTCCGCAATACTCATGTTAATCTACGACCTTTCCGTTATATAGCTCCCCTGCCGAAACAATGACCTCGTCATTGGGACGCAGGGTGTAAAGGGACTGCTGGCTTTCCGTGGCGGCCTCGATCCTGCCGGGCTTTACAAGGCAGTAGTCGCTGCCCTGATAGACGATGGAAACGGGCTTGAAGTAGGCCACGCGCCCGATGAGGCAATAGACGCCGGACACGCCGCTTTCATCCACGCGCAGCGCGTTTTTCGGCACGCGCAGCCCGTCGTATTCGTTCAGGATGAGCTCGGCGTTCTGCTCGCGCAGCATCGTCATATAAGATAAGTAGCGGTTGCTCTGCACCACGATGAGGCACTTGCCGTTTTCCTCGGTGCTCACGCGCGAGAGCTTCACCGGCAGGTCAAAGTCGACGCCGGAGGCCATGCGCAGCGTCAGCGAGCTGCCGACCTTCAGCGAGGCCGCGTCCGCGGCGTTCAGGCTCGCGGCAAAATACCAGGTGCTGCCCTCGATGAGCTTTCCCACGGTGGTGGAAACGCTCTGCGGCGCAAGGGAGGAAAGCTGCGAGGGCGTCATCGTGTTCAGGCTCTCCGGCGTGAGCACGGCTTCATAGCCGTCGGCCACGGCGCTGTAGGTGCCCGAAACGGGCGCTGTGATGCGCGTTGTGCCGCCGCTCGCCGCGCCGGAGAGCGCAGTGATCTGCGCGGAAAGCTCGGCGAGCCGGGCGGTCAGGTCGTCGCTGCCGTTGTAGGCGTACTCGCGCTTCAAAACCGTCGTCTTGAGCTTGTCGGCAAGCGGGTCGATCGCGCTGTAGCTGCCCGCTGCGAAGGCCGCGCGCAGCGCCACGATCTGGTCGCGGATATCGGTATCGAGGCGCAGGGCGGTCTCGGCGTCGCTCGAGGCGCTGCGGGCATATTCGAGGCGTTCCTTCTGCGCGCGCAGCGCTTCGAGCTGCTGCGTCGCCTCCAGCGCCTCCGCCGAGCGGTAGACCTTGGCCACCGTGTCGCCCTGACCCACGCGCGCGCCCTCGGCGTGCTTGAGCTCGATGAGCGATTCGCCGCAGTCGATGACCGTTTCCGCGCGCACGACATAGCCCCGCAGGGCGATCGATTGCTCGCTGTGGTAGCGGTAAACGAGCGTCGTCGTCTCGGGGTCTACCAAGTACCGGTAGCCCTGCACGCCGAAGTAGCCGGCAACGGCAAGCAGCAGCAGGATGGAGATGAGCTTTGTGGAAAGGGATGTAGATCTCATGAAATGTCTCCCGTTACAGGGCCGCTTCCTCCCGCGCCGCTTCCTCGTGCAGCGAGATGGGGCGCAGCGGCACGATCGTTGAGATCGCGTGCTTGTAGAGCATCTGCTGCTTGCCGTCGCTCTCGAGCACGACAACAAAGCTGTCGAAGCCGGTCACGACGCCCCGCATCTGAAAGCCGTTGACGAGAAAGACGGTCACGCTCATGCGCTCGCGGCGGGCAGAGAGAAGAAACAGGTCCTGAAGATTTGCAATTTTTTTCATGGCTTTTCGATCCTTTCTTTTTTGCGGACTTGTCCGTCCGCTTTAAGAACAGGATACGCCATACTCCCTGAGAATTTCTGTCGAAAAAGCGAGGCAGTCGGCAAGATCCCTCGTTTTTTCCCAATGGTACCAGTGGATGTCCTTGTCGCGGCGCAGCCATGTGAGCTGGCGCTTGGCATACTGGCGCGAGCGGAGCTTGATCTCCGCGACGGCCTCCTCGCGCGTGGCCGCGCCGTCGAGGTAGGAGAGCGCTTCCTTGTAGCCGATGGCCTGCATGGCCGTCACATCGCGCGAAAGGCCGGACGCGAGCAGCGCGCGCACCTCGTCGAAAAGCCCCGCCTCCACCATTTTGTCAACGCGAAGGTCGATGGCGCGCTTCATGTCCTCGCGGTCCTTGTAGGCAAGGCCGATGCGCACGGAATCGTAGCGCGGGGGAAGGCGCTTCGTCTCGGCGTTGTGCTGCGCCATGGTCCTGCCGGTCTCGCAGTAGACCTCGAGCGCGCGGAGGATGCGCTTTTTGTCGTTCGCGTGGAGCCTTCCGGCGGTCTCGGGGTCGATGCGGCGAAGCGCTGCAAACATGGCGTCGCCCCCCTCTTCTTCCCAGCGGCGCTCCAGCGCCGCGCGGCATTTTCCGTCCTTGTCGCCGCCGGCAAAGCCGTGCCCCGCGAGCAGGGCATTTAAGTAAAGGCCCGTGCCGCCGACGATGACGGGCTGCTTTCCGCGCGCGATGAGCTCGTCGACGCATTTCGCCGCGTCGTGCGCGTAGCGGGCGACGGAGTAGTTTTCGCCGGGGTCGGCCACGCCGACCATGTGGTGCGGGATGCCCTGCATCTCATCCTCCGTCGGCGCGGCGGTGCCGATGACCATGCCGCGGTAGAGCTGCATCGAGTCGCAGGAGACGACCTCGCCGCAGAGCGCCTTCGCAAGCTCCACGCCGAGCCACGTTTTACCGCAGCCCGTCGGGCCGACAACGCATACGAGCTTCATACCTTGTCCCTCCTACGCGCGCTTGAACATTTTTTCAAGCTCGTACTTCGTGAGCTTCGCCTTCACGGGCCGCCCGTGGGGGCAGAACTGCACCTCGCCGCTCTGCACCTTTTCAACGAGCACGCGCAGCTCGGAAAGATCGCTCTTCCAGCCGCCCTTGATGGAGGCCTTGCAGGCCATCGTGTGCAGCAGCGCGTCGCGCGCGGCGGCGGGGTCGGCCGTGTGGGCGGTGACGAGCTTTTCGGCAAGCTCCTCTAAGGTCGCCAGCGCGTCACCGCTTTCAAGGTCGGCGGGAACGGCGCGCAGGATGAGGCTCCCGCCGCCGAATTCCTCGCATTCAAAGCCGAACTCGCGCAGAAGGTCGAGATTGGCGGCAAGGGCGCTGTATTCCTCGGCGGCAAAGTCGGCGACCAGCGGCGCGAGCAGCGCCTGGCACATCACCGGCTCCTGGTTGGCCTTGAGGCGGTCAAAATTCACGCGCTCGTGCGCGGCGTGCTTGTCGATGAGCCAGACGTTTCTCTCCTCGTCCTCGCAGACGATGTAGGTATCGAGCACCTCGCCCGCGATGCGCCACGGCGCGGCGGCAAGGGGCGCGAAGCTCGTCTGTTCGGCTGCCGCCTCTTCCTGCTCCGGCGCAGGCGCGGCGGGGCGCTTTTCTTCCTCGTCCACCGGCAGCGGCGCGGCCTCGCGCGCGGAGTTTTCCACAGATTCGACAGACTTTTGCACAGGCTGTACCTCCTGCGCGGACAAAACCGGGGCGGAGACAAACGTCTCGCGGCGCACAAAGTCCGAAAGCGGCGCGCTGCCGCCCTGTCGGGTATCGACGGCGGGCACGCGCGTTTTCCACTGGGGCGCGGTCTGCGGCGCGCTCGCAGGACGTGCGGGCGCAGATGCAGCGGCGGACGGTTCCTTTTTCTGCTGCTCGCGGTACTGCTGCGAGGTCATACTGGCAAAGAAGTCGCCGCGGGGATTCGTGACCTGCGCGGCAGGCTTTGCCTGCGGCGGCTCGGGCTTTTCGCGCTGATCGAGCGCCGCCATCGCCGCGTGGTAAACAAGGTCAAAAACGCGCTTTTCGCCCATGAACTTCACGATGGTCTTCGCGGGGTGGACGTTCACGTCCACCATGTCGTGCGGCAGCTCCACGAGCAGCACGCAGCCGGGGAACTTGCCCTTCATCATGCGGTTTGCATAGGCTTCCTCGAGCGCGGCGGTGAGAAGCTGGGACTTGACGAGCCGCCCGTTGACGAAAAAGGTCTGCATGGCGCGCGTGCCGCGCGCAGCGAGGGGAGCGCTGATGAAGCCCGAGACGCGCAGCTCGCCATCCGCGCCCTTGGTCTCCACAAGAGAAAGGGCGAACTCGCGCCCGAGGGAGGCGTAGATGGCGGAGTGCAGCGTGCCGTCGCCGGGGGTGAGGAGCGTCTGTGTGCCGTCCTTGATGAGCTTGAACGACACCTCCGGGTGCGAGAGCGCAAGGTGGGCGACAAGGCCCGCGATGGCGGTCGCCTCCGCGCTGTCGCGCTTCATGAACTTCAGGCGCGCGGGCGTATTGTAGAAGAGGTCGCGCACGATGACGCTCGTCCCCTCCGGGCAGCCCGCGTCCTCCACCGCACCGGGCACGCCGCCCTCTAAATGGAGCTTTGCGCCGCTGAGCGCGCCGCGCTCGCGCGAGAAGATATCAAGGCGCGAAACGGATGAGATCGCCGCGAGCGCCTCGCCGCGAAAGCCGAGCGTGCCGATGGCGGCAAGATCCTCCGCCGTGCGCAGCTTGCTCGTCGCGTGGCGCAGAAAGGCCGTCGGCAGCTCGCTTGGCGCGATGCCGCAGCCGTCGTCGCTGACGCGAAGATAGGTCATGCCGCCGTTTTTCATCTCCACGGTCACGCTCTGCGCGTGCGCATCGATGGCATTTTCCAGCAGCTCCTTGACAACGCTCGCAGGGCGCTCGACCACCTCGCCCGCGGCGATGAGGTCGGCAACGTGCGGCGATAATTGCTGAATGTGGGGCATTTTATGTTCTCCTTCAGGATGCAATGGTGAAAAGGGACAGGGCGTTGACGATCGCGTGGAGCAAGACGGACGTCCACAGCGTACCCGAGTGCTCATACGCCCATGCAAAGACAAGGCCGGGGGCAAGATACTGGAGCATCAAAATGAGATAGCCCAAGTCCCACTGCGCGATCGCCGCGTTCCAGACGTGCAGCAGCGCAAAGAGCGCGCAGGAGAGAAGGTAGGCAAAGATGCGGCTCTTTTCCCGAAGGCAGCCGAAGACGAGGCCGCGAAAGAGCACTTCCTCTACAAACGGCGCGAGCAGCACAACGATCAAAACCGTCATGCGCGGGGCGGAGGCCACCTGCGCGGCGATGGTCATGTCGTTTAAGTTCGTGCGGCTGTTGAAGAGCACGTTGCACACGCGGTAGAGAAGCTCGTTCGCGCCATAGAAGACGAGAAGACCTAAAAGCATCGTCGAGAGCGCGCGGTTCAAATTGTCGAGAAAGCGCGAGGACGTGTGCGCAAGGTAGGAGTGGAAGAGCAGCACCGTAAGGGCGAAGAGCGTGTAGTAATAGAGCACGTTGCGAAGCGACGCGCCGATCGCGGTATCGAGCACGACCTCCAGAAGGTCAAAAAGCCGCGCCGCCATGAGCGGCATCACCAGAAGATACACAAGGAAGAAGATCGTTCCGGCGACGCGCTCGGTGTGGTTCATGCCGCCGGAGGCGGTTTTCTTTTTTGCCATGGAGAGACCTCTTTTCCGGGGAAATTACGAGAGCTTCTGCTTGAGCTCATAGAGAAGCTGCATCGCCTCGATGGGGGACATCGTGTCGGGCTGCGTGCGGCGGATGGCGGCGAGCACCTCGGCCTCGCCGATGGAGGAAAGGCTGACCTGCTCTGCTTCCTCGCGCGGCTTTGCCTGATATGCCCCGCCCTGCTCCAGCTCTTTTAAGATGACGTTCGCGCGCCGCACGACCTCGTGCGGCAGTCCCGCGAGCTTTGCGACCTCGATGCCGTAGCTGCGGTCCGCGCCGCCGGGGATGATTTTGCGCAGGAAGATGAGCTCATCGCCGCGCTTTTTGATGGAAATGCTGTAGTTCTTCACGCCGGGGAGCACGCCCTCAAGCTCGGTGAGCTCGTGGTAGTGCGTGGCGAAGAGGGTCTTCGCGCCAAGCTTTTTCGGGTCGGCGCAGAATTCGAGCACCGCGCGGGCAATGCTCATGCCGTCGAAGGTCGACGTGCCGCGGCCGATCTCGTCCAAAATGAGCAGGGACCTGGGCGTTGCCTGATGCAAGATCTCGCTCACCTCGGTCATCTCGACCATGAAGGTGGACTGGCCGCCCGCTAAGTCGTCGCTCGCGCCGATGCGCGTGAAGATGCGGTCGACAAGGCCGATGCGCGCAGAGCGCGCGGGCACGAACGAGCCGATCTGCGCCATGAGCGTGATGAGCGCGACCTGACGCATATAGGTCGATTTACCGGCCATGTTGGGGCCGGTGATGATGGCGGCGCGGTCCTCGCGCTCGCCCATGTAGGTGTCGTTCGGGACGAAGAGCGCGTCACGGAGCACGCGCTCGACGACCGGGTGGCGGCCGTCGTGGATCTCGATAACGCCGCCGTCGTCCACGCTGGGGCGGCAGTAGTTGTTGTTCACCGCAACGGAGGCGAGCGAGCAGAGCGTATCAAGCTCGGCGATCAGCCCCGCCGCGCGCTGGATGCGCACGCTCTCGGCAGTCACCTCATCGCGCAGGGCGGAGAAAAGCTCAAATTCGAGCGCCTTGTCGCGGTCGCCCGCGGTCAGGATCTCCTGCTCGAGATTTTTAAGCTCCTCTGTGATGTAGCGCTCGCCGTTCACGAGCGTCTGCTTGCGGATGTAGGTCTCGGGCACCTGCTCCTTAAAGGAATTCGAGACCTCGATATAGTAGCCGAAGACCTTGTTGTAGCCGATCTTGAGCGTGCGGATGCCGGTTTTTTCCTTCTCGCGCGCCTCAATGCCCGCGAGAAGCCCCTTGCCGCCGGAGAGAATTTCGTGCAATCTGTCGACCTCGGCATTGTAGCCGGGGCGGATGAAGCCGCCCTCGCGCACGGAAAACGGCGGCTCGTCGACGAGCGTTTCGCGGATGCGCCGGGCAATGTCCGCGAGCGGGTCGAGCTCGCCGTCCAGCTCATGCAGCCTTCCCGCAGGGAAGGAGGCGAGCTGGGCTTTGACCTCGGCGATCTTCTCGATGGAATTGCGGAGCGAGGCAAAGTCGCGCCCGCCCGCCGTGCCGTAGGCGATGCGGCCGATGAGCCGCTCCATGTCGCTGATGCCGGAGAGCGCGAGTATCAGCTCTTCACGCGCGACGGTATGTTTCGTCAGCGCCTCCACCGCGCCGAGTCTGCGCTCGATGGCGGCAACGTCGCGCAGCGGGCGCGTCAGCCATGCGCGCAGATTCCGCGCGCCCATGGCGGTCTTCGTCTTGTCGAGCACCCAGAGAAGGCTGCCGCGCTTTTCCTTGGCGCGGATGGTCTCGGTCAGCTCGAGGTTGCGCCGCGCGGAGAGGTCGAGCTCCATGAAGCGCCCCTGCTCGTAATATTCTAAGTCCTTGATGTAGGAGAGGTCGGTCTTCTGCGTCTCATGCAGGTACGAGAGCAGCGCGCCCAGCGCGAGCGACGCGGCGGGATTGCTGCGCGGAAGGCTTGCAAACGCTTCCTCGCCAAACTGCGCGCGGATGGCTTTTTCGCACGTCTTGAGCTCAAAGCGGTTGTCCCCGCGCTCAACGGCGCAGGAGAGCCTGTCGCGCAGATACGACACGAGCTCCTCGTTTTCGAAGGCCGCCGCGCTCAGCACCGCCTCGGCGGGGGCGAAGCGCGAAAGCTCGTTTTCAAGATGCTCAAGCCGGTCATCGCCCGAAAAGGCCGTCACGTGCGCATGACCGGTCGTCATGTCGCAAAAGGCGACGCCTGCGTTCTGCCCGTCCAAAAAGAGGCCGCAGAGGAAGTTGCCGCGCCGGTCGTCGAGACAGGCGCTGTCGATGACCGTGCCGGGCGTGATGACGCGGATGATGTCGCGCTTGACAAGGCCCTTGGCGAGCGCCGGGTCCTCGGTCTGCTCGCAGATGGCGACCTTGTAGCCCTTGGCGATGAGGCGGGCGATGTAAGCGTCGCTCGAATGGTAGGGGATGCCGCACATCGGCGTCTGATCCTCGGCCGCCTTGCCGCGGTCGCGGGTCGTGAGCGTGAGGTCCAGCTCGCGCGAGGCGAGCTTTGCATCCTCGTTGAACATCTCGTAGAAGTCGCCCAAGCGGAAAAAGAGGATCGTATCCTTATTCTGTTCCTTGATCTCCAAATACTGCTTCATCATCGGCGTGATCTCGGCCATGATCCGTCCTCGCTTTCTCTCTCTTTCAAAATTATCTTAGCCCGTTACAGGGTGAAGTCCGCGCCCGCGGGCATTTCGTTAAGGCGCGCGCCAAGCTTTGCTTTCAATCGCGCATAGGCCTCCTTGCCCGTGCAGTGACCCGTGAAGTAGTGCGCAACCTTATCCTCGCGCAGTTTTTCGCCCACAGCGTCCACAAGCGCGTCCGGCTCGCTCGCGGCGAGCGAGGGGTTATAGAGGTGGAAGCCCGCGAACACCGCCTCCGGCGCTCTGCCGAGCACTTCCTCGGCGCGCTTTAAGATATTCACGATGCCGCAGTGCGCGCAGCCGGCGAAGAGGGCGGTCCTGCCGTTTTCGGTCACGAGCAGGTCCTGCTCGTGGCGGAAAGCGTCGCGCGGATAGTCCTCGCCGACCTTTTCGCGCAGCGTGTCGTTCGCGCCGCTCCAGAGCTCGCGGCCGGGGACGGCGGAAAAGACCGTCAGCTCATCGTCGAGCTTCTGCACGCCCTCGCAGAAGACGAATCTCTCTTCGTAAGATTTGAGCACCGCGTCCATGCCGATGTAGGCGCACTTGCTGGGCGTGACGACGTAGTACTTCCCCCAGACAGCCTTCTGCATATAGACCTTCGCATGATCGTTCAATTTCAAAAACGCCTCGAGGCCGCCGCAGTGGTCGTTGTGCGCGTGGGACAAAAAGGCGATGTCGACCTTCGTTAAGTCGACGCCGAGCGCCGCGGCATTGTCGATGAACTGCGCGTCAGGGCCCATGTCGAAGAGGATCTTGTGCTGCGCGGTCTCGATGTACATCGAAAGGCCGTGCGCGCAGGCGATGCCCTCCTTGCAGCTGCTGTTTTCCATCAGAATGACGACTTTCATCAAAAAGCCCCCTTTTATCTTACTGCTCTACCGCTTCGCCGTAGAGCGCCCAGGTATTGCTGTCGGTGATCTTCGCTTTGGCAAAGGTACCGATGAGGGTTCTTTCGCCCTTCATGCGCACAAGGCGGTTGCCCTCCGTGCGCGCGGCGAGGGGAAACGCAGCATCGTCGCTCTCGCCGTCGACAAGCACCTTGACGGTCTTGCCAATATAGGCCGCGTGCTTTTTCGCGCTGATGCCGTTCTGCACGTCGACCAGTTTTTCAAACCAGACCTGCTTTTCCTCGCGGGAGACGGGGTCGTCCATTTTCGCGGCGGGCGTGCCGGGACGCGGGGAGAAGATGAAGGTAAAAAGCGCGTCAAACTGCGTCTTTTCTACAAGGTCGACCGTCTGCATCGCCTCGTCCTCCATTTCGCCGGGAAAGCCGATGATCACATCGCTCGTGAGCACCATCTCCGGCATGACGCTTCTCGCGTAGGCGATCATTTCCTCGTACTTTGCGCGCGTGTAGGGGCGGTTCATCGCCTTCAGAACGCGGTCGCAGCCGGACTGGACGGGGAGGTGGAGCTGCTTTGCAACGTGCTCGCAGCGCGCCATCGTGTCGAAGAGCTTGTTGGTCGCGTCCTTCGGCTGGCTCGACATAAAGCGCAGCCAGTAGTCGCCGGGAATCTCATTGATGGCGGCGAGCAGGTCTGCAAAGTCGTAATCGGTGTCGAGATCTTTGCCGTAGCTGTTCACGTTCTGGCCGAGAAGGGTAATTTCCTTGTAGCCCTCGGCGATGAGGCCGCGGCACTCCTCGATGATCTTCTCCGGCTCGCGGCTGCGCTCGCGTCCGCGCACATAGGGCACGATGCAGTACGAGCAGAAGTTGTTGCAGCCGTACATGATGCTCACCCACGCGCGCACGCCGCCCTCGCGCACGATGGGCAGATCCTCTGCGATGCGGCCGTGCTCGTCCTCGATGGAGAAGACGCGCTTATTCTTCGTGTATACCTCGTGCAGCAGCTCGGGAAGCCGCCACTCGGCCTGCGGGCCGAGCACCAGATCAACGTGGTGGTAGGAGTTTTTCACCTTATCGGCCACGACCTTCTGCTGCGCCATGCAGCCGCAGAGGCAGATGATCTGATCGGGCTTTGCGGCCTTCGTGTGGCTGAGGCGGCCCAGATGGCCGTAGACCCGCTTTTCCGCGTGCTCGCGGATGGCGCAGGTGTTGAGCAGGATGACGTCCGCCTGCGCTTCGTCGCGCGTGAGCTCATAGCCCATCTCGCGCAGCATCCCCATGAGCACCTCGCCGTCGGCCACGTTCTGCTGGCAGCCGAAGGTGTCGACCAGCGCAAGCGGCGTGCGGGTCAGGCGGTCGTTCCTCTCGCGCATCCTGCGCGTAAATTCCTTCTGTCTTGCAAGCTCCTGCTCGCTGACGATGACTTCATTCCGTTCCAAGGGAAAATTCCTCCCGAATCTCAATAGTTTAGCAATATAGTATATCATGTTCGCGCAAGTGTGGCAAGGCCGCGCGCGGCTTTCCGCCGCCTCGGCGCTCACTTTTTCTGCGCTTTTCGGTATTCCGTCGGCAATGCGCCGTATGCCTTGTGGAATTCCGTGGAAAACTTGCTCTGGCTCTCGTAGCCCACGGCGCGCGCGATCTGCGCGATGCTCTCGTCGCTCTCTGCGAGGAGCTTTGCCGCCTGCGCCATGCGGTGCTCGCGGATGTGCGAGGCGAGGGACGCGCCGTAAACGGACTTGAAGAGTGCCTTCATCGTCGATGGGTTCATGAGAAAGCGGCGCGAGAGCTCGTCGATCGTGGTGCGGCTGGCAAGGTCCTGCGTGAGATAGTCGTGCACGGCGCGGATGGTTGCGATCTGCTCGCTCGTGCCGCCGCCCTCGTGTACCTCCGCGTCGAGCGGGGGAAGGTGCGGCGCGCCGGTCGCGGCGCGGCTCTCCTCCTCGGGACAGGAAATTTCCATCGTGCGCTCGATCATGCGGTGCAGCAGCTGCGCCTGCTCGCTCTCCGCGGCGCGGTAGCAGACCTCCTTCCCCACGCGGCGCGAGACGACAAGCCCGCTCTCGCGCAGCTGGCGCAGGTGATGCGACACGGCGGGCGGGCTCATGCCCACCGTCGAGGCAAGGTCGACGACGCACTCCTCGCAGTGGCATAGCAGCCAGAAGATGCGCACGCGGCTGCTGTCGGAGAGGAGCTTGAAGATATCGGCCACGGTCTGAAAGCTGCCGGCCGTCTCCACCGACTCTTGCAGCCGGAGCATCGCGCCGCCGCTGTGGTCGTGGGGCAAATGGGGTTCGCTCATCGCGCTTTCCGCCTTTCCTTTTCGCGCGCGGCGCTTATCTTCTGTCCCGTTTGGAAGTTTGTTTCGCCCGAACGGAAGAGACGCGCGCTCGCGCCTTGACTTTTTCCTTCATCCACAGTATAGTACGGGCAGAAAGATTAAACAAGCGCTTAATCGTTAAATATTTCCCGACAAAAAGGAGAAGTTATCATGAAAAAGACCTACCAGATCGAAGTCGACTGCGCCAACTGCGCGAACCTCATGGAGCAGGCCGCCAAGAAGACCGAGGGCGTCGCCGACGCCGTGGTGAACTTCATGACCCAGAAGATGACCGTCGAGTTTGCCGAGGGGCAGGACCCCAAGGCCGTGATGAAGGCCGTCCTCAAAAGCTGCAAGAAGGTCGAGGACGACTGCGAGATCTATCTCTGAAAAACGCATCCCGCCCCGGACATCTGCGCCGGGGCGCTTTTTGAAAGGTGGTCATCCCCATGACGAAAAAGCAGAAAAAGATGCTTTATCGCATCCTGATCGCGGCGGCGCTGTTCCTTGCGGCGAGATTCGCGCCGCTGCCGCCGCTTCTCTCCACGCTGCTCTATTTTATCGCCTACTTCACCGTCGGCTATGACATTCTGCGCAAGGCATGGAAGGGCATCTGCAACCATCAGGTGTTCGATGAAAACTTCCTGATGGCAGTCGCCACCATCGGCGCCATCGCGCTCGCCGTCTATGAAAGAAGCGGCGACTATGCCGAGGCCGTCGCGGTCATGCTCTTCTACCAGATCGGCGAGCTCTTCCAGAGCTGCGCGGTGGGCAAGTCCCGCCGCAGCATCACGGCGCTCATGGACATCCGCCCTGACTACGCCAACATTGAGCGCGATGGCAAGCTCGAGCAGGTCGACCCCGACGAGGTCGCCGTCGGCACGGTCATCACCGTGCAGCCGGGCGAGAAGGTCCCGCTCGACGGCGTTGTCACCGAGGGCGCGTCCACGCTCAACACCGCGGCGCTCACGGGCGAGAGCCTGCCGCGCGACGTAAAAGCGGGCGACGAGATCGTCAGCGGCTGCATCAACATGACGGGCGTTCTCAAGGTCAGAACGACGAAGGCCTTCGGCGAATCCACGGTGTCGAAGATCCTCGAGCTGGTGGAAAACTCCAGCAGCCGCAAGTCCCGCTCGGAGAACTTCATCTCCCGCTTTGCCCGCGTCTACACGCCCGCCGTGTGCTGCGGCGCGCTGGCGCTCGCCGTGCTGCCGCCGCTTTTCAATCTCATCAGCGGCTCTGTCGCCGCGTGGGGCGTGTGGGTCTACCGCGCGCTCACGTTCCTCGTCATCTCCTGTCCCTGCGCGCTCGTCATCAGCATTCCCCTGAGCTTTTTCGCGGGTCTTGGCGGCGCGAGCCGCGAGGGCATCCTCATCAAGGGCTCGAACTACCTCGAGGCCCTGTCGAAGACGAAGACCGTCGTCTTCGACAAGACCGGCACGCTCACGCAGGGCGTGTTCGAGGTCACGGCCGTACACCACAGCCCCATGGAGGAGCGCAAGCTCCTTGCATACGCGGCGCTTGCCGAGTGCGCGTCCTCGCACCCGATCAGCAAGAGCCTGCAAAATGCCTGCGGCGGCGAGCTTGACCGCTCGCGCGTGACGGACATTGAAGAGCGCAGCGGCCGCGGCGTGGTCGCCACCGTTGACGGGCACAGCGTTGCTGCCGGCAACGGCCGGCTCATGGATGAGCTTGGCGTCAAGTGGCAGGAGTGCCGCAGCGTCGGCACGATCGTCCACATGGCGGTCGACGGCGCATACGCCGGCCACATCGTCATCTCCGACGTGGTGAAGCCCGGCGCGCGCGAGGCCATCGCCGCGCTGAGACGCGCGGGCGTGCGCAGGACCGTCATGCTCACAGGCGACATTCAGAAGGTCGCCGAAAGGGTCGCGGAGGAGCTTGGCGTGGATGACTTCCGCGCAGAGCTGCTGCCGGGCGACAAGGTCAGCGAGGTCGAGCGGCTGCTCGGCGAAAAGGGGAAGGGCGAGCGCCTCGCCTTCGTCGGCGACGGCATCAACGACGCGCCCGTTCTCTCCCGCGCGGACATCGGCATCGCCATGGGCGCGATAGGCTCTGACGCCGCCATCGAGGCCGCCGACGTGGTGCTCATGGACGACGACCCGATGAAGATCGCCAGGGGCATCCGGATCTCGCGCAAGTGCCTGCGCATCGTGTATGAAAACATTGTCTTCGCCCTCGGCGTCAAGGCGCTGTGCCTCGTCCTCGGCGCGCTGGGCCTTGCCAATATGTGGGCCGCCATCTTCGCCGACGTCGGCGTGATGGTGCTCGCCGTGCTCAACGCCATCCGCGCGCTTCGCACTTCAACGAAGTGACCTTCGTCACTTCGTTGAGAGGAGATTCACTGCGCTCAGCGCACGCGCCGTAGGCGCGCACGTTCGCTCCGTGCAGAGTGTTTTTCGCCACGTACACGCCGCGGCGAAAAACGATTGGAATTTATTTGCCGCCTGCGGGCGGCAAAGTCTGCGACGCTTTTATAAACGAGAGGGCGGTGTCAGCCGCCCTCTCGTTTGAAGTTTATTGCATTGTTTCCAAGATTTTTGTATAATGGAGAAAACATCATTTTGGAGGATACCGCCATGAAGGTCAGCGTGATTCAGATGAATATGCGCTCGCTCGCAGAAAAAGAAAACTTCGACCGCGCCGAGACGCTCATCCGCCGCGCCGCGCGAGAAAGCGCGCCCGACGTGATCGTCCTGCCCGAAACATGGAACACCGGCTTCATGCCCGCGGGCGACCTCGCCGGGGCGAGCGACGAGGACGCGAAGGCCGTCCGCGCGCGCTTTTCCCCGCTCGCGCGCGAGCTGAACGTCAACCTCGTCGCGGGCAGCGTATCGAACAAACGCGGCGGGCGCATTTACAACACCGCCTGCGTCTTTGACCGCACGGGCGCCTGCCTTGCGGAATACGACAAGACCCATCCCTTCTCGCCCATGGGCGAGCACGAGGCCTACACCCCCGGCGACCACCTCGTCACCTTCACGCTCGACGGCGTGCGCTGCGGCCTTCTCATCTGCTATGAGCTGCGCTTCCCCGAGCTTTGGCGCACGCTCGCACTGCGCGGGGC
>CAKTGM010000027.1 GCA_934561515.1 uncultured Oscillospiraceae bacterium | reverse complement strand
CCCTTTTCCAATTCCTTCTTCAATAGCTCATCCGTTCCCGTTTTACGGAGCTGGTCCATAAGGAAGAAAGAATTTCCACCAGTAAAATATATCACATCCGCATCTTCAAAAACGGACTGTATCGTTAAATAAGCCTCCGTTGAAATATCAATTTCCGTTACGGCTGCTCCCAGTTTATTGAATAGCTTTCGAGCCGAGCCGACATAACCGGTATAGCCTTCACGCAGCGAAGCTGTGGGAATAAATGCGACTTTCTTGTTATCAATTTCTTCTTTTATCAAACTTCCTACACTTGAAAAGTGCGAACATAAAAACAGTTTCATCCATATCCTCCTTAATAAATCGGAATTTGTTGCTCAATTTTCGTATTCAAATTATACCATAAAACTTGTGAACAACTCAACCGCAACTTTGGACTATATGAGAAAAGTCCGAACAGTTTTCTGCCCGGACTTTCTCGCTCAATCGTAAATCAATTCTGCTCTGGAGGTCAACGGTATTCGGCTGGACTGCACTAATGATGAGGTCGTCGAGGTCAGTCTTGCTGTCGCCTCCGGCGCGATGGACGACGAGACGCTGTTGGAGTGGGTGCGAGTGCACCGTGTCTGACCCACTTTTGACCCAGAATCCGAAAAAAGCGGGCAGGGCTGGACGGAAACAATGGAAAATCCGCCGAGCGAATGGTGGCAAAAAGCACAAATCGGAGCCGAAACAGCTCCGATTTTCCCTTGAGACAACCTACGGACCAGAAGGCCGGGGGTTCGAATCCCTCACGGCGTGCCAAAAGTCCTCGAAATCGTCTGATTTCGAGGACTTTTGCTTTTCATAAGTTGTCATTTTCGGATGCCGCTTTTTCCTGACCCAAACGCTGACCCAAACGGGAGCGGATAGCGGAAAGGTCTATACCGCACGGGAGAGGATGCTCCCCATCGTTTGCGCCGCCTTGAGCTGTGCGTCGGAGGTGACATGGGCGTAGGTGTCCAGCGTGAAGCCCGCGGAGTAATGACCGAGCATCGAGGACACGGTTTTTACATCCACGCCGTTTTGCAGCGCCATCGTCGCGAAGGTGTGGCGAAGCTCGTGAAAGCGAATATGCTCCAGCCCGTTGCGTGCAAGCACCTTTGCAAAATGGTGTGTCACATAGTCTGGTTCAAAAGGTCTGCCGTCCGGCCACTTGAACACATAATCGTTGCACTGATACCCTTTGCCAAACAGGCGGCAGTTTTCCTCATCATAGCGCATCCCCGGTAATGCGTAAAGCCGAATTCTACACCGAAAGGAGATCACAACCTTGAAAAATGCAACACAATTTCATATCCGATCTGCCCGCCCGGAGGAGGCGGGCTTATTTTATGCCCAGCATCCCGAAGAAGATAAGCGACTTGGCGCTGTCGGCTGTGTCCGCATGGATTTCGGGCGCAGCGGCAACGAGTTCCGGCATACCCGGTAGCTTCGCGGCCCGGAGGAGCTGAACAGCCCTGTGTTCATGGCAGAACAGCTACCGCAGATGGAGTTGTACTGCGAGATCGGTCGGCTGGTCAGCGGCAGGGCAGAGAAAGCCGTGGCTGCATTCTTCTCTCGACGAACAGGCGGTTTCCTGTTATACTGCTGGAAAAGATGTAACACAGGAGAGTGAGTGCGATGAAGAAAATACTCTTTGTGTGCCTGGGCAATATCTGCCGCAGCCCGATGGCGGAGTTCGTGATGAAGGACTTGGTCAAAAAAGCTGGGCTTGCCTCACAGTTCCATATCGAGTCGGCGGCGACCAGCCGGGAGGAGATCGGAAATCCCGTCTATCCTCCGGCACGGCGCAAGCTATCCGAGCATGGAATTTCCTGCGGCGGTCACGCGGCACGGCAGCTTACGAAGCGGGACTATGGCGAATACGACCTGCTGATCGGCATGGACAGCGCGAACCTCAAGAATATGCAGCGCATCTGCGGCGGTGACCCGGATGGTAAGCTGTACCTCCTGATGAACTACACCGACCACCCCGGCGATGTTGCCGACCCGTGGTACACAGGCGATTTCGAATCGACATGGCGGGATGTGCTGGCGGGGTGTCAGGGACTGCTGCATGAACTCATGGAGGGAAACGAAAAATGCTGATGCATTGAGAATATCTTTTGAAGAACAAGGACGGGATGACTTATTCCCGTCCTTGTGTTTTTTACCGTCTGCTATTATAATGCATTTTACAAACATTGCAGACGTTTTGATTCTTTGAACCGGAAGAACACCGAATCATTCATGAAAGGCGGCTCATTATGAAAACGATCGGATTGCTTGGCGGAATGAGCTGGGAGAGCACCGCGCATTACTACCGAATCATCAACGAGGAAGTGTAGAACAGGCTGGGCGGGCTGCATTCGGCAAAAATCATTTTGCACAGCGTTGATTTCTCTGAGATCGAACAGTATCAGACCGGCGGCCAATGGGAAACGTGCGGCGAGATACTGGGGAGAGCCGCCGGGAACATAGAGGCCGCCGGAGCGGATTTCATCCTGATTTGCACAAATACGATGCACAAGGTTGCCCCGCAGATCGCGTCCAAGATTCAGATACCGATCATACACATCGCGGACGCGGCCGCCGATGAGTTTGAACAGTTCAGCATCCGGCGCGTGGGCCTTCTCGGAACCAAATACACGATGACGCAGGACTTTTATAAAGAACGCTTGACCGACAGAGGAATCGAGGTGTTGATTCCCAATGACGCCGATATAGAAGCGATCAATACCGTGATATTTGAGGAGCTGTGCGTTGGCACGATTAACGAGGCGTCCCGAAAGAATCTCCAAGGAATGATTGAGAAGCTGAAAGAGAAGGGAGCGGAGGGCGTTATTCTTGGCTGCACCGAGCTCGGACTGCTGATTCGACAGTCCGATGCTTCTATCCCCGTATTTGATACGACCGTCATTCACGCAAAAAGGGCGGCTCAGATCGCAGCGGAGGATCGCTCACGCTGATGGTATAAAGCGCGAACGCCTTGCCGCAGCAGCGAGGATGGCGCGTTCACCGGCAAAACGCCCCTTTCCGCAGAGGCGGCGCTTGCAATTCGTCCCCCAAAAACAGCAATTCGTCCCCGGAATACTCCGGGGGACGAATCTTTTTGCTATGCTATGCGCACGGGGTGAGGAAGAAAAGGGGAAAGAAGCGCCGCCTATCCGGAATCAAAAGCGGTTCCATTCCCGCGCCGCGGCAATGAGCGGAAAGAACACGCTGTGATGTGTCACTTTAGGAGGAAAAACCATGGTTTTTATCGTCATTCTTTCGTCCATTCTTCTGGCGGTCTGCACCTCGCTTAAACCGATCTATCTCCAGAATGCCATCGACGCGGTCGAGGCGGGCGCGGACGGCGCGCTGACGCTGTTTGGCTTCTATGTCGCGAGCATTCTGGGGATCATGCTCTTTGAAACGGTGCGGCAGCTCAGCACGGGCAAATACCGAAACAGCGTCCTGTTCGGCCTCAAAAAGAAGGTCATGGCGCATATCATCCATATGCCGCCCCGGAAATTTCAGGAGGAGCAGGGGCAGAACTATGTCACCACGCTGAACAACGAGATCGAGATGCTGGTGGATAGTTACTATGTTACCCGTCTTGAGCTCGCGTACAGCATTCTGGTGCTGATCACCTGCGTGATCGCACTGCTGTATATCAACAGCTCTCTTGCTTTGATCATCGTCATTTCCACCGTTTGCCCGATCATCGCGTCGGCAGTGCAGGGGAAGGCGCTGGAAAAGCGGACGAACTTCTACACGATGGCGCTCGAAAAGCTCAACGTCATGATCGGCAACCTGATCCACGGGTATCCGACGATCAAGGTGAACCACGTCGAGCAGGAGTACTTAGCGACGCTGGAGCGCGACAACGAGAGCGCCGCCAAGGCGGAATTCACCAAGTCCAAGACCAAAATCCGCGTCAACATGATCATCGGCCTGCTCTCCTACGCGGGCGAAGCGGTGATGGTCGGCTTCAGCATTTATGAGATCGCCAGGGGGCGCTTGTCCGTCGGCGCGCTGGTCGGCGCGCTGCAACTGTCCGAAATGCTCGTCATCCCGACGAACAGCATTTCCTATCAGCTCTCGGAAATGAAGAGCGTGGAGAGCATCCGCCAGAAGATCAGTAGTCTCCTCTCCGTCCCCGAGAGCAGCGCCGCCGCGGCGGAGGCCGCGCCCATCGAGCGCATCGAGCTGAGCGACGTTTCCTTCCGGCACGAAGAAAAGGACATCCTCTCCCATGTCGATTACCGC
This sequence comes from uncultured Oscillospiraceae bacterium, assembly GCA_934561515.1. Taxonomy (GTDB): domain Bacteria; phylum Bacillota; class Clostridia; order Oscillospirales; family Oscillospiraceae; genus Hominicoprocola. Next base: position 21,710 of record CAKTGM010000027.1, on the reverse strand, counting down.
TTTGAGGCGGGGAAGAAGTACCTCATTCTGGGTGAAAACGGCAGCGGCAAGAGTACGCTCTTCAAGCTGCTCACCGGCCTTGAATCGGAGTATGAGGGTTGCATTTCCGTCAACGGAACGGACATCCGGGGGCTGTGGCCCGCGCTTTATGATGAGATCGGCGTCGTTCTTCAGGACGCGTTCCTCTTTGACGATACCTTCCTCCAGAACGTCACGCTCTATCGCCCGGAACTCCAAGGGCGCGTCGAGCCTGTGATGCGCTCTCTGGGAATGGACGCCTTCCTTGCATCGCACGACCTTGACCAGCCGTTCCAGAACACGAAGGGCAACCTTTCCGGCGGCGAAAAGCAAAAATTAGCGCTCGCGCGGGTGCTGGTCGAGCGAAAGAGCGTCATCTTCCTGGACGAGGCCACCGCGAACATGGACAAGGGCAGCAGCCAGCAGATCCTGTCGCAGCTGCTCCAGACGGACGGCCTGACCGTCATCAGCATTGAGCACAAGGTCAGCCCCGAGATTCTCCCGCTCTACGATACGATCCTCGAGCTGAAGGACAAGCGCTTGGTGGAAAAAGCGCTTCCCTGAGTCCCCTCGGCACAAAATGTGCTTGACAGGATGGTCTACTTATGATAGACTTCAAGTACCAGAAGTCTATTGTAAATAGACTGACAAAAAAGGAGGGGCACACATGGACGGTTACAAACTTGGCGTTGTTGAGACGCGTTTTGCAGAACTCATCTGGCAGCACGAGCCGCTGACCTCTGGCGAGCTGGTGAAGCTGTGCGAACAGGAACTGCAATGGAAAAAATCCACGACCTACACAGTACTCAAAAAACTCTGCGAACACGGTATCTTTCAGAACGAAAACGGCACGGTCACTTCTCTTCTCTCACAGGAGGGCTATAACGCCGTACAGAGTGAGAAATTTGTGGAGGACACCTTCGACGGTTCCCTTCCCGCGTTTCTTGCCGCCTTTACCACGCGGAAGGCTCTTTCGGAGAAGGATATTGCGGAAATTCAGCGCATGATCGACCGCTGCGGAAAGGAGTGAGCCTATGGCTGCCGTCTTTTTGAAGCTCTTGAATCTGAGCATTTCCGCAAGCTGGCTCGTGCTGGCGGTGCTGGCACTGCGCCTCGTGCTTAAAAGGGCCCCGAAGTGGGTGAACGTCCTGCTCTGGGGCATGGTCGCGCTGCGCTTGATGCTGCCGTTCTCCATCGAGAGCGCGTTGAGCCTGATCCCCAGTGCCGAAACGGTCAATCCCGCGGTCGTGCAGTTTGACCCTGCGCCGACTATCACGAGCGGCGTGAACATCATCGACAACGCTGTGAATCCCTCACTCAGCGAGCATTTTGCCGCCGCGCCGACGATGAGCGTCAACCCGCTCTATGTGTGGACGTATCTCGCAGGCTGGGTGTGGCTCATCGGCCTTGGAGCCATGCTGCTCTATGCGCTCGTGAGTTACCTGCGGCTGCGGCGGCGCGTGAGCGTGTCGCTCTGTGTGCGGGAAAATATCTACCTTTGTGACGCCATTTCCTCGCCGTTCATCCTCGGCGTTGTAAAACCACGCATCTATCTGCCCTCCGGTCTGGACGAGGTGCAGCGGCAGAATGTACTCTCGCATGAGAGGGCGCATCTTGCGCGGCGTGACCACTGGTGGAAGCCGCTGGGTTTCGCGCTGCTTGCGGTTTACTGGTTCAACCCCGTGCTGTGGCTCGCCTATGCGCTGCTCTGCCGCGACATTGAACTGGCCTGCGATGAGCGGGTGATCCGCACGATGGACGAGAGCGCCGTCAAGACCTATTCCACGGTGCTGCTTGCGTGCAGTATGCCGCGCAAGGCGGTCATCACCTGCCCGCTGGCGTTCGGCGAAGTCGGCGTCAAGGAGCGTGTGAAGAACGCGCTTCACTACAAAAAACCTGCGTTTTGGGTGGTCGCGGCGTCGGTCGCCATGTGCGTCGTTGTAGCGGTGTGCTTTTTGACGAATCCGCCGCGTGCGCTCAGCAAGGTCTGCGGTGATTTCTGGGACACGGAAGCCGTCTGCACCTATACGGAGGAACAGCCCGGCGCGGACGCGCGCAACACGACCGTCAACGGGACGGTGCGTCTCTCCGAGCACCTTGCGCTCGTTCGCATCGGCGCGGCACGCCCGGAGAAAAAAACTGCCGTCAACCCCAAGTGGTCCTCGCTCTATCTTGCGCTGCCGAGCGCGGACGGAGCACCCGCCGAGCGTCTGACCATCGACTTCATTCGGGAGTATGATGCGCCGGACGGCACAAAGGCCGCCTATACGCTGAATATCGGCACGCGGGATGACTCCAAGTCCTATAAAGTCCTCTCCGGTCAGGACGAGATCGAGGCATTTCTCGCGTATCTGCGCGGCGATGCGTCCACCCTGCTGGCTGCAACCGATTTTGATGGGGACGGGACGGAAGACGAGATATTCTTCACAGAAGTTGAACCGGGGCAGATCTACCGGATCTATGCCGAGAGCAACGGCAGCGAACGATGGAGCGCCGAATTGGGTCTCGCTCATGTGGGCTGGGACAGCTATTTCCTCTACCGCAACGGTGACACCAGTGCCATCCTGCGTTATAACCCGGCAATGTTCCAGGGCTTCTGCGATTATGACTATGAGTTGTTCACCATCGGTGCAGACGGGCGAAACCTCCTCATGCAGCGTAGCGTGGAATTTGATGCCAATCCGGATTCCGACGATCCGTGGCCGCCCGATGCACAGGTCTTTGCCGACGAGGTAAACGCGCTGCTGGAAAAGAGCACGCTGCTCATCTCCACGCTGGACGGTGAGCTACACTTGGAGGATGGAACCACCTTCCGCTGCATTCCGCGCGGCGATGCAGTCACTCTGCCGGACGCGGTACACAGCGGCACTGTGAGCGATACATCGCATGATAAAATTCTTACCGGCGCCGGTGAGGGCGAAGAACAGCGCACGTCCGAAAATGACGCAGAGCATACCGCGTATTCTGTTAAGACCCATGCAATGACCGCCGAGGAGAGGGACGCGCTTGATGCGCAGACCGATCCCGCTCCCGCCGCAGGGACGGCCTTTCTGCCCAAAAGCGGTACTGGCAGCACAAGCGGAAACATCTGTGCGCCGTTCACTGCAAAGGCATCGGACATAGCGTTCGTCGTGTATAGCGCACCCGGCGCGACGGATTACAATGTGCGGCTTTGTGCGGGAGAGCCCGGCGCTGGCAAGTGGGCGTCGAATGCCGTGACCGTCAAGGTAAACGACGGCGTTCGTTTTTCCGGGCTGACCGTGGGGCAGACGTACTACATGGAGGTCAGCTCCGACACGCTTTCTACCGCCGGATGCACGGCATTCTATACCATGGTCGGCGGAACACCAAAATAAGCTTGGGAGGATCATATGGATGAGTATTCGGTGTGGATAGATGAGACGGGGAAAATCGTCTCATTCCATGAAATAGATAATGGCGAGCTTATCTACTTTGATCAGCGCGAAGTATTTCTTACTTATCTCAGTACACTGACCACGCAGGGCTATCGGTTCCAGTAGGCCTTTTCGGTTTTGCAGGATATTTCCAGCACGCGGGAGAACTTTAAAATTCTATAAAGTCCTCTCCGGTCAGGATGAGATCGAGACATTCCTCGCGTATCTGCGCGGCGATGCGCCCACGCCGGACGCACAGCTTTCTATGCCATAACAGGCTTGAGAGGGTCATATAGAGGAGTATTCTGCAAGGAAGTCGCGCAGGCTGACGGCGGTTTTGCCGCGGATGCCGTGCGTGGTCTCGGCGTGGTAGAGCGAGCTGATGATCGCCTCCTCAACCGCTTCCACAGAGGCCTCGAACACCTTGTCGATGCTCTCGTCGTAGAACATCCGGCAGGGCAGAATATCACAGTCGCTGTCATGCGGAATGCGGTTGGCCGTGGTGAAGGCGATCGCGATATCGCCGCTGCCGTTGCCGCAGAACGAACCCACGCGCCCGAGCGAGATCATCGCGCGCTTGGCCACGCGCCCAAGCTGCCGCTCGGAAAGAGGAATATCCGTTGCCAGAACAATGATGATGGAGCCGCGGTCTCTCGCGTCAGAAACGCGGGCCATGCGCGTGTCGTAATGCTGGCCGCCGATCACAAGGTTGCCGGGCGCGCCGAAGTTTGACATCACGAGCGCGCCGACCGTATATTTTGCGCCGTCGATCTCCAGCACGCGCGAAGCGGAGCCGATGCCTCCCTTGAGCCCGAGACAGCGCATCCCGTTGCCGCTGCCCACGCAGCCCTCGGCAAAATCCTGCGCTGCCGTTTCAATGGCATTGCGGACGTCCGATTCCTGCACGTGCATACCGCGGATATCGTTGAGCGAGCCGTCGTTACACTCGGTGACAAGGCAGTTGACCGTGCCGGTGGTCACCCCGATATCGGGGTTCTGCTCCAGCATATATTTGCACAGCGCCGTATAGGCCGTCCCGACGCTCATTGTGTTGGTCAGAATAATAGGGGTCTCTATCGTGCCGAGCTCCTGCACCTGCAAAAGGCCGATGCTCTTGCCAAAGCCGTTGATGACGGCGCAGGCGGCCATGACCTTGTCGCGGAACAGATTGCCCCCGTGCGGAAGAACCGCCGTTACGCCCGTGTGGATATCCCTTGCCGGATCGGTCAGCGTGGTATGACCGACCAGCACCCCCGGTACGTCGGTGATGAGATTTCTTTCGCCGCAGGGCCACTTGGCGTGCATTTCAAGGCTTTTTACATGATCGATGCCCATATATCGCTTTCCTTTCTTCTGACAGCAGCCGCGGCAAAAATTGCCGCGGCTGCTTTTTTTGATTCCGTTGGCGAGACGCCGCCTCTTATCATTTGTTAACGCAGGTGTCAGCGAAGCTGAAGCCGTTTTTCATCTGCTCGCTGGCAGCGCGCAGAACCTTGTTGAGGATCTGCGTGCTCTCCTTTTTCGCCATGGCGCAGAGCTCGTCGTTTGCCTGCGCGGCGAGCGCGAAATCGCCGCCCTCGCGCATGAGCCTGTCGTACTTGAGGATGAGCTGGCGGCCGCGGATGTTCACCGCGTCCTGATAGCCCCAGACGCTCTGGATGCACGAGCCGTAGCACTTGTCCGCCAGCGCGCCGACAAAGCGGCTGACCCAGTAGAGGTTGTCCGTCTCGGCGTCGAGCGTTACCTTACTTAAGTAATCCGGCATCTGCGAGACGTTCGTGTAGACCGGCAGCCATGCAGAAAACGTCGTGGAGCCGAAGCACACCCACTCAACGCCCTTGATTTCCTCGGGCACGTCGCTTCTGATCTGGCAGATCGTCGTCACGCCCGTGCGGTTGATGCCGACGGGACGGTAGATGCCGCTCTTTTCCGCATCGCGCCCTGCGTAGGGGTCGTAGGGCGTTCCCTGGAAGTGGGACGAGAGCAGATACTGGATATCCTCGGCGGCAACCTTGCGCTCGGGCACATACGACCACGGGATGTCGTCGCTCTCGGGTGTAAAGTCCGCGTTCTCGCCGTCCCAGCGGTAGGTGTGCGGCGCAAGAAAGCGGCCCATGAACCATGCGCGCGGCGTGTTGTAGATATGATCCATATCGCGGTGCGAGCCGAAAATATCTCTCGGGTTAAACTTGCCGTTCTGGTTGAGGTCCAGATGATATTCCGCGATAAACTCCTTAAGGTCCGCCGAGCAGAGGTGAGATTCCTGCGCGCCGAAGGCGTCTTCCAAGTCGAACGAATCCATGCCGAACTGGTTCGGGTTGATGACGACGCGGTCCTCGGGGATCTTCTTTGCGATCCAGTGGTGACCGCCGATGGTCTCCATCCACCAGACCTCATTTTCGTCGTTGAAGGCAATGCCGTTCGATTCATATGTGCCGTACTGCTCAAGAAGCGAGCCGAGGCGCAGCACGCCCTCGCGCGCGGAACGGATGTAGGGCAGGACGAGCACGACGATGTCCTCCTCGCCGATGCCGCCGCAGCGCTCCTCCCTGCCGTCCTCGGCCTTTTGCAGCTCGACCATCGGGTCGGCCGCGAGCACGCGCGGGTTCGAGGTCGTGGTCTCCGTTGCGGTCATGCCGACGTTTGCGGCGTTGATGCCGGTCGCGGCCCAGATGCCGTGCGCGGGGTCTACGCTCGGGCAGGACGTGTAGCGCATGGGATTCTCCGGCAGCGTGACCTCCACATGGGATTCCACGCTCCGATAAACCTTCGGTTGCTCCGCAGGGTTCACCACGATCAGTCTCTTTTCGTCAAAGCGGCCGTCGTCCGTCCGCGCGATCATCGTCGATCGGTCATTGGTCGCCAGCCTACCGGCCAGCACAGTCGTACAGGGCATATCGCTCGATTTTCCTTTCTGTTTCTTTTTTTCGCACCTTGCGATTTGCCCTCAATTATATGCCGCAAAGCGTCCGCTGTAAAGGGGCAGACGCCCGGAAAGCGCAGCGGCTGCATCAGCGCCGCCGCTTGCGCCGTCTTTTTTACGGCGCGGGCGGCTGATGCCGCACCGCATCAACAAAAAGAAGGGTCAGCCCGATATAAACAATGCAGCCGAACGCCAGCAGGACGCAAGCGAGCATACAGAGGATGTATGCGGTTTTGCTGCCGCGCAGATATCTGCGGCACAGCGCGATACCGGCGCCGGAGAGCGCCAGCAGCACAACAGCGAGCCAAAGCGGCATATGGTCCACCTCCTTTATGCGCCGCGAAAGGCGTCGATCATGTCCGTAAACCACTTCAGCTCGCGGGTGAAGCGCGCCCGCAGCTGCGCGGGGTCTTCGCGCCCCCTGCCGCTATCAAAAAATCCGCGCCCGCTGTGAACGGCAAGATAGAGCTTTCCGTCCGGGTTGAGATTTACGGCGAATTTTCCGAAGGATGCGTCCGCCAGCGTCAGGATGCGCTCCATCCGGCCGGGGTTCAGGATGCGGAGGGCCGCCGCTTCATCGCCGCTTGTCAGGTTGAAGCGCCTGTCAAATTCCTCGTTGCCCGTCTTGATGGTTTTGGCGCGCAGCAGCTTATCAAGCTTCTCCCTCGGCCAGATCGTCAGCCACGTGGAGACCTCCCGGTCCAGCTCGCAGAGCATCCACTGCCCGGCGTAGACCTCGTGCTCGCTTCTCTCCCACTGCCCGCTTTCCTCGCGCTGGAATTCGTCCACCTCCGTCAGCCTGACAGTGCACAGCTCTGTGGTAAGCCCGCGATATGTTCCCCGGATATACCCGCTGCCGCCGCAATAGCTGTGATTTGGCAGAGGGATGTTGGTATCCTTCGCGTCCAGCAGGTGCGAAGCGGGGTTCATCTGTACGTTTTCAAGGCAAGCGCCTATGATCTCCGGCGCAATGGCATCGAAGGCCTGCCCGTCCGCGTGCGCCTTGGATTTTCCCTGCACCGCCTGCCCCAGCGCGAGCACCACGCCGCCCAGCAGGGTGAGCACGATGTTGCCGCCCAGCAGGATGCCCGCGATGGCAACCGCGCCGCCCAGCAGCGAGAGAAGCTTGCCGCCGAGCTTGCCGCCCTTGCTCTTGCGCAGCTCCTGCGCCAGCTGTTCATCCGTCATACTTCTGCTTGTTTCTTTCATTGTTTTCTCCTTCTTCCGCCGCGCCGGTGAGGGCGGGGCTTTCCGTTATCAGATCCAGCAGATCGCCCATACCGGTCAGTGAGGCGGTGAACCACTTGCGGATGCCGTCGATGTCCCGCAGATCCAGCTCCTCCGGAACGCCCGCAAACACATACCGGGTGTTCAGGGCCAGCGTCATTTCGCCGTCACGGAGGATAAGGCCGCACAGCTTGGCGCTGCCGGAGGATGCCTCCAGCTTCTGTACCAGGTCACGAAGCTGCGGCGTGACCAAATCATTTACTTCCCGGCCATCCGCCGTGTGAGCGGCAAAATGCTTCCGGAAGGCGGCAGGGTCGGTGATGTCGTCCTTCTTCCGTTCTTGAAACAGGTCGTTCAGGGCGATGTCCAGCGCCGGGTCGCAGATGTCCTTGCAGCGGACCACGATGCCGCGGAACAGCGTCTCGGTTCGGGTCATCCAGTTGTCGTTGTCGGGGCCGGACTTTTCCTCCACGGTGCGGCGCAGCTCCACGTTGGCCGCGGAGAACCGCAGCCCCTTGTGCTCGCCCTCGTGGAAGTCCGTCAAGGTACACTCCGTAAAGTCGACCGCCGACAGCTTTGCCGCCTGCAGGTACGCCCGGTCGATGGGCAGCGTGGCCGGCTTCAGCTCCGGGCCGAAGGCTTTTGTCAGCTCCGTGCGGAAGAAGCCGCCCAGCTGCTGCTGCATCAGCGCTTTTTTCTTCGTTTGGGCGGGTTTTGCCACCAGCAGGAACAGTGCCACGCCGGGGAACGCCAAAGCGCAGACCAAAATGGGGTCACGCTGTATAAACATTGAAATGCACGCGGTGATCACCAGTAAAACGCCCAGCGATATGCTGATGCTCTCCGTTCTCTGATAGCTTCCCAGCTTTTTCGACAGCTCCGCATCGGTCATGCGCTCAGCGCCCACCGTGTCAAAATCATTGCGTTTCTTTCGCATCGCCGTCCCTCCTTAGTAGCAAAGGCTGAAATACAGGCTGCGGTAGGGGTCCACCGTGTCAATGTTCATGAGGGCGGCCTCGGGCGAAATGCTGTCGAGCTGCATACGCTTGGCACTGTCCTTGTAGCTTGCCGGCTGCGCCTCGGCGGCAAAGACCAGCCCGTCATAGTCCTCCGGGAGATAGACGGCGTAGCTCTTGGTAAAAACCTGCGCCCAGTCGCCCACGTTGTACTGCCAGTCGGTGGAGTAGGCAAATTCAATGAGGTAGCTGTTCCCCTGCCAGCTGACGGTGTGGAGATAGTAGTTGTCGCCGCGCTGGCTGTTGCCATAGGCCGTTGAGGTGGTGAGCCACATGCCGGTGTAGAAGTCGTACAGCTCACTGTCGGTATTGGTGATGTACTGCCCGGCGAAATACGGAATGGCATCCTCCGGGATATAGCAGATGGCGTCGAAGTGCAGCTCGCGGATGCCGTCGTGTGTGTAGTCGCCGTTCTTCGTGATCTCCCAATAGCAGTCGCCGGTGCTGTAGCCGTCGCCAAGGCCGGAGTAGCTGCAAACGCCGTCTTCGAGCAGGAAGGTCCCCATCTCCACAGCGGCGTTGATCTCAAGGCCGTTTTTTGTAAAGTAGGGCTCGCCGGACTCTATGCCCTCCACCGGAAGGAGCGTGCCGTCGTTCGCGCTGTCGATGAGGTCGCCGCTGAGGGTGCGGTCGAGCTGCAGGGTGTCGCCGCTGCCGTCAAAATGCAGCGTCACGCCATTTTCATCCGCCCACAGCGTGCCGTATTCGATCACATCGTCCTGCTCGTTCACAAATTCCCATGTCGCGTCCTCGTGGATGCGCAGCCAGAGATTCTCCTCCTGATACGCCCAAAGTCCGACATAATCGGCCAGATCGCCGATAACCGCAACGGTGGAGAGGTCCTCCCGGAAAACATAGCGCTCTTCGCTGTCCCAGAGCCAGATCAGCTCGGTTTCGTCGCCGTTTTCGTGGATGAAGCTCACCAGCACGTCGCTTTCGCCATCTCCGTCGAGATCGTCAAAGGAGATGGCGTTGAATGCCTGCTCTGCATCGGGAATGTTCACGGGAAAGGACACGCTGTCAAAGAGCACCTGCTCGGGAAGGTCGCGGTAAAAGGCCGCGCTGCTCTCGCTCACCGTGACCAGAACATCCACGCTCTCGCCGCCGTGGGTGATGGTGCCGCTCGCGGCCACCACGCCGCTGGTGCGCCAGTCATCCCCCGCGACATCGCCGGAGCCGCAGGCGGCAAGGCTCAGGCAGAGTGCCAGCGCCAGCGCAGAGGAAACGATATGCTGCCATCGATTTTTCATGACTTTCTCCTTCCTTTCTATCACTCCATCAGGTAGTAAGAGCCCTCGTCGCCCCACACGAGAACGTCCTCGTCCAGCTCAAAGACCTTGTATGACACACCGTCGTACATCGTGGAATCGGCGTAATAGGTGCTCGCTTCGTCCGTTGAATAGGAGAAGGTGCCGCAGTCCATTTCCGCGCTTTCAGCGCCGGGCGCGCGCTGGTAAAGGCTCCAGCTGCCTCTGCCGTCGATAACGATATAGCTCTCCGCCGAGAGGTCGCCGTCATAGTACCAGATGCCCTTGAACTCCGAGACGTTCCGCTGGCAGAGGTCGGAATCCCAGCTCCAGTAGGAGTCCGGGTCTCCGTCTAAACGGCCGTTCCAGTCGGGCACCTCGTCCTCCGAGGGATCGGGCGCATCGTCCTCGGTGAGACGGCCGCCGTCCTCGTACCAGAGGTATTCCATCCCCTCGCCGGGGTTGAAGTAGCCGTAGGCGGCACAGTAGAGCTGCCCGTCCTCCAGGGCGATGCGGCTGCCGGAGTCGTCGAGCGCGCTGTAGGCGTAGATGGCCTCCCACTCCGGCTCATAGCGGAGATAGCCCTCGTCCACCGCCTCGCCGCTGAGATACAGCGTCCAATTGCCGTCTGAATCAAACTCCATGTAGTCGTAGTCGTTGTTTGCTTCTCCCAGCCAGATGCCCTCAAAATCGCTGAAGTCGTTCACGGTATCCTCGCTGATCCCGCCGCCCAGGCCGTCGTCCGGGTCATCCTGCACGGACGGTTCCCCGCCGCAGGCCGTGCACAGCAGGCAGAGCAGCATCAGCCCCGCGAGAGCGTATGGTAATTTCTTTTTCATGTGATCGTCCTCCTTATTATCCGCGCGTTACGCCATTTTCTGATAGAATTCAAAGTCGCCCCAGCGCAGCGTGTCGTGGTCAAGGAGGGTAAATTCATAACCCACATCGTCGAACTGGGAGGAAACAGCGAGATACATCTCCTCGGAGTCCTCGGGGGCCAGCTCGACGCTGCCGCAGTCCACCGTGGTGGGGTCGCCGTCGCCGCCGGGCCGCTCCAGCAGCTCCCAGCTGCCGTTTTCGTCAAACACAAGGATGCTGCGTGCGTCCCACTCGGCATCCAGATACCACGTGCCCGCCATCATCTCAAAATCGATGTCGCCGGTATTCTCGCCCGGCGCGTCGCCGGTTATCTGCGTAAAGGCGCCGAGCTCTGCTACGTGCAGGGCGCCGACCTCGTCGAACCAGCTGCGGTAGGCCACGCCGTCGTGCTCATTGTAGAAATAGTCGTAGTCATAGTCCGGCACGAACTGGATGAAGCCGCTGGCGGTCACCTCTTCGTCCGAATCGTACAGCGCAAAGCGCACCTCGTCGCCATCGTCGTTGGTGGCAGAGATCAGCGTGCCGCCGTCCTCGCCCCGCCATGCGCCGCCGTAGAGGTAGAGGTTCGACATCTGTTCGCTGTCCTTGACCAGCCCCTCAAAGGAATCGGGAACACCGTATAAATTGTAGTCGCTGCCGTCATCGCCGTAATCCTCGTTGCTCTCGCCGCAGGCGGCAAGACTCAGACACAGCATCAGCGCCAAAGCAAGAGACAGATATTTATTTAAGTGTTTCATCGTTTTCCTCTCCTTTTTCAGATAAACGGAGTCAATGCTCCTGTTCCGCCATGGACAAGATCTCATCATGGCTCAGCTCCACATCGCCGAAGCGGACAAAGATGCCGTTGGTCACAGCGCTGTTCCACACCCTCGCGTCTGCAAGCGGGCGAAAGCGGATCTTGTCAAGATAGGGCTTCATGTCCAGCAGGAGCCGGCTTCCGGACACGAAATCAACTTGCAGCACATGGTCTGGCAGCGGTGTAACGGCTGTGAGATACCTTCGGTTCAAGTGTGCGCCCTCCTTTCCGTAAAAATAAACATCCACCGTACAGATATTGTACGGTGGATCGTATGGGATGACCATTAACCAAAGGTTAGGTCTTTTGCCCGAGCAGCCCGGCCAGCGTCTTTCGCTTGGTGCGGGTGTCGCCCTCGATATGGAGCTTTGAATAGATCTGATTGACATACTGCTTGACGCTGCCCTCGGAGAGATAGAGCTTTTCCGCGATCTCGCGGTTAGAAAGCCGCTGCGCCATCAGGCAAACGACCTCATACTCCCGCTCGGTCAATGCCTCGAGCACCGGCGGGCGGGCGATTTCATCTCTTCTCCGCTCTGCCGCCTCGCCAAGCTCGGTGATCTTTCCGATCAGCTCCGTTCTGATCTCGCGCGCCAGCAGGGGCTTCAAGTGCTCGTAGTTTTCAACAAACGGCATCACAAAACCGTCCGGCGCAGCGTCGGACAGCGCCCTGCCGAGCCATGCGCCGGCTTCCTCGCTCTTGCCGAGCTTTTCATAGGCTGCCGCCGTCTGGATGCGGACGTGCAGGGCGGGAAGCGCGTAGTGCATCGCCTCGCACACGGCCAGCAGCTCTGCGCTGCGCCCGATGACCTTGGCGTATGCGCCCTCGGCAAGATAGACCTGATTTTCGATCATTTCCATCATGGGCTTGCCCGGCGCAAGCATATTGATATCGGAGAGGCGGTGCTGCGAGAAGATCTCCGGGATGTTGTCTGTTTCGCCGCGCAGGGCATGGTAGTAGGCGCTGGCGGCGCTCCAGAGGTTGATCCACGAGGCGTCGTGATAGCGCAGAAGCTCCGCATACCGCTCATCAAAGGTATAGCGCTGCTCCACATCGGTATAGCGCGAGAGCCGCCGCGACAGAAAGTCGCAGCAGAGCGCCATGTTGACCTGCCCGTTGTCTCTTACCTGCGCGTAGGCGCGCTCCAGCTCGATGTGCGCATCGGTAAAGCGGCCCTGACAGAACAGTGCCTCGGCGCGCATGATGGTCTCCGCGCCCTGCCCGTGGTGGTTGGTGACCTTGTAATAGTGGGGCATACACTCGTCCATTTCTAAAAGCTCGCTTGCAAGCTCTCCCGGCGCGCGGTAGAACATCATGAGAACGGACGGCGAGCCGAAGGTCCAGCCGCCGCTCGACTGGATGCTGATGGCGGGGCGGGACATCTGCGCGCTGGCGCTGCGGTGCAGGCGGCTCATGGCGCTGATGTCGTTGTAGCAGAGAAAGCTCAGGATGAGGTCGCATTCGCCCAGCAGGTTGCCCCGCTCTTCTTCGGACAGCTCCGGATGCTCCTCAATGGCCGTCAGCAGCAGCGCCTTCAGCTCCAGCATTTTCGGGATCTGCCGCCATGTGAACATCCGGCGCATCAGCACCAGAATGGCGAAGGGATAGGCCTTGAGCGTTTCGGCGGGGCATTTGTCCAGCGCGTCGAGCACGTCCTCGGGCTTGAGCGAGGCGAGCAAAATGCCCGCATCGCTGCGGATGACGCGCAGCAGCGCGTCGTAATTTTCACTCCTGCGGTAAGCGGCGATGGCATGGAGATACTGCCGGTGCTGCTCATACCAGCAGCCGAAGCGCTCCCAGTAGAGCCGCTGCGTCTCCTTCTCCATTGTAAGGAAGCTGCGCTCGGCGCACTCCTTCATCATATGGTGGAAGCGATAGGTCACGCCGTCCGGCAGGCGCGTGACAAAGGCGTTCTGCTCGGTCAGCAGGGAGAGAATCCGCCCCGCGTCCGCATCGCCCGTGATGTGCTGCGCCATTTCGGCGCTGAATTCGTCGGCAAGTCCCATGACCGCCAGAAACTCCCGCTGTTTTTGCGGCAGCGGGTCGATCATGGCGGCGGTAAAGGTGGCGTAGATGTCCGAATGGCGGCTGGGCAGCACGCCGCGCTCGGAGAGCGTGCGCAGATTCAGATACACGGCGGAAAACCAGCCCTCGCTGGAGTAGAGAAGGCGTTCGACCTGCGCATCGGAAAGCTCCGTGCCGCAGCGGTGCGCATAAATGGCAAGCTCCGTATGGTTGAGGCGCAGCTGCTCCGTGCCGATCTGATACACCCGCGCCCCCAGCCGCACCACCTCCGCAGCAGGCAGAAAGCGATCCCGGCTGGCGACGATCAGATGCACATTCGCCGGAAGCCGGTTTGCCAGCATACACAGAAACAGCGATGCGCGCTTATCCGTCAGCAGGTGAAAATCGTCGATGAAGAGATAACAGGCCGTCTCGCCCGCCAGCGCATGGCACAGATCATCTATCAGCAGGCCGCCGCCCGCCGCGTCCGTCGGGCAGGGATACTCCCGCAGGAAGGGAAAGCCCGCGCGGGCAAACGCCTCCTGTGCGCTTTTCCAGAAGATCGCAAGGTTGTCGGAATATACGCTGATGCGGATGCTGTGCAGGGGCTCCGCTCTGGCGCGCTCACCGAGATACCAGTTCACCGCCGTGGTCTTCCCGTAGCCCATGGGCGCGACCACCGTGGTCATGGCGCAGCGGGAGATGGGCCGCAGGCTCTCCTGCAGCCGCTCGGAGATGTAGATGGTGTTCAGGTTCCACTTTGCTTTCGGCATCATGCATTCCTCCTGCCTGCGGCGTTTTTCTGATTATACCATGCAAATCCGGCCGTGGAAAGAGCGATGTTTCCCCGGCCGGCGCCGCGCTTTTTTCATTCCGCAGGAAAAAATCTCCCGCCGGGCGTCTGCCGCGGCGGGGGATTTTAGAAGAGAGAGATGGTTTCTGATTAGAAGGGCCCGAGGTTGATGACCTGTGCCAGAAGCACAAAGCCGAAGCCCGCGACCAGAAGCATGCACCACAGCTTCCAGGAGAAGCGGATCCAATCGCCGAAGTTCAGCTTGCCCATAGCGAGCATGGCGTGGAGGCTGCCGTAGGTCGGATACAGGTCGTTGGTAAAGCCTTCTGCATACTGGTAGGCCAGAACCAGCACCTGCTGGTTGATACCCAGCGCCTTGCCCAGCGGGGAGAGGATCGGGATCAGCACAACGGCCTTGGCCTCGCCGGAAATGATGAAGAAGTTCATGACCATGACGACGAAGAAGATCGCAAGGAGCGTCAGCAGCAGGCCCTTGTTCTGGAGCAGACCGCTCAGGTAATAGACGATCGTATCGAGGATCTTGCCCTGACGCATCAGAGCGGTGATCGCCTGGGCAAAGCCCATCATGAACACCACGCTCAGCAGGTCAGCTGCGCCGGTGGTGAAGATACGGCAGGCCTTGCTGGGATTGATGCCGCACACAAGGACCGTCACAATGGTGGAGATGATGAACACGGCGGACATCTGGTTGAAGGACCACTCGAGCTTTACGCAGCCGTAGGTCTGGACGATCAGCGCCACAGCGAAGATCAGCAGGCCGAGCTTCATTTTCAGCGTGAGGGGGATCTCCTCCATCTCGACCTGATTCTGGCCCACGCGCTGGTTCATATATTCCTCTGCGCAGCAGCTCTTGGAGGGGTCGGCCTTGATCTTCTTGCAGTAGAACCAGAAATACGCCACGCCGATCAGGAAGAACACCACCGTGGCGATCGTGCGGTAGCCCAGGCCGGAGAAGATGGGCAGGCCGATCATCTGCTGGGAGAAGCCGGTGGTATAGATATTGACAATACCGGCGGTCCAGCCGATCTCAAGGCCGGCAACGACAACGGCAAAGCCGAGCATACGGTCATAGCCCAGACCCATGACCAGCGTAATAACGATTGGGATAAACGGCATCATGTTCTCAGCCATGCCCACAACGCCGCAGATCAGGAACAGCAGGAAAAAGCTTGCAACGATCAGGAATTCCTTTCCCTTTGAATGCGCAATGACCCGATGCACGCCAGCAGTCAGCGCGTCCGTGCTGTCCAGAACGGCCAGCGCGCCCGTCATAACCAGAATGAGCGAGCCGATGCCCATGGCCTTTACGATGCCTGCATTGATCGCCGTAAAGAAGCCAAAGAAGGTAACAGGGTCATCTCTTTCCACAAAATGGAAGCTGGAAGGGTCGATTTCCTCAATTCCGGACTCCGGATTTTGCACGATGTCGTACTCACCGGCGGGGATGATCCACGTCAGCGCCGCCACCAGCAGCATAACGCACAGCAGGATGATGTAGCCGTGCGGCAGTTCAAAAGGCTTTTTCGCCTTGCGAAGTTCGTTCTTCATAATACACACCTCAATAGTTCTGTTTTCTGTTTCTGTTTTCTCTGTTGCATAGGGTTAAGCCTGATACACGCATCGACCTCCTACTATGGTTTTAAGGACCTTCAAATTCGGGATGTCGTCTGCGTCTACCTGAAGCGGATTGCGGTCTAAGACCACAAAGTCCGCCCACTTCCCCACTTCAATGGTTCCCACCAGATCTTCCTGCTTGCTCTGATATGCCGCATTGATGGTGCTTGCCAGCAGCGCCTCATATACGCTCAAGCGCTCTGCCTGTCCGATCACAGCGCCGCTTTTCGCTTTGCGCGTCACCGCCGTCCAGATGGAGGTCAGCGGGTCCGGCGGCATGACCGGGCAGTCGGTATGCACCGTCGGATGCAGTCCCATGTCCATTGCCGTCTTGATCGGGTCCACGTGCTCGCAGCGCTCAGGGCCAAGGTAGGTCGATTCAAAGATATCTCCGTTGGGGTAGAGCGTCGGCACATAGAATGTGGGCGTGACCCCCAGCTCCTTCATTTTTTCCAGCTGGTCCATGCGGCTCATCTGCGCATGAACAACGACATGGCGGGGGTCAGGACGCGGATTTTCAAGCTGCGCCTGCTCGTAGGCATAGAGCACATCGTCGATCGCCGCGTCGCCATTGCAGTGGATGTGCATCTGCGCGCCCGCATTGTGCACCTTTTTCACCAGCTCCGTCAGCTCCTCCCGGCTCCACACGGGGCTGCCGCAGTAATCCGCGGAACGGTCGGGCAGCTTTGTGTAGTAAGGCTTCGTCAGATAGGCGGTGCCGCAGCCGATCGAGCCGTCCTGAAATTCCTTTCCGCCGGTCATAAAGAACATATTTCCCTCGGACTTCACATTTTCTTTCGCGTATTCCGCCGCCGGCTCCGGCGCGCTCCAGAGCGTGCAGCGAATGCCGAGATACTCCTGCTTTTCGCCCTCCTGCATGATCTCCGCGTCGCCCACGAGGCCCTGATTGGCCGTGGTATAGCCTCTGGCGGCATAGTAATCCGTGGCTTCCTTCAGCCCGCGGATCTTTTCATCTCTCGTGCCGAGAAAGCCCAGCTCATCCTTGTACCAGATGAGATCGACTGCGGTCTCTTCCAGAACGCCGGTGGGCTCTCCCTGCTCGTCCCGGCGGATCACGCCGCCCTGCGGGTCGGGCGTGTTCCGATCTATCCCCGCGATGCGCAGCGCCATCGAGTTGACATACATGAAATGGGACGTAACATGATCGCAGATCACAGGATGCTCCGTCGAGACCTGATCCAGATCCACGCGCGTCAGGTGGCGGTGCTCTGCAATGATATTCTGGTCATACCCCGCGCCGATCACGGACTTCCCCTTCGGGGTCCTTTCCGCCTTTTCCCGCAGGATATCCAGAACATCCTGGATCCGCTCCACCGGCCCGTAGGGCGGGCAATTCACATTGCTGTAGATCAGTCGCCCCGTGCCGACCTCGACGAAATGGCTGTGGGCGTCATAAAAGCCCGGAAGCATCGTGCTCCCCGCCAAATCCACCCGCTCGGTGTCCGGCCCTGCCAGCTTCTCTACATCCGCCCGGCTTCCGCAGGCCAGTATCACACCGTCCTTGACCGCGACCGCCTCGAGTGTTGCATCGCAGCCGGTCAGCGGCAAAATGGTTCCGCCGCTATAAATGATGTCTGCATGCTCTTGTGCCATATTTCCGCTCCTTACTTACATCTGATTTACAGAAATTACAGAAATTTGTGATATACTTCTTTCGCTCACCGGCAGCGCGCCAGAATATTGCACAGAAGCCGGTAGACCCTGCGGACGGAGGAAATGCTCATCTCCTCCGAAGGGGAATGAAAGCTCCAGCAGTCCGGGCCGATGGAGATGGCGTCCAGCTCCGGCTTCCTCTCCGAAAAGAAGCCGACCTCCAGTCCTGCATGGACCGTGAGATATTGCGCATCGCAGCCGAACAGCTCGCGATAGGCTTCGCTTGCGATCGACCTGAGCCGGGACTCCGGCTGGAAAGACCAGGAAGGATAGAACCGATCTGTCGTGCATTTTCCGCCCAGCATCTTAGCCAGCCGGCAAAGCCGCTGGTATAGGTAATGGCCGAGGCTGGGGCGGGCGGAGCGGATCTCATAGACGATCCGCAGACCCTCTTCGGTGAGGAAAAGCTCTCCCATATTGTCGGAGGTGTCCACAAGCCCCGTCAGCGTTTCGTTCATCTGATAGATCCCGTCCGGGGACAAAAGCGCGGCTGTGAGCAGCGCGTCAGGCGCGGCGCACCACGCCGGCCGCTCGGTGGAAGCAAGCGACACTGTCAGCTGCGTGCCGGAGGCCGACAGCTCCAGCGCAAACGCCTCTTTAAGCTGCTCGACGGCCGAGCGGAGCTTCTCCTGCGCTCCGGCGGGAAAACAAACGACCGCAGACGCGTCGCGCGGGATCGCAAGGCGGAAGCTGCCGCCCGCGACCGGGCCAAGCCGAAAGGGGATGCCCTGCTCTTCAAGCGCAAGAAGGAGGCGAACCAGCAGGGAGATGGCGTTTCCGTGCCCCCGGTGGATATCTTCGCCGGAATGGCCTCCCAGAAGGCCGGAGACCGTCAGCGTGCAGGCGATCCAGCCCTCCGGAACCGCTCCGCTCTCCACGGGCACTTTCAGCTCCGCCGCCTGACCGCCGCAGCTTCCGCAGAGGAACTCCCGGTCGCAGCAGTGGTCCAGATTGATCAGGTACTTGCTGCGCATCGCAGCGGTATCAAAACCGGCGGCGCCGGAGAAATCTTCCTCCTCGGCGGTGGTGAACAGGACCTCCAGCGCAGGATGCGGCAGGCTGTCGTCCTCCAGAACGGACAGCGCGAGCGCCACGCCGATTCCATCGTCCGCGCCCAGCGTTGTGCGGCCGTTGGTATTGATCCGGTCGCCTTCGATCTGCCACCGGATGGGATCGGTCTCAAAGTCGTGCGCTGCGCCTGGCGCTTTTTCACAGACCATGTCCATGTGCGCCTGAAGCATCACGCCGGGAGCATTTTCGTACTCCGCGGCGGCGGGCTTTCTGATCAGCACGTTCCTGTGCGCATCCCGATGGGCTTCAAGCCCGCGCTCGCAGGCCCAGTCGAACAGATACCGGCTGATCTGTTCCTCGCGGAAGCTGGGGTGCGGAATCTGACACAAGGTGTGAAAATGGCGGAATACCGGTTCTTGCAACAGACGCTCCTGTTCTGCATTCATAGCAACGTCTCCTATTCGTACTCGTTCCTGTCGTCATCTGGATTATATTGTAATCATGATTATGTTTTCTGTTTGGCGAAAAGTCAACTGTTTTTTATTTTTTATTGCCCCATTCTGTAAAATAAACAAAAAGCGTGGGGAACCTTTGTGCAGTTCCCCACGTTTTTTGTCGATATATTTCCCCTTGGTTCAGCGTCCCGCCGCCAATAGGTATTCAAATTCCCTGTTGAACTCTTCCTCGTGCGCCGCGCGGTCGTAGCCCTGACGCTTCAAAGAGGCTTCATACAGGAAGTTCTGGTGAAGCGCAACGACCAGATCGGATGTGATCTGCGCTTTATCCGCCCGGAGATCCTTCTCCTCCACCATGCGCTCTATCATCGCCTTGTCTCGCTCGGTCATGCTCCCCTGCACCAGCATATTCTGCATTTCCTTGCTCAGGTGATCCAGCTCGTTGGGGAAGAGCACATGGTAATAGAGATCCAGAACGGAAGGCAGCTGGTCCCGATACTTTCCGAAAAAGATATGGTGGTAGATTTCAGGATCGTCCAGCGCGTGCTTATTGAAGCAGTGGTAAACGGTGCGATACTGTTCGATCGCCCGCATATCCGGCTTCAGCTTGGCCTCCAGCTCGGCAACATAGTCCCGCAGGTAGCACAGCGAACCAAACATGATCAGCTGATCCAGGTCGTTGAAGTAATTATAAATCGTTGCGCTGTTGTAGCCCGCCTCCGTCGCAATTCCGCGAATGGTCAAATTCTCGATTCCATCCCGGCGGAGCAGTTTTTCCGTTGCCTCAATGAAGTAAATCATGATCCGCTTTCGCTTCAGCGTCAGGTCATAATCCAGTGCTTTGTTTTCCAAATCCATCGGATTACCCGTCCTTTCATCCGAAAATTTCAAAAATAAGGTTGACAGGAGAAATATATCTCAATATAATCATGATTATAATATAATCTTGACTATGATTGATCGATTTATCGGAAAGGATGATACTATGAAAAAGATCACACTCTCCGGCGGCTTCCTTGTCTTTCTCGGCGCCGTCTTCTGGAGCCTTAACTCTCCACTGGTCAAATATCTATCGCTGGACCCCGTTCTCATCTGTGCGCTGCGCTCCGTCATCGCCGGCATTGCGCTGGCGGCGACGATCCGGCCAAAGCAGCTTTCGTGGAACGGATGGACGCTGGTTTATGTCATTTCCTACACAGGCCTTTGCATGAGCATCATTCTGGCTCTGGGCGCAACCTCGGCTCCGGTAGCCATTGGGATGCAGTACACGGCAACCATCTGGCTCTTCCTTGTTGGGCTGCTGCGCACCCACCGCTTCCGGTTCAAGAGCTTCCTGCCGGTGCTGGTGATCTTCATCGGCGTGGTATTCTTTATGTGCTCCGGCTCGGACGCCGCAAGCCAGAAGGGAAACCTGATTGCCCTGACCGAAGGCGTGTTCTTCGCCCTGATGACGATCAGCTCAAAAAAAGTGGCGGGGAAAAACCCCGTTGGCCTCAGCGCTGTGGGCAATCTGTTTGCAGGCGCAGTCATCTTTCTCTTTGTGCCGGGCACCGTGGGCAAGATGAGCGTCATGACCGGGCTGGACTGGGTCATCATGCTGGTGCTGGGCGTGGTGCAGAACGGTGCGGGCTATGCCTTCTATAATTACGGCATCCAGAAGGTCTCGGCGCAAAAGGCCTCGGTCATTGCGCTGTGGGAGATGATCCTCGGGCCGGTCTGGGTGGCTCTGTTCTTAAAGGAATACCCGCAGCCGACGGTTCTGATCGGATTTGTGATCATTCTGCTGGGAATGCTGATGGACGCGCTGCTCAATAGCGAAGCCGCCCCGGCCAAAGGCGAAGAAATTGCGATGAAAAACTAACTGTGATTATAATATCACGAAGGAGCCAAAAAAGGAATAGTAATTTTCATCCATTTTGGGCAGCCTTTCCAAAATCTTAACACTCTCGTCCTTTGCAGCGGGATTCTCGCAGTTTTGATCTTTTTCTTCTCAAGTCCTTCGCCGGATTCCGCCTCGCAAACCGGGGCAGCTGCCAAGCTCCAACCGCCGGGGCGGAATCTGCGATTTTGTCCCCCCCACTTCTCTCCACAGGAATCGCGGCCTGATGCGCAGCGCCTTTTTTGCAATCGCAGCCGCATACATATCAAAGCCGCCCTCCGGCATAGGGCATTCCCTTCTTCACAGCCGCGTAACCCGCCGCATAGAAAAATGCAGCGGGGTCTGGGATGCCTTTACCGTGCAGGGCGGGTGCAAAACCGCTTTTTTCTATGCAAAAGCGCCCGCTTCCATAAGGAAGCGGGTGCTTTGTTCTTTGCAAAATTGTTGCTTTTTTGCCAGCTTTCGGTAAGTTTTTCTTACTTCAGGCTCTCCGCGACGGCGACGGCGACCGCGACGGTCGCGCCGACCATGGGGTTGTTGCCCATGCCGAGGAAGCCCATCATTTCCACATGCGCGGGCACGGAGGAGGAGCCGGCAAACTGAGCGTCGGAGTGCATACGGCCCATGGTGTCGGTCATGCCGTAGGAGGCGGGGCCGGCGGCCATGTTGTCCGGGTGCAGTGTGCGGCCCGTGCCGCCGCCGGAGGCGACGGAGAAGTACTTCTTGCCCTGCTCGATGCACTCTTTCTTATAGGTGC
>CAKTGM010000026.1 GCA_934561515.1 uncultured Oscillospiraceae bacterium | reverse complement strand
TATACCCGGATATTCAATTTCTGCCATTATACCACGGCGAGGGAGAAAATCAAAGATTTTTCTGTCTGTGGTCATTCCTGTGGTCAAAAACGCTTTTATGCCGCTTTCGGCAATCGGGGAAAATCCAGCAAACGCCCGTGTCGCAAGGCTTTGCGGCGTTTCGCCTTGCCCCGTCTTGGATACGACCACGGCACTCCCAAAGCAGGCGCGCTACCAACTGCGCTAATCCCGGTTATTGAGTTTTTTATCCGGCTGGTCGTATTCTCCCAAAGCAGGCGCGCTGTCAGCTGCGCAGCACCCCGATATTCATCTGGC
This sequence comes from uncultured Oscillospiraceae bacterium, assembly GCA_934561515.1. Lineage (GTDB taxonomy): Bacteria > Bacillota > Clostridia > Oscillospirales > Oscillospiraceae > Hominicoprocola. The sequence goes on along the minus strand of CAKTGM010000026.1, from coordinate 26,307 downwards.
CTGCTGCGGCGCTTTGGCGCATCTGACAGGGCCCTGCGCTGCAAAGCCCTGTTATTATACCGCCGGAGACGCGCGGTTGCAAGGATTATTTACGGTGTGCGGAGCGTTTTTCTGCGTTTGCGGTACGCGCGCCCTTCATAGCCTCGTGCTCCTCTAAGATCTCATCGTGCAGCCTTTTGGCACTCCACGAGGCATTTTCCTCCGTCACGACCGCTTTGAGCGCGACGACGGCGCGGCTGCGCCGAAGGGCCGTCAGCAGACCGTCGAGCTGCGCGGCTGAAAGACCGCACAGCACCAGCATCTCGTCTGTAAAGCCGCCCTCGGCTGCCGCGTTGTCAGGAAGGAAGCCCTCGAGCGCGCAGAGCCAGCCGACGGGCTGGCCGAAGTCCGACGCGTCCACAACGCGTGCGGTGACGCCGTGCTTGAAGAGCGCGAAGCGGAGCTTTTGCAGCTTCTGCGCATCGGTGAAATTAAAAAGCAGTGCCGTTGCCATGTATGTCTCCTTTCCGATCAGTGCTGTTCCTCTGCCTTTTTTGCCATCAGCTCGGGGTCGACGCAGAAATAGGTGAACTCGCCCGTTGCCAGCAGCTTTCCGCCCTCGCCGATGATGTCCACATCCACAAGGCAGGTCGCGTGTCCGCGGTGACGCACCTTCGCGTCCGCGCGCACAAGGCCGCGCGTCTGGTTGCGCAGAAAGTGCATTGCGCTCGTCTGTGTCACGTAGCAGCGCCCGTCCGTGTGGGCGGCGTAGCCCGTGGCGTTGTCCGCCATTGTGTAGATGGCGCCGCCGTGCACCACGCCGTAGGGATTCTTGCTCTCGGGGCGGATGTTCAGGCGGAAGATGGCGTGATCCGGCTCGACAAATTCCGATTCAATATGATTGTAGACGGCGAAGGCGTTCTTTTCGTCCAGCGCCTCCGCCTGATTCACAATTTCCGACAGTTCCATTGGAAAATAGCTCCTTTTGATGACTATGTCGACCATCTTATCATAGCCTGACGAAAAAAGCAACGCCCGGCCGCGCGGCAAAGGTATGCCGCCGTTCGGGAGGGCAAAAAAGGACGGTTCTTCGCGTCTTTTTGTATAACATTGTCATTTTTTGACGTAAAAATGAAAAAACTTGTCCTGCTTGCCTCTTCCCTTTTCCACAAAAGCCTGTTATACTACTTAGACTGTTTCCGAACATTCGTTTCGTTCGATAAAAATCAGATTTGAGGGGAAAAATCCCTATGACATACGGTGTTTCATCCATATCCCGTGCACCGGCGGGGCCGAAGATCGTTGCTGTAGGCGGCGGGACGGGCCTTTCCACGATGCTGCGCGGACTGAAAAAATATACAGACCGGCTGACGGCGGTCGTCACTGTGGCGGACGATGGCGGCGGCAGCGGCGTGCTGCGCCGCGACATGGGCATTCTTCCGCCGGGCGACGTGCGCCAGTGTATGCAGGCACTTGCGAACACAGAGCCTGTGATGGAAAAGCTGCTCGACTACCGCTTTCCCGAGGGGCAGCTGCGCGGGCAGTCGTTCGGCAACCTCCTGCTCGCCGCGCTCAACGGCATGGCGGGCAGCTTTGAAGAGGCCGTCGCCATGATGGGGCAGGTGCTCGCGATCTCCGGGCGCGTGCTGCCGGTGACAAATGCCGACGTGCGGCTGGAGGCCTTTTTTGAAAACGGTGCGCGCGTCGTGGGAGAGTCGAACATCTTCAGCGCGAAAAAGCGGCAGGACTGCCGCATCCACCACGTTTCGCTCCTGCCCGAGCATCCAAAGGCCCTGCCCGACGCGCTGCGCGCCATCGAGGAAGCGGACCTCATCCTGCTCGGCCCGGGCAGCCTCTATACAAGCATCATCCCCAATCTTCTTGTCGACGGCGTGGCCGACGCCATCCGCGCCTCCCGCGCGCAGACCTTTTACATCTGCAACATCATGACGCAGGACGGCGAGACGGAGGGCTACACCGCCGCCGACCATCTTGAAGCCCTGCTGCGCCACGGACGCGAGGGCCTCATCGACCTCTGCCTTGCCAACAGCGCGCCCATCCCGCAGACGCTTGCCGCGCGCTACAGCGCCGAGGACGCAGAGCTTCTGCGTGTTGACCGCGAGCGCATCGCCCGCATGGGCGTGGCGCTTGCCGAATATCCGCTGCTCTCCGCGCAGGGGGGCTATGCCCGCCACGACCCCACGCTTCTCGCGCAGGCCGTGATGGAGCTTTACCGCGAGCGCACCGTGCGCATCTATCGCGGCACACAACAGTACATTACCGAGGAACAGGAGAATACATATCATGCGCAACAGTAAGGAATTTTTGCTCGCAATGCAGCAGCGCAGTGAGAGCGTCTGGATCGAAAAGCAGACGGAGGGGGCGGATGCCGTGCTGTCCGCCCTTCCGCTCACGCGTGCGGACGTGGATGACGCCGAGGCGCGCCTTGAGCGCTTTGCACCTTTTCTCAAAAAGGTATTCCCCGAGACGGAGGCCGATCACGGCCTCATTGAGTCGCCCCTGACGGAGATCCCCGCCATGCGCGCTCGCCTGAACGCCGAGGGCGCGGCGCTTCTGGGCCGCCTCTTTTTGAAGCGCGACTGCGACCTGCCCGTTGCCGGCAGCGTCAAGGCGCGCGGCGGCTGCTACGAGGTGCTCAAGTACACCGAGGATGTTGCCCTTGCGCGCGGCCTCATCCAGCCGCAGGACGATTACAGCGTTTTTGCGACGAGCGCCTTCCGCGCGCTCTTTTCGCAGTATCATCTGCACGTTGGCTCCACGGGCAACCTGGGACTGAGCATCGGCATTCTGGGCGCGGCGCTCGGCTATCAGGTCACGGTGCACATGAGCGCGGACGCAAAGCAGTGGAAGAAGGATCTCCTGCGCGAGAAGGGCGTTGCGGTCCTTGAATACGGCGCGGACTACTCCTGCGCCGTAGCGGAGGGACGCGCTCTCGCGGCGGGCGATGCGCTCAGCCATTTTGTCGACGATGAGAATTCGCAGGACCTCTTCCTTGGCTACGCCGTGGCCGCACGGCGGCTCAAGGCGCAGCTCGCGCAGCAGCAGGTCGCAGTGGACGCGGCGCATCCGCTCTGCGTGTACATCCCCTGCGGCGTCGGCGGCGCGCCGGGCGGCATCTGCTTCGGTCTCAAGCAGGAATTCGGCGACAATGTGCACGTCTTTTTTGTCGAGCCGACGGAGGCGCCCTGTATGCTGCTTGGCCTTTCAAGCGGCGTTGGAAACGGCGTCTGCGTGCAGGACATCGGCCTGACCGGCCGCACCGCGGCAGACGGCCTTGCCGTGAGCCGCTGCTCGGGCTTTGCCTGCCGGATGGTCAGAGACCTTGCCGAAGGCGGCTTCACCGTCGCCGACGAGCACCTTGCGCCGTATCTTCGCGCCCTGTATGAGAGCGAGGGCATCTTTGCCGAGCCCTCGGCCTGCGCGGGCTTTGCAGGCCCTGCGCGCTTTGGCGAGGCGGCGGAGGACATCCTCGGCGATCTCCCGCAGGAAAATGTCACGCACCTTGTCTGGGCGACGGGCGGCGCGCTCGTGCCGCAGAGCGTGCGCGAAGCGCTCCTGAACGGCTGAGCACAACGAAGAAAAGCGCCATGCACTTTGTTTTCAGTGCATGGCGCTTTTTGCTGTTTTCTGCCGGAAAATGCCGGCGCTCAGGCGTTTTTTCTCGCGTGCTCGCAGATCGCGTCATAGGTCTGCTGGCTGATGTCGTGCTCGATCTTGCAGGCATCCTCCTCGGCGGTCTTTTCGTCCACACCGAGCGCAACGAGAAATCTCGTCAGCGTGTGGTGGCGGTCGAGCATCTTGGCGGCGATGGCCATGCCGCGGTCGGTCAGCGTGATGAGGCCGTCATGGTCCATCTCAATGTAGCCATTCTCGCGCAGGCGCTTGGTCGCGTAGGTCACGCTGGGCTTGGTCACGCCGAGGTGTTCCGCCACGTCCACCGAGCGGATGTAGCCGTGCGTCTCCTTCATCATCAGCATGGATTCAAGGTAATCCTCGGAGGCCTTTTGAATTTTCATGGTCGCTTTCACCAACTTCTTCGTTCAATTCTGATGATAGGTTAACATACTTGAACCAAGAAAGCAAGCGGCAAAAAAATATCCGGGAAAACACTTGACAAATAGCGTTAGAGAGATTAAACTAGCGGACGAAAAGTTAAATGACACTAACTGAACACTGAAAGGCGGCTTCGAGCGCCGTTTCTTTTTCATCCGACAGTTAGATCACTCTAATAGAATGCGGAGGGATGCATATGATGCCGTTGACACTGGCAAATACCGGCGAGGAGAATCTGATCCGCAGGGTCGGTGGGAACGGCGAGGTGAAAAAGCACCTCGAGGACCTTGGCTTTGTGGCCGGGGCAACGGTGAGCGTCGTAGCCTCGCTCGGCGGCAATGTCATCGTGAAGGTGAAGGAAAGCCGCGTCGCCATCAGCGAAGAAATGGCGAGAAAGATCATGATTTAGTCAATTTTTCGAATAAAAGGAGAGAGATTATGAAAACACTGCGTGAAGTCGGAATCGGCGGGACGGCCACGGTCAAAAAGCTCCACGGCGAGGGCCCCGTCAAGCGCCGCATCATGGATATGGGCATCACCAAGGGCACCGAGGTCTATGTGCGCAAGGTAGCGCCCCTGGGCGACCCGATGGAGGTCACCGTGCGCGGCTACGAGCTTTCGCTGCGCAAGGCGGATACCGAAATGATCGAGGTCGAATGAGCGGCGCATTTATTTTTTGATATCGGTTAAATATATTTAACCAAAAAGGAGCAGATAAACGATGGATCAGCAGATCAAAATTGCCCTCGCGGGCAACCCCAACTGCGGCAAGACGACGCTTTTCAATGCCCTGACCGGCTCGAACCAATTTGTCGGCAACTGGCCCGGCGTCACCGTGGAAAAGAAAGAGGGCAGACTCAAGCGCCACGATGACGTGGTCATCATGGACCTGCCCGGCATTTACTCCCTGTCCCCCTACACGCTTGAGGAGGTCGTCGCCAGAAATTACCTGATCGGCGAGCGGCCCGACGCCATTCTGAACATCATCGACGGCACGAACCTTGAGCGAAACCTCTATCTCACCACCCAGCTCACTGAGCTTGGCATCCCTGTGGTCGTTGCCGTCAACATGATGGACATCGTCCGCAAAAACGGCGATGAGATCAACGTCAGCGAGCTTTCCCGCGAGCTTGGCTGCGAGATCGTCGAGATCTCCGCGCTCAAGGGCGAGGGCGTGATGGAGGCGGCCGAGGCCGCCGTCCGCGCGGCAAAGGTCACGAAGACCGTGCCGATGCACACCTTCTCCGGCCCTGTCGAGCACGCCATCGCCCACATCGAGGAGGCGGCAGTACACGGCCTCCCCGAAGAGCAGCAGCGCTGGTACGCCATCAAGATCTTCGAGCGCGACGACAAGGTGCTCGAACAGCTGAGGATTCCCACCGAAACGATGGAGCACATCGAGACGGACATCAAGGCCGCCGAAGCGGAGCTTGACGACGACGCCGAGAGCATCATCACGAACGAGCGCTACGTTTATATCGCCCAGCTCATCAAGGGCTGCTACAAAAAGAAGAACAAGGGCGGGCTGTCCGTCTCCGACCGGATCGACCGGGTCGTGACGAATCGCTATCTCGGCCTTCCGATCTTCGCTCTCGTGATGTTCCTCGTTTACTACATCGCGATGGTCGCCGTCGGCGCGAGCGCGACCGACTGGGCGAACGACGGCGTGTTCGGCGACGGCTGGCACTTCCTCGGCATCGGCTCCGCCGCCTATGGAGAGGCGAGCGACGAATACACCGCCGCGGCCGAGGCCGCCGACGCATTCGCGGGTCTCGACACGGAGGATGAGGATTTTGACGCCGACGCTGCGCTTGCAGCGCTCAAGGCGTTCTCCCCCGCCGAGGACACCGCCACGGTCGAAGTGGAGGACGAGGAGACCCTCGCCATCAACGAGAAGACCGCCTACTATGATACGCTGCCCGAGGGCGCGGACAAGATGGACGACGTTGTCCAGATGACCTATGTGGATGCCGTCCGCTACTTTGAAGAAAAGGGCTTTGACGCGCCCGACCCCGCCGACTACGGCGTATGGGTGCCCGGCGTGCCGGTGCTCATCGGCAACGCGCTCGAGTCCGCCGGTACGGCGGAATGGCTCAACGGTTTGATCCTCGACGGTATCGTTGCCGGCGTCGGCGCGGTGCTCGGCTTCGTGCCGCAGATGCTCGTGCTGTTCCTGATGCTCGCCTTCCTCGAGGCCTGCGGCTACATGGCGCGTATCGCCTTCGTGCTCGACCGCATCTTCCGCAAGTTCGGCCTCTCCGGTAAGTCCTTCATCCCGATGCTCATCGGCGTGGGCTGCGGCGTGCCGGGCGTCATGGCCTCCCGCACCATTGAAAATGAGCGCGACCGCCGCATGACCATCATGACCACCACGTTCATCCCCTGTGGGGCAAAGGTCCCGTTCATCGGCATGATCGCGGGCGCGCTCTTCGGCGGCAGCGCATGGGTCTCCACCTCTGCCTACTTTATCGGCATGGCCGCCATCATCCTCTCGGGCATCATGCTCAAAAAGACCAGAATGTTCTCCGGCGACCCCGCGCCCTTCGTCATGGAGCTGCCCGCCTACCACTGGCCGACGCTCGGAAACGTGCTTCGCTCGATGTGGGAGCGCGGCTGGAGCTTCATTAAGAAGGCCGGTACGATCATCCTGCTCTCGACCATCTTCGTCTGGTTCACCACCTACTTCGGCTGGGTCGACGGCACGTTCCAGATGCTCTCTGAGGAGCAGATCGACGCCTCCATTTTGGCCCGCATCGGCAATCTCATCGCATGGCTCTTCGTCCCGCTCGGCTGGGGCAACTGGCAGGCGACGGTCGCCTCCATCACAGGCCTTGTCGCCAAGGAAAACATCGTCGGCACGCTCGGCATCCTCTATGGCGGCGGCGAGGGCACGGTGTATCAGAACCTTGCCATGCACTTCACCGGCATCACGGGCTACTCCTTCCTCGTCTTTAACCTCCTGTGCGCCCCGTGCTTTGCCGCCATCGGCGCGATCAAGCGCGAGATGAACAACTCGAAGTGGACGTGGTTCGCCATCGGCTACCAGTGCGGCTTTGCCTATCTCATCGCGCTGATGGTCAACCAGTTCGGCAGCGCCGTCACCGGTGAGGTAAATGTGATCGGTCTGATCGCTGCCGCCGCGGTGCTCGTGCTCATGCTCTACCTGCTCTTCCGTCCCTATAAGGAGGCCGGCAGGCTGAGCGTCAAGCGTTGAGGCGCGTAACCTACATTGATACTTTTCCAAAAGGAGTGATTTCCATGCTGCACTGGGTTTCCGCAAACCTGTCGACGATCATCGTCTCTGCCGTTCTTCTTGCCATAATCATTGCTATCTCTATCTACCTCATCCGGCAGAAAAAGAAGGGAAGAAGCTCCTGCGGCTGTAACTGCGCGCACTGCGCCATGCATGGCCGGTGCCACAGTAAGCAGCAATAAAAGGCGGCGGGAGACGCGGGAAAGCCACCGCGTCTCCCCTTGCCGCGAAAAAAACCTGACCTTCGGGTAAAATGCCCCCTGTATAGCGAACAGTGAAACAAAACACTGCTCGCCATATAGGGGGCATTTTGGTATAAGAAGATTTTATGAGATAGCAGCGCGTTGGTGGGAGAGGATAATCCAATTCCCGCCATTTTTTTGCAATACCAGCATATCAGCGGTCACGTTTTCTCCAGAAGGAGCCTCCCAGAGCGCAACAGTGTCCTCCCTTTTTTCTCCGTAACAGGGAATAAAGCACCCGGGGCCAAAGTCGGAGGTTTCATTATAGAACGCATCATACGCTGCTAAATAGACAACTCCTGTTGTATCAAGCTCCGCCGTGGTGATGCCCGCATACTTCGTCAGCACTTCGTCTACTCTGCCGCGGGGATACTTATGGATGGGAACAGGCATTTTGTCGAGGCTTTCCACCTCTGTAAACGGCCAGCCCTTCACATGCTTCAATGCCTCGAATTCCAAATCCGTTGCTTGAGCGGGGTTGTCTCTGTCGCCGGGGAAGTAACGCATGAATTCCTCAAAGTTCAGTTCCCGCACATCGTCATAGAAGGAGGTAAAGAAGCAGCTGATCTCTGTAGAAGCAGTATAATAGTATCCGCCATGTTCCGCAACATACCCCGTCCGTGTGGACTCGGTGTACTGCTGGAAATACTCCAATTCTTCTGCCGTAAGAGGGGTTCCTGTTCCGCCGCAGAGCAACGCGGTCTTTGATTCATTGTGCCAAGACGAGAAAACGTCTAAAATCATCGAACTTACCTGCACAGTCGATTCGTTTTCTTCATCTTGAATGAATGGCAAAATAAACCAGCCTTCGCCATCGGCGGTAATCAAATGGAGCGGACGAGCACCATCATACCTTTCGGAAAATGCTGTAATCGTTACATTGGAATCAGTTAACCGGTAGAAATAGGCATCGTTTTCATTCAATTCGGATGCAGGCGTGTACTCTTTCCATGTAAAGCTTTTCAGTTTTTCAATGTAGCTTTCAGCGCGAATTGCGGCACCGGCGGGATACATTTCCTCTGTGTCATTATGGTAGGTCAGGCTTGCGGCGGTCAAGTCTAAAGTATCAAGAATATCATTCAGGTCGGACACACTCAATTCAACAGGGTCGGTCGGATTGCTGCATCCTGCCATGACGAACAAGAGCAGAACTACAGCAATGAGAATACCACCTTTTTTCATGGGACACCTTCTTTCCGTTTATTGATAGCTTTTAAGTATTTAGACGATATTTCCGTGTTTTTGTTCCATAGAATGGTACAAAAATCGAAAAACTCTCACCCAAAACGCAAAATTTTTCAAAAAAATTGAGAGCCGCCAAAATGCAGCTCTCAAAGAGGAAAATTCGCTTATTTTGTCCGCGCGGAACGGAAGGATGACAGCGCGCCCGCGATCCGCAGTTGTCGGCCAACCGGGGTACAAATTGCACCCCAGCTCAAATGCTCGCCGCGCAGCAGGCGGCAAGGTCGCCGGGACGGCGCGGCGCAGCTTTCCCCCGCAAAGGCAGGGGCGGCTTGGCCGTGCCCTGCCGATAGGCCTTGTAAAAGCGTGAACAAATCGGTATAATAAGAATACATATCCGGAATAAAAACGAGAAAAGAGGAACGGCTGTGTTTCATTTACTCAAAAACGTCAAAACGTACCGCTCGGGCGCGTGGCGCGATACACAGATCCTGATCGCAGGGCCGTCCATCGCCCTGCTGGACGATCAGCTCACGCTGACGATCCCCGGTCTCGAGGTGACGGACGGACAGGGGATGTACGCCCTGCCGGGCTATGTGGACCGCCATGTGCACATCACGGGCGGCGGCGGAGAGGGCGGCTTTTCCAACGCGGTCGCGCCGCTGCGCGCAGAGGCGCTGGTGCGCGCGGGCGTGACGACGGTCGTCGGCCTTCTCGGGACGGACGGCACGGTGCGCAGCGTGGAGAGTCTCTGCGCCAAGGCGATGGCGCTCGAGGAAGAGGGGCTCACCGCACGCTTCCTGACGGGCTCCTACGACTACCCTTCACCGACTGCCACCGGCAGCGTCAAGCGGGACATCCTCCTGCTGCCCGGCTGCATCGGCGTGAAGATCGCCATCTCCGACCACCGCTCGCCCTGCCTGCGCGATGAAGAGCTGATCCGCCTTGCAGCAGACACCTGGCAGGCCGGTATTTTGAAGGGCCGCAGCGCGTTCGTGCATCTGCACGTCGGCAGCGGGAAGACGGGGCTCTCCCCCATCTTCCACGCGCTCGAGCAGAGCGACCTTCCCCCTGCGGTCTTCCACCCCACGCACCTTGGAAACCAGCGGGAGGACGCAAGGCGCTTCGCGGCGATGGGCGGCTGGGTCGATTTTACAACGCTGCCGGACCCGGACAAGTCAGCCGAGCAGATGCTCTGGGCGCTGGAGCACTGCCCGAAGGAGCACGTGACCTTCAGCACCGATGCGAACGGCTCCGTGCCGCTCTGGAACGAAAAAAAGGAGATGATCGGCATCAGCGCCGCCAGCTGCACGAATCTGCACGAAACGGTGCGCGCGCTGACGGCGCGGGGACTGCCGCTTGAGCAGGCGATCCGCCCCTGCACCTGCAACGCCGCCGCCGCGCTGACGCTGCCGCAGAAGGGTGCGCTCCGCGAGGGCGCGGACGCGGACATCCTGCTGCTGGACGAGAAGCTCAACATCCAGTCCGTCTTTGCGCGCGGCCGGGAGCTTCTTCATATGGGAGAGCTCACCTTCCTCCCCAAATTCTCCCGCTGAGCGAAAAAAGCAATCATCGGCCGGACTTTCCGGCATCACCGCCATCCACCACGCACCACAGACAAGGAGGAAAGACATGAAGCAGCACCGCATTCTCTTTCGGGCGCTGGGCGCGCTCCTTTGCCTTGTTCTCTGCGCTCTCTTCACAGCCTGCGGCAAAGAGGGCGCATCCACGCCCAAGTCCGCCTCGGACGGGCGCTACAACGACAGTCTCATCACCGAGGCATTCAGCGAGGAAGGCGCCTTCACCGATGAATTCGATCAGGAGTGGGTCTACGCCTACCATATCCCGCAGCTTGAGGACGACACGGCGGACGCGGAGGCCATCAACGAAGAGATCATGGCTCGCTTTGGCAGCGGCGTGCAGGCCACGCTCGACTCTCTTGCCGCCGCAGGCTATCCCGAGACCTACTACACGGACATTTCGTGGCAGAGCCACTGGAACGGCAGCCTTCTGAGCCTTTCCATGAAGGCCGTGCACTGGGCGAGCGACATGGTCAGCTATCAGGTCTATCACTATGACTTTGCAGACGGCAGGCAGCTGACGAACGCGCAGGTGCTCGAGCGCTTCGCCGTCAGCGAGGGAGACTTTCTCTCTGCCCTGCGACGCGCGGCGGCGCAGAGGTTCGATGCTGTCCTCGCGCCCGTCGGTATGCCGGGGACTTCCGCGTCCGACGAGGACTTCGGTTCCCTATGCATCGAGCTGAACGTGCTCCGCGCGGAGACGATCGCAGAGGGAAACCTCTCGCTGGATGACGCGCTGTTCTTCCCCAACGGCGACGGAAGCTTCACCGCCTTCCAGCCCATCGCCTCCCCGGCAGGCGCGGGATGGTACTATGAGGCGCTGCGCGTGCAGCCCAGCGGAGGAAGGATGGCAGGCGGCCGCGCGCCGCAGGCTGAGTTCGCCTACGTGACGGCGCGCCTGAGCGATGACGGCGCGGCGGTCCGCTTCACGCGGCACGAGGACGGTATGTTCGACAGCGAAGCATCCCGCTCCTACGTAGGTTTTTCCTACAACACCGACTATCCCATCGCCGCCTGCTACGGGGAGTATCAGGACATTTTCGTCGGCACCTTCGGCAACGGGATGTCCCCCTATGTCTTCCTGCTCACCAGGGGCGGCACGGTGGAGTATGCGGACATTTTCGGCGGCTTTGAAAGCGGCCTTCTCTGCTCCGGCGGCCCGCTCTACGGGCTGCACGACATTGTCGGCTTTGAAAACGGCGAGCGCGAGGGCGGATACGAAGAGGGCTATCAGACCGTCTACGCCGTGGATAAGAACGGCGAGCGCTATGATCTTGCCGGGCGCATCACGCCGATGACGAACGCCATGCCCCTCTCCCTCGCCGGCGAGTGGTATACGCAGGTCCGCCACAGCACGGACGGCGGCGGCAGCTATACGAGCAGCTACTTTCTCTCCTTCAGCGAAAACGGCTTTACGAGCATCGAGGATCTCGTGGAGGATATGGAGGATCTGTCCATTGACTACGGCGGCTACTGCACCTACCTCGGCATGACGGAGCGCGGCATGGTCTACCGATTCAACCTCTACAACAGCGACAACGACGTGCGCAGCGGCACGTTCGTCCTCGACTGCCGCGACATCCGGAACGATTCGCTGACCATTTTCCCCATCTCGGGCGTGAATCTCTTCGACGCTCCCGAGGGCGGCAGCACCGCCTTCGTCCGCGCCTACGGCTAAAAATTCAAAAAGCAGATCGGAGGGCCGTCCGGCCCTCCGATTTCTTTTACTCTTTCATTCCGCCTTCATGACGACCTTCAGCCGGTGCACGAGCTGGCCCGTCCTGAGTTCCTCTAAGTCGATGACGGCGATGCCCAGCTGCGCGGCGCGGTGGCGGGCGGCGGCATGGCAGGGCTCGGTCGTGACGATGACCGCCTTGGCGCCCTTGCCGCCGAAGCGGTCGCGCAGGATGGCAAGCTCGTTGAGCGCCTCGGTACGGATGTCGCAGGCCTTGCAGCTGAGAAAGAGCGGGATCACGCCCCGCGCGGCCATCACGTCGATCTCGTTGGAGACGCTGCCGTGCCCCAGCACATCGTCCCAGCGCACCACGGCGCTGCTGATGACATCGTGAAAGATGCCGGAGTCGAGACAAGCCTTGTAGGTGTAGAGCTCCAGTACGCTCCCCACGTCCCGCAGCCACGCTCTGGTGTTGAGGTCGCGGAAGCGGAAGGACACCCGCTCGCCGCGCACGATCGAAAGCTCGCGGATAAAGTCAAGTCGCTCGAGCGCGCAGAGCGCTTCCTCGTTGGCGGTGTTTCGCGTCCCGTGCTCGCCCTTCACGGTGTAGCCGCCCTCGACGAAGAGGGGCGGGATCTGCCCGTACTCCGAGGGCGAGAGGCGCTGAATGTAGGAAATGATGTTCGGCCATTCCCGCCGAAAGCGCAGGAAGCAGTCGAAAAACGGGTCGAAATCCGATAGATAGCGGGACAGCACATGGTTGTCCACCCGTCCGGGGAGCAGCGTACCGCCCGCCATGAGGAAAAAGTCCTCGATGGAATAGGTGAGGCCGCAGTGCAGCTCGTCTGCGAAGGACGCGCCGGAAATGTCGTAAAAGCGGTTCTTCTTTCGGGAATAGGTGAAGGCGGGCACGCCCCTTTGCGCCGCGAACATCCCCGCCGCGAACAGGGCGGCGTCGCTGCCGCCGGTCACGTCGATGGCGCAATCCGGATACTTTTCGCCGATGGCAAAGAGCTGGCGCAGGATGCGGTCGGCTTTGAACAGGCTCGACTCCACGAAGACAAGCTCCGGCTCCCAGCCGCGCCGCCGGAAAAAGGCGGCCATCTTCTCCTGCCGCGCGCGGTCGCGCACGATCTCGCCGGGGCAGAGGTAGACGATGCGCTGCGGGCGGAACATATCCGGCGCCAGAATGTTCTCAATGGCGCGCTCATCATATAATTCGATCAATGTCTTCATGCTCCGTCCGCCTTTCTCTGCGTTTCTCTCAGTATACGGCGTTTTTCGCCGCAGCACAATAGGCAACCCGCCCGGCCTGCTGAAAAAAACGGCCGGGTCGTCAGCAGAACCGCTCGGGGCGCATCCGGCGCGGCGTTATATGACAAAGTCGCATCGGTGCGCAAAAATCCCACCGCGATCCTTGACCGTCCACCCTGCAATTGTTATACTGGTTGTATAGATATTCAAAGGAGGTTTTGACGATGGATAACGATGCACTTGCGCAATCTGTGCTGGCCGCGCGCCCCATCGCCTCCGCCCGGCACACAGTTTCCCGCTTTTACCGCCACAGTGAATGATCTCCGGCGCGTGCGCCGGACAGGAAAGGAAGGTTCTGATGGTACACAACCAGCTTCATACGATCGATCTTGTCATCATCGGCGTTTATCTCGCCGCAATGGTCACGGTCGGCCTTGTCGTTGTAAAAAAGGTCAGGGACATGGACGACTATTACCTCGGCGGGCGCTCCTTCGGCCCGCTCGTGCTCATGGCAACCGTCTGCGCCACCATCATCGGCGGCAGCGGCCTGATGGGCCGCGCGGGCGTTGCCTATTCAAGCGGCTTCAAGGCCATCATGACGGCGCTGCCCTATCTTCTGGGGATGTTCATCTTCTCCGGCTTTGCCGGGCGCATCTCCGCCGTCGGCACGGAATTCAACATCACGTCCATTCCCGACCTCTTTGAGCGGCGCTTTGGCAAGGCCGCCAAGGTCATCCTCGGCGGCCTCATCGCCTTCACCATGATGGGCACCGTCGCCTCGCAGGTCACGGCGACGGCCACGATCATCAATATGCTCGGCGGCGAGGTCGGCCTTTCCTATGAAATGGGCGCGCTGATCGCCTGCGCCGTCTTCATCATCTACACCGCCACCTCGGGTCTTTTCGGCGTGATCTACACGGACGTGTTCCAGTTCATCATGCTGGTTCTGTTCGTCTATATTCTCATCCCGGCGGCCTCGCTCGTAAAGCTCGGGGGACTGTCCGTCTTCTTCCAAAACCTTGCGCCGGAGCTGGCAAAGCCCTATATCGACGGCACGATCGTCGGTGACATCATCACCTACTTCGTCTTCACGCTGGCCGGCGCGGAGATGTGGCAGCGTGCCTTCGCCGCCAAGAGCCAGAAGGCGGCAAAAAACGGCCTCTTTCTCGGCACCCTTGCCTACGGGCTCACCATTCCTCTGGTGTGGTTCATGGGCGTGGTCGCCCACCAGCTCGTCAGCGCGGAGAAGATCGCCATGTACGGCACGACCGATGCCGTCGTCCCCGCGCTCGCCATCGAGATCCTGCCCGTTGGGCTTACGGGTCTTGCGCTCGCAGGCATTCTCTCGGTCATCATGTCCACGGCCGACAGCTATCTCATCGTCTCCGTGCAGAGCTGCGTGCACGATGTCTACAAGACCTTCAAGCCCGACATCTCTGAGAAAAAGGAGCTGCTGCTGACCCGCGTTTTCGCGGTCATCATGCCGCTCGGCGCGCTGGTCATCGCGCTCTACATTAAAAACGCCTACAGCATCCTGATGTTCGCCTGGAGCTTTTACGCCGCGTCGGCGGGCCTCCCCGCCTTTGCCGCGCTCTACTGGAAGAAGGCGACCACGGCGGGCATCCTCTCGGGCATGGCGGCGGGCTTTACCGTCTGCATCGGCTGGAAGCTCGCCGGGCTTCCCTTCGGGCTCGGCGCAACGGTTCCGGGCGCCATCGCCTGCGCCGCGGCGCTGGTCATCGTCAGTCTCACCACCTGCAAGCGCGCGCCAACGCCGTTTCTGGACCCCTACGCGGATAAAAATGCGTGATCGCAAAAAAACAAGCGCAGCAGGAGCGGCGGAAAGCATTTCCGCCGCTCCTTTGTCATACAGAATGCGCCCCGTGCAACACATTGCCAATATTTAAATTGACAGCCACCCAAAAACTTCATATACTAAGTTTTAGGCGTTTCCCTCCGGGAAGTCCAGCCTCATCCCATTTACCATCATCAACGCGAAAGGATTGGTCTCATGCCAAACTATATCATCGCCACCTCTTCCACCTCCGACCTCACGCGGGATTATCTTGAACAGCATAACATTCCCTTCATCAGCTACAGCTACACGATCGGTGACAAGCTCTATGAGGACGACTGCCGCGAGGAATCGCGCGAGGCCGTGTACAAGGGTATGCGCAACAACGGAGATCTGCTCAAGACCTCCATGATCAATGAATATATCTACTGCGACTTCTTCGACTCCCTGCTCGACACGGGCAAGGACGTCATCTTCCTCGATATGTCCAAGAAGATGTCCGTATCCTACGAAAAGGCGCTGCTCGGCGCGCAGATGTCGCGCGAAAAGCACCCCGAGCGCAAGATCTACGTAATGGACACGCTCTGCATCTCCGGCGGTCTCGGCCTTCTGGTCGAGAGCATGGCCCGGCGCATGGAAGAGGGCATGGACTACGATGAGGTCATCCGCTGGGGCGAGGAGCACAAGCTCAAGATCGCCCACCGCTTCACCGTGGACGATCTCAACTACCTCAAGGCCGGCGGCCGCGTTTCCAACGCCTCGGCGCTGGTCGGCTCGCTCCTCTCGGTCAAGCCCGTTCTCTACGTGCCCGATGGCGGCACGCTCGACGTTGCCAAGAAGGTGCGCGGCAGAAAGGCTGCGCTCGCGGAGATCCTGCGCGGCATTACGGACGATCTCAAGGAGGTCGACACCAAGGGTCTTGAAATGCACATTCTCAACGCCGACTGCCTTGCCGACGCCGAGCACGTGCGTGACGAGGTGCGCGCCGCCTTCCCGGACATGGGCGAGATCACCATCAGCAGCCTCGGCGTCGTCATCGGCGCGCACTGCGGGCCGGGCCTTCTCACGGTCTTCTACTTCTGCAACGGCAGAAAGCCGTAAATATCCCGCGGCAAGCATAGAATAAGAGGGCCTTCACACCGCCGTGAAGGCCCTCAACAGTTTTATGATACCGCGAAAATGCAGCAAAGTCAAGTTGCCCCTGCATACATCCGCTTTATTTCAGTGTTATGACCAATTATTTGCAGGAAAGCTTGTTCCTTCCTTGCATTGATTTTCAGGCCGTCCTGTGCTATCTTATAGATACAGAAAGGAAGCAGTCAACCCGACCGAATAAGCAATTCCCTTTCAAGTCTCCGAAAGCGAGGTTAAATTGATGTTAGAGCCCAAGACCCAGCGATGAGCCTTGACGATTCCCCGGTTGTTCGTCAAGGCTCATCTATTTTTTGCCCAATTCGTCCTGTGAGGGACTTTATCTCACCTCGGATCGTTCCTGATCCGGGGCTTTTTTATTGGAGCGTTCCTTTTTCCGCTTCATAGGCCGCGCGCAGGCGGTCCGCCGTCTCGCGGCTCGGGAAGGTTCTCTCTCCAAGCTGTACAACGGGCATGACGCCCATGAGGGAGTTGGTAACAAAGCACTCATCAAAGCTCTCCAGCTCGCGCGGGTCGATCTCCCCCTCCTCCACGCGATAGCGTTCGAGAATATAGGAGCGCAGCACGCCGGGCAGCAGCCCGCAGGAAAGCGCCGGGGTATAGATCCGCCCGCCGGAAACGAGAAAGAGATTGCTCACCGTTCCCTCGGCGAGCATTCCGCGCGTGTTGAGGAAGATGCGCTCGTCCATCCCGGCAGCGGCGGCGGCGCGATGCTCCAGAATGCAGTCGCCATAGTTGAGCGTCTTATGCCCCGTGAGCGGGGAGGTCTCGTTCCGCCGCACGGCGCTGAAGTCCATGCGAAAGCCAAGTTGGTAACGCTCCGCGCCGTAGGGGTTGGGGCGCGTCTGCATCACAAGGTTTTCCTGC
Organism: uncultured Oscillospiraceae bacterium; assembly: GCA_934561515.1. Taxonomy (GTDB): domain Bacteria; phylum Bacillota; class Clostridia; order Oscillospirales; family Oscillospiraceae; genus Hominicoprocola. Next base: position 9,254 of record CAKTGM010000026.1, on the reverse strand, counting down.
GTCAGCAATATTTTGCAGGCGCTGTGGCCGGGGCAGTTTTCGCCGATCCATTCCGCCGCATACTCCATCGTGAGGCCGCGCTCTATAAGGTCGCCCAGCCCCAGAAACTGCGCCGCGCGGTCAAGGCGCGCAAGGTGGTGGGAGAGCAGGATGCCCTTCCCCTGCTCCACCGCGATGGTCTCAAACGCGCCGAGGCCGAACTGCACGCCGTCGTCCATTGTCACGCTCTTTTTCATTGCAGCGCCTCCAGCACGGCCTTCGCCTTTTGCAGCGTTTCCTCATACTCGAATTCGAGATCGGACTCCGAGGTGATGCCGCCGCCCACGCCCAGATGGTAGCGCCCGTCGCGGTGGATCGCGGTGCGGATGACGATGTTCAGATCGCACTCGCCGTCCAGCGTCAGATAGCCGATGGAGCCGGTGTACAGCCCGCGCTTGCCGTGCTCCAGCTCGTCGATGATCTCCATGGCGCGGTACTTGGGCGCGCCCGTGATGGAGCCGCCGGGGAAGGCCGCGCGCAGAAGGTCGGTCACGCCGCTCCCCTGCGCCAGCTCGCCGCGGATGTTGGACACCAGATGGAAGACCGTTGCATAGGTCTCCACGGTGAAAAGCTCCGTCACCTCCACGCTGCCCGGACGGCAGACGCGGTTGAGGTCATTGCGCTCAAGGTCCACGATCATGAGAAGCTCGCTCTTGTCCTTTTCCGACTGCTCGAGCTCCCACCGCAGCGCCTCGTCCTCCTCCGGCGTCTCCCCGCGCTTGCGCGTGCCCTTGATGGGGCGCGTTTCCACCACGCCGCCGCGCAGGCGCAGAAAGCGCTCCGGCGAGGCGCAGATGATCTGATGGTCGCCGCAGTCAAGATAAGCGCCGAAGGGCGAGGGATTGTGCGTGCGCAGATGCTCGAAGACCGCGAGCGGCTCGCGGTCGCTCACAACGTCCAGCCGCTGGGTCATGTTGGCAATGTAAATGTCGCCCTCGATGATGTAGCGGATCATGCGGTCTACCGCCGCCTTGTACTCTTCCTTTTCAAAGTTGGGTCGGACGGCGATGGGCTTTGCCGCGTGCGCGCCGGGCAGGGGCGGGAAGCCCTCTTCCATTCCGCGCGCAATGTCCTGCCGGAAGCGCGCGAGCAGCGCGGGCGCGTCCTCGGTCTGGCCGCAGGCGGAGAGCCACACGCGCTTTTCGCGGCAATCCTCAATGAACAGCAGGTCGTAGAACAGCACCCGCGCCTGCGGGATGGGCTCGACGTCCTGCTCAGCGGAGGGAACGCCCATGTGCTCGCGCCCGTAATCATAGGAAAAATAGCCGATGGCGCCGGAGACGATAGGCAGCGCCGTCTCGTTCTCGTCGCGGTGCAGACGGAGAAATTCTCCGAGCCGCGTTTCAAAATCCGTGTCCTGACGGGAAACGCCGTCCTCTGTAAAGCTGCCGTCCTGCTCCTTTACGAGCATCTTATAGGGGCGCAGCCCCAGAATCGACCAGCGCCCCAGCTCGTTGACGAGAGACGAATCCAGAAAGGCGCAGCCCGGCTCCTTCGCTGCGAGGCGGAAGACCTCCGACGCGGGAACGTATCGCTCCAATTCTACGGTGACGCGCTTCATGCCGGCACTCCCCTTTCCTCTGCCATGCGGCAGAAGTTTTCCAGCATCTCGTGGCCGTACTCGGTGAGCACCGCCTCGGGATGGAACTGCACGCCGTACATCGGAAGCGTCTTGTGCGAGAGCGCCATCACCGTGCCGTCGTCCGCAACGCAGTCCACCCGATAGTCCGCAGGGAGGGTATCCTCGCGCACCACGAGCGAGTGGTAGCGCGTTACGTTGAATTCCTCCGGAAGTCCCGCGAAAAGCCCTGCGCCGCAGTGATGCACCTTCGTCACCTTGCCGTGCATGGGGCGATTGCCCTTTTCTACCGCTGCGCCCGCGCAGTGGCCCAGCACCTGATGACCAAGGCACACGCCCAGCAGCGGCACCCTGCCCTGAAAGCGCTTCACCGTCTCCACGCACAGCTCCGCGTCCCACGGGCGCTTCGGTCCCGGAGAGAGGATGATGCCCTGCGGGTTCATGTTCTCGATCTCCTCGAGCGTGATCTCATCCGAGCGGCGAACGAGAATGTCCCGCCCCAGCTCTTCAAAATACGCCTTGAGGTTATACACAAACGAGTCGTAGTTGTCGATCATCAAATACATATTCGTCTTTTCCTCCTGTGGTATGGGCATAAAACTTCATGCAGGAACACCGCACCAGAAAAATGCACAAATGCCGGTGCATGAAGTTTTTGTGCATCATTTCCGGTTGCCCCGCAGGGGCGAGGAAATGGCACATTTCTTGTTTTTGCTATGCTTTTGCATAGAAAAAAAGATAACGACTGCGCTTTTTGAGCACAGTCGTTATCCCTTTCGGTCCGTAACCTGTTTCCGCGGCAGGATACCACAAAGGCGGCGCAAAGTCAAGAGAAAAGGCGGATTTTGCCGCTTTTCTGCCATAGCATCCGCCGTGCGGCGGCGCGAAGGGTAAAATGAATGTAAAGCTTTTTTTAATTTTTTCGCAAGAATGATTGCCTTTTGCGATCATTTGCTCTATGATATGCACCATGCCTATGATTCGGCAAATTTCGCAAACCGCATTTTCTTATGGAAAAGGACCTCAGCAGGAGGAATACATGATGAAATCGAACGTCAAAGATACTTCTATGATAGACATAGCGTCCCCCGCCTCTCCGGCGGCCGAAGCGCCCGACGCAGCTAAGGAAGTGCAGTCTTCGCGCCGCAGCCTCTGGGCGGTGTGGGTGAGCGATCTGCTGCTGTTCTGTCTCACCGGCGTCTATGTGGAGCTCTGCCTGCACCTGAGCGTCTATCATTCGCTCAACAAGCAGATCATCTACCCCATTCTCTTCGCCCTGCAAGGCGGCGTTCTCTTCTCGCTTCTCACCTCGTACCTGCCGCGCATCCTGCGGCAGATCGTCGGCGTGCTGCTTGTCATGGTGCAGGTGCTCTTTGCCGAGGTGCAGCTGGTCTACCAGTGCATCTTCGGCAACTTCATGCCCATCAGTCAGGTCAGCATGGGCGAGAACGTGATCGCCAACTTCGACTCCCAGCTCTTTTACGCCATCTTCAAGAATCTGCCGCGCATCCTTTTGCTGATGCTGCCGCTGCTCATTCTGATCCTCTGCCTTGCGCTGCGGAAGGTCCCGGCGCTCAAGCAGCGCCTGCGCTGGAAGCAGGCGCAGGCCACCTGCGCAATGCTGCTCGTGCTGGTGCTGATGACCGCGGGGCTTTTGTTCGTCGGGCGCAACAAGCCCTTCTCCGTCTACAAGACCCTCTCCAACGTAAATACCTCCACCGACAGCAGCTACAAAAAGGTCGGTATGCTGGCAACCACCGTGCAGGAGCTGCACTACATGATCGCCGGCGGAGAGGACGAGGTCACCTACTTTACGCCCTCCTCGCTGGAAACGGGCACCGCCCAGCAGACCTACACCGGCAACTCTTATAATGTGGTCGAGGATATTGATTTCAGCAAGCTCTCCGGCAGCACCGACAATGCCGTCCTCAAGGCGACGGACGAGTATCTTGCCAGGATCGCGCCCAGCCGCAAGAGCAACTACACAGGGCTTTTGAAGGACTATAACCTCATCACCATCTGCGCGGAGAGCTTCGCCCCGTGGTTCATCAGCGAGGAGCTGACGCCCGCCCTCTACAAGATGACCCACACGGGCATCATCTTTAAAAACTACTACGGCTCATTCCAGTCCGTCACCACCAACGGCGAATATACCATGTGCATGGGCCTTTACCCGGATATGTCCCGCACGAAGACGGATTCGAGCTTCAACGTGGCGGGCACGAACTACCTGCCCTTCTGCCTCGGCAACGCGCTGAACGACATGGGCTATGTCTCCTACGGCTATCACGACTACATCGGCGATTTCTACAACCGCAACATCACCCATGCCAACATGGGCTACAACTTCAAGGCGGCGGACTCGGGCCTGAACGTGAAGATCGACTGGCCGTCCTCCGACCTTGAAATGGTCGAGGCCTCCATCGACGACTATATCAACAGCCCCACGCCCTTCCACGCCTATTACATGACCTTCAGCGGCCATTACCAGTACAACTGGGACAATGCCATGAGCGCCAAGAACAGAGCTGCGGTGGAGTCTCTCCCCTACTCTGAGGCTGTCAAGGCCTACATCGCCTGCAATCTGGAGCTGGAATATGCGCTGCAATACCTGATGCAGCGCCTCGAGGACGCCGGCATTGCCGACAAGACCTGCATCGTCCTCACGAACGACCACTACCCCTACGGTCTCACCGAGGAGGAATACAACGAGCTCGCCGGGCAGACGCTGGACACGAAGTTTGAAAAATACCGCAACAGCTTCATCTGCTATGTGCCCGGCCTTCCGCAGAACATCGTGGTGGATGACTACTGCTCCACGGCAGACATCCTGCCCACGCTCCTCAACCTCTTCGGCGTGGAGTACGATTCCCGGTTGCTTGCCGGCACGGACGTGCTCTCGAGCGGCGTCCACGTCGCCATCCTGTCGAACCGCTCCTTCCTGACGAAGTCCTTCCGCTATGACGCCGACACGGAGACGGTCATCCCCGCAAACGAGGGCATCGTCATCTCCGACGAGCTGCTGCAAGCCTACCGGCAGTATGTGGACAACAAGTTCAATCTCTCGAGCAACATCGTCAACAGCGACTACTACGCCCACGTCTTCAACAAGGAGCCCAGCGGCGGGAGCCTGACGGACACGGTGGTGTTCACGGACATCAAGAGCATCTTCAATCAGGCCAGCGTCCTCTATATGTACCGCAACGGCTATGTGGACCCCGAGTCCTCGAACACCTTCGGCGGGCAGTCCGCCGCGAAGCTCGGTGAATTCGTCGACGTGCTCTACCGCATCGCCGGCCGCCCCGAGGCGGACAGCTCCGCCCTGCCGAGCGACTATGAGAGCCGCTCGTTCAACGCCTCCTATCCCTATTACGAGGCCGTCTGCTGGGCCTATCAGACAAGGCTCCTGCGCCCGAACGACCCGCTTGGCTACAACGACAAGCTCGACTATCGCGCCGCCTGCATTCTGATCTACCGCTTCGCCGGTATGTCCGGCGTCAACACCTTTGTCGATCAGGAGCAGCTGCGGCAGGTGATGACCGACGGCCCGGGCCTTACGCGCGAGGCGGCCAAGGCCATGCTCTGGTGCGACCAGAAGGACATCACCTCGCGCGACAGCAGCCTCGATGAGCTTCTGGGCTCCTACGATACGCGCATCAACCGCTATCAGATGACCTCCTTCCTCTTCTACCTCTGCACCTACGAGCTCAATCTGAGCGCCTGAGGCAGCGATCGGCAAAAAGGAAGCACGCAGCGCGCTGCGTGCTTCCTTTTCTTCTCTTTTTGGCAGCGCCGCGGCAAAAGAAAAGCAAAATGTTCGGAAAACGGCTTGTTTTCGCCTTTCTTTCGTGCTACAATAAAGAAAATCTAAAAAAGAACCGTCTGTTGAAGAAGGGCTTTTGGTACTGCGCCGGGCGGCGCCGTATGGAGAGTTCTTCTTTTTTATACATACGGCGCTCTCATAAGAAGAACCGTCTATTGAAGAAGGGCTTTTGTTTTCTGCCGCCGGCAGAAATGGAGGCCCTTCTTTTTTGCATATTGCACTGTATCCGCGCATTGCGCGCTACTATTGCGCGATCAACCGTTTGTCCGCAAGAGGCGCCGCGTCTCCCCTTCCGGCCGGGGAGGAAGCGGAATAAACCGGACGCGTCCTCCCGCCCGGCGAGGGACCTTCCAAACGGACGAGCGGCTTTCCGCCCGTCCGTTTTTTTGTACACTTTTGCAAATATGTTATATTTTCGCCCATAAAATGTCTGCTTTCGCAAATTTTTTCTTGCCTTTGGACGATGCCCGAGTATAATGTGAACCGAAATGCAGAACAGGAGGTATCGGCTATGCTTGTTTCCTACAACGGCCTTTTCAAACAGCTCATCGACAAAGGCTGGAACAAGACCGAATTCGCCCGCGAGGTCGGCATCAGCTCCAACACGCTCGCCAAGCTCTCGAAAAACGAGCTTGTCTCGCTCGAGGTGCTCGTGCGCATCTGTCAGAAGCTCGACTGTCCGCTCGGCGATATCGTGCAGATCGTGCCGCACGAGCCGCCGGCAGGGGGCGGTATCGAGCGTGTGATAAAAAGAAAGGATGATCGGATGAAGGGAGGGAGCGTATTCCGCCATGAGTAGCGAAACCAAGGAGACGGGCTCCTCCTTTATGGAAAAGGTCGCGACCTTTATTGTCGACAAGCGGAATCTCATCTTTCTGCTCACCATCATCCTGCTGATCTTTTCCGTCTTTTCCCGCAACTGGGTCGAGGTCGAAAGCGACCTGACCTATTACCTGCCCGCCGACTCGGAGACGAAGCAGGCGCTCACCATCATGGACGAACAGTTCGTCACCTACGGCACGGCCGAGGTCATGGTCGCCAACATCACGCCCGAGCAGGCCGCCGCGCTCGCGCCCAAGATTAAAGAGGTCAAGGGCGTGCAGAGCGTCGATTACGACGAAACGAGCGCGCATTATCACAATCTCTCCGCGCTCTACTCCATCACCTTCGCCTACAGCGAGGATGACGAGGCCTGCCTCGACTCGCTCGAGGCGGTAAAGGACCTGCTGCGCGACTACGATCTCTACGTTGACACGGACCTTGGCAATACGCAGCAGGAGACCATCGACCACGAGATCAGCGTCATCATGGTCTATGTCGCCATCGTCATCGTGCTCGTGCTGCTCTTCACGTCCGAGACCTACGGCGAGGTGCCGGTGCTCATCCTCACCTTCGTCGTCGCGCTGGTGCTCAATCAGGGCACGAACTTCCTCATGGGCAAGATCTCATTCATCTCAAACTCCGTTACGAGCATCTTGCAGCTTGCGCTCTCCATCGACTATGCCATCATCTTCTGCAACCGCTTCAAGGAAGAGCACAAGCTCCTGCCTCTGCGCGAGGCCGTCATCATCGCGCTGAGCAAATCCATCCCCGAGATCGGCGCGAGCAGCCTCACGACCATCGGCGGCCTTGTCGCCATGCTCTTCATGCAGTTCAAGCTCGGCCCCGATATGGCGCTCTGCCTCATCAAATCCATCCTCTTCGCGCTGCTCGCGGCGTTCATCGTCATGCCGGGCCTTCTGATGCTCTTCGGCCCGCTCATCGACCGCACGCAGCACCGCAGCTTCGTCCCCAAGATCTCCTTTGTCGGCAAACTCGACTTTGCCACGCGCTACATCATCCCCGTCGTCTTCGTGGCGCTGGCCATTGTCGGCTTCCGTCTTTCGTCCAACTGCCCCTACGCTTACGGCTACGGCCTCATCACCGCGCCCAAGCAGAACGAAACGCAGTTTGCCCAGCAGATGATCGAGGAGAACTTCACCTCGAAAAATATGCTCGCGCTCATCGTCCCCACGGGTGATTACGACAAGGAATCCGCCATTTTGAGCGAGCTTGAGCAGTACGACGAGGTCGACTCCACGATGGGTCTTACCAACATTGAAGCGCTCGACGGCTATATGCTCGCCGACAAGCTGACGCCGCGCCAGTTCGCCGAGCTTGCAGGGCTTGATTACGAGGCCGCGCAGGTCGTCTACGCCGCCTACGCCGCGCAGCATTCGGAATACGGCAAGCTCGCAGGCAATCTCTCATCCTACAAGGTCCCGCTCATCGATATGTTTCTTTTCGTCTGCTCGCAGGTGGACGCGGGGCTCGTCACGCTCAGCGACGAGCAAACAAAGCTGCTGCAGGACGCCGAGGTGCAGATGAAGAGCGCCAAGGCGCAGCTCGAGGGCACGGATTACGACCGTATGCTCATTTACCTCACGCTGCCGGAAAGCGGCGATGAGACCTACGCCTTCACCGACAAGATCCTCGAGATCGCCAAAAAGTCCTATCCAGACGACACCGTTTATCTCGCGGGCGAATCGACAAACGAATACGAATTTGAAAAATCCTTCGCCGTGGACAACAAGGTCGTCGGCATCGTGTCGGTGCTTGTCGTCATGCTGGTGCTGCTCTTCACGTTCAACTCCGCCGGTATGCCAGTGCTGCTGATCCTGGTGATCCAGGGCTGCATCTGGCTCAACTTCTCGTTCCCGACCATCACGGGGAAGTACGTTTTCTTCCTGGGCTACCTGATCGTTTCCTCCATCCAGATGGGCGCGAACATCGACTACGCCATCGTCATTGCAAGCCGCTATCAGGAGCTCAAGGTCAAGATGCACCACCGCGACGCCATCGTGGAGACGCTGAACTTCGCCTTCCCGACGATCATCACCTCCGGCTCGATCCTCTCGATCTGCGGCTTTCTGATCGGCAGCATGACCTCTGAGCCCGTCATCGCGGGCATCGGCGAGAGTCTCGGCCGCGGCACGGTCATCTCCATCATCATGGTCATGTTCGCCCTGCCGCAGATCCTGCTCATCGGCAGCGGCATCGTGGACAAGACCTCCTTCTCCGTCCCGTCCATCACCGAAAAGAAGACCGCCCACGGCAAGGTCTCCGTCAACGGCATGGTGCGCGGCAGCATCAACGGCACGGTCCACGGCGTGATGCACGCGACCGTTGAGGGAGACATTGACCTGAACCTGATCTCGGGTTCTGCAAATGAGGAGCAAGATGATGAAGAAGACTAAATTACATCGCCTGCGCGCGCTGGCGCTCTGCGCGCTGCTGCTGCTTTCTCTCTTCCCCGTCACAAGCGCGCTTGCCGACGGGGACGGCGCCATCCACATCAGGACCGCGGAGGACCTTCAGTCCCTCGCGCGCTCCTGCACGCTCGACTCCTACTCGCGCGGCAAAAAGGTCGTGCTCGACAACGACCTTGTGCTCGAGAGTACCGATGCGCTGCCCATTCCCTCCTTCGGCGGCACGTTTGACGGCGGCGGCCACACCATCAGCGGCCTTGATATGGAGGATAGCATCTCTCCCGCGGGTCTTTTCGGCGTGGTGCAGAAGGACGGCGTCGTCAAAAACCTGCGCGTTGAGGGCGCTCTCACGCCCTCGGGCGACAGCCAGAACCTCGGCGGCATCGCGGGTGAAAACCACGGCACGATCGAAAGCTGCACCTTCAACGGCTCTGTTTCCGGCAAGCGCAATGTCGGCGGCATCGCGGGCTGCAACGCCGTCACGGGCGTCATCCGCTCGTGCGAGGCCTCGGGCGCTATCTTCGGCCAGAACATGACCGGCGGCATCGCGGGCGAGAACCTCGGC
>CAKTGM010000025.1 GCA_934561515.1 uncultured Oscillospiraceae bacterium | reverse complement strand
TTCTCTTCTCGAAGAGAATACCCCCTTTGTATCCCCCAGAGAAGGACGAGGGGCGTTCCCCTCGACCCCCGACATTGCGGGCTGGCAGCTTGAAGAGCTGCGCAGCCTGCGGAATCAGGTGCGGTGTACGTGGCTTCGCCACGAGTCTTCTGCGTGTCGTTACCGGTATCAACCGCGCGCACTCCGTAGCGCGCGAGTGACGGTAGTCTGGCGACGGACTGCCTGCGCATCGGCGGCATTGCTGCGCTCGCCGCCTTTTGGTGGGTGCTGCGCAGACGGTGGGCGGCTTTGCTGCGCTCGCCGCCTTGATTGACACCATCGGTAGACGGGGATTAGGCTGTGCTTCTGCGAGATAGGCAGAGCGGCAGCGGGTAGTAGGAGCAGGTCAAGTCGTATCGCAGATCCAATGGCGGCGAGCGAAGCAAGGCCGCCACGCAGGTGCTTCCACTCCGGAGGCGCCGCACTCCTTCGAGATCGAGGCTGCCGATCAGACCTTTCTCTGGGGGTTTCAAAGGGGGTATTCTCTTTTGCGAAAGAGAATACCCCCTTTGTCTCCCGTCCCCACGGCAGGTGGGGGCAAGGTTCCTCTTTCTTTGGAAAAGAAAACAAGGGGCAGCGCGCTGCATTTCCCTCCGCGCCTGCGCGGACAATGAGGGCTTCTCTTTTGCGAAAGAGAATACCCCCTTTGATTCCCGTCCCCATCGGCAGGTGGGGGCAAGGTTCCTCTTTCTTTGGAAAAGAAAGCAAGGGGGCAGCGCCTTATTCTTCGCTTTCCTCGTGCTCGGTGAGCGCCATGGAGATGACGCTGTCGCCCTCTTCCTTGAAGCGCATGACGATGACGCCCTGCGTGGCGCGGCCTGTTGTGCGGATGGCCTCCACCGGCGTGCGGATGAGAATACCCGCGCGCGTGACGAGCAGCAGATCCTCGCTGCCGTCCACTACCTTCACGCCGACGATGCCGCCGGTCTTCTCGGTGACCATGTAGTTCTTGATGCCGAGGCCGCCGCGGTTCGTGATGCGGTATTCCTCGACCGGTGTTTTCTTGCCGTAGCCGTTTTCGGTGATGGTGAGCACCTCGCGGCCTTCCTTTGCGCGCGCCGCGCCGACAACATAGTCGCCCTCGCGCAGCTTGATGCCGCGCACGCCGACCGCCGTGCGGCCCATCGGGCGCACATCGTTTTCGTCAAAGACGACCGCCATGCCGTCGTGCGTGGCAATGAGGATGTGCTGCTCGCCGTCCGTCTCGCGCACGCTCACCAGCTCGTCGCCCTCGTCGAGATTCAGCGCGCGGATGCCGTTGTTGCGCAGGTTCTTGAGCGTCTCTACCGGCAGGCGCTTCACCGTGCCGTTGCGCGTGACCATCGTGAGGAAGAGGTTTTCCGCGCCAAGGTCGCGGAAGTGGATCATCGCCTGCACGCGCTCGCCCGTCTCCACCTGAATGATGTTGACGATGTTCGTGCCCTTGGCGGCCTTGCCGCTTTCGGGAATCTGATAGCCCTTCTTGCGGTATACCTTGCCGGTATCGGTAAAGAAGAGGATATAGTCGTGGGTCGAGGCGGTGAAAACATCCACCACCGTGTCTTCCTCGCGCGTGGTGATGCCCTTTTTGCCCATGCCGCCCTTACTCTGCGCGGTGTACTCGCTCGCGCTCGTGCGCTTGATGTAGCCGTTGCGCGTGAGCGTGAAGACGCACTCCTCCTCTTCAATGAGGTCTTCGATGTCGATCTCGTCCTCGACCTCCTGGATTTCGGTCTTGCGCGCGTCGCCGTACTTGTCGCGGATCTCAATGAGTTCATCCTTCAAAACGCCCTTGAGCATCGTCTCGTTGGAGAGAAGCTCGACAAAGTAGGCGATCTTTTTCTCCAGCTCGTCAAACTCGTTCTGGAGCTTCTCGCGGTCGAGGCCCTGCAAGGCCTTCAGACGCATATCGAGGATGGCCTGCGCCTGAATCTCGGAGAGGGAGAAGCGCTCCATGAGCTTTTCCTTTGCGTCGTCGTAGCTCGTGCGGATGATGTGGATGACCTCGTCGATGTTGTCCTGCGCGATGAGAAGGCCTTGCAGCAGGTGCTCGCGCTCGCGCGCTTTCTTGAGGTCATACTGCGTTCTGCGCGTGATGAGCTCTTCCTGGAAGGCAAGATACTCGTCGATGATGTGGCGCAGGGACAAAATCTTCGGCTGCTTCTGGTTGTCCACAAGCGCCAGCATATTGATGGCAAAGCTCGTCTGCATCTGCGTCTGGGCAAAGAGACGGTTCAGAACCACCTGCGGGTTTGCGTCGTGCTTCACTTCGATGACGATGCGCATACCGTTGCGGTCGGTCTCGTCGCGGATGTCGGAAATGCCCTCAAGGCGCTTGTCGTTCACCTGATCGGCCATGTTCTTGATGAGCATCCGCTTGTTGACCTGATAGGGAAGCTCGGTGACGATGATGCGCGTGCGGTCGCGGCCGAATTCCTCAAATTCCGTGCGCGCGCGCAGGATGATCTTGCCGCGGCCCGTGGCATAGGCCGCGCGGATGCCGCTGCGGCCCATGATGATGCCCTTGGTCGGGAAGTCGGGGCCGGTGATGTGCTGCATCAGGTCGTAAAGCGTCGCCTCCGGGTCATCGAGCACGCAGATGCAGGCATTGATGACCTCGGTGAGGTTGTGCGGGGGGATGTTCGTCGCCATGCCGACGGCGATGCCGCTCGAGCCGTTCACGAGAAGGTTCGGGAAGCGTGCGGGCAGCACGCGGGGTTCCTTGCGGCTCTCGTCGAAGTTCGGGTCCCAGTCGACCGTTTCCTTGTCGATGTCGCGCAGCATTTCGTTTGCCATCTTCGACATGCGCGCCTCGGTGTATCGGTAGGCGGCCGGGGGATCGCCATCAATAGAACCGAAGTTGCCGTGGCCGTCGACGAGCATATAGCGCATGGAGAAGTCCTGCGCGAGACGCACGAGCGCGTCGTAAACCGACGCATCGCCGTGCGGATGATAGCGGCCCAGCACGTCGCCGACGCAGGTCGCCGACTTTTTGAAGGGCTTGTCGCTCGTGAGGCCGTCTTCATACATGGCGTACAGGATGCGGCGATGGACGGGCTTCAGGCCGTCGCGCACGTCGGGCAGCGCACGCCCGACGATGACCGACATCGCGTATTCGATGTAGGAGGACTGCATTTCGTGCACAAGCTCGCTCTGCACGATCTTCTGATTGGGAAACTGAATATCTTCGGGTTTGTAATCCACGTTTTTGTGAGCCATTTTTCTTGTCCTCCTCTCTTAAAAGTCCAGATTGACCGCGTATTTCGCGTTCTGTTCGATGAATTCCTTGCGCGGCTCGACCTTTTCGCCCATGAGCACGGTGAAGGTCTCGTCCGCGAGCACCGCGTCTTCGAGCGTGATGCGCTTGAGCGTGCGCTTTTCGGGGTCCATGGTCGTCTCCCACAGCTCGTGCGGGTTCATTTCACCAAGGCCCTTGAAGCGCGAAATATCGACCTTCGCGTTCGGATTGTCACCGCGAAGCTCGGCGGAAACGGCGTCGCGCTCCTCGTCCGAGAAGGCAACGCGCTGCGTCTTGCCGCGCGAGAGCTTGTAGAGCGGCGGCACGGCGGCGTAGACATAGCCGTTTTCAATGAGCGGGCGCATATAGCGGAAGAAGAAGGTCAAAAGCAGTGTTCTGATGTGCGAGCCGTCCACGTCCGCATCCGCCATGATGATGACCTTGTGATATCTCAGCTTATTGACGTCGAAATCCTCGCCCAGTCCCGCGCCGAGCGCGATGATGACGGGCTGGAGCTTGTCGTTGCCGTAAATTTTGTCGGCGCGGACCTTTTCCACGTTGAGCATCTTGCCCCAGAGCGGCAAAATTGCCTGAAAGCGCGAGTCGCGCCCCTGGGTAGCCGAGCCGCCTGCCGAGTCGCCCTCTACGATGTAGAGCTCAGTGAGCTCGGGGTTATTTTCGTTGCAGTCGCGCAGCTTGTCGGGCATCGCCGCGCCGCCGAGGGCGCTCTTGCGGCGGATGGACTCGCGCGCTTTGCGCGCGGCCTCGCGCGCGCGGTTGGCGGTCATGGCCTTATCCAAAATCGTGCGCGCCACGACGGGGTTTTCCTCAAGGAACTGCATCAGCTTGTCGGACACGAGGCCGTCCACCAGCGTGCGAATTTCGCTGTTACCGAGCTTTGCCTTGGTCTGACCCTCGAACTGCGCGTTCGTGAGCTTGACGGAGATGACGCAGGTAAGACCCTCGCGGCAGTCCTCGCCGCTGACCTTGTCGCCTTCCTTGATGATGCCGTTTTTGATGCCGTAGGCGTTCAGAACGCGCGTGAGTGCCGCCTTGAAGCCGGTCTCGTGCATACCGCCCTCGGGCGTGTGGACGTTGTTGGCGAACGAGAGGATATTTTCCTGATAACCGTCGTCATACTGGAGCGCCAGCTCCGCAAACGAGTCGCCCTTCATGCCGCTCATGTAGATAACGCTGTTGTGCAGGGGTTCTTTCTTCTTGTTGAGCCAGGTGACGAACTCGCGGATACCGCCCTCGTAGCACATCGAGTCGCGGCGCTCGCTCTCGCTCTTTTCCTCGCTCGCCGTGCGCTTATCCTCGATCGTGATGCGAAGGCCCGCGTTCAGGAAGGCCTCCTCGCGCATACGGGTGTGGAGCGTATCGTAGGAGTATTCGAGGTCTTCGAACATCAGCGGGTCGGGCTTGAAGGTGACGGTCGTGCCCGTGCGGTCGGTCGAGCCGATGATGGTCATCTCCTGCGTGATCTTGCCGCGGGAGAATTTCATCTCGTAGATGCTGCCGTTCTTGTGCACCTGCACCGTCAGCCATTCGGAAAGGGCGTTGACGACGCTCGCGCCCACGCCGTGCAGACCGCCGGAGACCTTATAGCCTCCGCCGCCGAATTTGCCGCCCGCGTGCAGCACGGTATAGACGACCTCGAGCGCGGGGCGCCCCGTCTGCGCCTGAATGTCGACGGGGATGCCGCGGCCGTTATCGACAACGGTGATGGTGTTGCCCTCGTTGATCGTTACCTTGATCTCCGTGCAGTAGCCCGCGAGCGCCTCGTCGATGGAGTTATCCACAATTTCGTAAACGAGGTGGTGCAGGCCGCTTGAGGACGTGGAGCCGATATACATGCCCGGGCGCTTGCGCACCGCTTCAAGGCCCTCAAGCACCTGAATTTCCGAGGCGTTGTAGTCGTTGGTCTCATCCACTGCCGTGGATTGCAGGATCTCATGTTCTGCCATATGGGTTCTCCTTTCGTCATCAGGCAGGAAGAACCGGGTCGGAGCCGTTTCCGGCCCGTTTCTCCCTGCCTCGAACAATGTCTTTTCTGGAAAGCGCGCTTTTTCGCGCGGCGGTTATCCTTCCATTCTTTTTTGCAGCGTCGCGCTCGATAGCTCGGAGAGGTAGACGAGCTGCGGGTGATAGGGGTGGTCGCAGACGAGAAACGTCTTCGGGATGTCCTCGCAGGCGTCGATGACGAGGCTCTCGTCCTCGGCACGGCGCAGAAATTCCGACGTGCGCTTCGACTGCGAGGTGATCTCAAGGTCGAAAACGCCGATGATGTGCTTTTCCGGGAGCATCACGTTGTTGCCGATGTGAAGGTACATAGCCCTCTCCTTTATACCACCGCGCCGCCGGCAATATGGAAGACCTTGCCGCTCAGGAGCGTTCCCAGCCGGTCCTCCTCGCAGCAGGTGATGAACACCTGTCCGCCGGAGATGCGGTTCAATACGTATTCCTGCCGCTTCGGGTCAAGCTCGGAGAGCACGTCGTCGAGCAGCAGCAGCGGCGTGCGCGAGGTGATCTCGCGGTAAATTTCGCGCTCTGCAAGCTTGAAGGCGAGCGCCGCCGTGCGCGTCTGCCCCTGCGAGGAAAACTGCCGCGCGTTCACGCCGCCGATCGTCACGGCGATATCATCCTTGTGCGGCCCCGAAAGGCACATTCTTGACGCTCTTTCCGCCGTTGCGTGTGAGGATTGATGCGCGCGCAGCTGCTCGTAGATCGTTTCGATGGGCGCGAGGGGATCTACGATCGTTGAAACCGTCTGATAGGTGACGCCCAGTTCTTCCCTGCCGCCCGAGCACTCGCGGTGCGCGGTGCGCGCGTATTCCTTTAGCCGCTCGCAAAAGCGCGCGCGGTAGTAGATGAGCACCGCGCCGCTCTGCGCCATGCGCAGGTCGAATTCCGGCAGGGTGTCGAGCAGCGAGGGGTATTCCTCGCTGTCGCGCAGGATGCGCGTTTTGTGCTCGTAGGCCCGGTGATAGTCGGAGAGCGCCTGCGCATACCTTGCGCGCAGCTGGCAGAGCGCGTCGTCCATGAATCTTCTTCTGGCCGCCGCGCCGTCGCGGATGAGCAACAGATCCTCGGGGCAGAAGTAGACCGCGCCGAGCACGTCGCTGAGGTCGCTCCCCTTTTTCGCCGGGACCTTGTTGATGAGAATTTTCCTTCTCTTCCCCGCAGCGAGCGATACCTCAAGCAGAAAATCGCGCGAGCGGGCGAAGGCCTGCGCCGTCAGCTTTGCCTCGCTCTGCCCGAACGAGATCAGCTCGCGTTCCGCCCGCGTGCGCGGCGAATGGGCGCTCGAAAGGTAGACGATGGCCTCGAGCAGATTGGTCTTCCCCTGCGCGTTCTCTCCGACGATGACGTTGCAGTCCGGCGCGAAGGCAACATCCAGCGCGTCGTAATTGCGGAAGGATTGCAGCTTCAGCGCGTCAATTCGCATAGGAGACCGTCAGCTCTTCTCCGTCGTAGGCGACCGTGTCGCCGGGGCGGATCTTCTTTCCGCGCATCGTGCACACCTCGCCGTTGACGAAAGTCTTGCCCTCCTGAATGACGATCTTCGCCTCTCCGCCGGTGCCGACGAGGTTCGCAAGCTTCAAAAGGTCCTGCAATTTGATAAATTCCGTGGTGATGGTGATGTCAGTCATAAAAATGTCCTTTACCAAGTGATTCCAAAATAAAATAGTTGTACGTTTTAATACACTTTGTATTTGTTTTTCCCTTAATTTGCCTTCAGGCGCACGGGCAGCACCATGTAGAGGAAGCTTTCCTCCCCCTCCACAGGGACGATGATCGCCGGGGAAATCCCGGTGTTGAGCTCCATCTTCACGGTGTCGGCCGGGGCATAGCGCAGCGCGTCCATCAGATAGCGGTTGTTGAAACCGATCTCCAGCCCCTGCCCGTCGCCCGCGATGCGGCAGACGTCCTTGGCGTCACCGCTCGCCGTCTTGGCGGACATCGTCACCTTATTGTCTTCAAAAATGCAGCGCACGGGGCTCTTGAGCTTTTCGCTGATGACGACGCTCACGCGCTCAAGGCTCTGGAGCATCGTCTTCGTGTCGAGCACAAGGTTGATGGGATTTCTGCGCGGGATGGCGTTTTTATAGTCGAGGAACTCGCCCTCGAGGCGGCGGCAGATCAGCTCCGTCTCGCCCACCTCGAATAAGATGTGGCGCTGGCCGAGCGTGATGGTCACGCTCTCGTCGATCTCCTCGCAGATGCGCTCGACCTCGTTGAGCGCCGTGCCGGGCGCGACGAAGGAAAACGCGCCGCCCTCGATCTTTTCAAGCTTTTCCTTGCGCAGTGCAAGGCGGAAGCCGTCGACAGAGACGACCGTCAGCCCCGAGGCTGTGACCTCGAAGAGAGAGCCCATGTGCACAGGGCGCGCCTCGTTCGTCGAAACGGCGAAGCTCGTCTGCTGGATCATGGACTTGAGCGTCTTTTCCGCGATCTGCACGGCGTATTTTTCCTCGACCTCGGGAAGCTCGGGGAAATCCGCGGCGGAAAGACCCATGATGTCAAAGTCCGCGTCGCCGCAGGAGAGATGGATGAGGTATTTTTCGTCCGCGGTGAAGGTCACAACGTCGTCGGGCAGTCTTCTTAAGATCTCACCGATCAAGCGCGCGTTGACGACCAGCTCGCCGTCCTCCGCCGCCTCCACGGGAAAGCGCGTGCGGATGCCGGTCTGCATATTGTAGCCCGAAACGGTCAGGCTCTCGCCGCCGCAGGTCAGCAGCAGGCCCTCGAGCGCGGGGATGGAGCTCTTTGCCGCAACGGCGCGGGAGGCGGTATTGACTGCATTTTGCAGCAGCAGCTTTTCGCAGGAAAATTTCATAGCGGCCTTCCTTTCGTAAATGGGGGAATTTTTCTCTTTTGGAAAAGAAAAAAGGATAGTTTTTAGAAATAGCAGCAGTAGGGGCGCAAAACTGTGGAAAACGTGATTTTCCCCAGAATTTCCAAGGAAAAGTTTTCCCTGCCCCGATGTTGAAAAGTCATATCACTTTCCACAGGCAAAATTTCGGAAAAAGTAATCCACAGCTTCCCTATGCACAGCCCTGTGGAAATTGTGGAAAACTCCTTATCGCTTGGAGTTGATGTTGATCGTGATCTCCTTGATCGTCTGGTTGAAGACGGGATCGGATTTCATCTTCTTTTCAATCTGCTCGAGCGAGTGGAGAACGGTCGTATGGTCGCGCTTGCCGAACTCGCGGCCAATGTCGGGCGTCGAGAGATTCGTCATGCGGCGCACGAGGTACATCGCGGCCTGACGGGCGTTGACCACCTCGCGGCTGCGGGAAGAGCCCTTGATGACCTCCTCGTCGATGCCGAAGTAGCGCGAGGTCTCGGTGATGATCATCGCGGCCGTGGGGGCGAGGTTGGCGTTCTTCTTCATGAAGTCCTCCACCGCGCGGTGCGCGGCGTCGGCGTCCATCTCGCGCCCGATGAGATCGCGGTAGGCGAGGATCTTGTTCATCGTGCCCTCGAGCTGGCGGACGTTGGAGGTGACGTTTTCGGCGATGTACTTGGCAATGTCGTCGTCAATGACCGTGCCCCACTGCGCGGCCTTGTTCTTTACGATGGCAAGGCGCGTTTCAAAGTCGGGCGGCTGCACATCAACGAGGAGACCCCACTCAAAGCGCGTGCGCAGGCGGTCGTCCAAAAGGTGCATTTCGGAGGGCGGACGGTCGGAGGTCAGGACGATCTGCCGCCCGGCCTCGTAGAGCGTGTTGAAGGTATGGAAAAATTCGTTCTGCACCTGCTCCTTGCCCGCGACGAACTGCACGTCATCCACGAGCAGCAGGTCTGCGTCGCGGTACTTCGCGCGGAACTCGCTGCCGCGGCCCGCGCGCACAAGCTCGATGAATTCGTTGATGAAATCGTCACCCTTGATGTAGATGATCTTGGCCGAGGGCCGGTTCGCGCGGATCTGGTGGGCGATGGCGTAGATGAGGTGGGTCTTGCCAAGGCCGGAGTCGCCATAGATGAAGAGGGGGTTATAGTGCCCCACGCCGTCGGCTACGGCGTGGGCGGCGGCATGGGCCATCTTGTTCGATTCGCCGACGACGAAGGTCTCGAAGGTGAATTCGCCGGAGTCGAGCAGTGTGGAGGATCGTTTCTCCGCAGGCTCGAACAGGGCGGAGCTCTCGTCGCTCGAGAGCAGCTTTACGTCAAAGTCGGCGGAGTAAATGTCCCGCAGGGACTCCTTGATACGGTCCGAGAACATGGACTCGATGGTGCTGCGCTTGAAATCGTTCGGGCAGTGGAGATACAGCGTGCGGTCCTTGATGGATACGGCCTCCACCTCGTCGAACCAGGTGGAGATGGTCGTCTCCGAGAGATCCTGACTTAATCGCGCGAGAACGATCTTCCAGATGTCTGCAACAGAGTTCACGGAAGCGCTCCTTTCTTTTTCTTCTAAGCGGCCAAAGGGCCGAAAATTAACCTTTCCTATTATAGCAGAAAAGGGAAATAAACGCAACACATATTCTAAATATAAAATGCCGTTTTAAAAAGGGATTTTGCGCGCAAAAAGGCGGAAGAAAAACAATATCTTGCGCATTTTCTCCCTTTTTGTCACAAGAGTTTGTGATACTATCGCTTCTTACAAAAAATGCGAACTTTGAGTTGACAGAATGGGGCGAAAACGATATAATACCTCGTGCGTTTCTGTAGAGTGACGCGCTTTTATGTCAACTGCGGTCCGTGGGGGCAGCCTCACCCGCCGTCGAGTAAGTGCAGCGGCCGCAAGGCCTCTGCCGGTAAAATTTTTTCAGGAGGTAAAAACGAAATGGCTACTTCTCGCACCTATCAGCCCAAGAAGATCCAGCGCTCCAAGGAGCACGGCTTCCGCAAGAGAATGTCCACTGCCAACGGCCGCAAGGTTCTTGCCCGTCGTCGTGCACGCGGCCGCGCCCGTCTCACCCACTAAGAGCGGGAGCAACTTGCGTATCGTATGCTACAGATGAAACAATGAGGGACGGCCGATGAAATGATGTTTCGATCGCCGTCCCTTGCAGGCTATGGAGACAAAGCTGCGCGAAGCAGGGAGAGCACGTGAAGAGCACCACCACCGTCAAGGAGAATTACGAATTCCGCCGGATGTACGCTAAGGGTAAATCCGGTGTTTCGTCCTGCCTTGTGGTCTATTACCGCAAAAATAAGCTGGGGCACAACCGCCTCGGCGTCACGGTCAGCACCAAGCTCGGCCATGCCGTTGTGCGCAACCGTGTGCGCCGCCGCATCCGCGAGATCTTCCGTCTCAGCCAGGGGAAGATGAAGCAGGGCTACGACATGATCGTTGTCGCCCGCACGAGGGCTGCCGCGGCGGATTACTGGGAGCTCAGGCGTGCGTTTGAAAAAACCTGCAAAAAGCTCGGCCTCTGGGAGACGGAGAAATGAAGCGTCTCCTTCTCTCGCTCGTGCGGTTTTACCGCCGGGCCATCTCGCCCTACCGTCCCCCCTGCTGCCGCTTCATCCCCACCTGCTCGCAGTACGCGCTCGAGGCCATCGAGAAGTACGGCGCTTTTAAGGGGGGCTGGCTTGCCTTCAAACGTATCATGCGATGCCATCCGTTCTACAAGGGCGGAAAGATCTACGACCCGGTCCCGTGACCGAACTCAATCACCACGGAGGAAACCGAAACCATGCAGGATATTTTTTCTATCATCGGTTACTACATTTGCGTTCCCTTCGCCTGGATCCTGCGCACCTTCTATGAGCTGACCGGCTCCTACGGCTGGGCGCTGGTGCTCTTCACGCTCGTCGTGAAGCTCATCACGCTTCCCTTCCAGATGAAGTCGAAAAAGAGCATGATGCGCATGAATCTCTTCCAGCCCAAGATGAAAGAGATCCAGACGAAATACGCAAACAATCCCCAGCGCATGAACGAGGAAATGCAGATGCTCTATGCTCAGGAGGGCGTGAACCCCATGAGCGGCTGCCTGTGGAGCTTCCTGCCCTTCCCCATCCTCATCGCGCTCTATTCCATCATCCGCCAGCCCCTCAGCCGCTTCATGCTGCTCAAGGCCGACGTTGTGACGGAGATCACCACCCTCGCCACCACCCTCGGCTACAATGCCGACGCTGTGCGCAAGGGCTATGAGGAAATCGGCCTTGCCCGCTTCATCTCCGAGAATTTCGCGGAGTTCTCCGGCAAGTTCGACGGCCTTATCAACATGGACTACCACTTCCTCGGCCTTGACCTGACCGTCATGCCGACGGATGTGTGGAAGGATGTCTTCACCGGCGGCTGGCCGATCATCGGCATCGTGCTCATCCCCTTTATCTCCGCCTGCCTGAGCTTCCTCCAGTCCAAGGTGTCCATGGCCGGCAACGTTGCCGCCGAGGGCAACGACGCCACCGCCCGTTCCAGCCGCATGATGCTGTGGATGATGCCGCTCATGTCCCTGTGGTTCGGCTTCACCCTGCCCGCCGCTCTCGGCGTTTACTGGATCGTCAACTCCTTGCTCTACGCCATCCAGGAAAAGGTGCTCACCAAGTACTACAAGAGCCACATGGAGGACGAGATCAGCGAGAAGGAAAAGCAGAAGCGCGAGGACCGCATCCGCCGCATGGAGGCTGCCCGCGCGCAGCAGCGCAGGATCGCCGCCGAGGAGGCGGAGAAGAAGACGCTCAAGGAAAAGCGCGCGGAAAAGCAGGCCAGCAAGGCTACGAAGAAGAAAAACTCCACCAACGAAAACGGCCGCGTCGGCGACCGTCCCTATGCCCGCGGCCGTTCCTTCGACCCCGAGCATTACGGTGAATAAAAAACAGAAGGAGCTTGTCTGAATGATCAAGTTTATTGACGTAACGGGCAAGACGGAGGACGAGGCGATCCGCAGCGCGCTCACTCAGCTGGGAATGGACAGAGACGATGTCTCCGTCGAGATCCTTGAGCGTGCAAAGTCCGGATTCCTCGGCATCGGCAGCGCGCCCGCGCGCGTTCGCGTGAGCTATGACGACGGCAAGGCCGAAGAAGAGGCCAAGCCCGCTCCGCAGCCTGCCGCACCCAAGCCCGAAAAGAAAGTTGAAAGCGCGCCCAAGGCGGCCGCTCCCCTCTTTGCGCCCGAGGTCCTTCAGAAGAAGGGCGGCAGCGCGGAGAGAAGCGAGAGAAGCGACAGAAACGCGCGCGCACCGCGTGAGGACCGCCGCGAGCGCACGAAGCGCCCCGAGCGCGCAGAGCGCGCGGAGCGTCCCGCGCCCCAGCCCAAGGAGATCGTCGATCTCGGCGAGGAGTGCCGCGACGAGAAGAGCGAGCAGATCCGCGCCTTCCTCAAGGGACTCCTTGAGCACATGGATTCCGCGGCCGAAATCAAGGTCTACGAGAGCGAGAAGGGCCGCTACAAGGTCTTCCTCGAGGGCGAGAAGCTCGGTGCGCTGATCGGCCGCCGCGGCGAAACGCTCGACGCCATCCAGCAGCTGACCAATTACAGCATCAACCGCGGCAGCGAGAAAAACCGCGTGCGCGTGCAGGTCGACGCCGAGAACTACCGCGAAAAGCGCGAGCAGAGCCTCGAGCGTCTGGCCGACAAGGTCGCCGGCAAGGTCACCAAGTACCGCCGCAACGTCACCCTCGAGCCGATGAACGCCTACGAGCGCCATGTGATCCACACTGCGCTCCAGGATACGCCGGGCGTGACCACCTTCTCCATCGGCACCGAGCCGAACCGCCGCGTCGTCGTCTCCTACGACCGCACGAAGGTGTGATTTTCCCTCCCGCGCTGCGCGGGAACAACAAAAAAACCGGGGCTTCCCTCTTTTTCTGTAAAGAGCGGCGCCCCGTTTTTTTCGCGGCGCGGCGCAAAGCAGCGCCCTTTCGTAAAGTGAAAGCGGAGGAACGGCGCATTTTCTGCGGACTTTCTCCAACTTTCAAAAGAGACGTTTACAGTCCCGCCGCGATACGGTAGAATAAGGGCCAGCAAACGGCTATGGAGGAAACTTCCGCATGAAAAAGATCTTACTTTCCGCAATCATCGCAGGCTGTGCCATCGGACTTGGCGGCACGGTGTTTCTGTCGGTGGAAAATACTGTTGTCGGGTCGCTGCTCTTTACGATCGGCCTGTTCGTCGTCTGCACGCGCGGGCTGCATCTCTTTACGGGCAAGGTCTGCTATGTTTTCGACAATGACGCATCCTATGCAAAGACCCTTCCCGTCATCTGGCTTGGCAACCTCATCGGCACCTCGCTCGTCGCGCTCCTGGAGCAGTTCACGCGCCTTGCCTCTCTCGATGCGCGCGCACAGGCCATCTGCGAGGTGAAGCTCTCCGAGCCGCTGCTCGGCGCGTTCATCCTTGCCATCTTCTGCAACGTGATGATCTACATCGGCGTGGAGGGCTACCGCTCCAACCCGCACGAGCTGGGCAAGTATCTCGCGCTCTTTTTCGGCGTGGTCGTGTTCATCCTCTGCGGCTTTGAGCACTGCATTGCGAATATGTACTACTTCACGATGGGCGGCGCGTGGAGCGCGCGCACGGTCCTCTACCTTCTCGTCATCACGCTCGGCAACGGTATTGGCGGCGTCGTCGGACCGCTCGCGCACAGAGTGCTCGATCGCTGAGAAAACGACAACAAAAAAACGGCGGATACGCTTTTTGCGTATCCGTCGTTTCCTTTTATCCACAGCCTGTGCAAAAGACTCAGTATTTTTTCTTTCTTTGCCCCTTGAGAAGGCCGAGGTGCTTGCAGAGCGTATAGGCAAAGACCACGAGCGCGACCGTCAGGCTCAGCGCAAGGATGTTGACTGCCGTCTCCGTCAGCGAAAGCTTATGAGAGGAGAACAAAAGCGCGAGCACAAGGTCCGCGGCGAAGACCGCGCCGCTGAAAATGAGCACAAAGAGCGTCTTTTTGCTCATGGGACGTTTTTCTTCCATCAGGCTTCCTCCTTCAATTCAAGCAGCACCGGGCAGTGGTCGCTGCCCGTGACCTCGGGCAGAATGTCCGCGTTTTCGATGCGCTCTCGCAGGCGCTCGGAGACGATAAAGTAGTCGATGCGCCAGCCGACATTCCTTGCCCGCGACTGCGCGCGGTAGCTCCACCACGAGTAAGCATCGGTCTTTTCAGGGTAGAGCGTGCGGAAGGAATCGAGAAAGCCGGAGGATAAAAGCTCCGTCATCTTGCCGCGCTCTTCGTCGGTGAAGCCGGGGTTAAAGTGGTTCGTCTTCGGGTTTTTGAGGTCGATCTCCTCGTGCGCCACGTTTAAGTCGCCGCAGTAGACGACGGGCTTGATCGTGTCAAGCTCGCAGAGGTACTGCCGCAGCGCGTCCTCCCACTCCATGCGGTAGGCAAGGCGGCGCAGCTCGTCCTGGGAGTTCGGCGTGTAGCAGCAGACGAGGTAGAAGTCCTCGTATTCACAGGTGATGACGCGCCCCTCGTGGCGGTGCACATCCTCGCCGAAGTCATAGCTCACCGAGAGCGGCTCGCGCTTGGTGAAGACCGCCGTGCCCGAGTAGCCCTTCTTGTCGGCGCTGTTCCAGTAGATGTGGTACTGCGGCAGGTCAAGCGCGATCTGGTGCGGCTGCAATTTCGTCTCCTGCAGGCAGATCACGTCCGCGTCGATGAGATCCACAAAATCCAAAAAGCCCTTGCCCACGCAGGCGCGCAGGCCGTTGACGTTCCATGAAATGAGTTTCATTGGGGAAAAGTCCTCCGAAGAAAGTTGTTTTCCTCCATTGTACTATCTGGAGAGAGTAAAAGCAATAAAAATCGCGCGCAGCAAAGCGGCAGAAAAAACACTTGTACGATTTTTAAAGCCGTG
The DNA here is from genome assembly GCA_934561515.1 of uncultured Oscillospiraceae bacterium. Lineage (GTDB taxonomy): Bacteria > Bacillota > Clostridia > Oscillospirales > Oscillospiraceae > Hominicoprocola. The sequence goes on along the minus strand of CAKTGM010000025.1, from coordinate 12,309 downwards.
ATAAAATACAATATTAAGACAAAAATAGGAGAAGATCAGCGCCTTTTGCGGCAAAAATCATGGAGGGAGGGCCTGCCATGCCGGTTCACGAAGGACATCGCTCGCGCAAAAAGGAGCAGTTCCGCGCCCACGGTCTCGATGCGTTCGCCGACCATGAGGTGCTGGAGCTCCTCCTCTATTATGCCGTGCCGCGGCAGGATACCAATCCCATCGCGCACCGCCTGATGGAAAAATTCGGCTCGCTTGAGGCCGTCTTCGCGGCCGACTGCCAAGCGCTTGAGAAGGTAGAGGGCATCGGCGAGAACGCCGCGACGCTGCTTTCGCTCATGCTGCCGCTGATGCGGCGCATCCGCGCCTCCGCCGGCGCGCACGAAACCATCCTCAGCGACGCAGAGCAGGCGGGCAGATACTTTCTGGACCTCTTTTTCGGCGAGCGGGAGGAAAAGCTCTACGAGGCCTGCCTCGATGCGAAGGGCCGTCTGCTTGCAAGCCACTTAGTCGCCGAGGGCGACACCGAGAGCGTCCAGCTCAATATGCGCAAAATTGTGGAAAACGCGCTCAAGTGCGGCGCGAGCAGTGTCCTGCTTGCCCACAACCACCCCAGCGGCGTGGCGCTCCCCTCCCCTGCGGACAATGCGGCCACGCTCTCGGTCTTTGACGCGCTGCGCACCGTGGGCGTAGAGCTTGCCGACCACATCATCGTCGCGGACGACGACTTTGTCTCCCTGCGGGACAACGGACTTCTGCCGGAAAGGAAGGGAAAGGGATATGGAATTTAAGCTGCACGCGCCCTTCAAGGCAACGGGCGACCAGCCGCAGGCCATCGAAAAGCTCGCGCGCGGCGTGGAGCTGGGGCTTGATGAGCAGGTGCTGCTCGGCGTGACCGGCTCGGGCAAGACCTTCACGATGGCGAGCGTCATCGAAAAAATCCAGCGCCCCACGCTCGTGCTGGCGCACAATAAGACCCTCGCCGCGCAGCTTTGCGCGGAGTTCAAGGAGTTTTTCCCCGAGAATGCGGTGGAGTACTTTGTCTCCTACTACGATTACTATCAGCCCGAGGCTTATATCCCCCATACGGATACCTACATCGCAAAGGACGCTTCGACCAACGAGGAGATCGACCGACTGAGACTTAGCGCCACCTGCGCGCTGCTCGAGCGGCGCGATGTGATCGTTGTCTCCTCCGTCTCCTGTATCTACGGTCTCGGCGAGCCGGAGGATTTTGAAAAGCTGATGATCTCGCTGCGCCCCGGCATGACCATGGAGCGCGATGAGCTTCTAAAGCGCCTCATCGAGATCCGCTACGAGCGCAACGACGTTGCCTTCGAGCGCAACCGCTTCCGCGTGCGCGGCGACACGGTGGAGCTTTACCCCGCCTACTACCGCGACAAGGCCATCCGCGTCGAATTCTTCGGCGACGAGATCGACGCTATCCGCGAATTTACCCCCGTCAACGGGCAGGTGACGCGCACGCTCCAGCACATCGCCATCTATCCCGCCTCGCATTACGTCACAACGAAGGAGAAGCTTGAGCGCGCCATCGTGGAGATCGACCGTGAGCTTGATGAGCGCGAGGCGCAGTTTCTCGCCGAGGGCAAGGCGGTGGAGGCGCAGCGCATCCGCCAGCGCACGCGCTACGACATCGAGATGCTGCGAGAGCTCGGCTACTGCACGGGCATCGAGAACTATTCCCGCGTCATCAGCGGCCGTCCCGTCGGCTCCCCGCCGCTGACGCTCATCGACTATTTCCCCAAGGATTTCCTCCTCTTTGTGGATGAATCCCACGTCACGCTCCCGCAGGTGCGCGCGATGTACAACGGCGACCGCGCGCGCAAGGAGAGCCTCGTCGAATACGGCTTCCGCCTGCCCTGCGCGTTTGACAACCGCCCGCTCAAATTCGACGAATTCGAGCAGCGCGTCCACCAGCGCATCTACGTTTCCGCGACGCCCGGCGACTATGAAAAGGAGCGCGCGGGCCAGATCGTCGAGCAGGTCATCCGCCCGACGGGCCTTCTTGACCCCAAGGTCGAGGTGCGGCCGGTGGAAAACCAGATCGACGACCTCATCGGCGAGATCAACGCGCGCGCGGCGCGCAGCGAGCGCGTGCTCGTCACCACGCTGACAAAGAAGATGGCCGAAGACCTCACGCAGTATTTAACGGGCGCGGGCATCCGCGTGCGCTATATGCACGCGGACGTGGAGACCATCGAGCGCATGGAGCTCATCCGCGGCCTGCGCCTCGGCGAATTTGACGTGCTCGTCGGCATCAACCTGCTGCGCGAAGGACTCGACATTCCCGAGGTCTCGATGGTCGCCATTCTGGACGCCGACAAGGAGGGATTTTTGCGCAGCGAGACGAGCCTCATCCAGACCATCGGCCGCGCCGCGCGAAACGCCGACGGCCTTGTCGTGCTCTATGCCGACACCATCACTCCCTCGATGCGCCGCGCCATGGACGAGACGGAGCGAAGAAGAGAGATTCAGGACGCATACAACAAGGAAAACGGCATCGTCCCCCAGACCATCCGCAAGGACGTGCGCGAGATCATCGAAATTTCAAAGAAGGACGAGGCATCCGCCCGCCGCCGCGGCAAGCGCAAGCTCTCCGAGCGCGAGCGGGACGAGGAAATCAGAAAGCTCGAAAAGCAGATGCAGGAGGCAAGCAAAATGCTCGAATTCGAGTACGCCGCCATTCTGCGCGACCGCATCATCGAGCTGCGAAAGGAAAGCGAACAATAATGGCAAAGAGCAAAGAAGAAAAAACCAACGTCATGCGCGTGCTGGAGCAGAAGAAGATCGCCTACACCGCGCACACCTACCCGCACGAGGAGGGCGTTGCCGTCGACGGCGTCACGGTGGCGCGGTCCATGGGCTTTGACCCAGCGGCCGTCTTCAAAACGCTTGTCGCGCGCGGCGCGAAGGGGCAGTTTTATGTTTTCGACGTGCCGGTCGCGGAAAATCTAGACCTCAAGAAAGCGGCGAAGGCCGTGGGCGAGAAGTCCATTGAAATGCTCCACCAGAAGGAGCTGCTGCCGCTCACGGGCTATGTCCACGGCGGCTGCTCGCCCGTCGGGATGAAAAAGCTCTTCCCCACGGTGATCGACGCCTCGGCGGAGGACTTATCCACAATGATCGTCTCCGCCGGCAAGATCGGCTATCAGGTGGAGCTTTCGCCGCGCGACCTTGCATCTCTCGTGCGCGCGAGCTTTGCCGACCTCGTTTCGGAATAATACCAGAGGAAAACCAACAGTCCGCCCGCTGCTGCAAGGGCAGCGCGGGCAACAGGAGTTATCAATTCATGCCAAGTAAGATTTTTGTCAAAGGCGCAAGAGAGAATAACCTCAAGAACATCGATGTGGAGATCCCCCGCGACGCGCTGACCGTCATCACGGGGCTTTCGGGCAGCGGAAAATCGTCCCTCGCGTTCGACACCATCTATGCCGAGGGCCAGCGCCGCTATGTGGAGAGTTTGTCTTCCTACGCGCGGATGTTCCTCGGGCAGAAGGAAAAGCCCGACGTCGACTATATCGAGGGTCTCTCCCCCGCCATCTCCATCGACCAGAAGACCACCTCGCAGAATCCCCGCTCCACCGTCGGCACGGTGACGGAGGTGTACGACTATCTGCGCCTGCTCTGGGCGCGCGTCGGCACGCCGCACTGCCCCGTGTGCGGAAAAGAAATTCGCCAGCAGTCCATCGACCAGATCATCGACCAGCTCATGGCGCTGGGCGAGGGCACGCGCGTGCAGATCATGGCGCCGGTCATCCGCGGGAAAAAGGGCGAGCACGCCAAGATTTTCGAGGACGCGCGCCGCTCGGGCTATGTCCGCGTCCGCGCCGACGGGAATATGTACGACCTCAGCGAGGAAATCTCCCTCGAGAAGAACAAAAAGCACAACATCGAGGTCGTCATCGACCGCCTCATCCTCCGTCCCGACGTGGTCCACCGCCTGACGGACTCCTGCGAGACCGCCGCGGCGCTCTCGGGCGGCATCATTCTGGCGAACATCCTGCCCGACGACCGCGACATCCTCTTCTCGCAGAACTACGCCTGCGAGGACTGCGGCGTTTCCATCGAGGAGCTGACGCCGCGTATGTTCTCGTTCAACAATCCCTTCGGCGCGTGCCCGGAGTGCACGGGCCTCGGCACGCAGCTCAAGGTAGACCCCGAGCTCGTCATCCCCAACAAGAGCGTTTCCCTGCTCGACGGCGCGATCTGCGCCTCGGGCTGGAACAACGTGCGCGGAGACGGCATTTCGCGGATGTACTTTGAAGCGCTTTCCAAAAAATATCGCTTCTCGCTCCGTGATCCTGTGGAAAAGCTCTCCAAAGAGGTCATGGATGTCATCTTGTATGGCACGAAGGGCGAAAAGCTTGAACTCCAGTACGACCAGCCGCGCGGCAAGGGCGTACTATATCAGGCCTTTGAGGGCATCATCCCCAACCTGGAGCGCCGCTATAAGGAAACGCAGAGCGAGGGCGTGCGCGAAGAGCTCGAGGGCTGCATGAGCGAATGCCCCTGCCCCACCTGCGGCGGCAAGAGATTGCGGCGCGAATCCCTCGCCGTCACGGTCGGGGATTTAAGCATCAGCGACTACTGCGAAAAATCCGTGGTCGATGCGCTCGACTTTGTGGAGCAGCTCACGCTGACGGAGCAGCAGATGCTGATCGGCGAGCGCATCCTCAAGGAGATCAAAGCGCGCCTCGGCTTTCTGCGCTCGGTGGGCCTTGAATACCTGACGCTTTCGCGCGCGAGCGCGTCGCTCTCGGGCGGCGAAGCCCAGCGCATCCGCCTTGCAACGCAGATCGGCTCGAGCCTCATGGGCGTTCTCTATATCCTCGACGAGCCGTCCATCGGCTTGCACCAGCGCGACAACGACAAGCTCCTTGCAACGCTCAAGAGATTGCGCGACCTCGGCAACACGCTCATCGTCGTCGAGCACGACGAGGACACGATGCGCGCGGCGGATTACCTCATCGACATCGGCCCCGGCGCGGGCGCGCACGGCGGACAGGTCGTCGCGGCGGGCACGCCGCGCGAGGTCATGGAAAACCCCGCCTCCCTGACGGGCCAGTACTTGAGCGGCAAAAAGAAGATCGAAGTGCCGAAGGCACGCAGAACGGGCAGCGGCAGCTTCCTCACCGTGCGCGGCGCGCAGGAAAATAACCTCAAGAATCTCGACGTCTCGATCCCGCTCGGAACCTTCACCTGCGTCACGGGCGTTTCCGGCAGCGGCAAATCGTCGCTCGTCAACGAGATCATCTACAAAAAGCTCGGCGCGGACTTAAACCGCATGAAGGTGCATCCGGGCAGATGCCGCGCCATCGAGGGCGAAGAATATCTCGACAAGGTCATCTGCATCGACCAGAGCCCCATCGGGCGCACGCCGCGCTCCAATCCCGCGACCTATACGAATCTCTTCAACGACATCCGCGACCTCTTCGCCTCCACGCCGGACGCGAAGGCGCGCGGCTATGGACCGGGCCGCTTCAGCTTCAATGTGCGCGGCGGCCGCTGCGAGGCCTGCGCGGGCGACGGCCAGCTCAAGATCGAGATGCACTTCCTGCCCGATATCTATGTGCCCTGCGAGGTCTGCAAGGGCAAGCGCTACAACCGCGAAACGCTCGAGGTGCGCTACAAGGGCAAGAGCATCGCGGACGTGCTCGAAATGACCGTGGAGGAGGCGCTCGAATTCTTCCGCGACCTGCCGAAGCTCGAGGCCAAGCTCCGCACGCTCAGCGAGGTCGGCCTCGGCTATATCCGCCTCGGCCAGTCGTCTACGACCCTCTCCGGCGGCGAAGCCCAGCGCGTCAAGCTTGCGACCGAGCTTTCTAAGCGCTCCACGGGCCGCACCATCTATATCCTCGACGAGCCGACCACGGGTCTTCACACGGACGATGTGAAAAAGCTCCTTGAGGTCTTGCAGCGCCTTGTCGACGCGGGCAACACCGTGCTCGTCATCGAGCACAACCTGGACGTCATCAAGTGCGCGGACTTCCTTCTCGACCTCGGCCCCGAGGGGGGCAGCGGCGGCGGTACGCTCGTTGCCTCCGGCACGCCCGAGGCGGTCGCCGCGTGCGAGACATCCTACACGGGGCAGTATCTTAAAAAAATGCTGTGATCTTCCGCACCTCTCGCCCGTCCGCGCCGTAGAATGGCGCGAGGTGATCGAGAAATGCGGCTGTTGCAGGACGGCGTTGTGGCGGCGCTCGCCGCCATCGGGCTTACAACGCTTATCTTTCTTTTCCTCTCCGCCCTCGTCCACCCGCGGCGGCGCGGTGCGCTGCCCGCCACGGCGGTCGTCGAGGTCTGCGGGGAGGGAGCGGCGCTTGAATACACGGTGCGCGCGCTGCTGCGCTCGCGCTACGAAGAGGGCGGCTTTTCGCGCGTTGTGATCGTGGACGGCGGCCTTTCGGAAGAGGCACGAAGCGCGGCGGCGCTTTTGTGCCGCAGCGAATACGAGGTCTACCTCTGCAAAAAGGAGGACTTGACCGATTTTTTCACTTGAGGAGGCAGACATGGGAGAAGAAACGACGATCATCGGCACGGTCCTGTCCGTCGTTTTCCAGAATGAGGAAAACGGCTACGCCGTGCTGCGCCTTGTAACGGATGACGGCGAGCTTTTGACGCTCGTCGGCTGCATCCCCTGCGCCGCGCCCGGCGAAAATCTGACGGCCACGGGCGCGTTTTCCTCCCATCCGCAGTATGGCGAGCAGTTTTCCGCCCGCGAGGTCGAGCGCAGCCTTCCCTTCGAGGAGGCGGAGATCTTAAACTACCTCGCCTCGGGCGTGGTGCGCGGCGTCGGCCCGGCCACGGCGGAAAAGCTCGTCGCGCGCTTCGGCGAAGAGACGCTGCGCGTCCTTTCCTCCGAGCCGGAAAAGCTCACCGCCATCAAGGGCATGACGAGCAAGCGCGCGCAGGAAATTTCAAATGCCTTCAACGAGCAGATGGGGCTGCGGCGCGTGATGGAGTTTCTTGCCCATTACGACCTGCCCGCCGCGCTCAGCGTGCCGCTCTACCGGCGCTTCGGCGCAAACGCCATGGCCGCGCTCGAGCGCAACCCCTATCTTCTCTCCGACAGCGCCTTCGGCGTGGACTTCTCCGTCTGCGATGAGATCGCGCTCTCGATGGGCTTTGGCGGCGATGCGTCGCTTCGCACCGAGGCGGGGCTTCTCTTCGAGCTTTCCCACAACCGCGAGGCGGGCGGGCACGTCTTCCTCCCGCGCGAAAAGCTCTTTGCCGCGACCGTGCAGCTCTTGGACTGCGATGCGGACGCAGCGGAAAAGAGCCTCGACGATCTCATCGAGCTGCACCGCATCGTGCAGGAGCCGGTGGCGAACGTCACGGCCTGCTATCTGCGCGCCTCGTGGGAGGACGAGCTGTATGTCACGCAGCGCATTTCGGCAATGCTTGCGGACAAACCCGATGCGCTGCGCGGCGTGGAGCGCGTCATCTCAGAGATCGAGCGCGAGCAGGGCGTGCAGTACGCGCCCTTACAGCGTCAGGCCGTCGAGCTTGCGGCAAAAGAAGAGCTGCTGCTGCTCACCGGCGGCCCCGGCACGGGCAAGACGACGAGCGTGCGCGCCATCGTCGCGCTCTTTGAGCGCATGGGGCTTTCCGTCCTTCTTGCCGCGCCCACGGGCCGCGCCGCCAAGCGCATGGGCGAGCTGTGCTCGCGCGAGGCGCAGACCATCCACCGGATGCTCGGCATGACATGGAACGACCAGACCGGCGAGGTCACCTTCACTAAGGGGGAGAAGGAACCCCTCGAGGCCGACGCGCTCATCGTGGACGAAACGTCCATGGTCGACCTTGCCCTCATGCGCGCGCTGCTTGCGGCGCTGCGCCCCGGCTGCCGCCTTGTTCTCGTCGGCGACCCCGACCAGCTGCCGAGCGTGGGCGCGGGCAACGTCTTTTCCGACCTTATTCGCAGCGGCCGCGCCGCGACCGTCGCCCTGCGCGATATTTTCCGTCAGGCCGGGCAGTCGATGATCGTGCGCAACGCGCACCTTGTCAACACCGGTATGCCGCCGCAGCTCAAAAACGCCGCCGCGAACGACTTTTTCTTCCTCCCCCGGCGCGACAGTGTACGGCTCGTCGAAACGGTGGTGGAGCTGTGCAAAACGCGGCTGCCCGACAAGATGGGCATCCCCGCGGAGGAATTGCAGGTCTTAACGCCCACCCGCCGCGGCGACGCGGGCACAAGGTCGCTGAACTTCGCCTTGCAGGCGGCGCTGAACCCGCCGGCGCCCGGCAAAAAGGAGCGCCGCTTCGGCGAGCTCATCTTCCGCGAGGGCGACCGCGTCATGCAGACGCGCAACGACTACGACGTTGTCTGGCAGAAGGCGGACGGCACGGCGGGCACGGGCATCTTCAACGGCGACGTGGGCCGCATCGCAAAGATCGACCCAAGCGGCGAGCTGCTGGAGATCGTCTTTGACGACCGCACCGCCGTCTACACTGCCGATATGCTTGCAGAGCTCGACATGGCCTACGCCATGACCGTACATAAGGCGCAGGGCAGCGAATACCGTGGCGTCGTCTTTGTCGGCGCGCCCTGCGCGCCGTCGCTGATGGTGCGCGGCGTTCTCTATACCGCCATCACCCGCGCGCGCGAGCTGCTCGTCATCGTCGGCGACGATTCCGCCGTCAACAAAATGGCGGAGAACGACCGCCGCAGCCGCCGCTACAGCGGCCTCAAATGGCGGCTCAGGAAGGGGGCGGCGGGCGAATGAGCGCGTGTTCCTCCCTCCTTTCCCTTATCTTCCCGCCGCGCTGTGCCTTCTGTGGAAATGTCGGCGTGCAGGGCGTGTGCCCTAAGTGCGAAAAGTCCCTCCCCTACTGCAAAACGCCCCTCCACGAGCGCGCGGAGATCGGCGCGTGCCTTGCCCCGCTCCGCTATGAGGGCGCGGTGCGCGAGGCGCTGCTGGACTACAAATTTCACGGCAGTCAGAGCCGCTGCACGGGCTTTGGCGATATCCTCGCGCAGAGTGCGGCCGAGCATTTCGGCGGGCAGTTCGACCTTGTGACCTTTGTTCCCGTGTCGAAAAAGCGCAGACGGGAGCGCGGCTACGACCAGTCGTACCTCATCGCGCGCGAGGCCTGCCGCCGCTGGGACACCGCGCCGGAAACGCTGCTGCAAAAGGAGCGCGACAATGCGCCGCAGTCCTCCCTTTCCTCGCGCGAGGAGCGGCAGGAGAATGTCGCCGGCGTTTATGCCGCCGTGAACGAAGAGAAGATCCGCGGCGCGCGCATTCTGCTCATCGACGATATTCTCACCACGGGCGCTACGCTGCGCGAGGCCGCGCGCGTGCTCCGCGCCGCAGGCGCGGAGAGCGTCATCTGCGCGACACTCGCTTCGGCGGACGAAGACTGAAGTCTTCAAAAAAGAGGCGAGGCGGAGTTCTCTTTTTCCTTATTTTTCCCTGATACCGTGTGCAAAATCGCACACAATGCTATTGCAAACTCTATTTTCTGCCGCTATAATGAAAGCATTATGGGAAAGTATGAGCTTTCGCTCAGTTCAGTTTTCAGAAAAGTAAAGAGGTAAAGCGCTATGTTTTCTTTCAGCAAGGACATCGGCATGGATCTTGGCACCGCGTCGGTGCTGATCTACATTAAGGATAAAGGCATCGTGCTCAACGAACCATCGGTCGTTGCGCTCGACAAGAACACCGGCAAGCTCCTCAAGGTCGGCGCGGACGCGCAGGCCATGCTCGGCCGCACCCCCGGCAACATCATCGCCATCCGCCCGCTGCGCGAGGGCGTCATCTCCGACTATGAAGTCACCGAGCGCATGATCAAGGAGTTTATCCACAAGGTCATGGGCTTCCAGCTCTTCAAGCCGCGCATCATCATCTGCGTCCCCTCCGGCATCACCGAGGTCGAGGAGCGCGCGGTCATCGACGCGGGCATTCAGGCCGGCGCGCGCCGCGTCTACCTCATCGAAGAGCCGGTCGCCGCCGCCATCGGCGCGGGCATCGACATCACCCAGCCCGAGGGCCACATGATCATCGATATCGGCGGCGGTACGTCCGATATCGCGGTCATCTCCCTCTCCGGCGTTGTGGAGTCTTCCTCCATCAAGATCGCGGGCGACCAGTTCAACGAGGCCGTCGTCAAGTATATGCGCCGCAAGCACAACCTGCTCGTCGGCGAGCGCACGGCCGAGCAGATGAAGATGGAGATCGGCTGCGTCTTCCCGCCCGAGGAGGAGATGACCATGGAGGTCAAGGGCCGCAGCCTTGTCACGGGCCTTCCCGAGCTGATCACCGTTTCCTCCGCCGAAATGCTCGAGGCCTTTGAAGAGCCGGTCGAGCGCATCATGGAGGAGGTCCACCTCGTGCTCGAAAAGACCCCGCCCGAGCTGGTCGCCGATATTTCCAACAACGGCATCGTCATGACCGGCGGCGGCAGCCTCGTGCGCGGCTTCGACCAGCTCGTCATGGCCCGCACCGGCATCCACGCAACGGTCGCCGAGAACGCCATCCAGTGCGTGGCCGAGGGCACGGGCAAGAGCCTTGAGAGCATTCAGGATATGCAGGACGGCACGATGAACCTGAGCCGCCGCAAGCAGATCAACTAAAACGCTATTTGGAGGGTATCATGGCAGCATTATCCGGTATCAAGCCTGAAAAGGTATTCTACTATTTTGAAAAGCTCTGCTCCGTTCCCCACGGCAGCGGCAACACCAGGATCATCAGCGATCTCTGCGTCGGCTTTGCCAAGGAGCTGGGCCTCAAGTACCGTCAGGAGGCGTGCAACAACGTCATCATCTGGAAGGACGGCTCGAAGGGGTACGAAAACGCCGCCCCCATCATCATGCAGGGCCACATCGACATGGTCTGCGCCAAGACCGAGGACTGCACCAAGGACATGGCGCGCGATGGGCTTGACGTTCGCACCGACGGCGAATGGGTCTGGGCGGACAAGACCTCGCTCGGCGGCGACAACGGCATCGCCGTTGCGATGATCCTCGCCATTTTGTCTGACGAAACGCTCGCCCATCCCCCCATCGAGGCGGTCTTCACCGTCGATGAGGAGGTCGGCATGGACGGCGCGTTCGCGCTCGACTGCTCCGACCTGAAGGGCAGAAAGCTTTTGAACCTCGACTCCGAGGAGGAGGGCGTGTTCACCGTGTCCTGCGCGGGCGGCGCTCGCCTTGACTGTACCCTTGCCGCCGCGCGCGAGGCGCTCGGCGAAAAATATCAGGGCTACCGCGTGACGATCTCCGGTCTCAAGGGCGGCCACTCCGGCATGAACATCAAGGACGGCCGCGGCAACGCCAACTGCCTCATGGGCCGCACGCTCTACAGCGCGATGGAGCGCTGCCCCTCGCTGCGCGTGGGCGATCTCACCGGCGGCGAGTTCGATAACGTCATTTGCCTGAGAAACGACGCGCTTGTCGCCGTTTCAAAGGAAGAAGCCGGCGCGTTCGAGGCCTTCATCAAGGAGTTCGACGCAACGCTCAGGAATGAATATGCCATCACCGACGGCGGCATTGCGCTCGCCTGCGAGAAGGCCGCGCTTTCCTCCGCCGTCTCCGCGCAGGAAACGTCCCGCTTCCTCCATGTCCTCCTTGCGCTGCCGCAGGGCGTGCAGGAGATGAGCGCCGATTTCCCCGGCCTCGTGCAGACCTCGCTCAACCTCGGCGTGATGCACATGGACGAGCAGGGACTGTACTTCTCCTACTCCGTGAGATCGAGCATCGCCTCGCAGAAGGAGATGCTCATCCAGCGCGTGAAGGCCATCGTCGGGTATGCCGGCGGCACGGTCAGCGTGCGCAGCAGCTATCCCGGCTGGCAGTATGACCGCTCCTCCGCCCTCCGCAAGCAGGTCGAGGAGGTCTACCGCGACCTCACCGGCCGCGAGGGGAAGATCGAAGCCACCCACGGCGGCCTCGAGTGCGGCCTTCTCATCGAGAAGATCCCCGGCCTCGACGCGCTCTCCATGGGCCCTGAGATGCACGACGTGCATTCCGTGAACGAGCGGCTGAACGTCGCCTCCACGGAGAGAGTCTACGCGCTCGTCTGCGAGCTGCTCAAGAGAAGTAAATAACCTCCCGCTGTGCGGGAGATGATGGGTTCCCCCACCTGCCGTGGGGACGGGAGACAAAGGGGGTATTCTCTTTCGCAAAAGAGAAGCCCTCTTTGTCCGCACAGGCGCGGGAGGAAATGCAGCGCGCTGCGCCCTTTTGCTTTCTTTTCCAAAGAAAGAGGAACTTTGCCCCCACCTGCCGATGGGGGACGGGAATCAAAGGGGGTATTCTCTTTCGCAAAAGAGAATACCCCCTTTGGAACCCCCAGAGAA
>CAKTGM010000024.1 GCA_934561515.1 uncultured Oscillospiraceae bacterium | reverse complement strand
TTTTGGAGCAGGGTACGGGAGTCGAACCCGCCTTAACGGCTTGGGAAGCCGCTGTAATACCGATATACCAACCCTGCGGACACAGGGAGTATATCATATCTTTCGTGTCATTTCAAGGCGAAATATTCATCTTGCCCCAAATCCTTTCATATTCTTTTTGCAAACGAGGAAAGGAGCCCCGCCATGAAACGAATCCTGCCGCTGCTGCTCATTTTTGCACTCCTGCTGTGCGTCCCCGTGCGCGCCGATGATCTCACGCTCGACGCGCCCTCCGCTCTTTTGATGGAAAAGGCCACCGGCACGGTGCTCTTTGCCAAGGATGAGCACACGCCGCGCGAGAGCGCAAGCGTCACCAAGGTGATGACGCTGCTGCTCACCATGGAGGCCATCGACTCCGGCGCGCTCTCGTATGACGACGCCGTCACCGGCAGCGCGCACGCCGCGTCCATGGGCGGCAGCCAGATCTGGCTCAAGGAGGGCGAGCAGATGCGCGTGGAGGAGCTCATCAAGGCTGTCTGCGTCGTCTCCGGCAACGATGCGGCCGTCGCGCTCGGCGAGCACCTTGCCGGCAGCGAGGAAGCCTTTGTCGAGCGCATGAACGCGCGGGCGAGGGAGCTCGGCATGAACGACACGCGCTTTCTCAACTGCACGGGCCTTCCCGCGGACGGCCACGTTTCCTCCGCCTACGACATTGCGCTCATGTCGCGCGAGCTCATTTTGCACCACCCCGACATCCGCCGCTTTACGACCATCTGGATGGACTCGCTGCGGGACGGCGCGTCGCTTCTTGTCAACACCAACAAGCTCGTGCGCTTCTACCCCGGCGCGACGGGCCTCAAGACCGGCTCGACCGGCTCCGCGGGATACTGCATCAGCGCCACGGCGGAAAAGGACGGCATGGAGCTCATCGCCGTTGTGCTCGGCGGCAGCACGAGCGACAAGCGCTTTTCTGACGCAAAGGCGCTTTTGAACTACGGCTTTGCCGCCTATACGCTCCTGCCCGTCGCGCCGGAAGCGCCGCTCCCCGCCGTCCCCGTCGCGCTCGGCGCGCGCAGGCAGGTGCAGACCGTCCTGCCGCAGGGGAGCGTCCTGCTCCTTGAAAAAAGCCGCGCAAACGGCCTCACCCAGTCGCTCTCGCCGTGCGAAACGGTCGAAGCGCCCGTTGAAGCGGGCGAGATCCTCGGCTCGCTCGATGTTTTTGCGGCTGATGGCACGCTTCTTTCCTCCCTGCCGCTGCTCGCGGGCGAGAGCGTCGCGCGCCTCACATGGCGGCAGCTTTTCTGCCGCTGCGCCGCCCGCGCCCTCTGCATCCGCTGAAGCCGCATAATATTTTTCACAATTTTCCCCGCTTCTCTTTCTATTTTTCGTAATATCTGCATAGACTTTCACGTTCTCCCGTTAAAAAACGAAATTCATGCTTGACAGAATGTCGAAAAGGTGTATACTGCAAGCAATTTCATAAGTCTTGATAGAGGCGCGGCTGACATGACTAGCCCCGGCAAACGGCAGGAGACCGTGGGGTGAAAGGGGAAGCCGCCGAAGGGTCGATCGGTTCCCTGACCGGTGGATTTCTGGGTCGCCGGGGAATACCCGGCGGACTGTCGTCCGAAAGGACGGAGTGCTGTCATGATCGACGCGATCAGGATCTCCGCTGTTTTTGTTTTGTACGGCGTTCTTGATGTTCTTTGTGTTAAGTCATGATGGAAATCATGGCTTAATTTTTTTGCTCTGTGCGTAAAGGCACAGGAAAGGAGAAACATCATGAACTTTGTCGGAACCTTCTGGGCGCTTGTTCCCCCGATCATCGCCATCACGCTCGCGCTGATCACGAAGGAGGCGTATTCGTCTCTTTTCATCGGCGTTGTCATCGGCGCGCTTTTCGCCTGTGACTTCTCCCCCGTCGCAACGCTCGATATGATCGTCAACGACGGCCTCATCACCGCCGTTTCTGATAACGCGGGCATCTTCCTCTTCCTCGTCCTGCTCGGCATCATCGTGGCGCTCGTCAACCTTGCCGGCGGCAGCGCGGCCTTCGGCCGCTGGGCGGAAAAGAACATCCACACCCGCGTGGGCGCATCGCTCGCCACCTTCATCCTCGGCATTCTCATCTTCATCGACGACTACTTCAACTGCCTGACCGTCGGCTCTGTCATGCGCCCGGTCACCGACCGCCACCAGATCTCGCGTCCCAAGCTCGCCTACCTCATCGACGCCACCGCCGCCCCCGTGTGCATGATCGCGCCGATCTCCTCCTGGGCCGCAGCCGTGTCCTCCACGGCGCAGGATCTCGATACCGGTATCTCCGGCATCCAGCTTTTCATCCGCGCCATCCCCTATAACTTCTATTCCTTTTTGACCTTCGTCTTCATCATCACGCTCACGCTGCTCCGCTTCGACTACGGCCCCATGCGCGGCTTTGAAGAGCGCGCCCGCAGCACGGGCGACCTCTCCGCCGCCCCCGGCAGCGCCGAGGAAAACGCCAATCCCAAGGGCCGCGTCATCGACCTCATCATCCCCGTCGTTGTGCTCATCATCACCTGCACCATCGGCATGATCTATGTCGGCGGCTTCTTCGGCGCTGATGCCTCCGGCTGCACGGACTATGCCGGCGACTTCATCGGCGCCTTCGGCAACACGGACGCCTTCGTCGGCCTTCCCTGGGGCGGCCTCATCTCGCTCATTATCACGGTCCTCTACCTCATCGCCCGCCGCGTCGTCGGCTTCCGCGAGGCCATGGCCTGCATCCCCAAGGGCTTTCAGGCCATGATCTCTCCCATCATCATCCTCACGCTTGCCGTCTCCCTCAAGACGACGCTCAACGCGCTTGACGCCGCCGGTTATGTGCACGACCTGATGTATGCCGCCTCCGAGGGGCTTTACAATATGCTCCCCGCCGTCATCTTCCTCGTCGCCTGCGTGCTGGCCTTCGCCTCCGGCACGTCCTGGGGCACCTTCGGCATCCTCATCCCCATCGTCACCGCCATCTTCCCCGGCGACAGCAGCCTCCTTTATATCGGTATCTCCGCCTGCTGCGCGGGCGCCGTGTGCGGCGACCACTGCTCCCCCATCTCCGATACGACCATCATGTCCTCCGCCGGCGCGCAGTGCGAGCATGTCAACCATGTGGCAACGCAGCTGCCCTACGCCATCACCGTCGCCTGCCTGAGCTTTGTCTGCTTCGCGCTCGCGGGCTTCATCCAGAACTGGGTCATCTGCCTCGCCATCGGCATCGTGCTGACGGTCTGCACGCTTCTCGTCATCCGCAGAAACGAAGCGAGACGCGCGCGCATCAAGGATTGATTTCTCCCTCTCATCTCTCATTTAGGAACGGACCGGCTCGCAATGAGCCGGTCCGTTCCACGTTTTTTCGTGTTTTTCTTTTCTTCTGCCGCCGGATATGATATAATGAAGTGCATACGAAATATCATATAACCCACAGGAGGATCGTCATGAGCATAGTCGTACTGGGCGCCGTTTTTGTCGATATCAAGGGCTACCCCATCTCTTCCTATATTCCCGGCGGGCGCAACTCGGGCCGCGTCGTGCAGGTGCACGGCGGCGTGAGCCGCAACATTGTCGAGGACATCGCCAACGTTGAGCTGCGCCCCACCTTCGTGAGCCTCGTCGATGAGTCGAGCGCGGGCGCGGATGTTGTCAAAAAGCTCCGCAGCCACAAGGTCGACACGCGCTATATGCGCACCACGCCCGACGGCATGGGCACCTGGCTCGCCATCTTTGACAACACGGGCGATGTGACCGCCTCGATCTCCAAGCGTCCCGACCTCCACCCCATCGCCGACATTCTCGACGAGCAGGGCGACGAGATCTTCTCGCAGGCCGACAGTATCCTGCTGGAGATCGACATGGAAAAGGACATCGTCAAGCGCACCTTCGCGCTGGCGGAAAAATACCAGAAGCCCGTTTACGCGGTCGTTTCCAACATGAGCATCGCCATCGAGCGGCGCGACTTTCTGCGCTCGGTGCACTGCTTCATCTGCAACCAGCAGGAGGCGGGCATCCTCTTTTCCGAGAATTACGACAGCTTCACCCCCGGCGAGATGCTGCCCGTCCTGCGCGAGAAGATTCGCGGCGCGCAGATCCGCCGCATGGTCGTCACGATGGGGTCTCAGGGCGCAGTCTTTGCAACGCTGGACGGCGAGGAGGGCTTCTGCCCTGCGAAAAAGGTCGATGTCAAGGATACGACCGGCGCGGGCGACGCGTTCTTTGCCGGGGCGGTCATCGGCCAGACCTACGGCAAGAGCATGATGGAATCCTGCGAGATCGGCACGCGCCTTGCCGCCTCCGTCATCACAACGGGCGAAAATGTCTGCCCGCGCTATCTGCCGAGCGAATTCGGGCTGGAGGTTCCCTCTGCCGACGACGCGCAGCTCGCGCTCGAGCTTTGATCCCACCAGCAGGTAAATACAGAAAAAGCGAGGGACGATCGATCGTCCCTCGCTTTTTGTTTTGTTTTTTTACTGCCCGCACAGCGCGCTGCGGTTTTCTTCCGCAAGGCGCAGCGCCGCGTCACGGTCCACACCGTAGACAAAGCGGAACGCATACGGCTTTGTCATCGTGATCGCGGTCACCGTGCCGTCCTTCAGGTAAAACACGATGTCGCGGACATCGTAGTTTCCGTCGTCCTGCGGCGTCTGCGGCTGCCAGACGTAGGCGCGGTCGAAGTCATACGCAGGCTCACTGTAGCTGCTTTCGTCGTCGTAGCCGTCATAGAGCTCGGACTCATCTGCCGCGATGCAGTAAAGCGCCTCCGGATACTCCGTCAGCAGTGCTTCCTCGCTGTCGCCGACCTTGACGCCGCGCGGCGTTCCCACGCCCACAGCGCCGGTGCGCAGGTAGCTGATGACCTCGCGCCCCGTTTCGGGGTAGTAGTCCGTCCCGACGACGAGCTGCGCGTCCGCGTCGTAATGGCGCGCAAAGTCATAGGGCAGCATCCCGTCGCTGTCGTAGGTCGTATCCTGCGTTTTCCCGTTCGGCTCGTAGTCCGTCCCAAGGCTCAAAAATCCATCCGGCAGCTCCAGCGTAAAGTTCGCGTCCGGCTGCGGCTCGACCGTCAGCTCTTCCTCCTGCACCAGGGGATCGTCCAGTGCGCCGTCCGGCGTTTCCTGCTTTTCTCCGCAGCCTGACGTCAAAAGCAGCAGCGCCGCCAAGAGTGCCGCAAGCGGCAGTCCGGTGTTTCTTTTCATGTTTTCTCCTTTCTCACGGCTCTCGGCCCTTATGCTTCCTTCAGTTTTTCCTCCAGCAGCTTGAACGCTTCCTCCGCGGACAGCGCGCGGATCTCCGCGCGGCTCTTTTCGCCAAAGTCGAAGCGCTCGGCGACCGTCTCCTCCGGGGAAGAAAAGCCGATGAACACCGTGCCGACGGCGTTTCCGCGCTCGTCGCGGTCAGGGCCCGCAACGCCCGTGACGCTGACGGCGAGATCGGCGGTCGTCGCCCTGCGTGCGCCCTCGGCCATCGCGCGGGCAACGGGCGCGGACACCGCGCCGTATTCCTCCAGCAGCTCTGCCGGAACGCCGAGCACGCGGTGCTTGACCGTGTCGGTATAGCTCACCACGCCGCCCATGAAAACGAGCGACGCGCCCGGCACATCCGTGATGCGCTTGGCGATGAGGCCTCCGGTGCAGCTTTCCGCCGCGGCGAAGGTCATGCCGCGCGCCTTGAGCAGCTCACAGCAGCGCTGTTCGATCAATTTTTCGTTTTCCGCCATAGAAAAGACTTCCTTTCAGAATTTGATGCGCACAAATTCACGGTTTGCCATCGCGCGGTCGATGAGACCCTCGATATCGAGCGCCGCCTCCGCCTCGCGGACTTCCTCAAGATTCGGCTTCGTGCGCGGATGCCTCGGCGTAAAGACCGTGCAGCAGTCCTCAAAGGGCAGGATCGAGGTGCCGAACGTGCCGATCTTGCGGGACAGGCGCACGATCTCTTCCTTATCCATGCCGATGAGCGGGCGCAGGACGGGAAGATCGACCACGTCCTCCGTCACGCGCAGGGCCTCCATCGTCTGCGAGGCGACCTGACCTAAGTTTTCGCCCGTGACGAGCGCCTTCGCCTTCACCTGCTCCGCCACGCGCTGAGAAATGCGCATCATAAAGCGGCGCATGATGAGCGTGAAGAATTCCTCGGGGCAGTTGCGGCGGATTTCCTCCTGAATCTCGGTAAAGGGCACGACCTGCACGGTGAGCCGCCCGCACCAGGGCACAAGAAGCTTGGCAAGCGCAAGCACCTTCTCCTTCGCCGCGTCAGAGGTGTAGGGCGGGGAGAAAAAGTGCACCATTTCGAGCTTCACGCCGCGCTTTGCGATCATGTAGGACGAAACGGGCGAGTCGATGCCGCCGGAAAGGAGGCTCACCGCCACGCCGCCCATGCCGATGGGCAGGCCGCCCGCGCCGTCCTCTGCCGGGCCGTGGACGTAAGCCGAGTCGTCGCGGATTTCAATGTGGACGACGAGCTCGGGGTCGTGGACGTTGACCTCGCAGGCCGGGAACGCCTGATGGAGCGCCCCGCCCACCTGCTGGGAAAGCTGGATGGACGTTAAGGGGAAGGTCTTGTCGGCGCGCTTGCTCTCTACCTTGAAGCTCTTCGCCGCGCGCAGGTCGTCGGCGAGGTATTCCTTCGCCGCGCCGATGATCTTCTGCACGTCCTTCTCGCAGGGCAGGGCCTTGGAAACGGCGATGATGCCAAAGACCTTCTTGCAGCCCTCAAAGGCCGCGTCGATGTCGCACGCTTCGTCCCTGGGCTCGACGTAGATGGTGCTCTGCTTGGCGTAGATGCGGAAATTGCCGCATTTTGCCACGCGGCGGTTGACGTTCGCCATCAGCTTATCTTCAAAGCTGCGGCGGTTGAGCCCCTTGAGCACGACCTCGCCGAGCTTGCACAGAATCATTTCATGCATTGGTGTTGTTCTCCTCATTGATCGTGGCCGTCTCCGCCTCGGCGGAGGACTTGGCCGGATTTTCAGTTTGTTTTTCGCCGCCGGACTTCTTTTCTTTCCCCAAAAGTCCCAGCGTCAGGCACAGCGGCTCCACAGCGGCCAGCAGGGCAAAGAGCGCATAGCGAAACATCGCGCCCTCTCCGCTCAGTCCGTTGATCCCGGCCATGGCGGGCGTCATCGGCAGCTGCCAGACCATCGCGAGGATGCTGCCGGAGCCGAACGGAACAGGCAGCGCGAGAAGCGAAACAAGGTTCAGCGCATAGAGCGCCATCGCCGCGTTCCAGCAGCGGTTTTTGTCGATTTCCCGCCCCGGCCGCAATCCCCAGCCGAACAGGAACGAAAGCCCCGCCACATAGACGACGCCGAGCACGAGCCCGACGGGTGGGGCAAAGGGAAAGGACGAGGCCGCCCCCGTGCCGCCAAACGCCGCAAACAGCAGGACAAATGCCGCGCCCTGCGCGAGATGGCTCAAGAGCGAGATCGCGCCAAGGCGGATGTAGTCGTTCGTTTTCATCGCCCTCACCCCCGCAGAATATCGGTGTTGCGGTACTGGATGGCCTCGGCCAGATGCTGCGCCTCGATGCTCTCGCTGCCGTCAAGGTCTGCGATCGTGCGCGCCACGCGCAGCAGCCGGTCGTGGCTGCGGGCCGTGAGGCCGAGGCGGTCGAACGCCCCCTTCAAGAGCTTCTCGCCTGAGCCGTCCAGCGCGCAGAATTCGCCCACCATCGCAGGCGACATCTGCGCGTTGCAGGCAGCGTTCGTGCCTGCAAAGCGCTCCTTCTGCCGCTCGCGCGCCTTGTTCACGCGCGCTTTCACCTCGGCGGAGGACTCCGCCTTTTCGCGCCGGCGCATCGCTTCAAATTCGACGCTCGGCACGTTCACGTGCAGGTCCATGCGGTCGAGCATGGGGCCTGATATCTTCTCAACGTATTTTTCCACCTGCTGCTTTGTGCAGCGGCAGCGCCCCGAGGGGTGGCCGTACCAGCCGCAGCGGCAGGGGTTCATTGCGCCGACGAGCATAAACCTGCTCGGCAGCGTGATGCTGCCCGCGGCGCGGGTGATGGTCACCTCGCCGTCCTCGATGGGCGCGCGCAGCACCTCGAGCACGTCGCGGTGGAACTCCGGCAGCTCATCTAAAAATAAGACGCCGTGGTGCGCAAGCGAAATTTCGCCGGGCTTCGGCACTTTTCCTCCCCCGGTCATCGCAGAGGCCGAGAGCGTGTGGTGCGGCGCGCGGAAGGGCCGGTGCAGCAGCATCGGGCGCGCGCTGTCGGTCAGCCCCGCGACCGACCAGATCTCCGTCGCCTCAAGCGCCTCCTCCCGCGTCATATCCGGCAGGATGGACGGCAGCCTTCGCGCAAGCATCGACTTGCCCGCGCCCGGCGAGCCGATGAGCAGGATATTGTGCCCGCCCGCAGCGGCGATCTCCAGCGCGCGCTTGACGTTTTCCTGCCCCATGACGTCTGCAAAGTCGGGGCCTGCTTCCTCCGACTGCTCCGCTCGCCACTTCGGCTGCGGCGCAAGCGGCGCTCTTCCCTTTAAGTGCTCCACCAGCGTCTCCACGTCCGGAACGCTGTAAACGGTCAGCCCGTCGGCAAGCGTCGCCTCCGCGGCGTTCGCCGCGGGGACATAGAGCGTTTTGATGCCCGCGCGCGCCGCGGCCATCGCCATGGGCAGCACGCCGTTCACCGCGCGCAGCGTGCCGGTGAGCGAAAGCTCTCCCAGAAAAGCCGCGTCCTTTGCGGGGGGCTTGATCTCCTCGGCGCTTGCAAGGATGCCCAGCAGGATCGGCAGGTCGTAGAGCGTGCCCTCCTTCTTGAGCCCCGCCGGAGCGAGATTCACCGTGATGCGGGAGACGGGGAACTTCACGCCGCAGTTCTTCACCGCCGCGCGCACGCGCTCGCGCGATTCCTTCACTGCCGTGTCGCCGAGGCCGACAATGTCGAACGCGGGAAGCCCGCCGGACAAAAAGCATTCCACCGTCACCTCGTAGCCCGAGATGCCCTGAAGCCCCAGAGAGCGCACCGCTGTGACCATTGCTTCGTCCTCCTTTTTTTGCACGCGCAAGGGCGCGCGCTTTCGTTTTCTCGCCCCAGTATAGCACATTTTTCGAATCAGGCAAATCCCCTTTCCCTCATTTTTGCACAGGATGCACAAAAAGAATAAAAGCTTGCAAAAGTTCCGAAAAAATGAAAGTAATTGAACCTGTTGTTGCAAAAAAATGAATGTTTTTCCCCCTCCAAGGCGTTTACATGTCGAAAAAAGTGTGCTATAGTATCAGCGTTGAATTTTTTGAATTCACGCAGAACGACCGTCTTTTGACGGTGGAATAAACAGGAGGTTCATTTATGGCAAGAAAAATGAAATCCATGGACGGCAATAACGCTGCGGCGCACGTAAGCTATGCTTACAGTGAAGTCGCCGCGATCTACCCCATCACGCCGTCCTCCCCGATGGCCGACTTGGTCGACCAGTGGTCCGCAAACGGCCAGAAGAACATCTTCGGCAGCCAGGTCAAGGTCGTCGAGATGCAGTCCGAAGCCGGTGCGGCCGGCGCGGTGCACGGCTCTCTCGGCGCCGGCGCGCTGACCACCACCTACACGGCCTCTCAGGGCCTGCTGCTGATGATCCCGAATATGTACAAGATCGCGGCCGAGCAGCTCCCCTGCGTGTTCCATGTTTCGGCCCGTACCGTCTCCACCCACGCGCTGAACATCTTCGGCGATCACTCCGACGTGATGGCCTGCCGCCAGACCGGCTTCGCCATGCTCTGCGAGGGCAACGTGCAGGAGGTCATGGACCTCTCCCCCGTTGCGCATCTGGCCGCTCTTTCCGGCAAGGTGCCCTTCATCAACTTCTTCGACGGCTTCCGCACCTCCCACGAGATCCAGAAGATCGCCGTGTGGGATTATAAGGATCTCGCCGATATGTGCGACATGGACGCCGTCAAGGCCTTCCGCGAGCACGCCCTCAACCCCGAGCATCCCCATATGCGCGGCTCCCACGAGAACGGCGATACGTTCTTCCAGCACCGCGAGGCCTGCAACCAGTACTACGACGCTCTGCCCGAGGTCGTCGAGAAGTACATGGCCAAGGTCAACGAGAAGCTCGGCACCGACTACAAGCTCTTCAACTACTACGGCGCCCCCGACGCTGACCGCGTCATCATCGCGATGGGCTCCATCTGCGACGTGGCCGAGGAAGTCATCGACTACCTCAACGCCCACGGCGAGAAGGTCGGTCTCATCAAGGTCCGCCTGTACCGCCCGTTCAAGGCCGACCGCCTGATCGAGGCCATCCCCGCAACGTGCAAGAAGATCGCGGTGCTCGACCGCACCAAGGAGCCCGGCGCACAGGGCGAGCCTCTGTACCTCGACGTTGTCACCGCGCTGGCCAACGCCGGCAAGACCGGCATCGAGGTCATCGGCGGCCGCTACGGTCTCGGCTCCAAGGATACCCCGCCCGCTTCCGTCTTCGCCGTTTACTCCGAGCTCGCCAAGGCCGAGCCCAAGCGCCAGTTCACCATCGGCATCGTCGATGACGTGACGGGTCTTTCTCTCGAAGAGGACAAGAACTGCCCGAACACCGCGGCAGAGGGCACCATCGAGTGCAAGTTCTGGGGTCTCGGCGGCGACGGTACCGTCGGCGCGAACAAGAACTCCATCAAGATCATCGGCGACCATACCGACAAGTACGTTCAGGCTTACTTCCAGTATGACTCCAAGAAGACCGGCGGCGTGACCATCAGCCACCTGCGCTTTGGCGACAAGCCCATCAAGAGCCCCTACTACATCAACAAGGCCGACTTCGTCGCCTGCCACAACCCCAGCTACATCATCAAGGGCTTCAAGATGGTCGACGACGTCAAGCCCGGCGGCGTGTTCATGATCAACTGCCAGTGGGATTTCGATGAGCTGAACCATCACCTCAAGGCGGACGCCAAGCGCTACATCGCCAGAAATAACATCCAGCTCTACACCATCAACGCCATCGACCTCGCCATCGAGATCGGCATGGGCAAGCGCAACAACACCATCCTTCAGTCCGCGTTCTTCTCCCTCGCCAAGGTCATGCCCGAGGAGCAGGCCATCCAGTACATGAAGGATGCCGCGACGCACTCCTACCTGAAGAAGGGCCAGGACATCGTCGATATGAACCACAAGGCCATCGACCTCGGCGCCACCGCCTACAAGAAGATCGACGTTCCCGCCGACTGGGCCAACGCCGTGGACGAGGACAAGGCCGAGGTGCTCAAGGGTAAGCCGGAGCTGGTCAAGCAGGTCAAGGACATTCTCGACCCCATCGACCGCATGGACGGCGACAGCCTGCCAGTCTCCGCCTTCATGCCGCACGTGGACGGCCAGTGGGAGCTGGGCGCTGCCGCTTACGAGAAGCGCGGCGTCGCCGTCTCCGTTCCCACCTGGGACGAGACCAAGTGCATCCAGTGCAACAACTGTGCCTACGTCTGCCCGCACGCTACCATCCGTCCCTTCGCTCTCACCGAGGAGGAGGCCAAGAATGCTCCCGCCGCTGCCAAGATCGTTGACATCAAGGCCGGTAAGGGCAAGGGCGTCTATAAGTACACCATGGCCATCTCCCCGCTCGACTGCATGGGCTGCGGCGTCTGCATCGGCCAGTGCCCGGTCGGCGCGCTGACCATGGTCCCGCAGGAGGGCGAGCTCAAGCAGCAGGAGGTCTTCGACTACTGCGTCGACGAGGTCGCGCCCAAGGCCGATATGCAGGATACCACCGTCAAGGGCAGCCAGTTCATGCAGCCCATGCTCGAGTTCTCCGGCTCCTGCGCCGGCTGCGCCGAGACGAGCTACGCGCGCCTCGTCACCCAGCTCTTCGGCGACCGTATGTACATCTCCAACGCCACCGGCTGCTCGTCCATCTGGGGCGGCCCCGGCGCTACCTCCCCGTACTGCACGGATAAGAACGGCCACGGTCCCGCGTGGTGCAACTCCCTGTTCGAGGACAACGCCGAGCATGGCTTCGGTATGTTCATCGGTCAGGAGAAGCTCCGTGAGGACCTTGCCGACAAGACCCGCGAGCTGATCGCTGTCGAGTGGGCGCGTCCCGAGCTCAAGGAAGCCGCGCAGAAGTGGCTCGACACCTTCACCGACGGCAAGGCCAACGCCGAGGCGACCAAGGCTTATGTTGCCGCGCTGATGGCGAGCATCGCCACCGTCGACGAGCTTGCCGCTGTTCCGCAGTTTGCTGAGCACGCCGCCGAGCTCAAGGCCAAGGGCGAGAAGTTCTGTGACTGCGCCGCCTGCAAGCTGGTCGCCGAGATTCTCGACAAGAAGGAATACCTCGCCAAGAAGTCCCAGTGGATCTTCGGCGGCGACGGCTGGGCCTACGATATCGGTTACGGCGGTCTCGACCACGTCATCGCCCAGAACAAGGACGTCAACATCTTCGTCTTTGATACCGAGGTCTACTCCAACACCGGCGGACAGGCGTCCAAGGCTTCCAACATCGGTCAGGTCGCGCAGTTTGCGGCAGCCGGTAAGGAGACCAAGAAGAAGAGCCTCTCCGAGATCGCGATGCAGTATGGCTACGTCTACGTCGCGCAGGTCGCCATGGGCGCCAACCCCGCGCAGACCATCAAGGCCATCTGCGAGGCCGAGGCTTATCCCGGCCCGTCCCTCATCATCGGCTACAGCCCCTGCGAGATGCACTCCATCAAGGGCGGCATGATGAACTGCCAGAAGGAAATGAAGAAGGCTGTCGAGTGCGGCTACTGGAACCTGTTCCGCTTCAATCCCGCGGCCGACAAGAAGTTCACGCTCGACTCCAAGGCGCCCGCCGGCGGTTACCGTGAATTCCTGATGAACGAGGCGCGCTACAGCCGCCTGACCCGCGAGTTCCCCGAGCGTGCCGAAGGTCTCTTCGAGCGCAACGAGGATGCGGCGAAGGAGCGTTACGAGCACCTCACCAAGCTCATCGACCTGTACGACAAGCAGTAATTCCCCGCGCAAGCAGCATAAAAAGGGAGCATCCGAACGGATGCTCCCTTTTTGCGCCATGAACCCCTTTTCATTTCCTTCCGATTTGATTATAATAACACCTATAACACCGCAAAGGAGGGAAGTCCCATGGCAGCGCTCGGCACCGATATCCGCTATATCAAGGGCGTGGGCGAGGCGCGCGCGAAGGCGCTTGCCAGGCTCGGCATCACCGACCTGCGCTCCCTCCTTTCCTACTTTCCCCGCGCCTACGAGGATCGCCGCGCCTGCAAAAAAATCGCCGACCTCATCCCCGGCGAGATGAGCTGCGTGTGCGCCGTTGTTGCGGGGGAAGCCAAGCTCTCGCGCATCCGCAAGGGGCTTGACCTCGTCAAGCTCCGCGTCGTTGACGAAAGCGGCGCGCTGGAGCTGACCTATTTCAACCAATCCTACCTCAAAAATACATTCCGCACCGGCGAGGTCTACGTGTTCTACGGCCGCGCCGAGGGCACGCCCCGCCGCTTGCAGATGACCAACCCCCTCTTCGAGCGCGAGGGCGAGCGCCGCATCACGGGCCGCATCATGCCCATCTACCCGCTCACGGCGGGCGTCAGCCAGTCGATGCTCTATAAGGCCGTCGAGCAGGGGCTTGCCGCCTGCGCGGACGAGCTGAGCGACATTCTGCCCGAGGACGTGCGCCTTGCCCATCAGCTCTGCCACGCCCGCTATGCTTACGAGAACATTCATTTCCCCACGGGTGACGAAGCCCTCGCCGCCGCGCGCCGCCGCCTTGCCTTCGAAGAGCTGTTCCTGCTTGCGCTGGGGCTTAAATTGCTGCGCGCACGCCGCGCCTTTGTCGCGGGAAAGCGCTGCCCGGACACCGATCCTTCGCCCTTTCTGGCAGCTCTCCCCTTCTCCCTCACCGCTGCGCAGCGCCGCGCCGTCGATGAGATCGCGCG
Organism: uncultured Oscillospiraceae bacterium; assembly: GCA_934561515.1. GTDB lineage: Bacteria > Bacillota > Clostridia > Oscillospirales > Oscillospiraceae > Hominicoprocola. Next base: position 15,161 of record CAKTGM010000024.1, on the reverse strand, counting down.
CGACCTTTCGCTCGGGCGGGCGATGAACCGCCTCTGTCAGGGCGACGTTGGCTCGGGCAAGACGATGGTCGCCGCCGCCGCCATTTACATGGCCGCGAAAAACGGCCTTCAGTGCGCATTCATGGCGCCGACCGAGATCCTTGCCGAGCAGCACTACCGTTCGCTCGCGCCGCTGTTTACGCCCCTCGGCATCTCCTGCGCGCTGCTCACCGCCTCGACCAAGGCCAAGGAGCGCCGCGCCCTGAATGAAGCACTCCGCTCGGGCGAGCTTTCCCTCGTCATCGGCACGCACGCCCTGCTCTCGCCCGACGTGCAGTATCAGAACCTCGGCCTCGTCGTCACCGACGAGCAGCACCGCTTCGGCGTGGACCAGCGCGCCGCGCTCTCCGCCAAGGGAGAAAACCCGCATCTTCTCGTCATGTCGGCAACGCCCATCCCGCGCACGCTCGCGCTGATGATCTATGGCGATCTCGACGTGTCCGTTCTCGACGAGCTTCCCCCCGGGCGGCAGAAGATCGACACCTTCGCCGTTCCCTCGAGCTATCACGCGCGCATCTACGCCTTTTTGCGAAAGCTCGTGCAGGAGGGGCGGCAGGCCTACATCGTCTGCCCCATGGTCGCGGAAAACGACGAGCTGCCCGACGAGCGCAAGGCCGTCACCGCCTACGCAGCGCACCTGCAAGCGGAGGTTTTCCCCGATCTTCGCGTCGCCCCCATCCACGGCAAGATGAAGCCGAAGGAGAAGGACGCCGTCATGCGTGCCTTTGCCGCGCATGAGATCGATGTGCTCGTTTCCACCACCGTCATCGAGGTCGGCGTCGATGTGCCGAATGCCGCGCTCATGCTCATCGAAAATGCCGAGTGCTTCGGCCTCTCCCAGCTCCACCAGCTGCGCGGCCGCGTCGGACGCGGACAGCACAAGTCCTACTGCGTCCTCGTTTCCGACAACAAGGGAGAAGAAAACAAGGCGCGCCTTCGGATCATGTCCTCCACGAACGACGGCTTCGCCATCGCGGAGGAAGACCTCAGGCTCCGCGGCCCGGGCGACTTTTTCGGCTCGCGCCAGCACGGACTGCCCTCCCTTCGCGTCGCCGATCTCTCCTGCGACCTGTCGCTCCTGCACGAAACGCAGTCCGCCGCCGGGCAGCTTCTCGCCGCCGACGCGGCGCTCGCAGCGCATCCGCTGCTCAAAGCGCGCATCGCTCTTCTCTTCTCGCTCAACGCAGGCGCCATGAACTGACAAAAAAAGTCAAGCCTTTCGGCTTGACTTTTTTATCGTTTCAAGGGAAGCTTCTTATTCTTCCTGCGCCTTGATCTTAGCGAGCTCTTCTTCCTCCAGCTCACGGTAGGCCACCTTGCCGACCAAGGTCTTCGGCATATCCGCCTTGAACTCGATGTCGTAGGGCATGGCATATTTTGCCACATTCTTGCGGCAGTAGGCAAGCAGCGTCTCCTTGGTGTCCGCAGTTGCGGGCACACCGGCGGCGAGCTTGACGAAGGCCTTGACCTTCTGCATCTTGTAGGGGTCGGGCACGCCGATGACGCAGCTCATCTGCACAAATTCGTGCGCGTCGAGGATGTTCTCGATCTGCCCCGGATAGACGTTGTAGCCCGAGGAGATGATCATGCGCTTGGCGCGGCCGCGGAAGTAGATGAAGCCCTGCTCGTCCATCACGCCGAGATCGCCCGTGTAGACCCACGTGAGTCCGTCGGCGTGCGTACGCAGCGTCTGCGCCGTCTCCCCGGGGTTGTTCATGTACTCCTTCATCACGGTCGGGCCCGCGAGCAGGATCTCGCCCTCCTCGCCGTAGGGCACTTCCTTATCGGTGTCCGGCTCGACGATCTTGATGTAGGTATCCGGGAAGGGAAGGCCGATCGAGCCCTCCTTGAACATATGCGGCGGCGTCAGACAGCAGGCCGTGACCGTTTCGGTCGTGCCGTAGCCCTCGCGCACCTGAATGGAGGCCTTGTGGTCGTAGAGGAATTTGTCGAACTTCTTCTTCAGCTCGATCGACAAACTGTCGCCGCCGGAGAACACGCCCTTGAGCGAGCTGAGGTTCGCCCCGTCCATGCTGGGAAGTCTCAGCAGCGCCTCGTAGAGCGTCGGCACACCGGCGATGAAGTTGCACTTGTACTTCACGATCTGCTTTGCATAGCTCTTGGCAGTAAAGCGCGGGATCAGGATGCAGCGCCCGCCCTGAGAAAGCATCGTGTGCACGCACACGCCGAGGCCGAAGCCGTGGAAGAGCGGCATCGCCGCAAGCATCCTGTCGCCGGGGCGGAACATCGGGTTCGCCGCGATGACCTGCTGGCCGAGGGCGTTGAAATTCTTGTTCGTCAGCACAATGCCCTTCGTCGTGCCGGTCGTGCCGCCGGAATAGAGGATGACGGCGGGGTCCGCGCCCTCGCGCTTGACCTTATAGGTCTTATAGTAGCAGGAGCGGGAGAGCTTCATGAAGTCCTTCCACATGATGACCGGCGCATCCTCGGGGATCTTCTCGATCTTGCGCCCCTCGGTGAGCATATAGCCCGCCTTGATCGTGGGGGACAGCGCGTCGCGCACGCTTGCGATGATCATGTTGACGACCTTCGTGCGCTCGCGCACCTTTTCAAACTTGTTGTAGAACTGATCGAGCGTCACCGCCGCCACGCTTTCCGAGGCGTTGAGGTAGAACTCGATCTCCTTCTCCGCCGAGAGCGGATGGATCATGTTCGCAATGCCGCCGACAAGGTTGACAGCGTAGAACATATAGATGGCCTGCGGGCAGTTCGGCATGGCGATGGTCACCTTGTCGCCCTCGCGCACGCCGATGGTCTTGAGCGCCTTGGCGCACTGCTCGATCTCGCGGATCATCTGGCGGTAGGTCGTGGACTTGCCCATAAAGGTGAAGGCAATGCTGCCCGGATATTTCCTGGCGATCTGCTCCACAGCCTCGAACATCGAGCCGTTGAAGTAATCAAGGTGCATCGGCACCTCGCCCATATAGTCCTTCCAGGGGGTCTTTACGATCGTATCACTCATAGTCTACCTCCTCCGACATTGGCCGCTCCAAAAGGGCGGGATGCTCCAGCAGATACTTAAAAAGGCGCACGCTCTTGGCGTAATAGTAGCCGTCGGCGATGCGCTCGTCCACGGTGAGGCCGAGATCGACCGTCTCCCGCATTTCGACAAGGCCGTGCTCGTCGTACAGCGGCGTCCACTTTTTCTCGCCGATGACGCAAAAGAGCGAGCTCGTGCCCCAGTTCGTCAGGTGATGGTAGCCGCTCTTGAGATGGATGGAGCCGAGGTTCGAGATGAAGACCGAGCTGTAGTTCGGGTCCTTGCCGATCAGGAAATCGGGGCACCAGCCGTGCTTGTCGAGCCAGCGGATGAAGCGCACCGCCGCCTTGGACAAAAAGCGCGGCAGGCTGTTGAGCACATTCATGCTGTTGTCGGTGGTGTTGACCTTCTTCTGCTCGCGGCAGGCCGCGACCTCCTGATGGATCTCTTCATGGATGGTGTCGATGGTGCTGTCGTTTTTCACTTCCAGCAGGGCCATCGCCTCTTCGCTGCCGTCGGCAAATTCCTTTTTGATGACAAAGCCCGCCGTCACCTTGTTGCGCTGGTAGTAGTTCTCGTTTGCGTAGAAGCGGTTGAGCTTCGGCCGCAGCACGACCGTCTTGGCGAGCGCGGTCAGGATGACGTGGAAAAATGTGTACTTGAAGGGGATGCCCTCGTAGTTCTTCTCCGCGATGTAGGCCTTGATCGGCTCAAGGTTCACGCGCTCGGCGATGTACGCCTCGTTGTCCGCGCGGTTGGGATAGATGATGCCCATGATGAAGTGCAGCGCATCCGTATCCCGCAGCAGCGTCGCGTCGCGCCGGTCGCCCCAGCGCCTTTTCTGTTCTGCCATAAAACCCTTCTTTCTTTTTCTTTGGATTTTCCTCTTTCGTCCACTCTTCCAAAGTGCGAAATGCTCAGGGGATGAAGCGCTCGAAAATGGCGATCGCGCCCTCGCGCTCGGCGATCTCCAGATCCTCTCTCGTGCGGATGGTCCAGTACACGCCCTGCGCGCCGTAGAGCCTGCGGCACAGGCGCGGCGCCCATTGCTTCTTGTCCTCGTATTTGTAGGCGACAAAATCCGGCTGCGCGCTGATGTTGCCCAGCAGGTTCGTCGTGGCAAACGCCATCGCAAGGCTCAGCTTGCCGCGATCCTTCAAAAAGTTGCAGCTCAGCTGCCCGCGGATGACCTCGGGGCGGTTTTTCCGCAGCCATGCCACGCTGCGCGGGTCAAACGACTCCACGCAGTAGTCAACGTGGAACTTGTCTAGCTCCGCCATCGTGCGCGCGGTCAGCTCGGCAAAGTTGTTGCGGAAGGTCTTGATCTCAACGATGAGCGGGAGACCCGTGCCTTCAAAGAGGGAGAGCACATCGCAAAACTGCGGGATGACCGCCGCCGTTCCGTCCAGCGGATAGTCCTTGAGCTCATCCGCGCCGAGGTCCTCAAGATAGCCCTCGCGCCCGGTCATGCGCCTGATGTCGCTGTCGTGGAAGACGGCGAGCGTCCCGTCGCGCAGCAGGTGCACATCAAGCTCCGCGCCGAAGCCGTGCACGACGGCGCGCGAGAAGGCCTCCAGCGAATTTTCCGGAATGCCCGCGGCCTTATCGTAGAGCCCCCGGTGCGCGTAGCGGAACTTCCGCAGCGCGGCCATGCTGTCCCGCCCGCGGCGCGCGCGCAGCAAAACCGCCCACACGAGCGCCAGAATCAGGCAAATTCCGACAACAATGAGTAAGATTTTCACTTGATATCACTTCTTGTATTAGATTAGTCTGCGTCCATGTCCTCAAACGCCGCAAGGCCGGCCTTGGCCTCCACCTTGCAGTCGCCGTGGCGCACGAAGCACATCGTCACAAAGCTGCACGCCACGAAAAACGACGCATAGGGGAAGAGCACGCTGTAGCTGATGTGCTTTAAGAGCGTGCCTGCCAGGATCGGCGTCACGACCTGCGCCGCCATCGAGAAGGTGTAGTAGTAGCCCGTGAACTTGCCGATGTCGCTGCCCTTGCACATTTCAACGACCATCGGCAGGGAGTTGACGTTGATGGCCGCCCACGCAAGGCCGACGAGCGCAAAAATGACGAACATCACGCTCGTGATGCGCTGATAGTGCGTCGTGAGGAAATAGCCCGAGAGGAAGCAGGACGCCAGCAGCACCACGCCGCCCTGTATGGTCTTCTTTCTGCCGATCTTCGAGGCAAGCTGCCCGACCGGGATGTACGAGAGGATCGCGCCGCCCGTTGCAACGAGCAGGCAGGTCGACGCGCCGCCGAGGCCCTGTCCCATCACGCGCGCAACATAGGTCGTCCACCACGTCGTCACGCCGTTGTAGCCGATGAACCACAGCGCGATGGAGATGAGCAGCATCATAAGGCTGCGCTTGACCTCCTTCGGCAGCTCCTCGCTGCCGTCCGGCTCCTCCTCCGCGAGCTGCTGCTCGGGATGCGCGGCCTCGTATTCCTTCTCCGCCGCGGCGAGCTTCGGCTCGTTCGTCGTAAAGTAGAGAAAGGCAACGGAGAGGGCCATCAGCACCGACACCACGATGAAAAGCGGCCGGTAGTTCACGTGCGCAAGCCCCGCCGTCTTGCTGCTGGGATAGAGGACAGAGGCCGTCATGAGATACAGAATGCCGCCGACCGCGCCCATGAGGTTGATGATGGCGTTTGCGCGAGAGCGCAGGGGCTTGGGCGTCACGTCCGGCATCAGCGCCACCGCGGGCGAGCGGTACGTGCCCATCGCCACGAGCAGCAGCCCCAGCGTCACGATGAAGAGCACGAGCTTGCCCGTTTCCCCGGTCGCGGCGTAACCGTTGTCAAACACCGGCAGCAGGTTCATCAGCACCACCGCGCAGGCCGTGCCGCAGAGGATGAAGGGCATTCTGCGCCCGATGCGCGTGCTCGTGCGGTCGCTCAGCGCGCCGAAGAACGGCAGCAGAAACAGCGCCAGCACGTTGTCCGCCGCCATGATCGCGCCGGAGATCGTCTCGTTGAGGTGGAAGGTATTGGTCAGGATGAGCGGAATGATGTTGTCGTACATCTGCCAGAACGCACAGATGGAGAGGAAAGCAAGGCCCACCAGCACCGTGCGCTTGTTGTCGAGCTTCATGAAGAGTCCTCCTTGCAAACGCTGTCGAATTTCTTCTCAACCATAGTAGGTTAGCACAAATATGCCAAAATAGCAAGCAGAAGCGCCTGCCGCGCCGCCGCGCGCTTATTTGGCCTGCTTCATGCTGAGGCCGATGCGTTTTTTCTTCTCGTCCACCTCGAGCACCACGACCTTCACAACGTCGCCCACGGAGACGACCTCGGAGGGGTGCCTGATGAATTTGTCCGCCACCTGCGAGATGTGCACAAGGCCGTCCTGATGCACGCCGATATCCACAAACACGCCGAAGTCGATGACGTTGCGCACCGTGCCGGTGAGCACCATGCCGGGCTTTAAGTCCTTCATCTCGAGCACGTCCGTGCGCAGGATGGGCTTGGGCAGCTCGTCGCGCACGTCGCGGCCGGGCTTCAAAAGCTCGCTCACGATATCGCGCAGCGTGGGAAGGCCCGCGCCGATCTCTGCGGCGGCCTTTTCCTCGCCATAGTCCCTGATGCGCGCGGGAAGGTCGGAGAGCTTCCCCTCCTTCACGTCCGCGAGCGTATGACCCGAGAGGACAAGGAGCGCCTTGGCGGCCTCGTAGCTCTCGGGGTGGACGGCTGTGTTATCAAGAACGCTCTTGCTTTCCGGCACGCGCAGGAAGCCCGCGCACTGCTGGAATGCCTTGGGGCCGAGCTTCGGCACCTTTTTGATCTGGGCGCGCGAGGTGAACGCGCCGTTTTCCTCGCGGTAGGCGACGACGTTTTTCGCCGTCGCAGCGTTCAGGCCGGAAACGCGCTGCAAAAGAGACGCAGAGGCCGTGTTGATATCCACGCCGACTGCGTTGACGCAGTCCTCCACCACGCCGCTGAGCGCTTCGTCGAGCCGCTTTTGCGGCATATCGTGCTGATACTGCCCCACGCCGATGGCCTTGGGGTCAATCTTCACAAGCTCGGCGAGCGGGTCCTGCAAGCGCCGCGCGATCGACACCGCCGAGCGGAGGTTCACATCGTACTGCGGGAACTCCTCGGCGGCGAGCTTGCTCGCCGAGTACACGGACGCGCCCGCCTCGGAGACGATCATATAGCTCACCTTTGCGCCGCTGCCGTTCACCTGCCGGATGAGCTCGACGGCCATCTGCTCCGTCTCGCGCCCGGCCGTGCCGTTGCCGATGGCAATGTGCTCCACGCCGTGCTTTTTGATGAGGCGGGAGAGCGCGGCGATGGCCTCGTTTTTCTGCCTCTCCCCGTGCGTGGGATAGACGACCGCCGTATCGAGCACCTTGCCCGTGCCGTCCACGACCGCCACCTTGCAGCCCATGCGGTAGCCGGGGTCGAGCCCCATCGTCACCTTGCCCTTGACCGGCGGCTGCATCAGAAGGGGCTTTAAGTTCAGCGCAAACTGGCCGATGGCCCCCTCGTCGGCCCGCTCGGTGAGAAGGGCGCGCATCTCGCGCTCGAGCGAGGGATAGATGAGGCGGTCGTAAGCGTCCTCAGCGGCGGATTTGACGAACTCCATCGCGGCGGAGCCGGGCTTCACCACCGCGCGGCGCAGCAGCGGCAGCGCCAGCTCGCGCTCGAGCAGGACAGTCGCGCTGAGCATTTTCTCCTTTTCGCCGCGGTTGATGGCGAGGATCTGGTGGCCCTGCAAGCGGGAGAGCGGCTGCTCAAAATCGTAGTACAGGCGGTAGACGCTGTCCTCCTCCGTCGCGGCGAGCGAGCGCAGCGTCCCGCGCTTTTCCAGCATCTCGCGCAGCGCGCCGCGGACGGCGGCATCGTCGCTGATCCACTCCGCGACGATGTCGTTCGCGCCCTGCAAGGCGTCGGCGATCGTTTCCACGCCCTTTTCCGCATCGATAAAGCCGCGCGCGGCATCCTCGGGACGGGGACAATCGCGCTCCTGCGCGAAAAGGAGCGCTGCAAGCGGTTCAAGCCCCTTCTCCCGCGCAATCGTCGCGCGGGTGTGGCGCTTTTGCTTGTAGGGGCGGTAGAGGTCTTCGACCTCGGCGAGCGTTTTGGCATTGTCGATGGCGGCGGCAAGCTCGGCTGTGAGCTTGCCCTGCTCGTCGATGGATTTTTTCACCGCCTCGCGCCGCTCTTCAAGGCCGCGCAGGTACTGGAGCCGTTCTTCGAGCGTGCGCAGCGCGGTGTCGTCCATCGCGCCGTGCAGCTCCTTGCGGTAGCGGGCGATGAAGGGAATGGTATTGCCCTCGTCCAGCAGGCGCACAACGTTTTCCACGTGCTGCGCGCTCTCGCCAAGCTCCCGGGCAAGCGTTTGAATGATATCCATAGAAATTCCTTTCGTTGCATGGTTTACTGTCAGCGGCGGCAGACGCACAAGCGTCCGCCGCCGACCATTTTACCACAGCCCCGGCCAAAACGCCAGTACGCCGCCCGCTGCGGGGACGCAAAAAAACAGGAGAACACATTCTGTCTTCTCCTGCTTCCCTGATATGCTTATCTGCCGGCAGCGCCCGCTGCGGCAGCGCTCAGCAGACTTTTCACCTCGCGCAGCGCCTTCCCGCGGAGGATGCAGCCCGCCGCCTCCGCGTGACCGCCGCCGCCGAACATCGCACAAAGTACGGCCGCATTGATGCGCTCCGTGGTGCGCACGCTCGCCTTCCAGCCGCCATCCTCCTGCTCGCGCAGCGTGATGGCGCAGTCCACGCCCTCGATCTGCGAGCCGAGCGCGGCGACGTTGTCCAGATCGTCCTCGTCCAGACGGAGGCGCTCGATCATTTCTCTCGTGATCGTAAGAAATACGCCGTGACCTCCGTCAAAGAAATCCAGTCCTCGAAAAAGCTCGCCTTCCATTGCAATGCGCCGCCTTGACTTGGTGCGGAAGTGGCGCTTATTTGCCGCCCGATAGTCAATGCCGAGGGCGATCAGCTCCGATGCGATGCGGTGCGTTCTCCCGTCGTGTTGGCGAGGGCAAAGCAGCCCGTGTCCGTAGACAGCGCCACATAGAGCGCCAGCGCGACCTCCGGCGTGAGCTGACTGAGGGCAGCGGCAATTTCATAGATGATCTCGCCGCAGGCAGCGCGCTCGGGGCAGACGCAGCGGCGCGGGGCAAACTGCCCGCCGCCGATGTGGTGGTCAATGGCGAGGTCTACATGACCACGGTAGCGCTCGGCATTGTCGGTAAACATACTTTTTGAGCCAAGGTCAGCGGTGACGACGGTATCCGGCGCGCAGGCCTCATCCGCCCACAATCCGGTCATGTACGGCGTGTAGCGCGCGCTCGTCCGGTCGTTGGGGAAAACGGCGGCGGTCTTTCCGAGACCGCGCAGTGCGCGGCACAGCGCCGCGCCGCAGCCGAGCGTATCGCCGTCCGGACGGACGTGCGTCACGATCAGGAAGTTGTCGCGGGAACGCAGGAATGCAGCCGCCTCCCGCGGCGTGAGATCGCCCGTGTTGCCGCGCCCATCCCTGCGCTCCTGCTCTGCCATCTCCAACGGTTTCTTCCTCTCCATGCTTTGCGCTCCTTTCCGTGATTCACGAGCCTTTCCGCACTCATTGCGACGACTCATGCAGATTCCCTCGGTTTGGTTTTGTGAGGCTCATTATATGAACTTCAGGCAGCTTGTCAAACTTTCGTTCTTTCTTATCTATTCTTTCTTCCTTTGTAGTTTCTTTCCTTGAAATTTTCCGACGGGCGTCAGCGGCGGACTCGCTTCACGAAGCGGAAGTACTCGTCGAGGATGGCGTTGAGCATCTGATCCGGATTATAGTTGTCCGGGTTGTGGTGCGCCACCTCCGCTTTGAGAAGGTCGGTGTTCTTGTAGCTTACAATGTGCGGCACGCCGGGGCCTGCGGGCTTTTCCGCCGCCTCGTGCTTGCCCTCGACCGTTGCCTCAACGAAGCCGCGCAGCAGCGCGCCAACGGTCGTACCCTGACTCTTTGCGTACTGCTGAAAGGCTTCCGCGGTCTCCCTCTTCATGTTCGCGCCGAGGGTCTTCATGTTCGCCTTATCCCATTCTTTTGCCATCGTGTATGCTCCTTTCACAACGTATTATGATTCGCGTTGTATGTATCATAGCGCTATGCAACGTACTTGTCAATACGTTAATTTAACTTTTTCGGATTCATACTATATAGGTGTCCGTCTGTTCGGCCAGACCCTCGGATGTGAAAGGCGTGGTTGAATGAACGTTGAACGATTTCCCCCACGGCTCTAAGATCATCCCTGCGGAAATATAAAAACAGCCGTTCTCTTTACAAAAACGGCTGTTTTTCTGTCATGCGTGACCAATTTAGATACATGCTGAAAATAGGAAAAATCGAGAGCTGAAGCGGCTTTGAGCTGTTTCAGCCATATTTTTTTGCTTTCTATTTCCCATGATAGCGGAGAATTGGGCATTTTTAAGAGTGCCCGAAATAGATGTAGTCTTACATTTCCCCTCTTCTTCTATTCTTCAAGAGCCAGCGAGAAGGCCGGCCGCATATATTCCTGTGCGCTCCGGCTTAATCCGCATTCTGTTGCAAGGCGGTTCCAGTTTTCTCGGACGGTTTTCAGGACATCTGCTGCCATAGCTGCTGCGTCCTTGGTGCTGATCTCACAATACGGTGCGATCTCCAGCGCAAGGTCGAGGGAGATCGTCGCATCGTCCTCATTTACGCAGAGGGACAGCTCGTCACCTTCCGGGACGGGGTTTACATCGTACAAGGGTGAGAGATGCCAGCCATCTGCCTTGAGGATAAAGCCGTGGTTTCTCATGTGGTCATCTGTATTGGAAACTGCCATATTGAACACGATCCGCTTCCATAGCTCCGTCAGATCTCTCTTGGGAGCAGCGCCGTTGGCCTTGATAAAGGACACCAGTTCAAGATAACTGGAGCCGTCCGCAGCCGATGCCCCATCCGTTTTTCCGAGCATTGTCATGGCGGACGCGAAATGAATCCGCGCAGCACCATTGCGGTCAAACCGTCGTACAAGGAAGGTGCTTCCGTATTTGGAGAAGTCGATCAGCATGGACTCGGAAACATCCAAACCGCAAAGTCTTGCAAGGTCATGGGTGACCTTTTCCCATGCACCAACATTGACATCGTCGTGCTTGGACGGAAACTTGGCGATCCACAGATTTCCCTTTGTGTCCAGAACGGTGGCCTTCGGACGAGCACCGCCCAGCGAGGAACCGGGCTTGATGAGCTGATTGATCCATTTCTGCTCGAGACCGGACTCATCGTTTTCAAATTGGCGGGAGGCTTCCTCCAGCGTTCGCAGGCTGGTCCAGGGAGGTGTCGGGGTTTCTGAATCATCCGAAAGGAACGGACCGTCTTTGTCCAGTTTGAAGCGGATCGCGCCCATCCGCGTCTCGTCGTAGACGCCCAGCAGGAAGTCGCTGTCTAATAACTTTCGAGGCTTCCGGCCTTCCTGTTCAGCGAGTATTCTTTCTCTGCGCGTCATCAGCAGGCGGCCCCAGCGGTCGGGGGAGGAGTCGGCGAAAAGACCGAACACATTTTTTGCACCGGCGGGATACTGCCGCCCGGCATACAGTTGAAGATCCGGGTCGAGATACATGTAGTTTGCGCTGCTTTTTAACCAGTCAGCATCATACTCAAATGAGTAGCTCTCCCGGCCGCGGACATTCTCCACGAAGAGCGTCCCCAGGAAGTTTGGCGTTGTAGATCTGAAGCTCTCATAGACATAAATTACTTTTTGGTTTGACGCCACGGTCAATCACCTCCGTTTCGTGGTGCTCTCTTGCGCGTGGTAAGTTCAAGGTCTTGGAGTTTACGCCCCAGCTCATCATCCTTTGCAACGAGCAGAAGGTCTTTATCCATATTGTTCAGTGCGTGCAGAACTGCGGCATAGATCCCAATCGCGACAGAGGGGTTTCCCTTTTCAACATTCCACACTGTGGCTCGGCTCACACCAGCTCTTTCCGCGACCAATTCGGCAGACAGATGCCGCCGTAATCTGGCAAGCTTGATCTGTTCTCCCATCTGTTCTAAAATCGCCTGCGTCTGCGGCAGCACAGCAACACTCTTTCGTCCCATTCTGCACACCACCTTACATCGTCTTTGTGCTTTTTATTATAGACGATATATCTATTATTGTCAATAAATAAAGACATTAAAATGGGCGCGCCTGCGATGATCCAATACTTCATTGTGTGCTGACCATCTTACCGATATGCATCCGGCCTTAGAGGTCTTTGTTGATTGCGCCGCAAAGGGGACAGATTACAGCTTCTGTGTTCATTGGATGCTCATCTCCGCCCTAAGGATTTGATAAACTGAAAAGAGGTTGGTATCAAAATGTGATACCAGCCTCTTCAATAAAAAGTTTCAAATTATTTAGGAAAGACGGGCAATAAAAAGTAACCGAGAGCGTAAAGCTCGCCATAAAGCAGGCCAAATCAGCCGAGAATTTAGTTCAAGTCCTGCCTAACGCTCTGAAATGCCCTTGTGTATCTATAAAACACGCTTTGAAAAAACAGGGCATAAAAACGCTGAAACCCCTGATTTCTCAGGGGTTTCAGGTGAGCGTATCTATTTTGGTCACTCAAGATGGTTGCGGAGGCAGGACTCGAACCTACGGCCTCCGGGTTATGAGGCAGTGTCAAGGGCAAATCGGAGTCGTTTTGGCTCCGATTTGTGCTTTTTACCGCCGTTCGCTCGGCGGATCTTCCGTTGTTTCCGTCCAGCCCTGCCCGCTTTTTTCGGATTCTGGGTCAAAAGTGGGTCAGCCACGGTGTGCCCGCACCCACGCTGTCCACGGCTTGTATGGACTGCTCAGTTGTCTGCAAAGAGCTCGTTGGTGGCGTTGAGGGTCACCCGGAGGTAGGGACCGGTGTCGGCGATGCCGGTATAGCCGGTCTCAGCGGTGAAGCGGTAATAACCGTCACCGAAGTTCCTGCCGTGGATGGGACCGTCAGCCAGAGTGACGGTCAGCACGGCGTTGTTCCCATCCTGACGCAGATCCGCATTCTCAATGAGGGTGCAGCTTCCCGCCAACTCCCCGGCGGGGAAGTTCTCGGGGTAAAGGGAACCGTACTCCTTCAAAAAGTCCAGGTTCGCATCCTTGGAGAGGGTGCCGCTGCTGAGGAAGGTATCGTGCATGGTGACGGTGAGGGTCATGCCGTCCTCTGAGAGACCCACCTCGGTATAGGGGATCTCGCAATAGGCTGTTACGAAGTCGCTGCCGTCCGCAAGGGGAGCGAAAGCCACAGTGAGCCCCCCTGCATCGATTTGGGCGGAGCGGATGGCCTCCCGGCGGCTCTGCATGCCCATGGGATAGCACTCCCCGGCCCCGGCCCAGTAGGTGCTGGACCCGGTGGTGCTGGGGGACCCGTAGAGATCATAGGGCAGCTCCCGGCCCTGCTCATCGTAGGCCAGGCCCAGTGCGGCGGTCTCCACGTGGGGGAAGCCCGGCACGCCGTTGTAGATGTTGGGGCCGCCGGTGATGACTTTGATGCGGGCCTGCTCCTGGATCTCGCAGCGGATCAGGGGCTCGTCCAGCCACAGCATCCGGCGGCGGATGCCGCTCTGCCCGTAGACCCAGTCCAGGCTGGGGCAGTCCTCGTCCGTTCCCAGTTTCACCAGGAAATCTCCCTGGTACGCCTCGATGGAGGTGATAAGGCTTGCGTCGTCCCCATAGAGAGCCCGGATCTCCTCCTCCGTGGTGACGGGGCTGAGGACGTCCGTCTGAGAAGATCCGGCGGAAGAGGAGACATCGCCGGAGGACCCGGAGGAGCTGGGGGCGGGACCATCCCCGCAGGCGGCGAGACTCAGCAGCAGAAGGGCCGCCAGAGCCAAGGAGATGAGTTTCTTCATGGGATAGCACTTCCTTTCTGTTGTTTGGGGCGTGGCCCCGGTGAAGAACTTGCAATTGCAAACGGGAATTTAACGGCATAATTGTTCTGAAATTCTTCCAATTCCTTGGATTTATTGTACCATAGCGCAAAAGTGTTTGCAACTGGAACTGCCGACAGAAAATTCTGTATATTCGAAGAAAATAGGCACTGCGCAAGGAACGCTGCTCACCCGACCTCAGAAAACGGCAAGTTAGCCGCTTTGACAAGCGGCCGTCCGGCGTTTCAACAGCACGAAGAGCACGCCGAGGGTAGTAATAGCGCCCCCGTCCGAAACGCCCCTGTTTCGGCGTGTGAGCCGCTGTGTGCGATCCTGTTGGCGAAGGCGAGTGTGTACCCGCTTTTGCTCGTGAAAGCAAACGTGGGCCGTTTGTGCGAGAAGTTGAAAAATACGCTAAAAAGCGGTTTGGAACAGCGTTGTAACAGTAACTTTTTGGCGATATTCGTGGAAGTGATTTTGTGGTTTTTTGACAGGTTGAGGAAGGCTCCGGCGCTTTTGGCACCGGAGCCTTCCTTGAGTCTTACTTTGCAAGTACAACGGAAATTTTGATCTCCTTTTCCGCCTCGCTCAGGTCGAACGCACCACCGTCTGCGACACTCACACGCAGCTCATACAGTGTGCCGTCGGCCAGGGTATCCACGCCAGTCCCGGCTTCATCCGTGATCGTCCACAGCTCTTTGCTGACCTCCGCCAGCTTTCCGTCTGCACCGTAGGCATAGAGCTCCAAATCAGCGGCGCTTCCGGAAAGATTGTTCATCCGGAACGAGACCGTCGTGTTGGGATGAACATTTTCGACCGTCACAGTATTGCGCCAGCTGGCGACCGTGCCGTCGCCGCCGTCCTGCTCAAACTGTTCCTGTGTCAGTACGTTCCGCGCGGCCTTATCGAGATCGACCTTGCGGTAGGGCATTTTGGGAAGATACACAAAGCGGTCCTGCAAGCACAGCAGCTCCAGATAGCCCGTCGGGCAGTAGAGCGCGTTGCCGCTGTTTCCGGCATACATACCGATAGCCATGTTATTGTAGCCATATTTGTTGGAGACGTCCATGGTGAATACCGTCTCGCCGGTGGCAAAGTCCAGAATGATGTACTGCCACATGCCGCTTTCCAGATCCTGCACATAGCCGTAGATATAGCCCGTCGCAGTGGAGAGCTTGAGAATCGATGTATCGCTCAGGTCATTTCGAGACCAGATGCTCTTCATCTCATAGCCGGAATCGGTTTT
>CAKTGM010000023.1 GCA_934561515.1 uncultured Oscillospiraceae bacterium | reverse complement strand
GCTGATCTTCCCCGAGATCGAGTACGATAAGATCGACAAGATCCGCGGCATGGACGTGGTCATCTGCACCACCGCCCAGACCGACGAAGAAGCCCGCGAGCTGCTGACTCTGGTCGGCGCTCCCTTTGAACGCTAAGTAGGAGGATACAAAAATGGCTAAGAAATCTATGATTCTCAAGCAGCAGGCTCCTGCTAAGTTCTCCACCCGCCGCTACAACCGCTGCAAGATCTGCGGCCGCCCCCACGCTTACCTGCGTGACTACGGCGTCTGCCGTATCTGCTTCCGCGAGCTGGCGTACAAGGGCGAGATCCCCGGCGTTCGCAAGGCCTCCTTCTGATCTTTTTCCGTTATACTTCGTTGAAGCTCCTTGGCGTACACAAAGTACGCCGGCGTCGCTTCGCCTCGTCTAACGAAAAAATCTCAAGAAGGACCGGCTGCTGAGGATTCAGCAGCACGCTGCACCGGAGCTTGAAGCTCCGAAGCAAACTCATAACCACGAACGTTGCGATATGGACGTTCTGGCGATAAAGGATCGCGAAAGGTCAGTGTCAATTACGCGTGCACCGCACGCGGTGCGACGCTCCAAATTGGCACTGATACCTCGTGACCTAAACGGTCAATGACCGTAACTCTAAATCAGGAGGATTTACACTATGCATATCACTGACCCCATTGCGGATATGCTCACTCGCATCCGCAACGCAAACAGTGCCCGTCATGACACTGTGGATGTCCCCGCTTCCAACATGAAGAAGAGCATCGCTCAGATCCTGCTGGACGAGGGCTACATCAAGAGCTATCAGATCGTTGACGATGGTACCCAGGGCACGATCCACATCACCCTGAAGTACAACGGCAAGGACAAGGTCATCACCGGCCTCCGCCGTGTCAGCAAGCCCGGCCTCCGCGTTTACGTCGGCGCAGATGAGCTGCCCCGCGTGCTCCGTGGCCTCGGTATTGCCATCGTCTCCACCTCCAAGGGCGTTATGACCGATAAGGCTGCTCGCGCGGCTCACATCGGCGGCGAAGTCCTTGCGTTCGTGTGGTAAGGAGGGTATAGAACAATGAGTAGAATTGGTAGAATGCCCGTTGCCATCCCCGCAGGCGTTGAAGTCACCGTCGCGGAGGGCAACCTTGTCACCGTCAAGGGCCCCAAGGGTACCCTGACCCAGCAGCTTGAGCCCACCATGACCATCAAGCAGGAAGGCGCTGAGCTCCACGTTTCCCGTCCCGACGACGGCAAGGAGAACCGCGCTCTGCATGGCCTGACCCGCGCTCTGCTGCACAATATGGTCGTCGGCGTCACCGATGGCTACAAGAAGACGCTCGAAGTCAACGGCGTTGGTTACCGTGTTTCCAAGGAGGGTAACAAGCTCGTCATGAACATCGGCTACTCCCACACGGTGGAAGTCCCCGAGATCGACGGCATCACCATCGAGGTTCCCCAGCCCAACCAGGTCATCGTTTCCGGCTGCGACAAGCAGAAGGTCGGCCAGTTTGCTGCTGAGATCCGCGAGAAGCGTCCTCCCGAGCCGTATAAGGGCAAGGGCATCAAGTATGCTGACGAAGTTATCCGCCGCAAGGTCGGTAAGACCGGCGCTAAGAAGTAAGGAGGTGTGCCGAATATGATTAAAAGACCCGATACTAACGCTCAGCGCATCAAGCGCCATAAGCGCGTTCGCGCGAAGATCTCCGGCACTCCCGAGAGACCCCGCCTGAATGTTTTCCGCAGCGAGAAGAACATCTACGCTCAGATCATCGACGACGTTGCCGGCAACACGCTGGTTGCCGCTTCCTCCCTGGACAAGGCGATCGAAGGCAGCGGCAGCAACAAGGTTGCCGCCCGTGCGGTCGGTAAGCTGATCGCCGAGCGCGCCAAGGCCAAGGGCATCGACACGGTCGTTTTCGACCGCGGCGGTTACCTGTACCACGGCCGCGTTGCAGAGCTGGCTGAAGGCGCCCGCGAGGGCGGCCTGGAATTCTAAGGGAGGAGGAAAATACAATGCCTAGATTTGAACGCGAACAGAGCGAATACATGGAAAAGCTCGTTTTCCTCAACCGTGTTTCCAAGACCGTGAAGGGCGGCCGCGTGGCCAAGTTCTCCGCTCTGATGGTCGTTGGCGACGGCAAGGGCAAGGTCGGTTACGGCCTTGGCAAGGCCGCTGAAGTCCCCGAGGCGATCCGCAAGGGTCTCGAGGCCGCCAAGAAGAACATGATCACCGTTACCCTTGATGGTACCACCATTCCTCACGAGACGATCGGCGAGTTCGGCGCCGGCCGCGTGCTGATGAAGCCCGCTGCCCCCGGTACCGGCGTGATCGCCGGCGGCGCTGTCCGTGCCGTCGTTGAGGCTGCCGGCATCAAGGATATCCGTACCAAGTGCCTGCGCTCCAACAACCCCAACAACGTTGTTGGCGCTGCGATCGAAGGCCTGAAGTCCATGCGCAGCGCGGAGCAGGTCGCCAAGATCCGCGGCAAGAGCGTGGAAGAGATCATCGGTTAAGGAGGCAGAGCAGCATGGCTAATTTGAAAGTTGAGCTCATCAAGAGCTTGAACGGCAGACACGACAAGCACATCGCTACTGCCAATTCCATGGGCCTGCGCAGAATCGGCGATAAGAGCGTGCAGCCCGACAACGATCAGACCCGCGGCAAGATCGCCAAGATCGGCTATCTGCTGCAGGTCACTGAAGAGAAATAAGGAGGAACAGATATGGAACTGTATAATCTGTCTCCCGCCGCCGGCTCTACCAAGGAAGCGTTCCGCAAGGGCCGCGGCCACGGCAGCGGCAACGGCAAGACCGGCGGCCGCGGTCACAAGGGCCAGAAGGCCCGCAGCGGCGGCGGTGTGCGCGTCGGTTTCGAAGGCGGTCAGATGCCTCTGGCCCGCCGTACCCCGAAGCGCGGCTTCAATAACATTTTTGCAAAGCCCTACGAGATCATCAACCTGAGTGCCCTCAACAAGTTTGAGGATGGCGAAACCGTTACCGCAGAGGCTCTGCTTGCGAAGGGCATCCTGAGCAAGTGCGTGTATGGTTACAAGGTGCTTGGCAACGGCTCTGTTACCAAGAAGGTCACCGTTCAGGCCGCTGCGTTTTCCCAGTCTGCTAAGGAAGCAATTGAAGCAGCTGGCGGAAAGGCAGAGGTGGTCTAAGTGATTCAGACGATCCGTAAGGCCTGGGGCGTCCCCGAACTGCGCAGAAAGCTCGTCTTTACCCTGCTGATCCTTCTGATCTTCCGCCTCGGTAATGCGATCCCTGTGCCGTATATCGATACGAAGCTGCTCGGTGACTACCTTGACAGCATGAGCGGCACGGTGCTCGGCCTGTACAACGTCATGTCCGGCGGCGCGTTCGCTGAGGCGACGGTCTTTGCACTGGGTGTTCAGCCTTACATCAACAGCTCGATCATCATCCAGCTGCTGACGATCGCGATCCCCTCTCTTGAGCGTCTCGCCCGCGACGGCGGCGAGGCCGGCAAGAAGAAGATCGCCTCCATCACCCGTTATGCTACCGTAGCCATCGCCCTGCTGCAGGGCCTCGGCTACTACATGATCTGCAAGAACTACAACATCCTCGAGCAGCAGGGCATCTGGCCGGCGCTCGTGATCATCGTTTCCTTTGTTGCCGGTTCTTCCTTCGTCATGTGGCTCGGTGAGCAGGTCAATGAGTTCGGTGTCGGCAACGGCATCTCCATCATCCTGTTTGCCGGTATCCTGTCCCGCGTACCCAACATGATCACCATGTGCGCGAGCTACATTGCCAGCAAGGGCAGCATCGGCTATCTCTGGATCGCCCTGCTCATTGTCGGCATCCTCGCGATGATCGTGCTCATTGTTCACGTGAATGAGGCCGAGCGCCGCATTCCCGTGCAGTACGCGAAGCGTCAGGTCGGCCGCAAGATGTACGGCGGTCAGGCATCCACCCTTCCCATGAAGGTGAATATGTCCGGCGTTCTGCCCATCATCTTTGCGCAGTCCATCGCGTCCCTGCCCGCGACCATTTGGGCCTTTGCCGGCACGCCCGAGGAGGGTACCGTCGGCCGCAGCATCTACAACGCGATCGACACCAAGTCTGTGCTGTATCTGATCGTCTACTTCCTGATGATCATCGGCTTCAGCTACTTCTACGCGACCATTCAGTTCAACCCCATTGAGATCTCCAATAACCTCAAGCGCAACGGCGGCTTCATCCCCGGCTTCCGTCCGGGCAAGCCCACGTCTGACTTTATTGCCAAGGTCCTCAACAAGGTTACGCTGTTCGGCGCGATCTATCTCGGCATCGTGGCGATCTGCCCGCTGATCGTCGGTAAGATTCTGGGCAGCCCCAACCTTGCCATCGGCGGCACCTCGGTCATCATTGTTGTCGGCGTTGCCCTCGAAACTGTCCGCGCTCTGGAATCCCAGATGATGATGCGCCAGTACAAGGGCTTCCTCGAGTAAGAGAGGCATTTTTATGAAACTGATTTTATTGGGCGCTCCGGGCGCAGGCAAGGGCACGCAGGCCGCTGTCATCTCCCGTGAGCTTGGGATCCCTGCGATTTCCACCGGTAACATTCTCCGCGCGGCGATTCAGGAAGGAACGCCTACGGGAATGAAGGCCAAAGCCTACATGGACGAAGGCCATCTGGTTCCCGATGAGGTCATCATCGGCATCATCAAAGAGCGGCTCGCCGAGCCTGACTGTGAAAAGGGCTACATCCTCGACGGTGTGCCCCGCACGATCGCTCAGGCAGAGGCTCTTGAAGCAGCCGGTATCAAGTTCGATCATGTCGTTTCCATGGAGGTCGCTGACGCGACCATCATGGAGCGCATGAGCGGGCGCAGGGTGTGCAGCAAGTGCGGCGCGAGCTACCATGTGGTGGCTGTCCCGCCGAAGGTCGAAGGCGTCTGCGATGCCTGCGGCGGCGAGCTTGTTGTGCGCAAGGACGATAAACCCGAGACGGTCCAGAACCGCCTTGCGGTCTATCATAGGGAAACAGAGCCGCTCAAGGATTTCTACCGCGAGCGCGGCGTTCTGTATCCTGTGGAGGATATGGGGCCGGTAGACGCCACCTCCAAAGCGATCCTCGCGATTCTGAGACAGGATGGTTGAGCATGATCATTGTGAAATCAGAGCGCGAGATCGAATTGATGCGCCGAGCGGGAAAAATTACCGCGGCTGCCCGTGCGTTAGCAGGGGAAATGGTAAAGCCCGGCGTAACAACCCACGAAATTGACAAAGCAGTGTACAGGTTCATCAAATCGCAGGGAGCCGAGCCGTCGTTCCTCAATTACAGCGGCTATCCGGCCAGCGTCTGCGTCAGCGTGAACGATGAGATCATCCACGGCATCCCGGGTCCCCGGGTGCTCAAGGAGGGCGACATCGTGAGCGTGGATGTGGGCGCCTACATCGGCGGCTTCCACGGCGACTGCGCGGCCACTTACCCCTGCGGAAAAATTTCCGCCGAGGCCCAGCGGCTCATCGACGTCACACAGCAGAGCTTCTTCGAAGGCATCCGATTCGCCCGCGAGGGCCAGCGCCTTTCGGACATCTCTGCGGCGGTGCAGAAATACGTTGAGGACAATGGCTACAGCGTCGTGCGCGAATATGTCGGTCACGGTATCGGCAGAAAGATGCACGAGAGCCCCGAGGTGCCGAACTTCGGCGCGCCGGGCCACGGTCCGAGACTGCTGCGCGGCATGACGATCGCAGTCGAACCCATGGTGAACGCGGGTGGCGCGGCAGTCCGGGTCATGCCGGACGGCTGGACTGTCAGGACCCAAGACGGTTCGCTTGCCGCACACTACGAAAACACGATCCTCATCACCGACGGCGAAGCGGAGCTTCTGACGCTTCCCGAGATCTGAGGACGTGCGGATGGACATTGCGAAGAGCGACCTTGTTTTAGCGACGGCGGGCAGGGAGAAGGGCAGGCTCTTCTTCGTTGTGGATATTCAGAACGAATATCTTCTGCTCGCGGACGGCAGGTCCAGACGGCTCGAGGCCCCCAAGCGCAAGAAGTGCAGGCACGTTCAGCGCGCGGGAGCCGCGCCGGAGGAACTCGCCGCAAAGCTCAGAAGCAGCGAGATCATTACAAACAGTGAGCTTCGTAAAGCCCTCGCCGTCTATCGCGGCGAGCACGGTAATCAAGACCAGGAGGGATCAACACTTTGGCAAAATCCGACATGATCGAAGTGGAAGGCACTGTCGTTGAGGCGATGCCCAACACCACATTCCAAGTAGACATTGGAAATGGACACACGATATTGGCGCATATTTCCGGAAAGCTCAGAATGAATTTCATCAGGATCCTGCCAGGTGACAAGGTCACGGTGGAGATGTCTCCCTACGACCTGACCCGCGGTCGCATTACCTGGCGTACTAAGTAATGGAGGTTTATCGACATGAAAGTAAGACCGTCCGTGAAGCCCATGTGCGAGAAGTGCAAGATCATTCGTCGTAAAGGCCGTGTCATGGTCATTTGCGAGAATCCCAAGCACAAGCAGCGCCAGGGCTAAGACTTAATTGGAGGTTAAAGAGTATGGCACGTATTGCCGGTATTGACCTGCCCAAGGATAAGCGAATCGAAATCGGTTTGACTTACATCTACGGCATTGGCAGAAAGAGCGCTCAGGACATTCTGGCGCAGACAGGCATTAACCCCGACACCCGCGTCAAGGATCTGACCGACGCGGAAGAGGCCAAGCTGCGTGAGGCCATCGACCATGGCTATATGGTCGAGGGCGACCTGCGCCGCCAGACCGCGCTCGACATCAAGCGTCTGAGCGAGATTGGCTGCTATCGCGGCACCCGTCATCGCCGCGGCCTGCCCGTTCGCGGCCAGCGCAGCAAGACCAACGCTCGTACCCGCAAGGGCCCCAAGAAGACCATTGCGAACAAGAAGAAGTAAGGAGGGAGAATAGAATATGGCAGCAAATAATGCTAAAACCGGTAAGAAGGTTGTTCGTCGTCGTCGCGAAAAGAAGAACGTCGAACGTGGTCAGGTCCACATTCGTTCCTCCTTCAACAACACCATGGTCACGGTGACTGATACGCAGGGCAACGCCCTCTCATGGGCTTCCTCCGGCGGCCTCGGTTTCCGCGGCAGCAAGAAGTCCACTCCTTTCGCCGCGCAGAGCGCCGCTGAGACGGCTGCCACCGCTGCAATGGAGCACGGCCTGAAGACGGTCGAGGTCTTTGTCAAGGGCCCCGGTCAGGGTCGTGAAGCGGCGATCCGTGCCCTGCAGGCTGTCGGCCTGGAGGTCACCATGATCAAGGACGTCACGCCCATCCCCCACAACGGCTGCCGTCCCCCGAAGCGCCGTCGCGTGTAATCGAAAGAGGAGGTAAAAAAGCAATATGGCAAAGAATATGCAGCCGATCGCCAAGCGCTGCAAGGCTTTGGGCATTTCTCCTGCTGTTATGGGCTATGCGAAGAAGACCACAAATCGCAACCCCGGCAGCCAGATGAAGAAGAAAAAGAGCGAATACAGCCTTCAGCTCGCTGAGAAGCAGAAGGTCAAGTTCATCTACGGTATCCTCGAAAAGCAGTTCCGCGGTTACTACGAGGCCGCCGCTGCCGCCCCCGGCAAGACCGGTGACAACCTGCTCGTCACGGTCGAGCGCCGTCTGGATAACGTCGTTTACCGCATGGGTTTTGCGATGACCCGCCGTCAGGCCCGTCAGCTCGTCAGCCATGCTCACTTCACCGTGAACGGCAAGAAGGTCAACATTCCGTCCTACCTCGTGAAGGCCGGCGATGTGATCGAGGTCGCGGAGAGCAGCCGCTCTACCGAGGTCTTCAAGCGCCTGATGGGTCAGGATGCCCCCGTGTTCGTGGTGCCTACCTGGATGGAGCGCGATAAGGACAGCCTCAAGGGCACCGTGGTTCGTCTTCCCGCCCGCGAAGAGATTGATGTTCCCGTTGAGGAGCACCTCATCGTTGAGTTGTACTCCAAGTAATCGGCGGCGAGCCCTCAACAGACACACGCAGAATTTTGGTGTGGACTTTGAGACCACAGAATGGAATAGGAGGGTAACTGCATGATTGAAATCGAAAAGCCCAAGATCGAGTGTACGGAAGATCCCGCCAACGGCACCTACGGCAAGTTCGTGGTTGAGCCTCTTGAGCGCGGCTACGGCATCACGCTGGGCAATGCGCTTCGCCGCATTATGCTCTCGTCCCTGCCCGGCACCGCGGCGACCTCTATCAAGATCGCCGGCGTGCAGCATGAGTTCTCCACCATCCCCGGCGTCAAGGAGGATGTCACGGAGATCGTGCTCAACGTCAAGAGCCTCATCACCCGCCTGCACAATACCGACGGCATCAAGACCGTCTATATTGAAGCCGTCGGCCCCTGCGAGGTCAAGGCGGGCGACATCAAGTGCGACAGCGAGGTCGAGGTCCTCAATCCGGATCTGCACATCGCAACGCTTGACGCCGGCGCGACGCTCAACATGGAGCTGACGCTCTCCCACGGCCGCGGCTATGTCTCCGCCGACCGCAACAAGAGCGCGCAGACGACCATCGGCGTCATCCCCGTCGACTCTATCTACACGCCCGTATACAAGGTCAACTACACGGTGGAAAACACCCGCGTGGGCAACATGACCGACTTCGACAAGCTGACGCTCGAGGTCTGGACCGATGGTACCATCACTCCGCGTGATGCCGTTTCCCTCGGCGCCAAGATCCTCTGCGACCACTTCTCCCTCTTCACCGACCTTTCCGATGCGATGGGCAGCCGCTCCACCGTCGTCGAGAAGGCGGAGGCGCAGCGCGACAAGGTGCTCGAGCTGACGATCGAGGAGCTCGATCTCAGCGTGCGCAGCTTCAACTGCCTCAAGCGCGCCAATATCAACACGGTCGAGGATCTGATCTCCAAGACCGAGGACGATATGATGAAGGTGAGAAACCTCGGCCGCAAGAGTCTCGAAGAGGTCATCAACAAGCTGGCAATGATGGGTCTGTCCCTCGCCAGCGAAGAAAACAACTAATGACCGAACCCCTACGCCCACGCGTAGAACGACGGCCGACAACTTATCCTTACAAGGAGGAAAACCAATATGCCCGGAACTCGTAAGCTCGGTAAGACTACCGATCAGCGTATGGCGATGCTCCGTCAGCAGGTCACCGATTTCCTGGATAACGGCAAGATGGAGACTACGGTCACCCGTGCCAAGGAAATCAAGCCCATGGCTGAGAAGATGATCACCCTCGGCAAGAAGGGCGATCTGGCGGCTTACCGTCAGGCGATGAGCTTCATCACCCGTGAAGACGTCTGCAAGAAGCTGTTCAAGGAGATCGCTCCCGGCTATGCTGAGCGCAACGGCGGTTACACCCGCATCGTTCGCACCGGCGTCCGCCGCGGCGACGCTGCCGAGACTGCTATCATCGAGCTGGTCTAAGAAAAGACAGCGGCCCGAGAGCTGAATCCAAATAAAAAGCCCTTTTGTGTGGTAGATCGCGAAACCATACAAAAGGGCTTTTTACTGCCCCAAATCGAAACGGACGCAGTTGTCCGCGGGCAGGGAGAAGGCGCGCGGGCGCGCAGAGCGCAAAAAAAGCGCCGAAGCATTGCTTCGGCGCTTTTTTGATCGAAGAGCGAACTCTTACAGCATGTTCAGCGCGAGCGTCAGGATGATGAACGCAGCGCCGACCCACTTGGTCGCACGCGCAAGACGGGCATCCGTGCTCTTGGCCTTGTTCTTGGCCATGAAGGAATCGGCAACGCCGCCGATCGCACCGCTCAGGCCGGCGGACTTGCCGCTCTGGAAGAGGACGATGCCGATGACGACCAGACCGCAGATCAGCTGAAGAATCGTGATGAATAAAGTCATGTTGAAAACCTCCAAATTGTTGAACGTGACGCTCACGCTATATTCACAGGTACTCATAGTACCATAGAAAGTGCCGAAAAGCAAGAGAATTTTTCAATTTCTGCCGGCCTTGCCGCTCAGAGCATTGCGACCTTGGGCCGCGGCAGGCTGTGGGTGGGGGCTGCGGGCTTTTGCACCTTTCTGGGCGGCTCTGTCTCCGCGCGCAGCGCGCGCTGCGCCGAGGTGAGCATCAGCTTGATGCGGTTGAGCTGGTTGACCTCGCTCGCGCCGGGGTCATAGTCCACGGCGACGATGTTCGCGCCGGGGTAGGCCGCGCGCAGCGCCTTGATGACGCCCTTGCCGACCACATGGTTGGGTAGGCACGCAAAGGGCTGGATGCACACGATGTTCGGCGTGCCGGAGGTGATGAGCTCCGCCATTTCGCCGGCGAGGAACCAGCCCTCGCCGTACTGGTTGCCGATCGAGAGGAAGGGCTTGGCAAGCTCGGCGACATGGCTGATGGCCATGGGCGGGTCAAAGCGCTTGCTGGCTGCGAGCGCCTCGATCGCCGGGCGGCGCATCCGCTGAAGCGCCGGGATGCCGAGCTTTGCGCTGGCCGAGGCCGTCCAGCTCTTGCCGAGGTGCGTGTGCTTGTAATCCTGCTCGTAGATGGTCGCGGCGAAGAAGTCGAGAAGGTCGGGCACGACCGCCTCCGCGCCCTCGCGCTCCAAAAGCTCAACGAGGTGGTTGTTCGCAAGCGGCATATACTTGACGAGAATCTCGCCGACCACGCCGACGCGCGGCTTTCTGAGCGTTTCGTCGATGGGGAAGGTATCGAACGCCTCCACAATGCCGCGGCAGAGCTGGGCGTAGCTGTACTTCGGGTGCGCGCTTGTGAGCGACTCGATGCAGATATCGCGCCACTTGCGGTGCAGCGCGTTCGCGCTGCCCTTTTCAAGCTCGTAGGGCCGCACACGGTACAAACAGCGCATCAGCACATCGCCGAGCACGATGCCGCGCGCCGCCGTGAGCAGCAGCGCGGGCGAAACGCGGAAGCCCTCGTTCGTCTCCATGCCGTTGGCGTTGAGCGAGATGACGGGGATGTGCTCCAGCCCCGCTTTCTTGAGTGCGCGGCGGATGAAGGCGATGTAGTTGCTCGCGCGGCAGCAGCCGCCGGTCTGCGACATGATGAGGGCGAGATGGTCGGTGTCGTAGCGGCCGGAGGTCACGGCCTCCATCAGCTGGCCGACCGCCGTGATCGAGGGGAAGCAGGCGTCGTTGTTGACGTATTTGAGGCCGACGTCGATGGCGTTGCGGTCGTCGTTTTTCAGCACCTCGAAGTTGTAGCCGTAGTGGCGGAAGATGGGCTCCAGAAGCTCAAAGTGGATGGGACTCATCTGGGGGGCGAGGATGGTGTAGCGCTCGCGCTGCATCTCCTTGGTGTAGTGGACGCGCTCAAAGGGCGTGACCTGCGCGGTCGAATGGATGCCGCGCTCGCGCCGCATGGCAACGGCGGCGAGCAGCGAGCGGATGCGGATGCGCACCGCGCCGAGGTTGTTCACCTCGTCGATCTTGAGGCAGGTGTAGAGCTTGCCGCCCTGCTCTAAAAGCTCGCAGACCTCGTCGGTCGTGACGGCATCGAGCCCGCAGCCGAAGGAGTTGAGCTGGATGAGCTCAAGATCATCGCGTCCGCAGACGAATTCCGCTGCCGTGTAGAGCCGCGAGTGGTAGACCCACTGGTCGTTCACGCGCACGGGGCGCTTGGGGGTAAAGTCGATGGGGAGGCAGTCCTCGGTCAGCACCGTGAGGCCGTAGGCCGCGATCAGCTCGGGAATGCCGTGGTTGATCTCGGGGTCAACGTGGTAGGGGCGGCCTGCAAGGACGATGCCGCTGCCGCCATTTTTCTCCATCTCGGCGAGCGCTTTTGCGCCCGCGGCGCGGATATCGGCCTTGGCGCGCTGCTGCTCTTCCCATGCAAGGTGCGCGGCGCGGCGCGTCTCCTTTTCGGGAATGTTCCAGACCTCGCGGCAGAACTGCGCGAGGCGGTCCGCCGCGATCTTCTCGCTCGTGAAGGCGAGGAAGGGGCGCAGATAGCGCACCGAGCCGTCGGTCACGCCCTCGACATTGTTCTTGATGTTCTCGGGGTAGGAAACGACGATGGGGCAGTTGTAGTGGTTCTGCGCGCCCGGTACCTCCTGATGCTCGTAGAACACACAGGGGTGGAAAATGGTCTTGAGACCGTGGTCGATGAGCCACTGGGCGTGACCGTGCGCGAGCTTTGCAGGATAGCACTCGGACTCCGAGGGAATGCTCTCCATGCCCAGCTCATAGAGCGCGCGCGTGGAGAAGGGCGAGAGCACGACGCGGAAGCCCAGCGCACGGAAGAACGTCGCCCAGTAGGGATAGTTTTCGTACATATTCAGCACGCGCGGAATGCCGATCTCGCCGCGCGGCGCGTTTTCTGCTTCCAGCGGGGGATAGGCGAAGATGCGCTCGCGCTTGTAGGCGAAGAGATTCTCGCCGCTCTTCGTGCCGCTTTCGCCGCGCAGCGCCTTTTCGCAGCGGTTGCCGCTCACGTGCCGCCGCCCGCCGGGAAAGACGCTGACGGTGAGCATACAGTGGTTCTGGCAGCCCTGACAGCGCGCGGTCGAGGTCTTGTAGGTCAGCGCTTCAATGTCTGCAAGCGGCAGCATCGTGCTCTTCTGACCATGATAGCGCTCGCGCGCGAGCAGCGCCGCGCCGAAAGCGCCCATGATGCCCGCAATGTCGGGGCAGGTGACCTGTGCGCCGGAGATGCGCTCAAAGGCGCGCAGCACGGCCTCATTGAAGAACGTGCCGCCCTGCACGACAACGTGCGAGCCGAGCTCGCTCGCGTCGGAGAGCTTGATGACCTTGTAGAGCGCGTTTTTGATGACGGAGTAGGCAAGGCCCGCCGAGATATCGGACACGCCCGCGCCCTCCTTCTGCGCCTGCTTGACATTGGAGTTCATAAACACCGTGCAGCGCGTGCCGAGGTCCACGGGGGCCTTGGCAAAGAGCGCCTCGTGCGCGAACTCCTGCGCCGTCATGCCGAGGGAGTTGGCAAAGTTTTCAAGGAACGAGCCGCAGCCGGACGAGCAGGCCTCGTTCAGCAGCACCGTGTCCACCGCGCCGTCCTTGAGCTTGATGCACTTCATGTCCTGCCCGCCGATGTCGAGCACGCAGTCGACCTGCGGATCGAAAAACGAGGCGGCGGTGCAGTGGGAGATGGTCTCGACCTCGCCCTCGTCGAGCGAGAAGGCGGATTTGAGCAGTGCCTCGCCGTAGCCCGTGGAGCAGGAGCGCGCGATGCGCGCGCCCGCGGGCAGCGTCTCGCGCAGGGTATGTACCGCCTGCATGGCGGTCTTGATGGGATTGCCCTGATTGTTCGCGTAGAACGACCAGAGAAGCTCGCCCCTTGCGCCCACGAGCGCAAGCTTTGTCGTCGTTGAGCCCGCGTCAAAGCCGAGGAAGCAGTCGCCCTCGTAGGAGGAGATGTCCCCGCGCGGCACGACGGCCTTGTGGTGGCGCGCGCGGAAGGAGGCAAGGTCGGCCTCGTCTTCAAAGAGCGGCGGCAGGCGCTTCAATTCAAAGTCCATCTGCACGCCGCTCTGGAGCCGCCGGATGAGCGCGCTGAGCGGCTGGGCGTCCGCCTTTGTTTCGTCGATGGCCGCGCCCATGGCGGCGAAGAGATGGGAATTATCGGGGTCGATGGTCGTCTCGTCCGTCAGCTTGAGCGTGCGGATGAAAGCAGCCTTGAGCTGGGGGAGGAAGTGGAGCGGGCCGCCTAAGAATGCGACGTGGCCGCGGATGGGCTTGCCGCAGGCAAGGCCCGAGATCGTCTGGTTGACGACCGCCTGAAAGATCGAGGCGGCAAGGTCGGCCTTCGTTGCGCCCTCGTTGATGAGGGGCTGGATGTCCGTCTTGGCGAACACGCCGCAGCGCGCGGCGATGGGGTAGATCTGCTGGTAGTGCGCGGCCTCGCGGTCAAGCCCCGAGGCGTCGGTCTGCAAGAGGGCTGCCATCTGGTCGATGAATGAGCCGGTGCCGCCGGCGCAGACGCCGTTCATGCGCTCCTCCAGCCCGCCCTTGAAGTAGATGATCTTGGCATCCTCGCCGCCAAGCTCGATGGCAACGTCCACCTGAGGCGCGACGCGCTCGAGCGCCTGCGCCACGGCGACGACCTCCTGCACGAAGGGAATGCCGAGCGCCTTGGCAAGATTGATCGCGCCCGAGCCCGTGGCGCGCAGAGAGAGCGCGCATTCGCCGAGCGTTTCGTGCGCCTGCCGCAGCAGATCGGACAGCGCGCGCTGCGTGTGGGACAGATGGCGCTGATACTGCCCGAAGATCATATTGTCGTTTTCATCGAGAACGACGAGCTTTACCGTGGTGGAGCCGACGTCGATGCCTGCCTGATACGTTTTCATGGGAAACCTCTTTTCATGTCGTTGCGCCCGGACGGCAAAGAGCCCCGCCCGGATGGAATCATATAATAATTATAATAGTATGGCCGGGGAGGACAATAAGTAAAGTTCAGGGTCTGTTAAGAAAATGAACAAAACTTAACAATGTTCTTGACATACCTCGATGTTCTATGTATCCTGTAAGCATAGAAACTCTAGGTATCAAAGGAGGCGCGACATGAAGAAAAAGAGTATTGACCACACGCAGCTGCTGCTGCTCAAGCTGCTTTCAACCGAGGATATGTACGGCTACCAGATCATTCTGGAGCTGGCGCGCCGCTCGAGCAACGTCTTTGAGATGAAGGAGGGCACGCTCTATCCCGTGCTGCACGGCATGGAGCGCGCTGGCTATGTGGAGGCCTACGAAAAGACCGCGCCCACCGGCCGCGTGCGCAAGTACTACCATCTCACGCGCGCCGGGCGCGCAGCGCTCACGGAAGAGGAAACGTCTTGGCGGGAGTATTCCGGCGCGGTGAACGCCGTGCTGCACTTTGCGTAAAAGGGTGAAGCTATGGATAGAAACGAGTATTGTGACCGCGTGCTCGCGCAGGTCGGACGGCTGACGAGAAATGAGGCGGACGATTTGAGGCGCGAGCTCGCCGGTCATATCGAGGACCACGCCGAAGCGCTGGTCGGGCACGGCTATACGGAGGAAGACGCCGCCGCACGCGCCGTTATGCTGATGGGCGACCCCGATGAGACGGGCAAGGCGCTGCGCGCGCAGTACGGCGGCTGGTGGCTCGTTATCGTGCAGCGCGCCGCGCGCATCCTCACGGTCATTGTCTGTGTGCAGAGCTTTTTCATGCTGCCGATGCTCAGCGGGGTATACAAGAGTCTCCATGAACGCGTGAAGCCAACGGTGAACCGCATTTCCTGGGAAGAACTTGACGGCGCGGCGAATCTGCACGAGCGCATTCCCATAGGGGATGATATCGTGCAGCTGAACCGTATCGAATACGGCGTGCGCGAGGGGGAGCGGCAGGCGGTGCTCTGGGTGAGCAGCTACGACCGCATCCCGGGCAGAAAGGTCTATGAGCGCCTGATCGAGACGATGTCGCTGCAAAGCGAGCGCGGCGAGACGGTGTATGACTATGAAGACACAGGACGGTATCCGGGTCGGTATTCCAGCTGCTGGGGCAGCAGCGGCATTTTATATGTGCACTACGGGCAGCATACCGTGCCGCTTAAAGAGGGCGATACCTATGTGACGTTCGTCTACGACCGTTTCGGCGAGCGCATCGAGACAAGGATCGAGCTTCCGGAAGGAGGGGGGCAGCCGTGAAAAAGCGGAAGACCGGAAAGCGGCCGACGAGGGCGCGCTGCGCTGTCAGAAGTGTTGCCGTCATGCTCTGCACGCTGCTCGTCTGCAACATCCTCGGCGGCGGACACCTGACACGCGCCATGGCCCTGCGCGACGGCAAGCAGCGCTACGGCGTATACGAAAAGACGCACGAGCTCGCGTCCCTTCCCGCGGGAAACATCCGTAAGACGCTGCGCGTCACGCTGATGGTGAGCGAGAATGTGACCTATTGCGGCGCGAGCAATTTCTACGCGCTGCTCGGCTGGCAGGAGGCCTCCGGCTCGGTGCTCGACTGCTCGGACGGAGAGCGCGTCCACGCGGGCTGCTGGTCAATGGTGAGTGGTCACGGCATGAACAGGGCGCTTTTTTACTGGGGACGTATCGACGACGCGGCTGTCGGCCGCGCGGAGATCGTGCGGCGGCACGTGAGATATAAAGATAATGAATTTGTTGCCGAGACTGCCGCCGTGACGCCGCTCGAGCTCATCGAGGACGGCGGGCATCGCTATTTCCTCGCCGGCGGACCAATCGCCGAACAGGGCTTCAGAGATTCGGGCTACGACGAATATGATCTCGTCGGCTACGACAGCGGGGACAACGAGGTGCTGCGCTATGAGTTCGGCACGACGCTTTCCAGCTCGTACAGCTAAAGACGAAAAGAAGGGGAGCGCCGAGGCGCTTCTCTTCTTTTATATGGAATTAGTAAACGAAGATGAACTTTCGGTGAATTCTTCCGCGCGCCGGTTGACGATAAAAAGCCAAAATGATATCCTACTCTGGAATTCTTATTCACTTATCTTCTCAGAAAGAAGGCAGACTATGCTGAAGCTGCGATCCATCGTCAAGGACTATCAGGCGGGCGATGCCACCGTCCATGCGCTGCGGGGCGTAAGCCTCAACTTCCGCGAGAGCGAGTTTGTCGCCATCCTCGGCCATTCGGGCTGCGGCAAGACGACGCTGCTCAACATCATCGGCGGCCTTGACCACTATACGAAGGGCGATCTCATCATCGGCGGCCGATCGACCAAGGATTTCTCCGACGCCGACTGGGACAGCTATCGCAACCACTCCGTCGGCTTCGTCTTCCAGAGCTATAACCTCATCCCGCACCAGACGGTCCTGAGCAATGTGGAGCTGGCGCTCACGCTCTCGGGCGTGAGCAAGTCAGAGCGCCGCGAGCGCGCCATCAAGGCGCTTGAGAGCGTTGGCCTCGGCGATCAGCTCGACAAAAAGCCCAACCAGATGTCCGGCGGCCAGATGCAGCGCGTCGCCATCGCGCGGGCGCTCGTCAACGACCCGGACATCCTGCTTGCCGACGAGCCGACCGGCGCGCTCGACAGCGAAACGAGCGTGCAGGTGATGGAGATCTTGAAGGAGATCTCCAAGGACCGCCTCATCATCATGGTGACGCACAACCCCGAGCTTGCCGAGACCTACGCGAGCCGCATCGTGCGCTTAAAGGACGGCGAGATCGTGGACGACAGCGCGCCGTATGAGGAAGACGGCACGGAGCAGCCGCGCACGGGCAGGAGCAAAAAGACCTCGATGCGCTTTGCGACCGCCCTCTCCCTCTCGCGCAACAACCTGATGACGAAAAAGGGCAGGACATTCCTGACGGCCTTCGCCGGGAGCATCGGCATCATCGGCATCGCGCTCATCCTGTCGCTGAGCAACGGCATCCAGACCTATATCGACCGCGTGCAGGAGGATACGCTCTCGAGCTATCCTCTGACCATCGAGGCAGAGAGCGTGGATATGTCCAGCATGGTGACGACGCTCATGGGCGTGCACTCGCCGAACAAAGAGGGCGAAGCGCAGCACGAGCGCGACGCCGTGTATTCCAACAACATCATGTACGACATGATGAACTCCTTTGCCTCGGCGGAGACGCAGACGAACAACCTGAAGGACTTTAAGGCCTATCTTGAGGGCGACAACGAGCTTTCCCGCCACATCAGCGCCGTTTCCTATGACTATGACCTTGGCATGAGCATCTACGCGAAGGATGCGGACGGCAAGGTCTTCAAATCCGACGTGACGGAGCTGATGCAGACCTGCATGAGCGCGCTCTACGGCGGCGATTACAGCAGCTATTTCGAGCGCTTCGGCTCGGCCTACTCCGCGATGGAGACCTGGGAGCAGATGCTCCCGCCGCAAGACGGCGAAGACGGCGAGCTTGTGGGAGACCTTTTGCACGAGCAGTATGACCTCATCTACGGCTCCTGGCCGCAGAAGTATGACGAGGTCGTGCTCATCGTCAATAAGGACAACGAAATTTCCGACCTTGTGATCTACTCCCTCGGCCTGAGCGCACAGGATGAGGTCGTTTCCTCCATGCAGCATATGCTCGACGGCTCCGCCCTTGACGAAAAGAACATCCAGAGCTGGAGCTACGAGGATCTCTGCGGCCTGCGCTTTCAGATCATCCTGCCCGCCGAGCGCTACCAGTACGATTCTGCGAGCGGCGCGTACACCGATGTGAGCACGAGCGAGACGGGCCTTGACTTCCTCTACAATTCGGACACCGTCGGCACGCGCGTGAAGATCGTCGGCATCCTGCGCCCGAACGAGAATGCCGTTTCCTCCATGCTCTCCGGCGCGATCGGCTACACCTCCGCCCTGACGGATTATCTTGTCGAAAAGGCGGGGAAGACCGAGATCCTGCAAAAGCAGAAGGCTGACCCCGCGACCGACGTTATCCTCGGCCTGCCGTTTCTGACCGACGACTACGCCGTGAGCGAGGAGCAGAAGGAGGCGGATGTGACCGCGCACCTCGAAACGCTTTCCGTCACCGAGCGCGCCGCGGCCTACACCGCCATGATGAGTGTGCCGAGCGAGGAATACCTCGCCGCCATCGTCGAGCAGCAGATGGGCGCGCTCGACCGCGCGGGCATTGAGCAGATGGTGGTTTCGGCCTACGCCCGGCAGATGGGCGTGGACGAGGCGGCCGTCAAGTCCTATATCGCGCAGATGGACGACGAAACGCTCTTTTCCTATGTGGAGCAGTCCATCCGCGAGCAGGTGACGGGGCAGTACGCCGCGGGCGTGCAGGCGCGCCTCGCCAACATGACGAGCGACCAGCTCGCCATGGCGCTCGACCTTGCGCTGAAAAAATCCCCCGCCGTCACGCCGCTGACGCGCGAGCAATATAACTGGCTCTATGACAATTATATGCCCGCGACCGTTTCGAACGGCTCGTATGAAGAGAATCTCAGACTGCTCGGCGACGTTGACCTTGCAAGCCCCAAGACCGTCAACATCTTCGCCTCGACCTTTGCCGACAAGGACGCCATCGCCGATGCGATCGAGCAGTACAACGCCGCCGCCTCCGAGGATGACCGGATCGAGTACACCGACTATGTGGCGCTTCTCATGAGCTCGATCACCACGATCATCAACGCCATCAGCTATGTGCTCATCGCCTTTGTCGCCATCTCGCTCATTGTTTCGAGCATCATGATCGGCATCATCACCTATATCTCCGTGCTCGAGCGCACGAAGGAGATCGGCATCCTGCGCGCCATCGGCGCGAGCAAGCGCGACATCTCCCGCGTCTTCAACGCGGAAACGCTCATCGAGGGCTTCTGCTCAGGCGTGATCGGCATCGGCGTGACGCTGCTGCTCCTCCTGCCCATCAACCTCATTGTCCACCGCCTGACGGGCATCGAGAGCCTCAACGCCATCCTGCCGCCCGCCGGCGGCGCGGCGCTCGTCGCCATCAGCATGGCGCTGACATTCCTCGCGGGGCTCATCCCCTCGGGCATCGCCGCGCGCAAGGACCCTGTCGAAGCCCTGCGCACGGAATAAAAACCGCATCAGACCGCCGAAAAGAAGGCGCTTTCCGCGAAGGGAAGCGCCTTCTTTCTCGCTTTTACCGCGATTTTACAAAAGAAGACTTTCTGATTTTACATCCTGCCTTTATGCTGGGCATTGTAAGGAACAAAGGTCCGAACAAAACGAAAGGAAGTAAAAAACACCATGAAAAAGTTACTCTCTCTTGCCCTGACCGCAGCGCTGGCGCTTAGCGTCCTGACGGCCTGCGGCAGCAAAACCGATGACAGCAGCGACAAGGACTCCGGCAGCGGCGCCCAGACCGCGACCCTCTCCGGCACCGTCTCCACCGACGGCTCGACCTCGATGGAAAAGGTTATCAACTCCCTCGGCGAATCCTTCATGGCCGCCAACAAGGACGTGAAGTTCACCTACAACCCCACCGGCTCGGGCAGCGGCATTCAGGCCGTTTCCGAGGGCCGCTGCGACATCGGCCTTTCGAGCCGCGCGCTCAAGAGCGATGAAAAGGCCTCCGGCCTCACCGAGACGGTCCTTGCCCTCGATGGCATCGCCATCGTCGTGAGCCCCGAGAACCCCGTCTCCGACCTTGACGTGGACACCATCGCCAGGATCTACACCGGCGAGATCACCAACTGGAAGGACGTCGGCGGCAACGACGCCGAGATCGTGCTCATCGGCCGCGAGGCCGGCTCCGGCACGCGCGACGGCTTTGAATCCATCACCGGCACTAAGGACTCCTGCGCCTACCGTCAGGAGCTGACCTCCACGGGCGACGTCATCAACACCGTTTCGAAGAATCCCAATGCCATCGGCTACGCCTCCCTCTCCGCGGTGGGCGAGAGCGTCAAGGCGCTGACCGTCGGCGGTGTTGCGGCAACGGAGGACACTGTGAGAGACGGCAGCTATGTTGTCCAGCGTCCCTTCGTGCTCGTCACGAAGATGGGCAGCGAGCTTTCTCCCGCTGCGCAGGCCTTCTTCGACTACGCAACCTCCGGCGAGGCGGCTGACATCATCGCCAACGCCGGCGCGGTCTCCGTCAACTGAAACAAACCTTTGTGGGAGGCGGTCTGACCGTCTCCCGCAAAGGGCAGAGAGGAAAGAACTATGGCGCAGAAGAAAAAATGGTTTGAAGCCGCCGTGCACGGCATTTTTCTCATGCTCGGGCTCATCACGGTCGGCTGCGTGCTGCTCATCACGGTCTATCTGATCGTCTCCGGTATTCCGGCCATCCGGGAGATCGGGCTTTTGAAGTTTCTCTTCGGCAAAACGTGGGCGTCCACGGCATCGCAGCCGCAGTACGGCATCCTCCCCTTCATCCTCACGAGCGTGTACGGCACGGCGGGCGCGATCGCCCTCGGCGTGCCGGTGGGCTTTTTGACGGCGGTGTACTTATCCAAGGTCGCGCCGAAGCGCGTGCGCGCGGTGCTGCAATCCGCCGTCAGCCTGCTCGCGGGCATCCCCTCGGTCGTTTACGGCCTGGTCGGTATGCTGGTGCTCGTGCCCGCCATCCGCAAGGCCTTCCGCCTGCCCGACGGCGCGAGCCTGCTCGCCGCCATCCTCGTGCTGGCGGTGATGATCCTGCCGTCGATCATCAAGGTGAGCGTCACGGCGCTCGAGGCCGTGCCGAAGGAATATGAGGACGCCTCGCTTGCGCTGGGCGCGACGCCGATCGAGACCTATTTCCGCGTCTCCGTTCCGGCGGCAAAGAGCGGCATCGCCGCGGCAGTCGTGCTCGGCGTGGGCCGCGCCATCGGCGAGGCGATGGCGGTGATGATGGTCTCGGGCAACGTGCCGAATATGCCGTTGTCGATCTTTGAGAGCGTCCGTTTTCTTACGACCGCCGTTGCAAGCGAGATGTCCTACGCCTCGGGCTTGCAGCGTCAGGCGCTCTTTTCCATTGCGCTCGTGCTGTATCTTTTCATCCTGCTCATCAACGCGGCGCTGAATTTCTTCTTAAAGCGCAACAAGGAGGGAGACTGAATGCTCAAAGGGCGTGCCTCGGCCCGCCGCAGGGCCTATATCATCCTGATGCGAACGCTCATGGGCACAGCGGCAGTATTGACTTGTGCGCTCGTTGTGTTTATGATTGGTTATATATTGGGCAATGGTATTCCAAACATCACATGGGAGATGCTCTCCACCGCGCCAAGCTACCTTGCAAACCGCGTCGGCATCCTGCCGGACATTTTGAGCACGCTCTATATCGTCGCTGCGGCACTTCTGATCGTGCTGCCGCTCGGCGTGGGCGCGGCGATCTATCTCAATGAATACGCCGCGAACAAAAGGCTCGTTTCCGTCATCGAATACGCCTCGGAAACGCTCTCGGGCATTCCCTCGATCATCTACGGCCTTGTCGGTATGCTGATCTTCTGCAAAAACGGCACGTCGCTGCTTGCCGGTGCGCTGACGCTCACGATCATGAACCTGCCGACCATCATGCGCACCACGCAGGAGAGCCTCAAGACCGTGCCGCAGAGCTACCGCGAGGGCGCGTTCGCCCTCGGCGCGGGCAAGTGGCGCACCATCCGCACGGTGGTGCTGCCCGGCTGCGTGGACGGCGTTGTGACCGGCTGCATTTTGTCGATCGGACGCATCCTCGGCGAATCGGCGGCGCTGCTGTTCACGGCGGGCTCGGCGCATATGCTCTATGGCTTCTGGGAAGGGCTGCACAACGCGGGCGCGACGCTCACCGTGGCGCTGTACTTCTACGCCAAGGAGTCGAGCGATACGGGGCTGGTGTTCGCCATCGCGGCCATCCTGATGCTGCTGACCATGCTCATAGACCTTACGGCCGATCTTTTAGGCCGGTACTTCAGGAGGAAACAGGAATGAACCAGTCTGTGAACGGAAGCGGCATGAAGCGCATGGCCCTTTTAAATGATCTTTCGTGCTTTGGCAAGTGCTCTCTGAGCGTGGCGATGCCCATCATCTCGGCCTACGGCGTGGAGACCGTGCCGCTGCCGACCGCGCTTTTATCCACCCACACCGCGAGCGGCTTCGGCCCCTACGTCATGCGCGGCATGACAGAGGAGATGGAGGCCTTCGCCGCGCACTGGAAGAAGCTCGATATCCGCTTCGACGGCGTGTGCACCGGCTTTTTCGCTTCCGCTTCGCAGCTTGACTTTGCCCGGCGCTTCCTGCGCGAATTTGCCACCCCCTCGACCCTTGTTGTGGTCGACCCCGTGCTTGGCGACAACGGCGCGCTCTACGGCTGCTTTTCAGAGGAGTATGTGCAGGGGATGCGCACGCTCTGCAAGGCAGCGCAGCTCATCACGCCCAACCGCACGGAGGCGGCGCTCCTTGCAGGCTGCCCGATGGATACGGACGAGCGGGACATCCTTGCAAAGCTCCCCGTGGAGAATGTCATCATCACGGGCGTTCGCCGCGGCGAGGAGATCGGCTACTGCGCGCGCCTTGACGGACAGTATACGGAGATTTTTAAGCCCCGCCTTTCTCAGCCGATGCACGGCACGGGAGACGTGTTTGCCTCCGCCCTCTGCGGCGAGCTGATGAACGGAAAAAAGGCGGCGGAGGCGCTGCCACGCGCGGCGGATTTCTGCGACCGCTGTGTGCGCGCGACCGCCGCGCGCGGCGAGGCGCACTGGTACGGCCTTGCATTTGAAGATGTATTAAAAGAGGAAAGAAAACGATGAACAGTATCCTTTCTGTAAAAGATCTGTGCCTGTGGTACGGGAGCCATCAGGCGCTCAAGGATATCAACATTGAGATCCCGGAAAAGAGCATCACGGCCCTCATCGGGCCGAGCGGCTGCGGCAAGTCGACCTTTTTGAAGACGCTCGACCGCATGAACGACCTCATCCCCGATGTGAAGATCACCGGCAGCGTCCGCTACAAGGGCGAGGATATCTTCGACCCCTCCGTTGACGTGAGCGAGCTGCGCCGTCAGGTGGGCATGGTCTTTCAAAAGCCCAATCCCTTCCCCATGAGTATTTACGACAACATCGCCTACGGCCCGCGCACCCACGGCATGAAGAACAAGGCCAAGCTCGATGAGATCGTTGAGCAGTCGCTGCGCGGCGCGGCCATCTGGGACGAGGTCAAGGACCGGCTCAGGAAGAACGCCCTCGGCCTCTCCGGCGGCCAGCAGCAGAGGCTCTGCATTGCCCGCGCGCTCGCCGTTGAACCGGACGTGCTGCTGATGGACGAGCCGACGAGCGCGCTCGATCCCATCTCGACCTCGAAGATCGAGGAGCTTGCGATGGAACTGAAGGAAAAATATACGATCGTCATCGTCACGCACAATATGCAGCAGGCAGTGCGCATTTCCGACCACACGGCCTTCTTCCTGCTCGGCGAGCTGGTGGAATACGGCGAGACGGAAAAGCTCTTCTCCCAGCCGCAGGACAAGCGGACAGAGGACTACATCACGGGGAGGTTCGGCTAAATGAGAAGTCGGTTTGACGAGCAGCTTGCGCTGCTGAAGCGCGAACTGATCGAGATGGGCGCGCTGTGCGAGGAGGTCATCGCCCTTGCCGCGCAGTCGCTCACCGAGGGCGACACGGCGCTCTCCGCGCGCGTTTCCCCGCTCGATGAGGAGATCGACCGCAAGGAGCGCGAGATCGAATCGCTGTGCCTGAAGCTTCTTTTGCAGCAGCAGCCTGTTGCAAGGGACCTGCGCCAGATCTCGGCGGCACTCAAGATGATCACGGACATGGAGCGCATCGGCGATCAGGCGGAGGACATTGCCGAGATCGTCGCCTTTCTCGGCGGGCGCGGCACGGAGGACAGCGAGCTTCTGCGCGACATGGCCCGCTCGGCGATCCGCATGGTGAGCGGGAGCGTGGACGCCTACGTCAAGCAGGATGTGCCGCTTGCCGAAAAGGTCATCGCCGAGGACGACGTGGTGGACGACTATTTTACGCGCGTAAAGAAGGCGCTTATTTCGCGCATCGCCGCCGACCCTGCGGACGGCGAATTTGCGCTCGATGTGCTGATGATCGCCAAGTATTTTGAGCGCATCGGCGACCATGCGGTGAACATCGCCGAATGGGTCATTTTCTCGGTGACGGGAGAGCATAAGGAGGGATGAAGAAATGATCTGGTGCGTGGAGGATGACGCCAGCATCCGCGATATCGAGGTCTACGCCCTGCGCTCCACCGGCTTTGAAGCCGAGGGCTTCGAGGACGGAACGAGCTTCTGGGAGGCGCTGCGCACGCGGCGGCCCGAGCTTGTTGTGCTCGATGTGATGCTCCCCGGCGTGGATGGGCTGGAGCTGCTGCGCCGGATGCGCGCGGACAGCAAGCTTTCCGATATCCCCATCGTCATGGCCACGGCCAAGGGCGCGGAATATGACCGCATCCGCGGGCTTGATCTCGGCGCGGACTACTATCTCGTCAAGCCCTTCGGCGTGATGGAGCTTGTCTCCTGCGTCAAGGCCGTGCTGCGCCGCTGCGGGACGAAGAGTGCCGAGCAGCTCCGCTCCGATGGTTTGGTGCTCGACGAGACGGAGCACACCGTCACGGTGGACGGCGAGCGCGTCGCGCTCACCTTCAAGGAATTTGAACTGCTGCGGCTCTTTCTCTCCCATCCGGGCACGGCGTTTTCGCGCGATCAGCTCATGGCGGACGTGTGGGGCACCGACTACTGCGGCGAGACCCGCACGGTGGATATGCACATCCGCACCCTGCGCCAGAAGCTCGGTCACTACGGTGAAAGGATCGAAACGGTGCGCGGCGTTGGATACCGCATGGAGGGAAGGGCATGACAAAAAAGATCTTTCATTCCATCCTGCTCGTTGCCGGTGCGGTGCTGCTTGCAAGCCTTCTTTTCATCATGGGCTGCCTCTACGAGTATTTTGGCAGCGTGGAGGAAAAGCAGCTGCGCGATGAGCTGGAGCTCGCCTCCGTCGCCGTGGAGCGCGGCGGGGAGGACTATCTTTCAAGCATTTCCTCCGAGCGCTACCGCCTGACGTGGATCTCGCCCGACGGCACGGTGCTCTACGACACCGTGACCGGCGCGGAGAGCCTTGAAAGCCACGCCGACCGCGAGGAGGTGCGCGAGGCGCTTGTAAGCGGCGAGGGCGAGAGCACGCGCTATTCCTCCACGATCCTGCAAAAGACGATGTACTGCGCGCGCAGGCTCACGGACGGCAGCGTGCTGCGCATTTCCGTCAGCCGCGCAACGGCGGGCGTGCTGCTCATCGGCATGGTGCAGCCCATCCTGATCGTCGTCATTGTGGCGCTCATCTTGTCGGCGGTGCTGGCACGGCGGCTTTCGCGCCGCATCGTGCGCCCGCTCAACGAGCTGGACCTTGAGCACCCGCTGGAAAACGACGCCTACGAGGAGCTTTCCCCGCTGCTCGGGCGCATCAGCCACCAGCATCGGCAGATCGACGAGCAGATGCGCGAGCTGGAGCAGCAGCGGACCGAGTTTTCACAGATCACCGGCAGTATGCGCGAGGGTCTCGTCCTACTCGACGAAAAAGAGCGCGTGCTGAGCATCAACCCCGCCGCGTGCAGGCTTTTTGACGCGGACGAGCGCTGCATCGGTCAGGATTTTCTCGCACTCGACCGCAGCCACGACATCCGCCTTGCCATCGCCGATGCGATGGCGCAGGGGCACGGCGAAGCCCGCGCCGAGCGCGGCGGCCGCGTCTGGCAGTTTGACGTGAGCCGCATCCTCTCCGGCACGGCGGCGGTGGGCGCGGTGCTGCTGGCCTTTGACATCACCGAGCGCGAAACGGCGGAACAGAACCGCCGCGAATTCACGGCGAACGTGTCGCACGAGCTGAAAACGCCGCTGCAAGGCATCATCGGCAGCGCGGAGCTGCTCGAAAACGGCATGGTGCAGCCGGACGACGTACCGCGCTTTGTCGGCCACATCCGCAAGGAGGCGCAGCGCCTCGTCACGCTCATCGGCGACATCATCCGCCTCTCCCAGCTCGACGAGGGCGACGAAATGCCGCGCGAGACGGTCGATCTGCTGACGCTCTCGCAGGAGGCGGCGGACGATCTCGCATCTGCGGCGGAGCAGAAGAACGTGACGCTCTCCGTCACGGGCGAGAGCACCTGCGTGAGCGGCGTGCGCCGGCTGTTGTACGAGGTGATCTATAACCTCTGCGACAACGGTGTAAAGTACAATGTCGAGGGCGGCAGCGTTTCGGTGCGCGTGGGGACGGAGGACGGCAAGGCGGTCGTCTCCGTCGCCGATACGGGCATCGGCATTGCGCCCGAGCATCAGGGGCGCATCTTCGAGCGCTTCTACCGCGTGGATAAGAGCCACTCGAAGGCGAGCGGCGGCACGGGCCTTGGCCTTTCCATCGTCAAGCACGCCGTGCAGTATCACCACGGCACGGTCGAGCTGCAAAGCGAGGAGGGCAAGGGCGCGACCATCCGCATCCTGCTCCCAAAGGAGTAAGAAAACAGAAAAGGACGCCGCAGGATAAACCCTGCGGCGTCCTTTTCTGCATCACATGACGTTTGCCGCGGCGGGATCGCAGTGAAGGTGCGCGAGAATGAGCGAGCGCATGGTGCGGCGGCGCCGCGCATAGACTTTATGGAAAAGGGGGAATGAGATGGAACGAACGATGGCATTTTTGGGCGGCGATCAGCGGATGCGCCTGCTCGCGCAGATGATGGCGGCGGAGGGGCACGAGGTCTGCTCGTGGGAGCTTCCGGGCGCGCCGAACCCACAGGCGCTGTGCGATGCGCTGCGGGCGGAGTGCATCGTCCTGCCGCTGCCGATGGAGAAAAACGGTTACTTAAACGGCACGGAGATGACGACCGAGCGCCTTTTTCGCGCGCTGCGGCCGGAGCATCGGATCTTTGCCGGAAACGTGAGCGGGGAGGCGATGGCGCTCGCGGATGCGCTGGAGCTGCGCATCACGGACTACTTTGCCGCAGAGGAGCTGAGCGTGCGCAACGCCGTCCCGACGGCGGAGGGGGCGATCGAAACGGCAATGAAGCATACAAGCGTTACACTGCACGGCACGCCCTGCCTTGTCGTGGGCTTTGGCCGCGTCGGGAAGCTCCTTGCCCACGATCTGCACGCGCTGGGGGCGAAGGTGAGCGTCAGCGCGCGCAAGCTCTCGGACCTTGCGTGGATCGACGCCTTCGGCTACGCGCCGCTGCACACAAACCGGCTTTCCGGCACGCTGGGGGCGTTCCGCGTGGTCTTCAACACCGTGCCGCATCCGGTGCTGGACGAAGCGCTTCTTTCAGAGCTTCCGCGCGACTGTCTGCTCATCGAGCTTGCGGGCGCGAGCGGCTTTGATCTGGACGCGGTGGAAAGGCTGCGCCTTTCCTATCTGCGCGCGCCGGGACTGCCGGGCATCGCCGCGCCGGAGACGGCGGCGCACGCCATCAAAAAAACCTTATGTCGACTCATGGAGGAGGATGCATGAAGATCGGATTTGCCTTTTGCGGCTCGTTCTGCAACCATCCCGAGCTGCTGAAAATTTACGAGGACATTGCGCGCGAGCACGAGCTCGTGCCGATTTTGTCGGAAAACGCGGCGAAGTATTCGACCCGCTTTGGCACGGCAGAGGACTTTGCCGCGCGCGTGGAGGGCATCGCGGGACGCCGTGCCGTGCGGAATATCGTGGAGGCTGAGCCCCTCGGCCCGCAGGGGGCGATGGAGGCGCTCGTCATCGCGCCCTGCACGGGCAACACGCTCGCAAAGCTTGCCCACGGCATCACGGACGGGCCGGTGACGATGGCGGCGAAGGGGCACCTGCGAAACGGAAAGCCCGTGGTGCTCGCGCTGGCGACGAACGACGGCCTTTCCGCGAGCGCCGCGAATATCGCCGCGCTCCTGAACCGAAAGAACTACTACTTTGTCCCCTTCGGGCAGGACAACGCCGAGGCGAAGCCCACGTCGCTCATCGCGGATTTCCGCAAGATCATGCCGACGCTCGAGGCGGCAATGGAGGGTCGCCAAATTCAGCCGATTCTGCTCTGAAGCGAAAAAAGGCAGGAACTTCCTGCCTTTTTTGCGGCGTAACAATAAACTTGCGCGCAACTTTTTGCGATGCTCGCTGAACTTGCTTGAAAAAATCCGCGCGCTCCCCTATACTCTGCATAGAGAAAAAGAGGGGAGTGGACGCAAATGGACGAGAGACTGCACGAGCTGAGCCGCCGGGCGGCGGAGGAAACTGCCTGTACGAACGATGCAGCAAACACGCCGGATGGGGAAACGGAAGCAAAGACCAGGAGCATTCGCTTCAAGGTCAGCGCCTACGATCCGCGCGGCATCGAGCAATGGCTTTCCGAGCGCGCGGCGGAGGGGGAATTCCTGCTGCGCGGCAGCGACTTTACGCGCGGTGAGCCGCGCGACTGCCGCTATCATCTCGAGCCCGCGCTGGACGATGACGACCCAGACGAGCGGACGCGCGAAGCACGCGCGCAGATGGGCTGGGACTATGTCTGCCGGACGCAGGACGGCATCTTTTATATCTGGCGCGGCGAAAAGACCGCGCGTGCGCCCTCGCCGCGCCCCTGCACGGATAGCTATGCCTACCGGCGGCTGCGCAAAAAGATGCGCAGCAGCTATTTTCTGCCGCTGGTCTCGCTTGTGTCGTTCGCCGCGATCATTTACATCGCTGTGTGTCTGCCGGAGCTGCCGGTCCTGTCGCTGCTCACGATGGCGAAGAACACGGCGCTTCAGATCGCCGCATTGTTCCTCGGCGGCGTTCTCGCCCTGCTCAGCGACGCGCAGGAGCGGCGGGAGATGCGCGCGCTCAAGCGTGCGATGGAGGACTGCGAGCGCACGGAGAAGATGCGGCGCAACCGCTGGGCGAGGCTGGACCGGCTGTTCGGCATCGTGATGAGCGTGCTGCCGATCATGCTGCTCATCTCTGTGGGGAGCGGCTCGCCTTACGGCGATGAGTATGACGAGCCGCCGCTGCCCTATCTCCGTGCGGAGGAGCTTGGCGGCAGGGCCTACGACTGGTGCGATGTGCGCGATTTTTCCACGCCGCTCGGCGGGCACGTGTGCTCCGTCGGCGAAACGCCCTATGCCGGAAAGATCGACGACTGGTGGCAGTACAGCACAGAGGTGGACTTTTACGCCCCGCGTATTTCCGCGCTGGCAGAGCCCTTGACGCAGGAACTGCGGGGCTATTTCATGGGAAGCGATGCGCGGGAATTGAAGCTCGACGGCTTTGACGAGGCGTACTACGCGAAAAATACCTCCGGCGATACGCA
This sequence comes from uncultured Oscillospiraceae bacterium, assembly GCA_934561515.1. Lineage (GTDB taxonomy): Bacteria > Bacillota > Clostridia > Oscillospirales > Oscillospiraceae > Hominicoprocola. The sequence goes on along the minus strand of CAKTGM010000023.1, from coordinate 987 downwards.
GTTTCTCATCCTGCGGCGCGGGGGAGCGACGCTCTATTTCCGCACCGCGGCGCCCGACGATCTGCGAGACCGTTTAGAAGAGTTTACAGCGCTTTTTGACCGGTACGCAGCTTTATTATAAAGAAGGAGTGCGTTCCCATCGGGAACGCACTCCTTTTGTGCTTTTTGTTACTGCTCGAACTTTTTAAGCTCGTCGAGCTGGCCTTCCAGCGTGGTGAATGCGCCGGGGAGGCGCGACACGGCCTCGTCTGCGTGACGCAGCGCGGTCGAAACGCTCTCGCAGGTATTGCCGAGCGTTGCAAGTACCTGCGCGCACTGGCTCGTGCAGGAGGCGATGTACGCTTGCAGTTTGGCGCGCGTGGCGGCGTCGAGCGCGTCGGCCCGCTCGCGGGCGGAAAGCTCAATGTCGGCGATGTGCGCCTTCACGCGCCCGTATTCCTCGGCCTGCGTGCGAAGCTCTGAAAGCTCGGAGAGCACCTTTTGCATCTCGCGCTCGTGCTCGGCCTTCTGTGCCTCGCGCAGACGCTCGTGCTCCTTCTGCGCGTAGTCTGCCTTCCGCGTGGTATCCTCCAGCTTTGCGCGCAGCTCGGTGATCGTTTCCTGCGCGGCGGTCAGTCCCTTTTTGAGCGCAGCCTGCGCGTCGGACGCGGCGGCGGAGGTTTCGGCGAGCTGGTCGCGCTCGCGCTCGGCCTCGGCAAGCTTTGCGCGAAGGTCTGCATTCTCGCGGCAAAGGCCGTCGCTCTCCTGCTCGAGAGACTCGATCTGCTGCTTGCTCTCGAGCGCGGTTTTTTCGATATAACGGATGACGTCGTCGCGGTTGAAGCCGCCGAAGACGGAACTTTTGAAGGTATTTTCCATGATGCTCCCACCTTTTTCTTTCTCAAGCATATCGTAACACAAAAGGCAGGGGATGACAAGGAAAAAAGCGCGATGTCTTGGGACACCGCGCTTTCACGCTTCTTATCGGAGGGGGAAAGCTCTAGCTCT
>CAKTGM010000022.1 GCA_934561515.1 uncultured Oscillospiraceae bacterium | reverse complement strand
ACCTACGAATGAAGCAGGCAAGGCCTTGTAAAGGAGCTTCGAGTTTTACATTGTTCGGTTTTCAAGGTTCGGTCAAAAAGACAGCCTAATAGGCTGCCGTGAGCGAAAGAACATGCACCTTTAGCTCAGCTGGTAGAGCACCTGACTCTTAATCAGGGTGTCCAGGGTTCGAGTCCCTGAAGGTGTACCATCCCACTGGATGGGGGCACCATCCAGTGGGAACCCCACGACGCAAGCATGGCCCGTTGGTCAAGTGGTTAAGACAGCGGCCTCTCACGCCGTTAACATCGGTTCGAATCCGGTACGGGTCACCATCCCAAAAAAGCGATGCTTTTTCGGGGGTTAAAGACTTGACAAATTCATAAAAGTTTGTTACTGTACAAAAGCAGTTGCAATACAGCAGTTGGTGCTGATTAGGGCGAGGGTCCACCCGTTCCCATCCCGAACACGGAAGTTAAGCTCGCTTCTGCCCACAATACTTGGCTGGAGACGGCCCGGGAAGATAGGTAGCGCCAACACAAAAAGAAGACACTCATTCGAGTGTCTTCTTTTTTATTCTCCGCTTATCGAGTAAAAAAACAGATTTCGCCACCGCTGCCTGACGAGCGCGGACCTTGCAGTCCTCGCAGACCTCGCGGCTGCGGTGGCTGAGTCTGTTTACGGGTCGGATTTTGGATTTGAAGAGCGGGGAGGTCTACAGCGCCTCAAAATGATACTTCGGCTTGCCGAGGCTCTTTTTGCCGTACTCAATGGCCTCTGTGGGGCAATAGCAGATGCAGGCCATGCAATGGGTGCAATCCTTGCCCCAGGAAGGCTTGCCGTTCTTGAGTGCGATGTTGTTCATCGGGCAGAGGCTGACGCATTGACCGCAGCCGACGCATTTGCTGTTCGCTGTAAAGGCGCTTGACTTCACAAAGAGAGGGTAGAAGAGCGGATTCACGGCGCTGCTCATAAAGCGGTCGATGAGACTGCGGCGCGGTGGGGCAACGGCCTGATCTGCCGCGATAGCGGCGATGGCGCGCTTGATGTCCGGCTCTGCCTTGGCGACGATCGCCCGCGCTTCGTCCGCCTGCGGCGCGTTGAACATGGCAATATAGTTTTCCGGCATGATGATCTGCACGGTCCCTTCGTACGCAAGGCCTTTTGCTTGACAGAGTTCATGGTTAAATCCGGCGGCGTTGCCGATCTCGCTGCCGCAGGTCATGACAAACCATGCCCGTTTCGCGCCGGGAAAGTCGGTTTTTAAGAGCCAGTCGCGCACGATGCGCGGGATGCGCCAGGCGTAGGTGGGCGTAACGATGACGAGCCGCTCCCCACAGCCGACGGCGGAGGCGTCGCCCGCCTTGATGCGCTCGTTCATGCTCAGAAGCGTATCGCCAAGCGCGTCCGCGATACGTTTGGCAACGTATTTGCTGTTGCCGGTTCCCGAAAAGTAAAGTACCATCGCGTCCTCCTGTATCAGATGATGATGCCGTCGCAGTGGTCGATCTCGTGCTGGATGATCTCGGCCGTCCAGCCGGTGAAGGTTTTGAGACGGGTCTGGAAGGCCTCGTTCTGCCACTGGACCTTGATGCTTTGATAGCGCTTCGTCTTCCGCGTGCCGGCAAGCGACAGGCAGCCTTCCTCGGCCTCGTAGGGGCCGGATTTTTTGACAATAACGGGGTTGAACATCAGCATATCGCCGCCCTCGCAGTCGAAAGCGATGATGCGCTTGTTGGCGCCGATCATATTCGCCGCCATACCGACGCAGCCCGCTTTGTGAAAGCGCAGCGTGTCGAGCAGGTCCTGCGCTGCGCCGCGATCGTCCGGCGTGGCTGCTTCGGCTTTCTGGGCGAGAAAAGCCTCGTCCCTGCAAATTTCACAAATCATATACAGTCCTCCTGTGCGCTCCGCTTCAGGGGAAGCGATGATCTCATTATACCGCATTTTTGGGCTTTGACAAGACACATCGCTTATCCCGTGAACGAAGAAAGCGATCTGTAGATTTATTTTGCTTGCAGGAACAGTGCGGGTATTAAAATAAGTAGATACAAACCTCTCAAAGTGTGATATAATTTCCCTAATGCACAAATGCAGAATGATAGGAAAGATGAGAGGGAAAGAGAATCATGTCAAAAATCGTCAACGAAGCAAAGATCAAAAACCCATTCGTGGTCAAAATCAGAGAGCTTTTGGAGCACCGCGCCTTCTGGCTCTATCTCCTGACCGACGAGGCGGAGAAGCGAGGCCTCGACCCCACCGATTTTGCCTCGGCCGCAATCTCGCGCTGCGGCATTTCTCAGGGAACGGATCTTGTGAAGCAGGGCGGTACCAAGAGCCTCAAGGGACTGAAAAAGACGCTTTTCACCAAGGCCGCGCGCTGGGTCTTTGAAATGGACGTGGTGGAGAGCACGGACGATACCCTGTATCTCGACTTCCACTACTGCCCGCTCGTGAAGGCATGGCAGAAGGCCGGATGCAGCGATGAGGAGATCGCGCGGCTCTGCGACATCGCCATGTGCGGCGACCACGGCATCGGCAAGTGCTTTGACGCGCGGCTGGAGCTGCCCAAGGCCATCGCCAAGGGCGACGATGTCTGCGCCCTGCGCTACATTAAGTCGAGCGAAAAGCAGGGGGAGCAATGAAAGCGGTAGACAACTCCCTGATCGTAAGACTGTGCCTGCCGCAGTTTGCAGTGGGCCTTTTTACGACCATGCTCAACAACTATCTCATTTATTTTTACCAGCCGTCCAAGGCATCGGGAATCCCTGACCTTATCCCGCAGGGACGGATCGTGCTCGGCATTCTCACGATCATCGGCACGATCAAGGCCATCGGCCATATCATCGACGCGGTGACCGACCCGCTCATCGCGGCAGGCTCGGATAAGAGCAAGCACAGAGACGGCAGAAGAATTCCCATGATGAAAAAAGCGGCCATTCCCTTCGGGCTTTGCGCACTGCTCATCTTCTTTGTGCCGATCCAGGCCGTGAGCGGCCTCAACACCGTGTGGATCGCCGCCTTCATGTGGGGCTATTACTTTTTCTTCACACTCTACATGATCCCGCACAACGCGCTCATCCCCGAGCTCATTCAGGATGGCCCCATGCGCGTGAACGCCTACACCGTGAGCTCCTTCTTCTTCGTGACGGGCAGCGCGCTCGGCTATGTGAGCCCCCTGATCGTCAGCGCGTTCAAGGGCGCGGGCATGGAGACGCTGTCTGCGTGGCGGATGACCTTCGGCATCTACACGTTTATCGGCATCATCCTGCTGCTGATTCCGGCCTACACCATCCGCGAAAAGGACTATGTTCATTCGATCATCCCGAATGTGACGCTGGGCGAATCGCTCAGGCACGCCTTTTCCAACAGGCATTTCCGGCTGGTCACGCTGGGCCAGCTGCTGGAAAATACGGGCATGGCCTTTTTTCAGGCCTGCATCATGTATTATGTAACGTCGCTCATGGGCCTTGCGGAGACCTATTCCGTGCTGATCCTCGCGATCTCCATCGCAGGCTCGCTTCTGATGTATCCCTTTGTCAACAGGTTTGCAAAAAAGCGGGGCAAAAAGCTTCCCATCCTGCTCGGCTGCATGGTCTTCTCCGCAGCGGAGATCGTCATCTGCTTCAGCGATAAGCTCCCGGGGAACCGACTCGTGCTCGCCTGTGTGTTTGCGCTCTTCGTCTCCTTCCCGTTTGCCGTGCTCAACGTGCTGCCGGGGGCGATGATGGCCGATATCATCCAGTACGACACCGTGACGACCGGCGTCAACCAGGAGGGCATCTTCGGCGCGGCGAGGAGCTTCATCGTGAAGATGGGCAACTCCCTTGCCATTATGATCGTGCCCTCGCTGATCGTTACGGGCGCGGCGGCAGGCGAAAATGTCGGCGTGCTCGGCCTTAAGCTGACGGCTGTGGCGGGGAGCCTTTTCTGTATCCTCGCGATTTTTGTCTTCCTGCGCTACCGGGAGAGCGAAGTTCTTTCGGTGATCGCGGGAAGCGGGAAAGAAGGAGAAACGCTGTGACGGACAGTAAGAACATTTCTTTGGAGGAGCGCGATCTCCGCTACGCCGAGCGCCTTGCTGAGATGATCCGCTGCCGGACGGTATCGAAAAAGGATGGATTCGAGGCGGAGGAATTTCTGAAGCTCCGGCGGGTGATCGAGACGCTCTTCCCCCGGATGACGGAGGCGGCGGAGCGCACGATCCTCGGCAACGATGCCTACCTCTACAAAATAAAAGGCAAGGATGAGTGCAGAAACGTTATGGTGATGTCCCACCATGACGTGGTCGAAGCGAAGGGGACATGGCAGGAGAAGGCCTTCGGCGGCACCATCCGGGACGGAAAGCTCTGGGGCAGGGGAACGGTCGACACGAAGACGCCGCTGTTCGCGGAGTTTACCGCCATCGAGGAGCTGCTCGAAGAGGGCTTCGCATTTCCTGTCAACGTCTATCTCTTTTCCTCCCACAACGAGGAGACGGGCGGCAACGGGGCGCGCCTCGCGCTCGACTGCTTCAACGAGAAGAAGATCACCTTCGACTGGATCATCGACGAGGGCGGCGCGGTGATCGAAGCGCCCATGGCGGGGATCGACAGAAAATGCGCGATGATGGCCGTGCACGAAAAGGGAAGATGCACCGCGCAGCTCAGCGCAAAGAACCTCCCCGGCCACGCGGGACTCGCAGGCGGACACAAAACGCCAGTCATGCGCATGGCGGAGTTCATTGCAGAGGTCGACGAGAAAAAGCCCTTCCTCCGCAGGCTCCACCCCGAGGTGCGGGGCATGTTCGAGGCGCTGGCGCCGCATATGCGCTTTCCCATGGGCTTTGTCTTTTCTCATCTGAATCTTTTCTCCGCTCTTCTCATCAAGCTCATGCCGAAGCTCAACGCCGCGGCGGGGGAGATGCTGGGCACGGGCTGCACCTTCCGCAGGCTCTCGACCGACGAGGAAGGAAGCTGCACGGGCGAAGCGTTCCTGCGCTGCATCAACGACGCGGATTTTGCAAAGGACCTTGAGACCCTGCGCGCTCTCGCGGCGAAGCACGCCGTTGAGATCACCGTGCGCGACGAGGACAACGAGTATTACCGCCCGGCGTCCCTTGAAAGCGGCGGCTACCGCTACATCAAAAAGACCGTGGAGGAAAGCTTCCCCTATGCCGCGGCAGCGCCGTTCATCCTTCCTGCGGGCACGGACGCAAGGCATTTTTCGAACCTTTCCGACGCGGTGATCCGCTTTGCCCCCATCGACATCGACAAGCAGCAGTATGCCTCGGTGCACGGGGAGAATGAGAACATCAGCGTCGATAAGCTCCATCTGGCGGTCGATTTCTACAAGCGGCTGCTCAGAAATTACCGCTGAAAAGCGCGCATGGCAGCGCGTTCTGCTTCGCCTTTTTTCCTGCAAATGCGGCGGGAAGGAGCACTCTTTACATTCTAAAGCAGCCGAATCTGCACGAAATCTTGCAGATTCGGCTTTTTTTATCCGAATTCGATGATATTCTTAAAAATAAACGGTGGAAAAATGCAGGAAATGATTGCAGGAATCCGGCAGCGGGAATATAATACATCCCGACTACATTCGGAGACGGCCGACCGTCTCTGGTAAGGAGCAGTATGAATTACATAGAAGCAAGAGTATATTTGGACGAAGTTTCCAAATACGGAAGTGTGCTTGGCTTGGAGAGCATGAGAGAACTGCTGCGTCGTCTGGGCGATCCTCAGAACGACTTGAAGTTCATCCACATTTCCGGTACCAACGGAAAAGGATCGGTTCTGGCGTATCTTTCCACGATCCTGACCGGTGCGGGCTACCGTACCGGTCGTTACATCTCTCCCACGCTGTTTTCCTACCGGGAGCGCATTCAAGTGGACGGGGAATACATCGAAAAGGAGTCCCTCGCCCGCCATGTGACGGCCATTGCCGCCGCCGCTGAGGAGATGCAGAAGGCGGGCCTTCCCAGCCCCACCGCCTTTGAGATGGAGACCGCGCTGGCGTTCCTCTATTTCAAGGAAAAGCGCTGCGACATCGTGACGCTGGAAGTGGGCTGCGGCGGCCTTCTGGACGCCACCAACGTCATCACCACCACCGTGATGGAGGTCATCGCTTCCATCAGCATGGACCACACCGACCTTCTGGGCGATACGCTCGCGAAGATCGCCGCGCAGAAGGCCGGCATCATCAAGCCGGAGACCATGGTCGTTTCCGCCCAGCAGGAGCGCGAGGCCATGCAGGTCATCGAGGATACCTGCAAAGAGCAGCACTGCGCGCTGCAAGCGGTGGACGAGAGCAAGATCAGCGACGTGCGCTGCGGCACGGAGGGGCAGACCTTCTCCTATAAAGCGTGGGAGAATGTCGCCATCTCGCTTGCGGGCAGCTATCAGATCAAAAATGCCGCCCTCGCGCTCGAGGGCGTGGAGACGCTGCGAAAGCTCGGCTACGCGCTCTCCGATCAGCAGGTGCGTGAGGGAATGGCGCACACCGTCTGGCGCGGCCGCTTCACCACGCTGCGCCGCGACCCCACAGTCATCATCGACGGGGCGCACAACCCCGCCGCGGCCCGCGAGCTGAAGGACTCTCTGGAGCGCTGCTTCCCCGGAAAGACGCTCTACTTCGTCATGGGGATGTTCAAGGACAAGGACTATGCGCAGGTCATCGACCTGACCGCGCCCCTTGCAAAGCACATCATCACCGTGGAGACCCCCGGCAATCCCCGCGCCATGCCTGCCCGCGAGCTGGCAGAGGCAGTGGGAAAGGTGAACCCGAGCGTTGAGTGGGCCGACAGTGTGGCCCACGGCGTCGAAAAGGCGCTTGCAATGGCCGGAAAAGAAGATGCAGTGATCGTCTTCGGCTCTCTGTCCTTTTTGGGCGAGGCCGCGGACGCAGTGAATGAAAGGTGAGGGGCAGAGCATGGATTCGGAAAAGATCAAAGAAGGCGTTCGCCTGATCCTCAGCGGGATCGGCGAGGATATCAACCGTGAGGGTCTGCTGGAGACCCCTGACCGCATCGCGCGGATGTATGAGGAGCTGGCCGGCGGCTATACCGACTCGGCGGCGACCCACCTGCAAAAGCGCTTCCACGTGGACAACAACGACATGGTGCTGGAAAAGGACATTCATTTCTACTCCTTCTGCGAGCACCATATGCTGCCCTTCTACGGCACGGCGGCCATCGCCTACATCCCCAACGGGGAAGTGGTGGGCCTGAGCAAGATAGCGCGGACGGTGGAGGTGTTTGCCAAGCGCTTCCAGCTGCAGGAGCGTCTCACCGCCCAGATCGCCGACGCTTTTATGGATGAGCTCAAGCCCAAGGGCGTGATGGTGCTCGTGCAGGCCGAGCATATGTGCATGACCATGCGCGGCATCAAAAAGCAGGGCGCGAAGACCGTGACGGTCGTGACGCGCGGCGTGTTCGATGACGACGAGCGCCTGCGCACCGACTTCTACCGGATGCTGGAGCACTGCTGAGATGGAGCGCGTCAACGCCATCTGCCGCCACAAGCTGTGGCGGGAAAGCGTGGATGAGATCGCCCGCCTTGAGCGTGACCGCGTGTTCTGCCGCCACGACCGCGCCCATTTTCTGGATGTGGCGCGGCTTGCCTACATTGAAAACCTTGAGCGCGGCCTTGGCGTAGAGAAAGAACTCATCTACGCCGCCGCCCTGCTGCACGACATCGGCCGCCACCTCCAGTACACGAAGGACATCCCCCACGACGAGGCCGGCGCGCAGCTTGCGGAGATCATTATGGCGGACTGCGGCTTTTCGATCGCGGAGCGCGAAGCGGTCGCACAGGCGATCCTGCAGCACCGGGGCGGGGGAGACCGGGCGCGGGACGGCTTGGCGGCGCTGCTCTACCGGGCGGACAAGGCCTCGCGCGCGTGCCTTTTCTGCGCGGCGGAGCCGGAATGCAACTGGAGCCGAGAAAAGAAAAATATGACAATACGAGCATAAGGAGCCGTTTACGATGATGAAAATTGGCAATCGCTTTTTTGATGTGGAGCACGACTGCTCCATTATGGGTATTCTGAATGTGACCCCTGACTCCTTCTCCGACGGCGGACGCTGGAACAATCTGGACGATGCCCGCCGCCACACGGCCGATATGATCGCCGAGGGCGCGGCCATTGTGGACGTGGGCGGCGAGTCCACCCGTCCCGGCCATGTGCAGATCAGCGTACAGGAGGAGATCGACCGTGTCGTTCCCGTCATCGAGATGATCAAGAAGGAATTCGACGTCCCCGTTTCCATCGACAGCTACAAAAGCCCCGTGGTGGCGGAGGCGCTCAAGGCGGGCGCCGACCTCGTCAACGACGTCTGGGGTCTCAAGTACGACCGCAAGGTGGCGGACCTCATCGCGCAGTACAAGGTCCCCTGCTGCCTGATGCACAACCGCGAGAAGGCGGAATACAACAACTTCCTCGATGAATTCTGCGAGGATATGCGCGGCTGCCTTGCCATCGCCAGGGAGGCCGGCATCGCCGACGACCAGATCATCCTTGACCCCGGTGTGGGCTTCGGCAAGAACTACGAGCACAATCTCACCATCATCCATCACTTAGAGTGCCTGTGCGACATGGGTTATCCCGTGCTGCTGGCGACCTCCCGCAAGTCCTGCATCGGTCAGGCGCTGGATCTGCCCACCGATCAGCGCGTGGAGGGCACGATGGTGACCACCGTGATGGGCGTGCTCAAGGGCGCGGCCTTCGTCCGCGTCCATGACGTGAAGGAAAACCTGCGCGCGATCCGCATGACGCAGGCCATCCTGCGCGACGGAAGGAACGGCTGATATGACGACGCTTCCTTACGATGAGATCCATGTAGAGGATCTGGAGGTCTTTGCCCGCCACGGCGTGTTTCCCGAGGAAAACCGTCTGGGGCAGAAGTTTGTCATCTCCCTTGTCCTCTATGTGGATACCCGCCCGGCGGGAATCGCGGACTGCCTTGAAAAGTCCGTCCACTACGGAGAGGTCAGCGCCTTCCTCACCGACTATATGCACGACCACACCTTCCAGCTCATCGAGACGGCGGCGGAGCACATGGCGGAGGAAGTCCTCCTCCACTATCCGCTCGTGAAGGGGCTGACGCTGGAGCTCAAGAAGCCGTGGGCGCCCGTGGGTCTTCCCGTGAAGACCGTGTCGGTGAAGATCACGCGCTTCTGGCACACCGCCTACATCGCCCTCGGCTCGAACCTTGGGGACAAGAAGGCGTATCTCGACGGCGCGGTGCGCGCGCTCGATCAGCTGCACGGCTGCAAGGTCGAGAAGGTGTCCTCCTATCTTAAGACCGCGCCCTACGGCGGGGTGGAGCAGGACGATTTTCTCAACGCCTGTCTGGAGATCAAGACCTTCCTGCCGCCGCACGAGCTGCTCGATCGCCTGCACGATATCGAGCAGGAGGCGCACCGCGAGCGCCTTGTCCACTGGGGCCCGCGCACGCTGGATCTTGATATCCTGCTCTACGACGACCTTGTGATGGACGATGCGGACCTCATCATCCCCCATGTTGAGATGCACATGAGGGACTTTGTCCTGCTGCCGCTCAGGGAGATCGCCCCGAGCAAGCGCCATCCCTTGCTGCACAAGACCGTCGCCCAGCTGGCGGACGAGCTGTGCAAGGCGTAAGGCTCACTTTCTGACGGACGAAAGAGAACGGCGCTCGATTGAACCGGTCGAGCGCCGTTTTTTACAAAAAATCGCTTTTCCACTAAAAAGAGTGTAATTCCGGTTGACAAACCCCTATCGGATGTGGTAATATTATACCTGCGTTTGGGAGAAGACGCGAACTCATGATCCGGAGAGATGGCCGAGCGGTTGAAGGCACCGGTCTTGAAAACCGGCGATGTGAAAGCATCCGTGGGTTCGAATCCCACTCTCTCCGCCAACTGAAAAAACACCATCGACCTGCGGAAGTACCCAAGAGGCCGAAGGGGCTCCCCTGCTAAGGGAGTAGGACGTGTAAAAAGCGTCGCGGAGGTTCAAATCCTCTCTTCCGCGCCAAGAAAAGCAAGAGAAAACATTGCGTTTTCCCTTGCTTTTTCTCTTATATTGTATTGTTTTGCTAAGAAAAGTTCAATTCTTGCATTTCAGAAAATGCCTTTACCCCTAAGTTTACCCCAATTGGATTTTTTACCCCTAAAAACTGCGGAAAGAAGCTCCACCGGCTGGCTGACCGGTGGAGCTTTCTTTTATGCCTTTTTCAGCTTTTCATAATATGACTGCGTTCTTGCTGCGGTGTCCTTCATCATCTGTTCTGATGTGTGGGCGTAGACGTTCAATGTGAAACTTGCGGTAGCGTGTCCCATGAAGTCCTGCACGCTTTTAATGTCCGCGCCGCTGGCGATCATCACCGTGGCTGCGGTGTGGCGCAGATCATGCACACGCGCGTCCGGGCGTCCGATGCTGGCGGCAATTTTCTTAAAATACTTGTAAAAGGTATGAATGGCGAGATGTGTTCCTATCTCGTCCGTAAAAACGAGGTTATCGGGATTGTTCCACAGCTCACCGGCCTTGAGCTGATTTTTCGTCTGGCGGCGCTTTTCATCCCGAAGATATTCAAAGCAGATCGCAGGTGGCTCAATGGTGCGAGGCTTGCCACTCTTGGTAGTGTCGGCAATATAATAAGCGCCGTTCTTTTTCTTCTCACGTTGGAGCTGCTGACTGACGGTGATACGACCTTTCTCAAAATCAACCTGCGACCACGGGAGACCGAGCAATTCTCCCTCACGAAGACCGGCAAGCAGGCAGACGGCAAGCGCGTTTCGATAAGGACTGTCCTCGATTGATTCAAGGAACTTTGGAATATCCTCATCACGCAGCGGCGCTATTTCGCGCTGTACCACCTTCGGCTGCTCTGCGGCATCGCAGGGGTTACTTACAATGATTCCCTGTTTCAATGCAACAGAGAGCGCCTTATGCAGTACGGCAGCGCAGTTCTTGACGGTCTTCCCGCTCAGACCCTTCTTGGTCATGGCGTTATAAACCTTCTGGACGTGCGCGCCGCGCAGAGCTTGCAGCTCGATAGCGCCGATCTGAGGCTTGATGTAATTCTTGATACAGGCCTGATAGTGAAGATATGTCGTCGGCTTGATCTTATTGGCGGCAAAGGTGTCGAGCCATTCATCAAGCCATTGTGCGACTGTCGTTTTTTGTGGTGTCAGATATGTACCGCGATCGATCTCACGGAGAATGGCCGTCATCTGCTTGCGCACGGCGGCTTGCGTCTCACCGTAGATGCTGCGGCGGATTGGCTTTCCCGTGCCGGGGTCATTGCCGACGGTCACACGGGCTTCCCATCGACCGTCAGGCCGCTGCCGGATGCTGCCTGCGCCCGACGCGGCGCGGGTGTTAGATTTCCTCGGCATTTAGTTCTACCTCCCGTAATTCAATAAGTTCTTCGGCGACTTGTGTAGCCGCTCGTTGAAAATTGAATATTGCCATGTCTCGCTTTTCACGTTTTGACTCTTCAGCCAAATCATCAAAAAAACTTTTCTGCTTTCGACTTATTCTCTTGAAGTAATCACTTAATTCTTCTGAGTCTAAATTTACCTTCTGTGCGGTAGACTGCTGCGTTTTTGGCGCTATGTACGGCAAAATATAGTCCATAGCCTGAGATACACTTTCGGCCACTGTCGGAAATCTCCACAACTGCCGGCACTCCCGTGCCCTGGCAAGCAATTTCGTGAAAGATGATGTTTCAAACAAGATGTTTAAGGATTCAGATTCTTCTGTAAGAATAATAGAATCCTTCGGAACACCATCTGGCCACTCACTATCTCCATCACAGTATGAGCGCCCGATGAGCCGAGCAGCAACATTCTTGGATAGTCCGGTAGCAGTCTGTACATCGCAGAGCTGCCGTGTAAACTGCGGATATTCTCCAAACAAATAGCCTGTATCAATATGAAGAATCTCGCAGAGCAAGGGTATCAGATCCACACGAATACGGTTTTGACCAAGTTCCCATTGCTTTAGCACATCTATTGAAAAAGGCTCGCCGCTGTGGTCTTGTATGGTGTCTGCAACCTGCTGGCGAGTGAGGCCTATGGCTTCTCTTGCCATTTTTATTCTTTGCCCGATTTCCTTACTGATGAGTTTGGCACGACTACTTTTATACTCGCGTTTACGTCTGCTGGAATTTATAATTTCGTTCATTGCTTTAAAATCTCCGAAAAAGAATTTGTAAGTAATTTACAATTCTATTATAGGATGATATACTCCGGCTGTCAAGAGGCAACGGGCGAGAGACGCAACTAACCGGAACGCGCCCAAAGGTTGTTTGCCTTATATGATGCGGCAAAAATATAAAAAGGCGAAAGGAGTTAAAGATGGAAAGTAAATTATTGCTGACTGCACAGGAGGCGGCAGACCTTACGGGGTTGTGTACCATCACGATCTACGAGCTGGCCAAAACACAAGGATTCCCGGCGGTGCACGTTGGGCGTCGCGTGCTTATCTCCCGCAAGGGGCTGGAGGATTGGATCGCGGCGCAGGCTGGTGCGGGGAAGTGAGGGGGGTATCATGAGTGATTGTGTACTCGACTCATTTGTCTTTTATAGGTCGTTCCGTGATGCAATCAGGGAGATGGATGAGCAGGAGCAACTTGAGACACTGCTGGCAATCTGCGACTATGCACTTTACGGTGTAGAGCCAAATCTATCAGGAGCACTGCCTCGCGCTGTGTTCACCGTCGCAAGACCAAGCATTGATGCAAATAAGGCAAAACGAGAGAATGGGCTTAAAGGCGGTCGCCCACCCCAAAAGGCAAAACAGGAAACCTGTGGTTTTGAAGCAAAAAACCATAGGTTAGAAAATATCAAAAGCACTGAAACTGAAACTGAAACTGGAACTGGAACTGTAGATGTATCCGGTAAAACGCCACGACCTCGTTTTATTCCCCCAACGGTCGATGAGATTAAGGCATACTGCACCGGACGGAAGAACACTGTTGACGCGGAACGCTTTTTCGATTACTACTCGGCGAACGGCTGGAAGCAAGGGAAGGGAAAGCCAATCGTCGACTGGAAAGCGGCAGTCAGAACGTGGGAGCGTCAAAATAATGCGGGACAAGCTGTACCACCACCCCGGCAGTACGACGCGGTTACGGACACATGGAGGTGACGCATGGACTCAATTTTGAATGAGTACGGCGTACTCGGTTCGCTGCTGATCGATCCGTCGTTGTTTTCTGCGGCGGCAGAGCTTCCCGATAATGTGTTTTCTTCCCTGCCGCTGCAAGAGGTCTTCAGGGCGATGCGTCGGCAGTACGAGGAGAACGGCGGCTTTGATGCGCTGACCATCCGAGCGGAAGCGGGACGCAATTGCACCGACGTGACGGACAAGCTGCTTACAGGACTGATGGACACGACACCGACCACCGCGAATCTCGATGCTTACATAACAGCAGTCAAAGAGGCTGCGCTCGCACGTTCCCTGCGAAAGATCGGCGGAGAGCTGATAACCGCCGAGCATGACCCTACAGACGCGCTTGGACGCGCACAGGAGGCTTTGCAGCGGCTTGCCGAAGAAAACACACGCGGCGATTCGCAAACGCTTTCGGCGGCGCTCACACAGCTCGGATACCGCGTTTCTGAGCAGGTCGGCGGCAGAGTGCCTTGTGTGGCCTCGGGCCTTCTGAGATTCGATAAACTGCTCGGCGGCGGCCTCATCAACGGCGGCTTTCACGTCATCGGTGCAAGACCGGCGGTCGGAAAATCAGCGCTCGCATTGCAGATCGCGCTCAACGCGGCAAGAAGCGGTGTAAAGGTTTGCTACTGTTCACTTGAAATGAGCGGAGAGGATTGTTCCGCTCGCCTTGTTGGAAACATCGGGGGACTGTCATCGGCGCGGCTCATGTTCGGCGGCAGGCTTACGGACAACGAGTACACGCGCTTTGCCAAGGGGACGACAGCGCTCTCCGCGTTGCCGCTCGTGTTCAATCAACGTTCTGGCATGAACGTCAGGCAAGTGGAGGCATTGGCTTACCGCGAAAAGCCGGGGCTGCTGATCCTCGACCACCTCGGGCTGCTTGAGCCGCCGGAAGCCCGGCTCTCGCTCTACGAGGCGACCACAAGGAACAGCAGGGCCTTGAAGCTACTCGCGATGAGGTTAAATATCCCCGTGCTGTGCTTGTGCCAACTCAACCGTGCGGCGGCTTCTGACCGCTCCGGCAGCTTCCGGGCCACGATGGCGAATCTCAGGGAAAGCGGTGCTATCGAGCAGGACGCCGATACGGTGACGCTGCTGCATAATCCGCCGTGCGAGACGGGCGACCGCATGGAATCGCCATCGCTATTGGAACTTTGGCTTGACAAGAACCGTCGCGGCGCGACCGGACACCTTGACGCAAACTTCTACAAGGGTACAGGGCGGGTAATGGCATGAATTTCGAGACCGCAGCCAACATCTTAGCGGCAACCAAGCCCGCACGCCGAAAGCGCGAGCGTTATCGCCAGCGTGACGAGATGCAGCACCGTGTAATTCCGCTTTTGCCTGCTGATGACCGAGACAGGTTTGAACGGGCGATGAATAAACATTTCAGGCTTTAAGCCTATGATATGAGTAGAAAGGACAACAGCCATGAACGAAGATAAAATCCTCCAGATCATTCCCGCCCCTGCACATCTTGAGTACGTCTATGAGGATGGTGGAAAAGCCCGCCATGTCACCTGCCTTGCGCTTGTCGAGCTGAGCAACGGTGACCGTGAGGTGCGTGCGATGGGTATTACCAACTCCGAAATCATAGAGGATCTGAGCGACACCGGTGCATTGCTTATCGATAATTAAAAAAGCCCTCCCCGATTTGGGGAGGACCGCTCTTGTGGTGAGTTCGAATTGTCAATTTTGATCTTACCACAGGAGGTACAGCGATGCAAGGAAAACCACTTGTCGTGCAAAGCACGCAGACAAACGAGATCGCGGCGGCGGTACAGGCCGGTAACGCGGACATCTTGGCCCTCTGGGCGGCGGTTGAGCGTTACGCGCTGAAGCGTGCCAATCGCTGGAACAAGGCGTTCCAAGGGCGCTACGGCGTTACGCTTGATGACCTCAAGCAAACGGCATTTGTCGCGCTCGCCAAGGCCGTGGAGCTTTGGGAGCCAGAGCGCGGAGGATTCGTCGGCGCCTATGAGCTGCAGCTAAAAAGCGCCTTTTCCGAGCTGTACCGGCAGCGCAGCAAGCGCAACGCCCTTGACCCGCTCAACACTGCGGTATCGCTCGATGCTCCTGCCGAGGGTACCAGCAAGGACGGGAGTACCCCGTCCCCGCTCGCGGACATACTCCCAGACCCAGCGGCGCAAGCGGTACTTTGCGGCACTGAGCAAGACGAGCTTATTACCGCAGTACGCCGCGCAGTTGTCTCGCTGCCGGAACCGGAGCGTCAAGCTGTGATTGCTTATTACTGGCAGGGGCAGAGGGTTGACCGTACAGCGAAGAGCAGAGCGCTTCGCCTGCTGCGGCGACCTGAGGTGAGCCGCAAGCTGCAGCAGTTTTGGAGGTGATGGCGATGTCGGGACGTGACAAAAAAGCAGCCCCGCCATACGGCGGAACTGCTCCGGCATAGACAATCCAAAATTGGATTTTGTGAGTAGTGGATCGCGGCTTACTCCTCCTCGTACTCGAGGATATCCCCCGGCTGACAGTTCAGCATCTCGCAAACACGA
Source organism: uncultured Oscillospiraceae bacterium (assembly GCA_934561515.1). Classification (GTDB taxonomy): domain Bacteria; phylum Bacillota; class Clostridia; order Oscillospirales; family Oscillospiraceae; genus Hominicoprocola. The sequence continues at coordinate 14,914 of CAKTGM010000022.1, read as the reverse complement.
GCAATATTGTCAAGGGAAACCAACTCACCGCGACGGAATGCTTGAACCGTGCTTTCTGCAAGCAGCTTGTCTTTACGGATTCGATATGTACTGAATCCCTTGCTTTTCAGAGCATCAAGAATATCAAGTTTATACTTGATTGGCATAAGAATCACCTCTTTCGTGACTATCATAACAAATATATGCACGAAATTCAATGTACACTTCGCACGACTGTAAACACGCATTTTCGTTCATATCGTCAATGGACAATGGGCGAATAATCGTGTATATTGTAATTACAGCAAGGGACAAGAGATCGAGCGAAGGTCGAAAGCCAACGCGACACCGTAAGAGCTGGAACGGAGAAGATTGATAGAAACTCCCAAAGGGATAGATACTCAGAGCCGCCAGCCGCCGATCTCACCCAGAAATTACAAGGAGGAAACAAACATGAGCATCAACGAAATGGAACATAAGGCCCGTGAGCTGCGGCAGCTGCAAGCCCTCATTGACGAGGCGACCGCCGAGGCCGAGGCCATCAAGGACGCGCTCAAGGCCGCTATGGGCGACGCTGAGAGCGTTCAGGCTGGCGAATACAAAATCACGTGGAAGGCTGTCACGAGCGCGAGAATCGACACAGGCGCGCTGCGCAAGGCTCTGCCTGATGTCGCTGCGGCATTTACCCGTGAAACTACCGTGCGCCGCTTCTGCATTGCATGATGGAGACCATCGTAGCTATCGCCGGAGCGATACAGCTTGCAGGCTGGTTCATGGCCTTGATAGAGGCAATAGAAAAGCCCCCTGCGCCCAAGCCGTCCAAAGCAAAGCGCAGAGAGCCATAACCACCAACCACCGCAAGGGAGGCCGGTACGGTCATTATACCGGCCTCCCGACAAAAAATCAACAGGAGGATTTATCATGATACCCCAAGAAAAATTGAAGAGCCTTGAGAACGAAATCCGAACCCTCTACGGGAGAATGACGGACGAAAACAAGGCAAAGGCGCTGCTCTATCTTGCCAAAATCCGCGCGGAACAGGCGGCGGCGCAGAAATGAGCTATTACAGCATCTGCGCCCGCTGCGGCGCAAATCTTGACCCCGGCGAGCGCTGCGACTGCGGCGCGGCAGTATCAGTCAGGCCTATCCCGTCCAGCAGACCTATGCGGGCAGCAGGCGGGAATAATCCCTGCCTGCAAGCTGCCCCTATCCCTTACCACACCAGAACTACCGCGGCGATACGCCGCTAAAGAAAAGGAGAATGAAAAATGAAGTATTGTGTTGAAGAAACTACCCACACCCAGCGAGAGGCCATTACCAACGCCATGGACGGCATCATGGAGAAAGTAGGCCGCTCCCGGCGCTTGCTGGATGCTCTGGGAGCGCAGTATCTGGAGGCAACGCTTGACGAGTGTACCGACGAGCAGGAGTACATTGCGGATATGCTGGCCGCGATCAGTGGCACGCTGCACAGTGCGATCACTGAATATCAGCTCATAACTGGCGGGGCATACATGGGGCGTGCTGGGAGAGCAGATCAGATACAGCTTGCACATGAGGTAAAGGAGGCGCATGAGACGATCGGCGAGATGCTGACGGGTATGCCGGCGAATCTGCAAAACACTGTGATTGAGCGTGACCGCGCCCTCGGAGACCTCCCGGACGAGGAAGCGCTGCCGCAGCTCGAAGCGCTCATGCACGAGATCGCCGCGCGGTAAAGGAACGAAGGAGGGGCGGCGTGACCGCCCCTCTCCCCCTTCCCCTCACAGTATGGGGGGTGGTTTACAATTCGGAGAAGCTTTTTTGAACACAGCCCCCCCATAACTCTCCCTCCCCCGCAGATGTTCTTTTTTCAAGTCAAAAACACGCAAAAACAGCAAAACGTTTGTTCTATGTTTGCGTTGATATTATCTCTAATTCCATGATATAATCAATATAGTAAAGGGGCTTAGCTTCACCCTTTGCGAGCCGTAGTTCATGACGGCAAATCTCCTTTTTTCCGCTGTCGGTCGGCGGGGTATAAGCGGATCGGGCAAATGGGCCAGACGGGTTTGCAGGAGAAGCGTAAGCGGTTGCCCCCTGCATTCCCTCTCATTTGCGCTTTACGCGAGAGGTGGTGCAGCATGACAGAGTTCACGATGGAAGAAAAAGCGAAAGCGGCAAAGGCGGCATATATGCGGGAATGGAATGCCAAAAACCGAGATAGGCGCAAAGCGGCGAATGAGAAGTATTGGGTACGGAAATATGACGAGATGCAGGCGGCAGAAACCGCCAAGAGAGGTAAATGATGTACGATGAGATCGTTGAACAGAATCGCGGCAGCGAATACCGCGAGGATCTGAAAAACTATTCCCTGCGCAAGTGGCGCAAATACGGCGGGAAGGACGGCTGCGAGCCGTATTTTGATGAAGTAACGGTTACGGAGGGTTATACCAGCCATCCTGCGACCAGAGTTTTTGTTGATGCGACACTCTTCCCCCTGTGGCCGGATTGGAGAACAGAGGCGGATCGTGCGCGCATGGGTGCAGTCGATCATGAGTTCCCGAGCGGAATGGTCGTATACTTCGGCGGGCTTGAATATACGCTTGCCGATAAGCCGACCTATCTGATTGAGGAGACCGCATCCAAAGGAACGCGCATCTGGGTCAATGTCTGCATCGGAACGGAGCAGGACTTTGATGCAGCAAAGCAGGCCGCCCAGGAAGAGATTGAAGCTCGCAGAGCGTGGGAGAGAAATCACGGCGTCAAGGTAAATGCCGTGATTGGTATGCGGCAGTTCGGTACCACGAAATATAATAGCGCGCTCAATCAGCGCGGCAAAGTAAAGCAGATGCTTGCCGGTTGGGGCATCGAGACGACATGAGGAGGTATTACAATGGCAGACTTTAAGAGAGTAGAAGTCCTCGCAACCGTCGGCAGCACGAGCCGATCCGATATCCAGTTGACGCGCACAGTGCTCGACGACAAGCCGCCGCGCCTGCATATCGGCAAGTGGAGCAAGGCCGCAGGAGAGCACGAACGCTTCGGCGGATTTCTCACCGATGAGATGGCCCGTGCCCTGTATGTGGCTCTCGGTGCGCTCTACGGCGAGGAAGCATGACCATGCCCTACACCTGCACAACCACGCATTGCCGGTTCACGATGTACGACCTTGATGACATTGCAAATTTGCTGGGCGTGAGCCGCAAGACGGTCTATCGGTACTGCAAAAGCGGGAGACTCCCATCGAATAACATCGGTGGGAAGGTGCTGGTATCGGAGCGGACGCTCATCGCGTTCCTCAATGGGGCCAAACCGCAGAAGTCAAACACCCGTACCGGCCAGTACGCGGCACGCGGTCAGGTCGTGGAGGCTCCCAAATTTGATGAATTTGAGCCGGATGATCTCACAGATTTGCAAGGAATCGAAGAGGATTGAGATCCGCTTGGTCTCGATATGTGGACACTTCAAGGAAATGTTTCCCCAAAAGGCGGTGAGAAAAAGGGAAAAACAGAAAGCGGGGAGAGAGTCCACGGCGCGCCCATGTTCTGATAGCGGGATTTTGTTGTGATGGGGATGACGGCTTTCGCTCAATTTAGGGAGAGAGACAAATCAAAAAAGCCTCGGAATAATCCGAGACTTGACAGAATGGGATCGTTTGCTATAATGAATATAGAAAAGGGCGCTGCGACAAGCGGTTAGCCCGGTAAGTTAGATGACTTGAGCGAACTCAAGAAACCGTCACTTGGCCGAGTGGCGGTTTCTGCTTTTCACGATAATCGTAACCGTAAAGGCTCCGATATGTAACGTAATCCGCATGAGCCTCACCCCCTTTCGGGTGGTGTGGCTAACCGCCTGCCGTTCGTGCAGCGCCATAGGTAGAGTACCATGAAAATCGACAAAATGCAACGTCGATTTTTACCCCTAAGTTTACCCCAAACAGGATTATATCCCGTTATACGTCATTTGACGGAGAAGCGAAAAAGCATTGGTTTTTCAGCGTTTTTCCAAACTCTGCATAACGCCATTATACGTCATTTTATGTATATCCAACAATTCAAATCCTCTCTTCCGCGCCAAGAAAAGCAAGAGAAAACATTGCGTTTTCCCTTGCTTTTTCTTTTTTGTTCTGTTGCACTTTGTGGCTTATTCCGCGGCGCGGCGGAGGAGCTCCGCAACGAGAGCCCGGTCGAGCTGCGGGAAGGGAATGACCGGCGCGGGCGCTTCCGGCGGCTCGCCCAGCAGCTTTTCCGCCCAGGACATATCGTACCAGCGGCCGAATTTGTAGCCGCAGCGCCGGAACACCCCGATGCGGCGGAAGCCCAGATGCTCGTGGAAACGGATGCTGTTGTCCGTCAGGTATTCGTCATCCTCGCCCTGCGGCTCGCCGATGCAGGCATAGAGGTTATAGATGCCCTGCGCGCGGGAAATGTCCTCGAGCGCGCGGTAAAGGCGCTTGCCGAGGCCCTGATGGCGCGCCTCAAGCGAGAGGTAGATCGTCGTCTCCGCACAGCGGTCGTAGGCCGCGCGGGGGATGAAGGTGTGCGTGTAGGCATAGCCGAGCGCGCGGCCGGAGGCGTCCTCGGCGATGAGATAGGGGTAGGTTTGCGAAAAATCTTCGATGCGGCGGCGGAATTCCTCGAGAGAGGGCACGTCGTATTCAAACGAGATGGCCGTTCGCTCGACATAGGGCGCGTAGATCGCCAGCAGCGCCGGTGCGTCGTCCGGCGTTGCGATACGGAAACGGAACGCAGAGGTCGGCATAGAGATCACCTTTCAAAGCCATGCACCCAGTCAGAGCGCAGGTAATAAATGAGGTAGATGGTGGAGCTGATGGCCCAGGTGAGGGGATAGGCCCAGTAGATATAGCCGATCTCGCCGATGAAGTGGACCACGAGCATGATGTAGATGATGCGGATGACGCACCAGACCGAGAGCATGATCATCATCGGCACGACCGCACGGCCCGCGCCGCGGCAGACGGCGGCGATGGAGTGCGAGAAGGCGAGCAGACAGTAGAAGAGCGACACCGTGCGCGCCTGCTGCACGCCGAGGGCGACAACGCCGGGCGTACCGTCGAAGAGCGTGATGAGCTCGCTCGCCCAGAGGTAGTAGCACAGGCCGATCAGCTCGGCCATGATGACGGCGAGAAGGATGCAGAAGCGTGCGCCGCGCTTGGCACGGTCGTACTGCTTGGCGCCGAGGTTCTGCCCGACGAAGGTGGTGCAGGCCATCGTGAAGCTCGTGATGGGCAGGAAGGCAAAGCCCTCGATCTTGCAGTGCGCGCCGTAGGCGGCCATGGCAAGCATACCGAAGGAGTTGATCTGCGACTGGACGATGACGTTGGCAAGGCCGATGACGCAGTTCTGCACGCCGGAGGGGAGACCGTAGCGGATGATCTCGCTGAGCATGGCGCTGTGGAAGCGGATGTTGCGCGGCGTGACGGTGTAGACCTCACCCTTTTTGAGCAGGTGGATGAGGCAGAGCACGCAGCTCGTGCCCTGAGAGATGACGGTCGCCACGGCGGCGGACCACACGCCCCAGCGGAACACGCCGATAAAGAGAATGTCGAGGGCGATGTTGATGAGCGAGGAAACGATGAGGTAGTGCAGCGGGCGGCGGCTGTCGCCAAGGGCGTTCAGGATGCTCGTGCACATATTGTAAAGCACCGTTGCCAGCACGCCGAGGAAGTAGTAGCGGAAGTATTCGACCGCCTGCGGCATGACCTGCGCGTCCGTGTTCATCCAGACGAGAAATGTCGGCGTGAAAAGAACGCCGATGACCGTCAGAAGCGCGCCCGAGACAATGCCGAAGGCAAGGTTCGTATGGATGGCGCGCGAGACGTTTTCATAGTCGCCCGCGCCAAAGTACTTGGAGATCGCAACGCCCGCGCCCATGGCTGTGCCGATAAAAAGGCTCGTGAGCAGCATGATGAGCGTGCCGGACGAGCTGACGGCGGCGAAGGCGTTCGTGCCGAGGTATTTTCCCACGATGAAGGCGTCGGCCGTGCTGTAAAGCTGCTGAAAGACCTGACTGATAAAGATGGGCAGCGCAAAGCGCAGGATCAGGGGAACGGGACTTCCCTCGGTCATGTTCTGGACGGTCCGTTTTCCGACAGCGGCAGGCTGAGCCATGGCATCCTCTCTTTCCCGTCCCGGCAGCGGGACGACTGTGCACTCCTTTGATGCGGCGACGATCGGTGAAAAAGGAAAAGCGCCGCGGACGCGGTGCTTTTCCCCAAGTCCTGAAGGAACGGCAGACAAAATGCTGCGATATCCGACAGGTTCATTATATCGATGTAGGATGCGAAAGTCAACCGTTGGCGGTCACATCACAAGGCGCAAAAGCGCGGGCGTGACATATGCCTCGATGAGCGCGGCAAGGGCGAGCAGCGGCACGACAGCGAAGAGAAAAACGCGCAGACAGTCCTGAAGGCGCGGCCAGAGGGGGACGGCCTCCTTTTTGCGGCGGAGACGGTCGGTTCCCGTGCGGCAGAGGAGAAGTCCCAGCGTGCAGGCGAGGATGAGCGCCGTGAGCTCGAAGACGCCGTGCGGCAGGATGCCGATGAGGTAAACGCCGAGGCCGTAGCCCTGCGCAAGATACAGCGCGGCAAACGCGCCGAGCAAAAGCGCATTCGTGCCGATCGCAAGCGCGCTGAGCGGCACAAAGGGAATGAGCCCGTAGAGCATCGAGAGAAGCGCCGCCGTGACGTTGTTGAAAAAGAGCGTCGCAAAAAGCTCTGCCTGCGGCACATCGTCCGTGAGGCCGAGCTGCTCAAGCTGCGCGGTGAAGCGCTCGAGCACGCCCTGCGCAAGCGCCGGGCGGAGCATCGACACGGCAAAGCCCAGCAGCACCAGCACGCCGAACGCGGCGGCGGTGCTGAAAAACTCGCGCTTGAGCAGGCCGCGCGAGAGTGTGGGACAGCGGAAATCGATCATGAAAGCTTGGCGATACCGGCCTTGACGCGCGCGATCGTTTCCTCGCGGCCGAGGATGCGGCAGATCTCCACCGCGCCGCCGGGCGTGACGAGCTTGCCCGCCGCGGCGATGCGCAGCGGCCACATGAGCGTCGCGTTCTTCACGCCGAGCTCCTCGGCGAAGGAAACGAGCATATCGTGGATCGCGTCGTTCGTCCACTCGGGAAGCGCCTCGAGCTTGGGAAGGACCTTCGTGAGCATTTCAAGCGAGACCTCGCTCGTGGTCTTGGACTTCTTGTTCGTGTAGAACTCGACGCTGTAATCGGGAAGGGAATCGAAGAAGTCGACCTTCTCGGGAATGTCGGTGAGCTTTTCGCAGCGGGCCTGCAAAAGAGCTGCGATCTCGGAAGCGGAATACGCCGGATTCTTCACGCTCTCGCGGATGTAAGGCTCTGCAACTTTACAGAACTCCTCGGGCGGGAGGCTGCGCAGATAGTTGGCGTTGAAATAGGTGAGCTTTTCAATGTCGAAGATGGCGGGGGACTTGGAGATGCCGCCGATATCGAAGGCGTCCACAAGCTCCTCGAGCGTGAAGAACTCCTGCTCGCTCTGCTCGCCGCGCGGCGACCAGCCGAGAAGGGCAACATAGTTGAGGATGGCGGGCGTCAGGTAGCCCTGCGCCTTGAGATCCTCGTAGCTCGGGTCGCCGTTGCGCTTGCTCATCTTGTGCTGCGCGTCGCGCATGACGGGGGAGCAGTGCACATAGGTCGGAATCTCCCAGCCGAAGCCCTCGTAAAGAAGGTTATACTTCGGCGCGGAGGAGAGGTACTCGCTGCCGCGCACAACATGGGTGATGCCCATGAGGTGGTCGTCGATGACGTTGGCGAAGTTGTAGGTCGGAAGCCCGTCGCGCTTCAAGAGAACCTGGTCGTCGAGCGTCTTATTCTCCACCGTGATGTCGCCAAAGCTTGCATCGTGGAAGGTCGTGGTGCCCTCCTTCGGGATGCGCTGGCGGATGACATAGGGCTCGCCTGCGGCAACGCGCGCCTTGGACTCTTCGAGGGAGAGAGCGCGGCAGGGATCGTCCGCGCGGCCGAATTCGCCGCTGTCCTCCTCGCTCTCGGCCTTCTCGCAGAAGCAGTAGTAGGCGTGGCCGCGCTCGACCAGAAGCTCTGCATACTTACCGTAGGTGTCGCGGCGCTCGCTCTGGATGTACGGGGCGACGGGACCGCCAACGTCCGGGCCTTCGTCGTGAGAGAGGCCGCACTCGGCCATCGTGCGGTAGATCACGTCCGTCGCGCCTTCAACGAGACGGCCCTGATCGGTATCCTCAATGCGCAGGATGAAGGTGCCGCCGGCGTGGCGGGCGATGAGATAGGTGTAGAGCGCGGTGCGCAGGTTGCCCACGTGCATATAGCCCGTGGGGGAGGGGGCGAAGCGCGTGCGCACCTTGCCGCGCGGGATCTTCGCTTCCATTTCCTCAAAATACTTCATGTCGATGGACATAGGTGACCTCCTGAAGTGAGTTTAGAATACAGATACAGTATTACATCATATTTTGAGCGAAAAGTCAACGAAAGGCGCGGCAATTTTATGCCCGCCGGGGCGCGCCGCGGCCTTTTTTCCTTGCACAGAGCCGTTGCATTTCCGCGCGCGATATGGTAACATAACAAATTGGGTCGATAGCTGCGCCAAAAGCGGCGCATTGAAGATATATCGAAACAGAAAACAAGAGATCGGAGAATACAATCATGGAAAACATGGAACAAGCGGCGCGCAAAAAAGTGATGTTGTCTGGCATCCAGCCCAGCGGCGATCTGACGCTGGGGTCCTACCTCGGCGCGATCAAGAACTGGTCGGACCGTGCGGAGGAATTTGACAACTATTATTTCATGGCCGATATGCACTCGATCACGGTGCGTCAGGACCCCGCGGCGCTGCGCCGCCGCACGCTCGAGCAGCTCGCGCAGTACATCGCCTGCGGCCTCGATCCCGAGAAGAACACGCTCTTCATCCAGTCCCACGTGCCCCAGCACGCGGAGCTTGGCTGGATCCTCAACTGCTACACGATGTTCGGCGAGCTTTCCCGCATGACGCAGTTCAAGGATAAGTCCGCCAAGAACAGCGAGAACATCAACGGCGGCCTTTTCACCTATCCTGCGCTCATGGCGGCGGATATCCTGCTCTACCAGCCCGATTTTGTCCCCGTGGGCGAGGATCAGAAGCAGCACGTCGAGCTCTGCCGCAACATCGTCCAGCGCTTCAACGGCGTTTACGGCGATGTTTTCAAGATGCCCGAGCCGTATATCCCCAAGGTCGGCGCGCGCGTGATGAGCCTGAGCGACCCGGCGAGTAAGATGTCCAAGTCCGACAAGGACCCCAACGGCTCCATCTACCTCATGGAAAAGCCCGAGGATATCCGCCGCAAGTTCAAGCGCGCCGTGACCGACAGCGACACGGAGAACTGCGTACGCTATGACCCCGAGCATAAGCCCGGCGTTGCGAACCTGATGACCATCTACTCCGCCGTGACGGGCAAGAGCTTTGATGAGATCGAGCAGGAGTTCGCCGGACAGGGCTACGGCGCGTTCAAGCCCGCCGTGGGCGACGCCGTCATCGAGACGCTGCGCCCCATCCGCGAGGAAGCCACACGCATCCTTGCCGACAAGGCCTATCTTGAATCCGTTTACCGCGAGGGCGCGCAGAAGGCGTCCTATGTGGCGGAAAAAACGCTGCGCAAGGTCTGCAAGAAGGTCGGCTTCGTGGCGCGCTGAAAAGGTGAGAGAGAATGAATGAGATCCCGAAAGAGTTGCTGCTGAGCGTGGGCGCGGCGCTGCTTTGCGCCTTCGTCGTCAGCTTTCTGATGTGCCCCATGGTCAAGTCCTTCGCCTACAAGATCGGCGCGATCGACGTGCCGAAGGACAACCGCCGGATGCACAAAAAGCCTGTGCCGCGCCTCGGCGGCCTTGCCATCTTCCTTGGCTTTATCGTGAGTATGCTCCTGTTCGTCAGGATCGACCATCAGATGCAGGGCATTTTGCTCGGCGCGTCGATCATCGTCGTGCTGGGCGTGGTGGACGATATGTCCCCGCTGCGGGCATACTTTAAGTTCTGCGTGCAGATCTTTGCGGCGCTCGTCGCCGTGTTCCACGGCGTCGTCATCCAGACGCTCTCGAACCCCAACGTCTTTGCCGAGAGCCCGTACTGGGACCTCGGCTGGCTGGCCGTTCCCATTACGGTTTTGTGGATCGTCGGCATCACGAACGCCGTCAACCTCATCGACGGACTGGACGGCCTTGCCTGCGGCGTTTCCACGATCAGCGCCATTTCGATGCTTGTCATCGCGCTTCTGGTATCCGAAGGGGACGTGGCGCTCGTCATGGCCTCGCTCGTGGGCGCGTGCCTCGGTTTTCTGCCCTTCAATAAGAACCCCGCAAAGATGTTCATGGGCGACACGGGCTCTACCTTCCTTGGCTACATCCTTGCGACCATCTCCATCCAGGGCCTCTTTAAGTATTACGCCATCGTGTCGTTCGCGGTGCCGTTCCTGATTCTGGGCCTTCCGATGTTCGACACGCTCTTTGCCATCATCCGACGCCTTGCCCACGGGCAGAACCCCATGGCGCCGGATCGCGGCCACATCCATCACCGCCTCATCGACATGGGCCTCAACCAGAAGCAGGCGGTCGCGGCGCTGTATGTCATCAGCAGCATTTTGGGTCTTTCCGCCGTGGTGCTCACGTCGAGCGGCGCGATCAAGGCGATGCTCTTTCTGATGGCGCTGGCGGTCGCGGCGTTCCTTGCCTCGCGCGTCATCTTCCGCCGCGATATCGACAAGGCATTGCAGGCGGAAAAGGCCGCAGCGGCAGCAAAGGACGAAAAGCCCGCCGCCCCGGCGGAAAACGAGCCGGAAGCAGCAGCGGAAGCGCCGGAAGAAACCAACAACGAGAAAAAAGAGGGAGCATAAATGGAAAAACTGCGCATTATGAGCGTATTCGGCACGCGGCCCGAGGCCATCAAGATGGCGCCGCTCGTCAAGGAACTGGCAAGCCGCGAGGAGATCGAGAGCCTTTGCTGCGTCACCGCGCAGCACCGTGAGATGCTCGACAGCGTCATGGAGGTCTTCGACCTCAAGGCCGACTGCGACCTCGACATCATGACGGCGCGCCAGACGCTTTCGACCATCACGAGCAAGTGTCTGCTCGGCATGGACGACGCCATCGAGCAGCTAAAGCCCGACATGATCTTAGTCCACGGCGACACGTCGACGACCTTTGCCGGCGCGCTTGCGGCCTTCTACCACAAGGTGCCCGTCGGGCACGTGGAGGCGGGCCTTCGCACCTACGATAAGTATTCCCCCTTCCCGGAGGAAATGAACCGCAAGCTCGTCACGGCCATCGCAGACCTCTATTTCTGCCCCACGAAGAACAACCGCGCCAACCTCTTGAAAGAGGGCGTGACAGAGGGCATCTTCATCACGGGCAATACGGTCATCGACGCACTGGAAACAACGGTGCGCAAGGATTATCGCTTTACAACGGAAGCGCTCAACGAGCTGGACTATTCGCGCAAGGTCGTGCTCGTCACCTGCCACCGCCGCGAGAATTACGGCGAGCCCATGGAGCATATCATGACCGCACTGCGCGACATTGCCCTCCAGAACGAGGACTGCGAGCTCGTCTATCCCGTGCACCTCAGCCCCGTTGTGCGCGAGAACGCGCAGAAGTTCCTCGCCGGCACGCCGCGCGTGCACCTCATCGACCCGCTGAGCGCGGACGAGATGCACAACCTCATGGCGCGCTGCTACATGGTGATGACCGACAGCGGCGGACTGCAGGAGGAAGCGCCCGCGCTCGGAAAGCCCGTGCTCGTGATGAGAAAAGAGACCGAGCGCCCCGAGGCGGTCGCCGCCGGAACGGTGAAGCTCTGCGGCGTTGAGTATGACGACGTGCTGCGCATGGGCAACGAGCTGCTGCGCAGCAAGAAAGCCTACGATGCGATGGCGCACGCCGTCAACCCCTATGGCGACGGTCACGCCTGCGCGCGCATTGCCGACGCGATCCTCTGGCACTTTGGCCGGAGGGCGGAGCGTCCCGACGACTTTAACGCCTGATCGGACAAAAAGGAAGGGAGTGAGGCAGGATGAGAAAAAGGAGAGTGACGCCCATCGGCGCTGCCTTCGTTGCGCTCGTTTTGCTCGTGCTCCTCTTTGTGCTGCGCGGCGCGCTGCACCGCCCCGCCCGCGTGGTGCTGCCGCAGGAAACGGCGAGCGGCGAGGACAGCGGCCTTTCGCTCGACGACAGCAGCGCCGGCCGCGTGACGGTGCGGCCGGACACGGTGCAAAGCGCCGTTGCAACGCTGGCGCGCCCCGTGCGCTACACGCGCGCGATCACCATTGAGCGCTACTATGCGCTCGGCAGCGGCGTGGACAGCATCACCGTCTCCGTGGACGGCGCGTGGACGCGCGCGGACATTGAAACGGCGGGCGGCGAGCTGAGCCATACCGTGACGAACGGCGAAAAGACATGGCTGTGGTATGGAAGCAGTAAGGAGTACTTTGAAAGCGCCGCCTCCTTCTCCGCTGATGAGGAGCAGGGCATCCCGACCTATGAGGACATATTGCGGCTCGACGAAAAGCGCATCGCCTCCGCCGATTACCGTCTGCTCGACACGGTGGATTGCATCTATGTGGAAACCGCCGCCGATGCGCTCGGCTATGTCGAGCGCTACTGGGTCAGCGTGAGCGACGGGCTTCTCTGCGCGGCGGAAAAGCTCAACGGCGGCGAGGTCGTCTACCGCATGGCGGGTATGACGGTCGACACCGCCGCGCCCGGCGCGGACGCGTTCACGCTCCCGGACGGGACAAAGCTGCACACAGTCGGATAGAAAACTCGAAAAAACGATAAAAGGCCGTTCGGAGAAAAACTCCGGACGGCCTTTTGCCTACAGGATGAGCAGAAGCCCCAGTGCGATGAGCAGCTCGTCATCCGCCTTTTCTTCAAAGAGAAAAAAGAGGATGAGCAGCAGCAAAAGGTCTGATTTGTCCACGCCCTTGAGCGGGAGCTTGTCGAGAAGACGGGAAATGAGCTGCGAAGGGTCCTCCTTCGGCGCAGCGTCCTCCGGCGGCTTGGGTGGCGGAGGCGGCGCGTCGCCGCGCGGGGGAGGGGGCGGCTGCCGCTGCTTTTCCGGCGGGGGATCGGACATGGGCACACGGGTGTAAACGCCATCGTCGTTGCGAAGATACCGGTTATACATCCCTCAGCCCTCCTGCGACAGCAAAAATAGTTTGCCAAGGTGGATGAGCCGCGCGAGCTGCACGGCGCGCTCGACCTTGTCGCGCCGCTCCGGTTTCAGAAACGGGCGCAGCGCGAGAAGAAAGGCGCTCGTCTCGCTGCTCTCGGTGCGGTTGATCTGAGAGAGCAGCGGCAGAAGCCTTTGGATGAGCGCGGGGTCGACGCCGCCAAGGAGCGAGGAAAGCTCCTGCGGCGGCGGCGAATGTTCCGCCGCCGCAGTCGGATCGCCCGAAGAGGACGCCGTGCTGCCGGATGCGCCCATCTGCTGCGAGAGGCTCTGCGCCATCTGCATGACCTGCGCCATGGCGTTCGGGTCGGAGAGAAGCGTATTCAGTTTGTCCTCCCACTCGCTCACGGCCCTCGCCCCCTTCGCTGCCGCATCGATCGCTATTTCCGCGCCGCGTCGTTCAGCCGCCGCATCAGCTCCGCCCCCTGCGGGCTGTGCATGAGAGAGGAGAGCATGGCGGCAAGCTCCTTCGTGTCGCCGCGCGCGGCGCTTTGCGCGGCCTGTTCGAGCGCTGCGCCGCCATCCCGCGCGGTGAGCAGCTGCATGAGCCGCTGCCCGTCCCCCGATTGCAGCAGCGACTGTGCCGCTGCGGGGTCTTTCTTGAATTTTTCGATGACCTTCTGCGTTTTATTGTCCATTTGACGGCCTCCGCATCCATTGATCTCATGGCAGTATATGAGCGCGGCGGCGCGAGCGTGCCTGAAGAAAAGAGGAAATTTTGCGGTTTGCAAAAAAATGTGAAAGAAAACGCCGCGCTCGCGCACATACATGGTGTAAGGCCTTTGAGGAGAGAAACATATATGTTTTCAAACGAAGCATTTGCCCAAATTGCAGAAAAGTACATGGACACGGTCTTTCGCGTGGCGCTGAGTTATCTCAGAAATCCGGACGACGCCAACGATGTGACGCAGGACGTGTTGGTAGAGCTGTACAAAACGGACAAGGCGTTCGAATCCGACGCCCACTTGAAAAACTGGCTCATCCGCGTCACCGTCAATCGCTGCAAGATGCTCTTCCGCTCGCCGTGGCGCAGGCACGAGGATATCGACGACTACGCCGAAACGCTTTCTTTCGAGCAGCCGCGGGACGAAGAACTGTTCAAAGCTGTGATGGCACTCGACAAAAAATACCGCGTGCCGCTGCTGCTCTTTTACTACGAAGGTTACTCGACGGCGGAGATCGCCTCGATGCTTTCCATCGCGGAGAAGACCGTCAGCACAAGACTTTATCGCGCAAGGGCGAAGCTCAGAACGATTTTGGAGGAGGAGTAAAGCAATGGCAGAAAAGGAGAGATTTCAACGCGCATTCGCGCCGCTGCACGCCTCCCCGGACACGATGACGGAGGTAATGAAGATGACGGAACAGAGAAAGAAAAAGAATATGCTGCGCCGCGCCGCGGCCATCGGCCTCGCGGCCGCGCTCGTGCTGGCGCTCGGCAGCGTCGCCTATGCCGCGGATCTCGGCGGCATCCAGCGCACGGTGCAGCTCTGGCTCAACGGTGAGATGACGGACGCAACGCTGACGGTGAAAAACGGTCACTATACCGTCAACTATACCGACAGCGAAGGAAACGAGCGCGAGCGAAGCGGCGGAGGCGTCGCCTTCGAGCCCGACGGCACGGAGCGGGCTCTGACGGAGGAAGAACTCTTTGAGCACCTCAACGAGCCCGAGGTCGAAGAGAGCGAGGACGGCACGGTCACGGTCTATTACCTCGACCAGTCGCTCGACGTCACGGACAAG
>CAKTGM010000021.1 GCA_934561515.1 uncultured Oscillospiraceae bacterium | reverse complement strand
TGGTGTCGGTCTGGTCGCCGTTCGTCACGACGAGGTCACTCCCCATCGTGCGCACGGGATGGTAGATGATGAGGCTGGGGTCTGCCAGCCTGGCGGGGTCATGCGCCTCGGTGCGGATGCCGTCCTCCGTCTTCACGAAGACGCGGTTGCGGCTGTTTTCGCTGCGGCCCATGATGAAGTAGTAGACGCGGTCCTTTCCGACCAGAATGCCGCGGCCGGGATAGGAGGTATTTCGTAAGAATTCCAGAAAATCGACCATGGTCAGTTCTCCTTTTCAGCTTCTGCGATCTCACGGCAGACGAGCTCCGCCGCGCGCGGCAGGAGCTGCCATTCGGCCTGCTCCATCACGCGGCGCTGCAAGACCTCGGGCGTGTCGCCCGGCTCGATCTCCACTGCCTTTTGCAGCAGGATCTCGCCGCCGTCGGGGATCTCGTTGACAAAGTGGACCGTTGCGCCCGTGACCTTCACGCCGCGCGCGAGCGCGGCCTCGTGCACCTTGAGGCCGTACATCCCCTTGCCGCAGAACGACGGGATGAGGGAGGGGTGCACATTCAGGATGCGGCGCGGCCACTTCTTCGTAAAGTTCTCGCTCAGGATGCTCAAAAAGCCTGCCAGCACGATCACGTCAATGCGATATGCGGCAAGCAGCTGCTCAATGGCGCTTTCAAAGTCCTGCCGGATGAGGCTCGAGGGCACGGTGCGCGCGGGGACGTTCGCCGTCTTCGCGCGCTCGAGCGCGTAAGCGCCCGCCTGCGAGGAAACGACGAGTGCGATCTCGCCGTGCGGCAGCTCGCCGCGCGCCTGCGCGTCGAGCAGCGCCTGCAGGTTCGTGCCGCCGCCGGAAACAAAAACGGCGATGCGCGCGCGGCTTAGCATAAGGTGACCTTCTCTTCCCCGCTCACGATCTCACCGATGACATAGGCGTCCTGACCGTTCTCCTTGAGCGCGGCGACGGCGCGGTCGGCGTCTTCCTTCGCGGCGATGAGCGTCATGCCGGTACCCATGTTGTAAGTGTTGAACATATCGTGCTCGGAGATATTGCCCATGCGCTGGAGCATCGTGAAAATGGGCGGGATGCGCAGCGCGGACTTTTCGATCTTGGCGCACAGCCCGTTGGGGATGCAGCGGGGGATATTTTCATAGAAGCCGCCGCCGGTGATGTGGCTCACGCCACGGATCTTCGCCTGCTCCATCGCCGCGAGGACGGGCTTTACATAGATTCTGGTCGGGCGCAGCAGCTCCTCGCCGAGCGTGCAGCCGAGCTCTTCAATGTAAGCGCCAAGGTTTGCGTGCTCCACGTTGAAGACCTTGCGCACGAGGGAGTAGCCGTTGGAGTGGATGCCGCTCGAGGGAAGGGCGATCACAACGTCGCCCGCCTTCATGCGGTTATGGTCGATGATCTTCTCGCGGTCGACAATGCCGACGGCAAAGCCCGCAAGATCGTAATCGTCGGCAGCCATGATGCCGGGGTGCTCGGCGGTCTCGCCGCCGATGAGCGCGCAGCCGGACTGCACGCAGCCCTCCGCCACGCCGGAGACGAGCGTTGCGACCTTCTCCGGCTCGTTCCTGCCGATGGCAATGTAGTCGAGGAAGAAGATGGGCTTTGCGCCGCAGCAGATGATATCGTTGACGCACATGGCAACGCAGTCGATGCCGACGGTGTCATGCTTGTCCACAAGCTGCGCGATGCGCTGCTTGGTGCCGACGCCGTCCGTGCCGGAGACGAGCACCGGCTCCTTCATGCCGGCAAGGTCAGGTGCGAACAGGCCGCCGAAGCCGCCGAGGTCGGACACGACGCCCGGGATCATCGTGCGCTGCACGTGCTTTTTCATCAGCTTGACGCCCTTGTAGCCCGCCTCGATGTCAACGCCGGCGGCCGCGTATGCTTCCGAATGAGAAATGCCCATATTGTTATTCCTTTCCGGTCCAGCAATAGGTGCAGACCTGTTCCCTGTCAATACCGATCGCCTCCAGCATTCCCTCAAGGGACTGGTAGGACAGCGAGTCGAAGCCGAACTGCTCGCAGATGGCGTGCAGCAGGCACTTGCCGCGTTCGCAGCTGCTGTTCGCATATTCTTCCAGATGCTTCTGCCCCTCGTTCCCCTCCAGCTCCTGCACCATGCGGCGCGCCAGCAGGTCCATGGGACTGTTGCCGCGCGAGAAGTTCAGGTAACGGCAGGGATACATGATGGGCGGGCAGGCCGAGCGCATATGCACTTCTGCCGCGCCGGCGCTGTACAGAAATTCGACCGTTTCACGAAGCTGCGTGCCGCGCACGATAGAGTCGTCCACAAAGAGGAGCTTCTTGCCCTCGATCAGCTCCGGCACGGGGATCTGCTTCATGCGCGCCACTCTGCTGCGCACCTGCTGATCCTCGGGCATGAACGAGCGCGGCCAGGTGGGGGTATACTTGACAAACGGGCGCGCAAGGGGCTTGCCGCTGTGGTTTGCATAGCCCATGGCGTGCGGCACGCCGGAATCCGGCACGCCGGCAACGAAGTCAACGTCAGGCACGCCGCCGCGTGCTTCCTCGTCGCGCGCCATGATCGCGCCGTTGCGATAGCGCATCAGCTCGACGTTCACGCCCTCGTAGTTGGAGTTCGGATAGCCGTAATAGGTCCAGAGGAAGGCGCATATCTTCATCTGCTTGCCCGCAGGCGAGAGCGTTTCAAAGCCTCTCGCGTTCAGGCGGACGATCTCCCGGGGGCCAAGCTCGTAGGCATCCTGATAGTCGAGCTTATGGTAGGCGAAGGACTCGAACGACACGCAGTAGCCGTCCTCGCGCTGACCGATGAGCACGGGAAGGCGGCCCATGCTGTCTCTCGCGGCGATGATCTCGCCGCCTTCCGTGAGGATGAGGATCGTCATCGAGCCGTCGATGACCTCCTGGGCGTGGAGAATGCCGGAGGCAAGGTCGTCCTTCTGGTTGATGAGCGCGGCAGTCAGCTCGGTGACATTCACGCGGCCGCTGCTCAGCGTGAGGAACTGCTGGCCCTTTTCGGAAAGATAGTCCTGCACCAGCTCGTCGGCATTGTTGATGATGCCGACCGTCACGATGGCGTAGAGGCCCAGATGCGAGCGCACGAGCAGCGGCTGAGGGTCGCTGTCGCTGATGCAGCCGAGGCCCGCGTGACCGCGGAAATCCGCAAGGTCGCGCTCGAACTTCGTCCGGAAGGGGGTGTTCTCAATATTATGGATCTGCCGCTGGAAGCCCTCTTCCTTGTCAAAGAGAACCATACCACCCCGGCGTGTGCCGAGGTGGGAATGATAGTCCGTGCCGAAGAAGACGTCCAGGGCGACATTGCGGTCAGATACCGCGCCGAAAAAGCCGCCCATTACGCAAAGAAGAGCTCAGAGAGCGTCATGGGGTCGATGTACTTGCCGTCGCGGTAAACGCGCATATTGCCCGAGGAGATCTCGTCGATGAGCATCACGCTGCCGTCGGGCGCGTAGCCGTACTCAAACTTGATGTCATAGAGGACGAGGCCCTTCTCGCTCAGGTCGTCTGCAACGATCCTGGTGATCTTCTGCGTCATGGTCTTGATCTCGTCGTACTGCTGCTCGGTCATGACGTTCAGCGCCGCGAGCGCGTCCTTCGTCACGAGGGGATCGCCCAGCGCGTCGTTTTTGAAGGTCATCTCAACATAGGAGGGAAGGTCTGCGCCCTCTTCGATGTACTCGCCGTAGCGGCGGCGGAAGCTGCCCACCGCCTTGAGACGGCAGATGACCTCGAGGCCGTGGCCGAAGACCTTCGCGGGCAGGACCTCCATCGTGGTCTCCTTCAGGTCCGCGGAGACAAAGTGCGTGCGGATGCCGGCGGCGTTGATCTTTTCAAAGAAGTGCTTGGTCATGCGCAGGTTGACGTTGCCCACGCCCTCGATGGTCAGGCCCACGCTGTTCTCGCCCGGATCGAACACGCCGTCCTTGCCGGTGCAGTCATCCTTGAACTTGAGAAGGTAGTTGCCGTTGTCCAGTGCGTACACGTTCTTGGTCTTTCCGGTATAAATGAGTTCCATAGTTTAATCTCCTTTTATTGTTATCAAATTGTTGTCTGATTGGTGATGCCTTTTCGTTCTGCTCAGTTTTTGTAGCGCTCGCGCACTTCCTTGTCCGCCTTCAGGACGGCGGCGGTGCCTTCGTCGCGGGCGGCCTGAAGCTTTTCGGCAAGCCCGGCATCCGCCACGGCCATGATCTGGATGGCGAGGATGGCGGCGTTCTTCGCCCCGTCGACGGCGACGGTGGCAACGGGGATGCCGCTGGGCATCTGCACGGTCGAGAGCAGCGCGTCCATGCCGTCGAGCTTTGCGCCGCTGCACGGCACGCCGATGACGGGAAGCGTGGTGTTCGCGGCCATGGCGCCGGCTAAGTGCGCAGCCATGCCCGCCAGCGCGATGATACAAGAAAATCCGCTCTCCCGTGCCGACGACGCAAATTCTCTTGCCTCGTTGGGGCACCGGTGGGCGGACAGTACACGCACTTCGGTCTCAATTTCGTATTCCTTCAGAACCTGAATCGCCTTCTCGGCAACGGGCAGGTCGCTGGTGCTGCCCATGATCACGGCTACCTTTCGCATGGCTCTTGCCTCCTTAAAATAACAAAAATGGGCGCTCCACTGCCCCAATGTGCAGTTGAAGTGCCCAGACGGTCGGCCTCTGAACACTTGCGCGCTTCAGAGTAATGCTCTCTGCTCCCCTGTGGTGACCCACGTTTCCGTCAGTTACAAAGAGCTCAACTTGACATTCATTATAGTATCACAGGCGGGGCGCTTCGTCCATGCGGCAATAGAGAGAATCCGCCCCGTCGGATTTTGCGGTTTTTTGATGATAATATACATATCCATAAGCCACACTTATACCTACCCTTTAAAAATATGGACAAGGGGACGTAAGCGCCGCTTGGCGGGAGAACCTCCCTCTATTTTAATATAGTATGCGTCCGTTCCCCGGCCGGGCGAAACCCCGGCTGCGCGCAGAAGAATGGAGCACGCCGGGGGCGCACGGGCGCGCGAAAACGCACCGTCCCGCGTACAGGGTCAAAGAGCGCATCAATTGTCCGAAAATAAACGACAGCTTCGCTTTTTTCTATTGATTATCCCCGTGCGATGGACTATACTTGTAATTGTTGAACCATGCAATTTCATTGATATTGCTTAAAAAGACAATTCAGGAGGACACCAACAATGAAGTACAACCGCACTTACAACTTCTCCGCAGGCCCCGCCATGATGCCGGAGCCCGTGCTGGAGGAAATCCGTGACGAGATGATGAACTACCGC
Organism: uncultured Oscillospiraceae bacterium; assembly: GCA_934561515.1. Classification (GTDB taxonomy): domain Bacteria; phylum Bacillota; class Clostridia; order Oscillospirales; family Oscillospiraceae; genus Hominicoprocola. The sequence goes on along the minus strand of CAKTGM010000021.1, from coordinate 25,503 downwards.
AACAGCGGTATGTGCGTCATGGAGATGAGCCACCGCTCCAAGGTTTTCCAGCAGATCGCTGCCGAGGCTGAGGCCGACCTGCGCGACCTGATGGGCATCCCCGACAACTACAAGGTCCTGTTCATTCAGGGCGGCGCTACGCTGCAGTTCGCGGCTGTGCCCTGGAACCTGATGAAGAACGGCAAGGCTGTCTACATCGAGACCGGCGCCTGGTCCAAGAAGGCCATCGCTGAGGCCAAGAAGTATGGCGAGGTCATCGTTGCCGCTTCCTCCAAGGACAAGAACTACAGCTACATCCCCGATTGCTCCGACCTCGACATCCCCGAGGATACCGACTATGTCTACATCTGCGAGAATGAGACCATCCACGGTGTGACCTGGCAGAAGCTGCCCAACACCAAGGGCCACGTCCTCGTCTCCGACCAGAGCTCCATGTTCCTCTCCCAGCCCTGCAACGTCAGCGACTACGGCATGATCTACGCAGGCGTGCAGAAGAACGTCGGCCCTGCCGGTATGGTCATCGCCATCATCCGTGAGGACCTCATCCGCGAGGATCTCGATCCCAAGATGCCCGTCTATATGCGCTACGACACCCACGCCAAGAACGACTCCATGTACAACACCCCCAACTGCTGGGCGATCTACTGCTGCGGCAAGGTCTTCAAGTACCTCAAGAGCATCGGCGGCCTCGAGGCCATGCACGAGCGCAACGTTGAGAAGGCCAAGGTCATCTACGACTTCCTCGATTCCTCCAAGATGTTCAACGGCACCGTCGAGCCCGAGTTCCGTTCTCTCATGAACATCCCCTTCGTCACCGAGTCCGCTGAGCTCGATGCCGAGGTCATCGCCGCCACCAAGGCTGCCGGTTACGACAACCTCAAGGGCCACAAGAGCGTCGGCGGTCTGCGCGCCAGCGTTTACAACGCCATGCCCATCGAGGGCGCGAAGGCTCTCGTCGAGTTCCTGACCAAGTTCGAGGCCGAGCACACCAAGTAATTAAAAAAACTGAAAAGGGGGACTTTGTCCCCCCTTTCCTTATCATCAACATTATCATTTTACAAGGAGAAAGTTACTATGCGTATTCTTGTTACCGACGGTATGGATAAGACCGCCATGGCCGAGCTCAAGGCTCAGGGCCACGAGGTTGTTGAGCAGTTCTACGAGAGCGAGGAGCTGGGCAAGGCGCTGCGCGATTTCGACGTGGTCGTCGTCCGCTCCAAGACCAAGGTCCGCGCTCCTCACATCGACGAGGCCAAGGGCAGCAGCCTCAAGCTCATCATCCGCGGCGGCGTGGGCGTTGACAACATCGACGTCAAGTATGCCGAGGAGAACGGCATCATGGTGCGCAACACCCCCAACGCCTCCAGCCAGTCCGTTGCTGAGTGCGCGCTCGCTCATATGTTCGCCTGCGCCCGCTTCATCTCCATCGCCGGCGCTGCCATGCGCAACGACATCTGGGACAAGAAGGCCTACTCCAAGGGCATCGAGCTCCAGGGCAAGACCCTCGGTATCATCGGCTTCGGCCGCATCGGCGCTCACCTCGGCGTGATGGCCAAGGCCATCGGCATGAACGTTGTCGCCACCCGTTCCTCCCGCACCTCCGGCACGGACGAGGCCACCGGCATTGCCTACGTGACGCTCGATGAGCTGCTTGAGAAGTCCGACTTCATCTCCCTGCACGCTCCCGCCCTCCCCGGCGGCCCGCTGGTCAATGCCGACACCATCGCCAAGATGAAGGACGGCGTCTGCATTATCAACACCTCCCGCGGCAGCAATGTCGACGAGAAGGCGCTGCTTGAGGCCCTCAACTCCGGCAAGGTCCGCGCTGCCGGTCTCGACGTCTGGGCCGAGGAGCCTTCCAAGAACCACGACCTCTACTCCCACCCCATGGTTTCCTGCACGCCGCACATCGGTGCACAGACCGTCGAGGCGCAGAAGCGCATCGGCGCAGAGATCGTGGAGATCATCTCCAAGATGTAATTCGCAGCCCTGCTGCGCAGCTAAGAAGAGCCGCCTTTTGGCGGCTCTTCCTTTTTGTCTCACCGCCCTCCCCGGCGGCATAACTTTCCTTCCCGCCTCATAGGATACAGCAACAAAACGCTGCTGAGGTGTACGATATGGAAAGTCAGAACTATGTGGAGCTGTGGGGCGCCGCCGAGAGCGAGCCCGTCTTTTCGCACGAGAACCACGCCCGGCGCTTCGACAAATTTTCGCTGCGGGTAGAGCGCCTCTCGGGGCAGAGCGACGTGCCGGTCATCGTCGCGAGCGAGGAGCTGCTGCGCGCCTGTCCCGTGCGCGCGGGGCAGAGCCTGCGCATCACAGGCCAGCTCCGCTCGTTCAACAACCGGAGCGGGCAGGGCAGCAGACTCGTCATCACGGTGTTCGCCCAGAGCATCGAGCCATGCGGCGGCGCGCACTTCAACCGCATCCTGCTCTCCGGCGCGCTGTGCAAAAAGCCGCTGCTGCGCAAAACGCCCCTCGGGCGCAGCATCTGCGACCTCATTCTCGCCGTAAACCGCCACTACGGGCGCGCGGACTATCTGCCGTGCATCGCATGGGGGCAGACGGCAATGCAGATCGCGGAGATGGACGTGGGCGAGCATCTGACGATCGAGGGGCGCGTGCAGAGCCGCAGCTACACAAAGAAGCTGCCGGAGGGCGGCAGCGAGCAGCGCACGGCCTTCGAGGTATCGGTGATGCAGCTCGTGGACGAAGATGAGTCGGAGGACGCCCTCTCCTGACCCCCTTTTTGCGACATTTTTTGGAAAAGGCCGCTGCGCAGTGCTGCCGCAGCGGCCTTTTCGCGCCTTTTCCCCCGTTTTTTCGCCTATTATAGCTGAAAACGGTCATACTTCCTTTTCCTATTCAAATTATTTATTAGTACATCCCTTTACATTTTTCGATAAGAATGTTATGGTTTCATAATGCTGTATACTGCACCCGCGCTTTGACCGCGGCGGACCATCAATTACGGAGAGAGATCAATGGCAAGAATTTTTTTACTCAAAGGCGATATTGCAAACCCCGGCTATGTGGATATTCCCGAGGACGCGACGACCATTCGTGAGGTCGTCTACACCATCGGCGGCGGCATCCCGGGCGGGAAGAAGTTCAAGGCTGTGCAGATCGGCGGACCGAGCGGCGGTCTTCTGACCGAGGAGCATCTGGACCTGCCGCTGCAGTTCACCAAGCTCAAGGCCTACGGCGTGCGCCGCGGCGACAGCGTCATCACGGTGCTCGACGAGGACCGCTGCATGGTGGACGTGGCCGCGCGCTTCATGGAATACACGCAGACGGAGTTCTGCGGCAAGTGCGTTCCCTGCCGCGAGGGAACCAAGCGCATGGACGAGCTCCTCTGGGGGCTGAAGGATTACCGCATCGACCGCAGGGAGTTCACCCTCCTGCAGGACCTTGGCGAGATGATCTCGGTCACGGCGTTCTGTAACCTCGGCAAGAACTCCTTCCGCACGCTGGAAACGGCGATTAAGTACTTCCCCAAGGAATTTGAGGACCATCTCAACGGCGAGTGCGCGCTCTGCGCGCTCGACCGCGAGCCCATCAAGCCCGGCGGACTGCCGTATAACAAGATCCGTCTCGTTGTCGACCCGGACATCTGCCGCGGGTGCAGCAAGTGCGCGCGCAACTGCCACGCCGACGCGATCACGGGCGTGATCAAGTCCCCCTTCTCCATCGATCAGGAGAAGTGCGTGAAGTGCTATACCTGCATCGAGGCCTGTCCCTTCGATGCCATCCGGGAGGTGGAGATCGATGGCTAACATCATGTACGTGGATAACATCCGCGTGGAATTCGATCAGGAAGCGACGGTGCTGGACGTCTGCCGCAAGGCGGGCGTGGAGGTGCCGAACTTCTGCTTCCATTCAGACCTGTCCGTCTACGGCGCGTGCCGTATGTGCATGGTGGAAAATCTCGACACGGGCGAGATCTCCGCTGCCTGCACGACCAAGCCGAAAAACGGCCTGCGCATCCGCACGAACACGGCGCGGCTGCTCAAATACCGCCGCATGATCCTCGAGCTGATGCTCGCGGCCCACTGCCGCGACTGCACGGCCTGCGAAAAGAACCGCACCTGCCGCTTGCAGGAGATGGCCGTGCGCTTCGGCATCCACCACGTCCACTTCACGGATACACGCGAGCACATCCCGCAGGACCACTCCTCCCCTGCCGTGCAGGTGGACTACAACAAGTGCATCCTCTGCGGCGACTGTGTGCGCGTTTGCAAAGAGGTGCAGGGCATGGGCATCCTGCACTTTGCCGGCCGCGGCCCCGGCCTCCACATTGAAGCCGGCGACGACCAGCAGCTTTCCCAGACGCACTGCGTCAGCTGCGGCCAGTGCGCCGCCGTATGCACGACCGGCGCCATCACGGTGAAAAACCAGATCGGCGAGGCATGGCGCGCGCTGCACGACCCGAAGATGCGCGTCGTTGTCCAGATCGCGCCCGCAGTGCGCGTGGCGCTCGGCGAGGCCTACGGCATCCCCAGCGGCGAAAACGTGCTCGATCAGCTCGTCTCGGCGCTCAAGATCATGGGCGCGGACGAGGTGTACGACACCATCTTTGGCGCGGACCTCACCGTGCGCGAGGAGTCGCAGGAGTTCCTGCGCCGCCTCGAAACGGGCAAGAATCTGCCGCTGATGACCTCCTGCTGCCCCGCCTGGGTGCGCTATGTGGAAAACGAGCGCCCGAAGTTCCTCAAGAACCTTTCCTCTGCCCTCTCCCCCATGCAGATGCTCGCAAGCGTGCTCAAGGACCGCTACCGTGAGAAGGACGCGCTCGACGGGCGCACGACCTACCACATCGCCATCATGCCCTGCACGGCCAAAAAGATGGAGGCGGGCCGCCCCGAGTTCCGCCGCGGCGGCGTGCCCAACGTGGACCTCGTGCTGACGACGCAGGAGGTCATCCGCATGATCAAGGAATCCGGCATCCGCTTCCAGATGCTCGAAAAGGAAGCGCCCGACCTGCCGTTCGGCATGGGCAGCGGCGCGGCCGAGATCTTCGGCACCTCCGGCGGCGTAGCCGAGGCCGTCGCCCGCTACTGCCTCAAGGACAAGAGCAAGAACGCCCTGCGTATGCTCGAGCACAGCGGTCTGCGCGGCAGCGATCCCATCCGCTTCGTCACGCTGCCCATCGGCGAGCGCGAGGTGCGCATCGCCATCGTGCACGGCCTGTCCAACGCCGCAAAGCTTCTCGACCAGATCGAAAACGGCGAGGTGCAGGTCGACCTTGTCGAAGTCATGTCCTGCCGCACCGGCTGCGTCGGCGGCGCAGGCCAGCCCTACGCGCTGATGAACACCAAGCTCCGGCGCGCGCACGGCCTCTATGAGATCGACCGCAGCGCGATGTTCAAGCGCAGCGAGCGCAACCCCGTCATCAACGCGATGTATGACGCGGGGCTTGAAGCGCGTGCGCACGAGCTGCTGCATCAGGAATACGAAGAATAAGCAGAGAGGACCGGCTGCGCAGCGCATCCGGTCTTCTTCCCCAGTCTTTTTAAAAAACCGCATTATTATTTGTAATAGGTCTATTGACAAATTCAGACATTTCCAATAATATATTTTCAGAAATCCATTATAAATTCCGAATTGGAGGCTCGTATGGAGGTTCGCAATCTGGTCACCTTCTTGAAGGTTACGGAACTCAAAAGTTTTTCCCGCGCTGCTGAAGCGCTCGACTATTCCCAGTCTGCCGTGACGGTGCAGATCCAGCAGCTTGAGCGTGAGCTCGGCGTGCAGCTTTTTGACCGCATCGGCAAAACGGTCTCCATCACGCAATACGGCAAGGACTTTGTCTCCTACGCGCGCGATGTGGTCAGCGCCATCGCGCGGGCGAGCGCCTTCGCCTCGGCAGACTCAGAGCTCGGCGGCACGGTGCGCGTCGGCACGCTGAACTCGCTGCTGACGGCGTCCTTTTCCGATATCGTCCCGCTCTTTCACGAGCGCTTCCCCCACGTGCAGATCAATCTGCACGCGGGCAACATCGCGTCCATCACGGAGATGCTCGTCAAAAACGAGCTGGACATGATCTACACGCTCGATGCACAGATCTTCGACACGCAGTTCGTCAAGGTCTTTGAAGCGCAGGAGGACGTGGTGGTCGTGACGAACGCGGCCAATCCCCTTGCCAAGCGCACGGACGTGCGCCTCTCCAACCTTGTGTCCCACCCCTTCGTCCTGATGAACCACGGCAACCCCTACCGCGACCAGTTCGACCGTGAGCTTGCCCGTCAGGGCCTGAACGTGGAGCCCTTCCTCGAGCTGGAGAGCGATACGCTGGCGCTTCGCCTCATCCGCGAGAATCCGGAGTATCTCTCCGTTCTGCCCCGCTATACAACAGAGATGAGCATCCACAAGGAAAGCCTCGCCACCATCCCCGTGGCAGACTGCCAGATGCGCCAGTGGCGGCAGGTGCTCTACCACCGGAACAAGGTCATCACGCCGCAGATCCAGGGGATGCTGGACGTCATTCTGGAAGTGGCAAAAAAACCGTTTTAAAAAGTATTGCAGCAGGCACGGGCGCGCAAACGGCGCGCCCGTGCTGTTTTTACCCCTCCCGCAGCGCGGCGGCGCAAAAAAATGCAAAAAAAGGGATGCAAAATGAAAAAAAGCGCGTTATAATAGGGGGCAAATTCCATGCTGCGGCTTCGCCGCGGCAGTTATGATCGGAGGGCTTTTATCATGCGAATCGTAGTCAAGGTCGGCACCTCCACGCTGGCGCACCCCACCGGGCGGCTGAATATTCAGCGCATGGAGCGCTTCTGCAAGGTTCTGAGCGACCTCAAGAACATGGGGCACGAGATCATCCTCGTCTCCTCCGGTGCCATCGCCATGGGCTTTGGCAAGCTCAACCTGAGCGAGCGGCCGCAGGATACGCCGACCAAGCAGGCCTCCGCCGCGGTCGGCCAGTGCGAGCTGATGTACATTTACGACAAGCTGTTCACGGAGTACAACCACACCGTCGCGCAGCTGCTCATCACCGCGCCCGACATTGAAGAGGGCGGCAGCCGCCGAGAGAACTTCCACAACACGCTCGCGCGCCTTCTGGAGCTCGGCGCGCTGCCGATCATCAACGAGAACGACACGATCTCCACCGCGGAGTTCGGCATCGGCGACAACGACACCCTCTCCGCCGTTGTGGCGGCGACGGTGAAGGCCGATCTTCTCATCCTGCTTTCGGATATCGACGGGCTCTTCGATGGCGACCCGCGCAAAAATCCCGACGCCAGGCTCATCGACACGGTGGACAAAATCGACGAGCACATCATTTCCCTCGGCGGCGGCAGCGGCTCGAGCCTCGGCACGGGCGGCATGGCGACCAAGCTGCGCGCGGCGCAGATGGCAACGACGGCGGGCTGCGAGATGGTCATCACCAACGGCCAGTCGCCCGAAATTCTCTACGATGTCGCCGCCGGAGCGCGCGTGGGCACAAGATTTACGGTAAAGAGGGACTGACACATGACGACCATTGATCTTCTGAAGAAAACGAGAGCCTCGTGGGGCAGCATCCGCAGCGCGGGCGCGGAGGAGAAAAACCGCCTGCTGCTTGCAATGGCGGAGAGCCTTGAGGCGAACTGCGCCGACATTCTGCGCGAAAACAACAAGGACCTCGACGCGGCGAGAGGGCACATCTCTGAGGTGATGCTCGACCGCCTCGCGCTGACGGAAGCGCGCATCCGCGCGATGGCCGACGGCATCCGCGAGGCTGCGGCGCTCCCCGACCATGTGGGGCGCACGCTCGCGCAGTTTGTCCGTCCCAACGGCATGACCATCACCAAGCGGCAGGTGCCGCTCGGACTGGTCGCCATCATTTATGAGAGCCGCCCGAATGTCACCTCGGACGCGGCGGCGCTCTGCATCAAGAGTGGGAACGTGTGTATGCTGCGCAGCGGCAAGGAGGCCTACCGCTCCTCCCGCGCCATCGTCACGGCGCTCAAGGCCGGCATCGAGGCCGCGGGCGGCGATGCCGACATCGTCAACATCGTTGAGGACACGACGCACGCGAGCGCGCAGGCGCTGATGACGGCGGACGGCCTTGTTGACCTGCTCATTCCGCGCGGCGGCAAGGGGCTCATCCGCGCCTGCGTGGAGAACGCGACTGTGCCCTGCATCGAGACCGGCACCGGCATCTGCCATGTGTACGTCGACCGTGAGGCGGACCCTGACATGGCGGTGAAGATCATCGTGAACGCCAAGACGAGCCGCCCCTCGGTCTGCAATGCCGAGGAGGTCTGCCTTGTCCACCGCGCGATCGCAAAGGATTTTTTGCCGCGTCTCAAGGCCGCGCTCGTCGATGAGCGCAAGGCCGCGGGACTCGTTCCCGTGGAGCTGCGGCTCGACGAAGCGGCGCTGGAGATCATCCCCGGCACGATGGCGACGGAGCACGACTTCGACACCGAATTTCTTGACTATATCCTCGCCGTGGCGGTCGTGGACGATCTCGATGCGGCCATCGCGCACGTCCAGCAGCACTCCACACACCACAGCGACTGCATCGTGACGGAGGATAAGGACGCGGCGGCGCGCTTTGTCGACGAGGTCGACAGCGCGGCGGTGTATGTCAACGTCTCCACGCGCTTTACCGATGGCGGCGAGTTCGGCCTCGGCTGCGAGATGGGCATTTCGACGCAGAAGCTTCACGCGCGCGGGCCGATGGGGCTCGACGAGCTGAGCACCTACAAATATGTCATCACCGGCAGCGGTCAGATCCGATAACTCCAGAAAGGCGGATACTCCGATGTATCTAAACGACAAGCAATACGCGCTGACGAACTGCGTGATCTTAGACGGCTCCGAGCACATGGAGCCGCAGACGGGCAAAGCCGTCTGCATTGACGGCGGCAAGATCGCCGAAATCACCGACGCGCAGCACGTCCCCGCAGGCTATGAAGCGATCGACCTCGGCGGCAGATATGTGCTGCCGGGCCTCATCAATATGCACGTGCACCTCCCCGCCTCGGGCAAGCCGAAGAAAAAGGCAAGCGACCCGAAAAAACTCGTAAAGCTCATCACCTCCTGCGGTCTGATGAACAAGATCGGCGTCAATCTGTGCGAGGGCTATGCCAGAACCGAGCTGCTCTCGGGCGTGACAACCATCCGCACGGTGGGCGGCGTGGCGGATTACGACACGCGCATCCGCGATCTCGCGGCGGCGGGTAAAATCCTCGCCCCGCGCGTGCTGGCCTCGAACATGGCAGTCTCCGTCCCCGGCGGACACATGGCGGGCTCGCTCGCCTATGAAGCGCACACGGCGGCGGAGGCCGCGGCCTTCGTTGAGAAGATCGCCGGGGACAAGCCCGACCTCATCAAGCTGATGATCACCGGCGGCGTGCTGGATGCCGAGGTCGTGGGCGAGCCTGGCGTGCTGCGTATGGCCCCCGCCCTCGTCAGGGCCGCGTGCGACAAGGCGCATTCCCTCGGGATGCTCGTTGCGGCACACGTCGAAAGCCCCGAGGGCGTGATCGTCGCGCTGCAAAACGGCGTGGATTCCATCGAGCACGGCGCGCAGCCGACGCAGGAGATGCTCGACCTCTTCAAAGAGCGCGGCGCCTTCCAGATCTCGACCATCTCCCCCGCCCTTCCCTATGCGCTCTTCGAGCGCAGCATCTCGCACGCAAGCTATGAGCAGCAGGAAAACGGCAAGATCGTCTTCGACGGCATCATCGCGCTGGCGAAGGCGAACCTCGCCTCCGGCGTGCCCGTCGGCCTCGGCACGGACGTGGGCTGCCCCTACATCACGCATTACGATATGTGGCGCGAGCTGAACCACTTTGTCAAATACTGCGGCGTGACGCCTGCCTTCGCGCTCTACAGCGCGACCAAGCTGAATGCGCGCCTCGCGGGCATCGGCGATGTGACCGGCAGCATTGAAGCGGGCAAGCGCGCCGATCTCATTGTCTGCACGGACGACCCTCTCAAAAGCCCGCGTGCGCTGCGCACGCTTGACATGGTCATAAGCGGCGGCTACCGCATCGATAAGCCGCAGGTCAAGAAAATGCCCGAGGTCGAGCGCGAGCTCGACAAGTTCCTGTGAGCGCGATGAAGTACCTTGTATTATCCGATTCCCACGGCAATGTGGACAATATGGCGCGCGCCGTGGAGCGCGAGAAGCCGGACGGCATCATCCACCTTGGCGACTGCTGGCGCGACGCGGAGGAGCTGCACGAGCTTTTCCCCCGCCTGCCGCTCGAGCAGGTGCCGGGCAACTGTGATTTCGGCCGCTTTGAGGCGCTTGAGCGCGTGCTCATCCTAGACGACCACCGCGTGCTCATCGCGCACGGGCACACGATGGGCGTGAAGACGGGGCTGCTGCGCGCGCAGTACCGCGCGCTGGAGCAAAACGCCGATCTTCTGCTCTTCGGTCACACGCACACGCCGCTCGTGGACGCATCGGCAAGGCCGATGCTGCTCAACCCCGGCTCGATCGGCGACCCCCTCAGGCCGACCTACGGCGTGCTGGACTGCAAGGACGGGAAGATCCTCCCCTCGGTCTTCAAGCTGGATGAGGCATAAAAAGAAGAGAGACGCGATCAGCGTCTCTCTTCTTTCTTTTTATCAATCAAGAAATCGGCGGGCGAGGGCGGGCGCGTTCGTATGCTTGAGGCACACGACGTTCAGCTCGTGCACGCCCGTGAGCGGCGGGCAGGAGAAGCGGGCGATGCCCGCATCGTCCCTGACGACCGCCGCATAGAGGAAGCTCACGCCCTGCCCCGCGCGCACAAGGTCGCGGATGATCTTGAAGCTGCTGATGCAGACATTGGAGCGGAAGGCATCGGGCGTATAGCCGCACTGCTGAAGCTCGCGCTCTAGGATGTTGCGCGTGCCGGAGCCGGGCTCGCGCAGGATGAGCCGCTCGGAAAAAAGCTCGGGCAGCGGCACCTCGCGTCCCGAAAAGGGATGCTCCTTCGCGCACACGCCGATATACGGCTCATTGCGCAGCAGGAAGCTTTCGTAGCGGCGCTTGTCGAAGATGCCCTCGAGCACGACAAAGTCAAGCGCCCCGCCCTCGAGCTGGGCGAGCAGATTGGCGGTGTTGTCCACAGTAAAAAAGAGCTCGTTTTCCGGCTCTTGTAAAAACCGCCCGATCTGCGGCGGCAGGATGTAGTCGCCGATGGATTTGGTCGCGCCGATGCGAAGGCGCGTCTTTTCCTGCGCGCTGAGGGCGCATCGCAGCTCCTCGTCCTGATAGCGCTGGCTGATGGCGTAGGTCTCAAGCGTCTCTCCCTGCGGCGTTTTTCTGAGCTTGCGGCTGTCGTAGGTGAAAAGGCGCACGCCGTAGAGCGCTTCAAGCGCCTGAATCTGCTTGGTGACGGTCGGCTGCGTCAGGTGCAATCGCTCAGCCGCCTTGCGGTAGTTCATCGTGGCGCAGAGGGTAAGAAATGTCTCGAGCCGCTGGTCCATGGTCTCTTCCTCCCATCGATAACAAATAAGAATCGGCATATTCTCATTTATAATTTTATTATATCACGAGTCGGTGCTATAATACAACGGCAACAAGCTTTGGAGGAGAGAGAAACAACATGAAATTCATCGAAACCGTGAAAAAAATGCTGCCCGGCTGCGCCATCGCGCTCGTCATCGCCGTGGTCGCCAAGCTTCTGGAGCAGCTCGAGGAATCGGCGGGGCTGCACCTCATCGGCGCGTCGGTCATCGCCATGTTCATCGGCATGATCGTCAACCGCTTCTACGCGCCGAATGAGAAGACCACCCCCGGCATCAAGTTCACCTCGAAAAAGATCCTCAAATTCGCCATCATCCTGCTCGGTGCGAGCCTGAACATCACGACCGTCCTCATGGTCGGCAAGTTCTCGCTCACCGTCATGCTCTTCACGCTTGCCACCTGCTTCGGCCTCGGCTACCTTGTCGGCAAGGCACTGGGGCTCGACTGGAAGACGAGCAGCCTCATCAACGCGGGCACGGGCATCTGCGGCGGCAGCGCCATCGCCGCCGTCGCGCCCGTCATCGAGGCGACGGACATGGACATCGCCTACGGCATGTCCGCGACGTTCCTCTTTGATACCATCATGGTCGTCGTCTTCCCGCTGCTCGGCCGCGCGATGGGCCTTTCCGACGCAGCCTTCGGCCTGTGGGCCGGCACAGCGGTCAACGATACCTCGAGCGTCGTGGCGACGGGCTATGCCTTCAGCGAGGCCGCAGGCGACTTTGCCACCATGGTCAAGCTGACGCGCACGCTCGCCATCATCCCGACGGTGCTGGTCTTCGCAGCCATCAGCATCCGCTTGAAGCAGAAGGCCGCCGCGCAGAGCGGCGAGCATGGTGTGAAGGTCAATATGAAGTCCCTCTTCCCGTGGTTCATCCTCGGCTTCCTTGCGATGTCCATCCTCTGCTCGCTCGGCGTCATCCCCGCGCCCCTTGCCGCCACGCTCAAGAGCATCAGCAAGTTCCTCATGGTCGCGGCGCTTGCCGCCATCGGCCTGAACACCAACTTTGCCGCCCTCTGCAAGTCCGGCGCAAAGCCGATGCTGCACGGCTTCATCGTCTCGCTGCTCGTGGTGCTCGTGGCCATCGCGGTCGAGTATATGCTCGGCATCGCGCCCTACGGCACGCTCCTCTGATCGTCACCTGAGAGGATGAGATCGCAGCGCTCGGGCACGCTGAGCGCCGAAAAATAGCGCTGCTCAAAGGGGATCCAGCGCTCAAAAAAGAGCTTTGCCTGCGCGGGCGCATTCCTCACGAGGATGCGCTCGCGCTGTTTTTCCGGCGAAACGGAGAGAAACACCGTAAGGTCATAGTGCATCGCAAGGTCGGGGTGCATGGCATAGGCGCCTTCTACGATGCTGAGCCTTCCCGCCTCGATCCTGCGCGGCGGGGCGATGGTAAAGGTCTTGCAGTCGAAGCGGCGGTAGTCGACAGCCTTTCCCTGCCGCAGCGGCAGCAGCACCTCCGACAAGAAGCGCTCGCGGTCAACATTGCCGCCCGGCTGCGCAAAGCGCTCCGGCGTGCGCTGCTCGGGGCGGAGGAAATAATCATCCATGTGGAAGATGGGGCAGGCGTAAACGCCTTGCAGCAGCTCGCCCAGCGTCGTTTTCCCGCTCGCGCTGCCGCCGTCGATGGCGACGATCACGCGCTCCCGCTCCGCCATCAGCCGGTCGATGCGCGCAAGGAGCGGCCAGATGCGCTCCAAAGAAAGGTCGTTCATTACAGACGTCTCCTTCTTAAAAAAGTCATGCTGATGATAGCATCTTTTGTCCCCTCGCGCAAGGCCGCAGGATTGACAGCGCCGCGCATTTTTGGTAAGATGCCCGAAGCGTTACAAACCGCGCGCCGCGCGCAGAAACGGAGATTTTACCATGAACAACGCCGTCGCCTCCCCCCGCAATTCCTCCGCCGTGAGGAAGCTCACCTATTCCGCACTCTACCTCGCCCTTGCGATGGTGCTGCCGTTTTTGACCGGTCAGGTCCCCAGGATCGGCTCGATGCTCTGCCCCATGCACATCCCCGCGCTGCTGTGCGGCTTCATGTACGGCTGGCCGTGGGGCCTTGCGGTCGGCTTCCTTTCCCCCCTGCTGCGCTCGGCCATCTTCGGTATGCCGCCGGTCTGGGTGTCCGTTGCAATGGCATTTGAAATGGCGGCCTACGGCGCTATTTCGGGCCTGCTGTACCGTAAGCTCCGTGGGCGCGGCGGCCGCATCTACCTCTCCCTCATCGCCGCGATGCTCGCAGGCCGCCTCGTGTGGGGGCTTGTGCAGTTCCTGCTCGCGGGTCTTCGCAGCACGACCTTCAACCTTACCATGTTTCTCTCCGGCGCGGTCACAATGGCCCTCCCCGGCATCATTTTGCAGCTCGTTCTCATCCCCGTCCTCGTGATGGTGATGGAGCGCACGGGCATGATCCCGCGCGAGTAATGCACAGATATCCAAAAGGACTCAGGCCCCTAAGCCTGAGTCCTTTCTTCGCTTATGCCGCCGTCTTGTGCTTTGTCATGAGTTTCCCCCTTCCCCGGCCGCGTCTTCGCGCAGCAGGCGCAGATAGGCGTCGAGGTAGAGCTTGTGCGTCACGCTCAGGAGCGCCGAGCGCAGCAGCTTTTTCTCATCCGTCTGGTCCGAGCCGACGCTCTCCAGCCGGTCGCTCGCGCCGAAGACATAGCGGATGAGGTTTTCAAATTCCTCGCAGAAGTAATGGTACGCCGTCGGCAGGTCGTAGGTCTCCTGCTGGATGGAGATCAGGGTGCGGATGTCGTCCATCGCCGCAACGCTCTTGACGCACGAGACAAAGACGAGATAGGCGATGCTCTCGACCCCGTAGACCTTCTTCTCCGGCCCGGGGATGATTCTCTGCTTAACGTAGTTGCTGACCATCGAGGCAGTGATGGGGCTGAGCCCGCAATCGACGATCGACTGGTTCACATAGCGCACGACCTGCTCAAGATACAGCCCCACGCTCGGGATCTCACCAAGGCGCGGAATATGAAAGCTGCGGACAGAGTCCGCGAGCTGCGCGTGCTTTGCCGCCTCCATCGGTCATCCCCTCCTTGTCTTAGACAATGTTTTCTTTATCTTAATCATGCTTTTTGAAAAAGTCAACAAGTTTTTCAAAAACCGATTGACAGTTTTAGAAAATCGTTGTATGGTAGTCTCTGATATTGAACACTGCAACGCGGCCGCCTTCGGCCGCTTGTCCACAGGAGGTCCCCATGGTTAAGATCATCGCCGACTCCTCTGCCGACATCAAGGCGGTAGAGGGCGTTTGCTTTCAGTCCGTTCCCATGACCATTCGCGCCGGTGAGCGCGACTTTGTCGACAACGAGCAGCTCGACACCGCCGCGATGCTCGACTTTCTCGCCTCGCACAACGGCCCGTCCGGCACGGCCTGTCCCGGCCCGGAGAATTGGATGAGCGCCTTTGAGGGCGCGGACGAGATCTATGTCGTGTGCATCACGGGCAGCTTATCCGGCACGTGGTCATCCGCGATGGCAGCGCGCGAGCTGTATCTGCAAGCCCATCCCGGCGTGAAGATCCGCGTGTTCGACTCGCTGAGCACGGGACCTGAAATGCTGCTGCTCATCGAAAAGCTCGCCTCCCTCGTCCGCGAGGGCAAGTCCTTCGACGAGATCTGCGCGGCCGGGGACGCTTACCTCGCCTCCACGCATCTTCTCTTCTGCCTGCGCTCGGTCCACAACCTCGCCCAGAACGGGCGCGTGAGCAAGCTTGTCGCGGGCGCCATCGGCATCCTCGGCATCCAGATCCTCGCCGTGGCGAGCGAGCAGGGCACCATCGAGCCGGTGGAGAAGTGCCGCGGCGACAAAAAGGCCCGCAGCGCGCTGGTGCAGGCGATGTACGAGCGCGGCTACCGCGGCGGCAAGGTGCGCATCAGCCACGCGCAGAACAGCGAGGCGGCGATCGCCATTGAGCGCGCGCTGCGCGAGCGTTTTCCGCTCGCGGACATCAAAACGCGGCTGTGCGGCGGGCTGTGCAGCTACTATGCCGAGCGCGGCGGCGTGATCGTCGGCTTTGAAACCGAGTAAAGCGCAAAAAAGAGCGTCTTCCCCAGCGGGGAAGGCGCTCTTCTATGATTCTCTTTGCGCTCAGTTCTTTTTCATCAGCTGCTCATCCTCCTGCAAAAGCTGCTGGGTGATGATATCGAGCTGACGGTGCTTTGCCATGCGGTCGGCAATGTTGTTCTGCATGAGCTCGGACTCGTGATGGCCGCGGAAGGAGAGCTTGAGCAGGATCGGCGTCAGGATCGTGCCGCAGACGACCGTGATGACGATGGGCGTCATCATCGCGCTTGAGAGAACGCCCATCGAAAGGCCGCGGTTGGCGACGATCAGCGCGACCTCGCCGCGGCAGGCCATGCCCGCGCCGACCTGAATGCTCTCGCGCGTGCTGAACTGGCAGGCCTTTGCGCCAAGGCCGCAGCCGAGAAGCTTTGAGACGATGGACACGAGCAGCAGCAAAATGGCAAAGACCACCATCCCGCCCGTGAGCCCCGAGATCTGCACGTTGATGCCGATGCTCGCAAAGAAGACCGGCGTGAGCAGCAGGTAACCGAGGGGGTTGTACTTCGTCTGGATATAGGTTCCCTTGGGCGTGCAGGCAACGGCAAGACCCGCAGCGTAAGCGCCCGTGATATCGGCAACGCCGAAGAACTCCTCGGCGCAGTAGGCCATCACAAGGCAGAGGACGAAGGCAAAGACGGAGTTGCGGTGGCTCGCCCAGCCGTGCTGGCGCTTGAGCATCCAGCAAAAGACGCGGTTGGCGGCAAAGCCGACGGCAAAGGCAAAAATGAAGAAGCCTGCGATCTTGACGAGCACCAT
Source organism: uncultured Oscillospiraceae bacterium (assembly GCA_934561515.1). GTDB lineage: Bacteria > Bacillota > Clostridia > Oscillospirales > Oscillospiraceae > Hominicoprocola. The sequence continues at coordinate 9,212 of CAKTGM010000021.1, read as the reverse complement.
GCCGATGCTCTCGTCCCCGCCGGCAAGGCTGCACACAAGCGTGAGGGCGATGAGGCCGAGCACATCGTCGATGAGCGCGGCGGCAAGGATCGTGTTGCCGACCTTTGTTTCGAGCTTTTTCATCTCCTTGAGCGTTTCGACCGTGATGCTCACGGAGGTCGCCGTCAGGACGGTGCCGATGAAGATATTTTCGATCATGCCGCTGCTCTCAATGAGCCCCGCCTCTGCAGCGCCCCAGGCAAGGCCCGCGCCCATGACAAACGGCGCGGCCACGCCGAGCAGGGCGACCATGAAGCCCGCCTTGCCGCTGTTTTTAAGCTCCTTGATGTCCGTGCCCATACCGGCGGAGAACATCAGCACGATGACGCCAAGCTCGCTGAGCTGCGCGGTGAACTCTGTCTCCGACAGCAGGCCGAGACCCGCGGGGCTGAGGATGAGACCGGCGAGCAGCGCGCCCACGACCTGCGGCATCTGGAACTTCTGCGCGGCAAGGCCCAGAAGCTTCGTGCTCAGCAGGATCAGCGCAAGATCCAGCAAATAATGATACGACATTGTATTCCCTCCACAAACTCTCTCATAGCATTTTTAACACATTTCGCGAGGCTCTATTCTAACGCCTTTTTTGTTTTTTTCAACCGTTAGAATAGCCAAGGAAATGGCGCACTTCCGTCATTTCTATGAGAGTTGTGCAACAATCCCTTCATTTCGTGCACCCTCTCCGCGCCCAAAATACCTTTTTCCCGAATTTCACCGCCCCGTCCGTGCGCAGAAAACAGGCAAAATGAAACCGCGCCGCACGGCGGAAAGCCGTGCAGCACGGTCGGCGCATGGTTTGGCGGGATGCCCGCCTGATTTCCTGCCGTGCTCAGGCGATCGCCTCGTCGTAAACGACGGCGGCGGCGCTGTAGCTCGCAAGGAGCTTGTCGCGGAAGGTATTGATGAGTTCTTCATCGCCGTACATACCGAGCACATAGTTGTCCATCGTCACGATGACGAGCTTGTCGGGGAAGCCGCACATCCACTGCTTGCCCTGAATGGCGTCGCGCAGGTCGCCGGCCAGTTTAGTAACATCCTTCGCATCGGCGGCGTGATACGCCCCGCAGGTGAAGGTGTTCATATTCATCATGTGCAGCAGTGCGGCGGCGGAGTCGATCAGCGCGGCGTCGTCCGCGGGGAAGGTCAGCTGATAGACGAGCGTGTCCGTGTCGCCAACGTCCATGCTCATCGGCTCGGTCGAAGCGAACATCTCATCCTCGCTGTAGGTATTCCAGACCGTTGAGAGAAGGGAGAGCGGGTCGCCGGAGGAAGCGGGCTTGTCCGCCTTCGGCTGCTCGGGCGTTTCGGTGGGCTTGGTCTCGGGCTTCGTCTCGGGCTTCGCCGCGGGCTTTGCCGCGTCCGGCTGCTCCTGCTCGTCCGGCTGCTCGCCCGCCGCGTTTTCCTCGTCGGGCTTCTGCGTGTCTTCGTTTTCCTGCTCCTGCGCGGGCGCGTCGTCCGGCTCGTCCGGCGTGCCGGCATCTTCCTTGCCGCTGCAGGCGGCAAGCAGCAGCACGAGACTCATCGTCAGCAGCAAGATCCATAAGCGTTTCATAGGGGGTTCTCCTTTGTGAAAAAATCGCGGAATGCTTTTCCGGCATCCCGCCCTCAGTTTGCATTCTGCCGCGCGGAGGGGGCGATGGGTCGTTTCTCCCTCGGTGCAGCAAAAAAGCATCGAAAGCCGAAACCTTCGATGCTTTTTGGAGCTGGTGGTGTGACTCGAACACATGACCTGCTGATTACGAATCAGCTGCTCTACCGACTGAGCTACACCAGCGCATTCATTCAAATGCAAATGGGATTATAGCATATACGGCAGGGCGCGTCAAGTGATTTTGAAAATTTTCTGCTTTCATTTTCACGGCGCACGGCGGCGCTTGCGGCGGATGCGGTTGATGTGGCGCTCAAAGTCGCCGCTGCCGATGAGCTCTGCGAGCACATACTGTTCAAAGACCGGCACAGTGCAGGAATAGAAGCCCACCTCGCGCCGGAATCGCTCTGCAAGGGCGGGCGGCAGAACCATATAGCCCACGCGCATCGACGGGGCGATGGTCTTGGAGAAGGTGTTCATATAAATGACGGACTGCCCGCTCTCGAGCGAGAAGAGCGTATCCTCGCTCTTGCTGGACACGCTGAACTCCGAGTCGAAGTCGTCCTCAACGATGTAGCCCTCCCTCTCCTTCGCCCAGCGGAGATACTCAAGGCGCTTGCCCGCGCTCGCGGTGACAAGGCTCGGGAAGCTGTGGAAGGGCGTGACGTGCAGCACCGTCGCCGTGGCGCGGGAAAGCTCGTCCGAGCGGATGCCGTCGCTGCCGAGGCGCAGCATCTCGCACCGCACGCCCTGCGCCTGATAGACGCGGCGGATCTTGTCATACGAAGGGTCCTCCAGCGCGAACACGCGCTCGCGCCCCAGAAGCTGCACGATGAGCCCGTAGAGATACTCCGCGCCCGAGCCGATGACGATCTGCCCCGGCTGCACGCTGATGCCGCGCGAGCGGGAAAGGTACGACGCGATGGCCCCGCGCAGCTCCGCGCAGCCGTTGTTCGGAGACTTGACGAGGATGCTCTCGCCGTATTCGCTCAGCACCTTTCGCATCGTCTTTGCAAGCGACGGGAAGGGGAATTCATCCTGCGCGCCGTGCGCGGCGCTCAGGCGGCGCACCGTCTCCGTTTCGGAAACGGGGAAGCAGTCCGCCGCGGCAAAGCTCACGAAAAAGCCGCTGCGCTCGCGGGATTCAAGATAGCCCTCGTCGCATAAAATGGCGAGCGCGTGCTCCACGGTGATGACGCTCACGCCCGTTTCGCCCGCGATGAGGCGCTTGCTGGGCATCTTCGTCCCCAGCGGGTAAACGCCGCCCACGATATCGCGCCGCAGCTGATGGTAGAGCTGCAAGTAGGCGCTCTGCGCGGCGTTTCGGTCGATATGGTAGCGCATCATTCGCCATCCTTCGCATCCTCGCCGGGCGCGCCCCTCTGCCGGTTCACATAGAGCGCCGCGCCGTCGGCCTTTTTGACCCTGAGCTGATAGATGAGCACCGCCGCGCTCACGAGCACCATCGCAAACGACAGTGCCTGCGACACGCGGATGCGCTCGCCGAAGAGCGTCCAGTGGAAAAGATAGAGGCTGTCTGTCCGCAGGCCCTCGATCCAGAACCTGCCGAGGCCGTACCAGAGGAAGTAGAAGCAGGTGCTCTCGCCGTCAAAGCGGCGGGCGCGGGAGACGACAAAGTAGAGCAGCAGCAGGCCGATCAGATTCCAGAGGCTTTCGTAGAGGAACGTCGGGTGCACGTCCACATAGGTCGTACCCGAGGTCCACAGGCGCATCCGCCACGGAAGGTCGGTGGGACCGCCGAAGGCTTCCCTGTTCATAAAGTTGCCCCAGCGCCCGATGGCCTGCCCGATGAAAAGCCCCTGCACGCAGCAGTCTGCCAGCGCCCAGAACGAGATCTTTTTGCGGCGGCTGAAGAGGTACGCCGTCAAAAAGCCCGCGATAACGCCGCCGTAGATGGCAAGGCCGCCGTCCCAGATGCGGTAGGTCGCGCTCCAGTCGATCGAGCCGTCGCTGCCGCGGAAGAGGTCGAGATAAAAGAGCACATAGTAGAGCCGCGCGCCAATGATGGAGATGGGAATGACCCAGAGGACGGTGTCGATGACGTTATCCTCGCTCAAGCCATATTTCGGCGCCTGCTTCATGCAGAAATAAAGCCCCAGCAGCATACCGGCGGCGATGATGATGCCATACCAGTAAATGCCGTTGCCGATATCGAGCGCCTTGGAGGGCGCGGTGAACTGCCAGTCGCCGAAGAGTCCCGGGAAGCTGATGGGTACGTCGGTAAATTTCATAGAACGATCAACCTTCTTTTTTCGGTTCGATGATGGAGATGGCGCGGCGCTCGGCGGTCAGATTCTCGCGCAGGAAGCGCTCCACGTCAGCCTTTTCGATGCTTTCATATGCCTCGGGGAATTGGAGCGCGTCGAAATGACGGAAATAGCCGTCGATGAGCGAGACGGCGATATTTTCAAACGAGTTGAGCGCGCGCAGCGTCGCGCCGAAGCTCGCGCGGCGGATCTGCTCGAAAAACTGCGCGTCGACGCCCTCGCGCGCAAGGCGCTGCGCCTCGGAGAGGATCGCGTCGCTCACCGTTTGCGGCTGCTCGCTCTCGCCGCCCGCGCAGAGGACCGCAACGCCCGGCAGCTGGTCAAAGCCGCCGCCGAAGCTCCCGTTGATGAGCCCCTCGTCATAAAGGCGCTCATAGAGCGGCGAGGAATCGCCGAGCAGAATATCGCAGGCCATCTCGCCGATGAGCGACTGGCGCAGAAGATCCTCTTCATCCACCGCGCACTTAAAGCCCACGAGAAACTGCGGCAGGGCGACCTCCATCTGCGAGATCGTCTCGTGCTGCGCGGCAGCATCGTCCTCTTCCTCGCCGTAGCAGCGCGCGATCTCCTCGCCGCGCTCGCGCGGAAGAATCTCTTCTGCAAGGGCGATGACCTTGTCCGCGTCGACATTGCCGACGACGCACAGCGCCATGTTGGATGGGCAATAGAACGCGCGGTGGCAGTCGTAGAGCGTCTGCGCGGTGATCTCCGCGATGCTCTCGACCGTGCCCGCAATGGGCACGCGCGCATTCGATGTGCGGTACAGGCAGGCAAGAAGCCGCTCGTAGACCTGCCAGTCGGGTGAATCCTCGACCATGCGGATCTCCTGAGCGATGATGCCGCGCTCCTTCTCTACGCTTTCCTCCGTAAAATACGGCACGGAGACGAAGGAGAGCAGGATGCGCAGGTTTTCTTCAAAATGCGCGGTGCAGTCGAAATAATAGCCCGTCATCGCGTTGGAGGTGAAGGCATTCGGCTCCGCGCCGTTCTGTGAGAGCTGCTGGAGGGCGTTGCCGTCCTCCGTGTCGAACATCTTATGCTCTAAATAGTGCGCGATGCCGGCGGGTGTCGTGCGCTTTTCGCCGTTTTGGACGAACTGCATATCCATGCCGCCGTAGCGCGTGGCGAAAAAGGCATATTTTTTGCGGTGCTTCGGCTTGGGAACGATGAAAAGCTTCAGCCCGTTCGGCAGCGTCGCCTCGACGACCGTCTCGCCGATGCGTGGGTACAGGACTTCTTTTTTATCCATTTGCGCCATCCTCCCCTGTGAGGAAATAGATCGTGTCGAGCGTCATGCTCTGCGCAGCCTCGGCGATGCGCTCGTCCGTCACGCCGCGCAGCGCCGCGATGAGCTCCTCCGCCGTCTCGCGGATGCCCGTCGCCGCCTGGCCGAGGGCGTTTTCCTCCATGCGCCCGGCGCTGTCGCCGCGCGATTCAAGAGAGGCGATGAGGCACGCCCTTGCGCCCTCGACCTCCCAGCGCTCAAATTCGCCGCGCTGCACGGCGGCAAGCTGGGCAAGGATCTCGCGCTTGGCGGTCTCCACATCCCCGTGCTCGATGCCCGACGACACCGTGACGATGCTCTTGGAGCGGTGATACGAGGACGAGGCGTAATAGCAGAGGGAGAGCTTCTCGCGCACGTTCAAAAAGAGCTTTGAGTTGCTGTAGCCGCCGAAGATGAGGTTTGCAAGCATCATCGCGCTCGTGTCGTTCGTGCCCACGCGCCAGCCCATCGAGAGCTTGCCCTGCGTCACGTCCATGCGCTCGGTGATCTCGCGCGGCGAGAGCGGCGCGTCCTTCTTCTCCGCGGCGGCGGGCGGAACGACCGATGCGCGCTGCAAGGGGGCAAGCGCGCGGGCGAGCGCGCCCTCAACGCGCTTTCGCTCGGCGCTGCCGCAGTAGAAAAGCTCTAAGTGCGCTGTGGACAAAAGCTCCTGATAATAGCGGAAGAGCGTCTGGTTCGTGATCTTCTCCACGCGCGCGATGGAGCCGAATTTATCGACCCCGTAGCGCTCGCCGCGGCACATCTCCTGCAAGAGACGGAGGTCTGCATAGTCGCGCTTGTCGTTGATGATGCCGCGGATGGCGTCGATAAGGTTCTGCTTCTCGCTTTCCACATAGTCGCTCAAGAAGCGGCCGTTGCGCGTTATGGGGTCGAGCAGCAGCTCGCCCAGAAGGTCGCACATCGGCTCAAGGAGCTTCTCCCCGCCGGGAACGAAGGCCTCGTCGATGAAGCTCGCGGCAAAGCCGATGCACTGGTTCTCGCCCTTTTTGCGCACCGTGCAGCCGATCGACGAGCCGTAGAGCAGGTCGAGCGCCGTGGAGAGCGAGCGCATATCGGTATGCTCCATCGTACCGCGGCGCAGCACGCTCGGCAGCAGCGCACCGAAGCTCGCCGTCTCCTCCGAAAGCGGCGTGATGAGCTGCAAGCTCAGCGTACCTGTTTTGAATTTATCCGACCGCACATAGTTGAGGCACACCTCGGGTGCGATCTCGCATCTGACCGGTTCCATCACGGATTCCTCCTGTGGTCATTTTTCAGAATTTGACTTTAGGATACCACGAAACCATGAACAATTCCACTCTTTTCTCCCCGAAAGGCGGCGCGGCGCGCGAAAAGGCGGGACTTTTCCGCCCGCGTGACGTTTTTCTTGCGATTTTTCCTTGACAATTCTGATAAAATCATGTAAACTGATTCATGTTGTAAAGCGTTAGAACTTTACAGAAGAATCCGAACCAAGGAGGAACCCCATGAAAAATCAGACCTTTCGTATGACGATGCTCTTCGACTTTTATGGGGAGCTTCTCACCGACCGCCAGAAGGAATTCTACGATCTCTATTATAATGAAGACCTGTCGCTGTCCGAGATCGCCGAGAACTACGGCATCTCCCGTCAGGGCGTGCGCGATGTGATCGTGCGCGCGGAGAACTACATGACCGAGATCGAAGACAAGACGGGGCTCATCAAGCGCTTCATGCAGCTCGGGCCCCACGCGGAAAAAATCGCCGACGCGGCCGAGCAGATCAGCCAGATCAATTCCCGCCGGTATGAAGACCGCCAGCTCGAAGAGCTTACCGGCGTGATCCGGGCCGAGGCGGCGGCACTCAAGGAGTAACAGTTCCATGGCTTTTGAAGGACTCAGCGAAAAACTCAATGCCACATTCAAGAACCTGCGCGGCAAGGGCCGCCTGAGCGAAGAGGACATCAAGCTCGCAATGCGCGAGGTGCGTCTGGCGCTGCTTGAAGCGGACGTGAGCTACAAGGTCGTCAAGGACTTTGTCAAGACCGTGTCCGAGCGCTCCGTCGGCGTCGAGGTGCTCGACAGCCTGACCCCCGCCCAGCAGGTCATCAAGATCGTCAACGAAGAGCTGACGAATCTGATGGGCGGCGCGAACGCCAAGCTCACCTTCGCCTCCAGACCGCCGACGGTCGTGATGATGGTCGGCTTGCAGGGCGCCGGTAAGACGACAAATGTTGCAAAGCTCGCGGGCTATCTCCGCAAGCAGGGCCACCGCCCGCTGCTCGCAGCGTGCGACGTGTACCGTCCCGCCGCCATCACGCAGTTGCAGGTCGTCGGCAAGCAGCTGAACATCCCCGTTTTCGAAATGGGGCAGATCGATCCCGTGACCATCGCGCAGGAAGCGCTCAAGTACGCCGGCGACCACGGCAACGACATCGTCTTCCTCGATACCGCAGGCCGCCTGCACATCGACGAGGCGCTGATGGACGAGCTCAAGCGCGTCAAGGCCGCCGTCAAGCCGACCGAGATCCTGCTCGTTGTCGACGCGATGACCGGTCAGGACGCGGTGAATGCCGCCACCGCCTTTGACGAGGCGCTCGGCATCGACGGCGTCGTGCTCACAAAGCTCGACGGCGACGCCCGCGGCGGCGCGGCGCTTTCCATCCGCGCGGCCACCGGCAAGCCCATCAAGTTCATCGGCACGGGCGAAAAGCTCGACATGATCGAGCCCTTCCACCCCGACCGCATGGCCCAGCGCATTCTCGGCATGGGCGACGTGCTGTCCTTCATCGAGCGCGCCGAGCAGAGCATCGACGAGGAAAAGGCCAGGAAGCTCGAGGAACGGCTCAAGAAGAACCGCTTCACGCTCACCGATTACTACGACCAGCTCATGCAGCTCAAGAATATGGGCAGCCTCGAGCAGATCGCGGGCATGATGCCCGGCCAGCTCGGCAAGCAGCTCGCCGGCGCGGAGATCGACCCGAAGATGATGGCCCACACCGAGGCGATCATCCTCTCGATGACGCCCTACGAGCGCGAGAATCCCGCCGTGCTCGGCGCGAGCCGCAAGCGCCGCATCGCCGCCGGCTGCGGACTTGAGGTCGTGGATGTCAACCGCCTTCTCAAGCAGTTTGAGCTCATGCAGGACATGATCAAGCAAATGAACCGCGGCAAGATGCCCAAGGGCATGGGCGGTATGGGCGGCGGAGGCCGGATGCGCGGCTTCGGGCGCAAGAAACGTTTCAAATAAGTTGATCGAGTGCACAAGCATTTCATCATACATACAAAAACACATTTATTTTTTGGAGGTATTTCACCATGGTTAAAATTCGTCTGCGCAGAATGGGCGCTAAGAAGGCTCCCTTCTATCGTGTTGTCGTTGCCGACTCCCGCTATCCCCGCGACGGCCGTTTCATCGAAGAGATCGGCACCTACAACCCCTGCGTCTCCCCCGCTGAGATCAAGATCGACGCTGAGCGCGCTCAGGAGTGGATCAAGACCGGCGCTCAGCCCACCGACACGGTCCGCGAGCTGCTGAAGAAAGTCAACGCGCTGTAAGAGCACGGGGTGCAAGAAATGAAAGACTTGCTGCTCTACATCGCCCGCAGCCTTGTTGAGCATCCCGATGACGTCACCGTCACGGAAAAGCAGGGCGCAGACGAGCTTACGTTGGAGCTGCGCGTCGCACCTGACGATATGGGCAAGGTCATTGGCCGTCAGGGTCGTATTGCCAAGGAGATCCGCACGGTCGTGCGTTCCTATGCTCAGCGCACCGGCGTAAAGGTGTCTGTTGACATCGTAGACTGAACCGAAAAAAATGTTCCCGGGATGCTCCCGGGAACATTTTTTATTCTTGCCATCCCTCCCCGATTCCGCTATACTGATTCACATCCCGGTACAATACATCTTTCATTATGAGGAGGGAAAGTGCATGAAAAAGAATTGCTTTCTATTCTTCTTAACCATTGTAGCCTTATTTACTCTTAGCAGTTGTAATCAAATCGGCTCTATCAACCCAGCCGAGATTTCTGCTGAACACTTTACGGATGGAAATCATA
>CAKTGM010000020.1 GCA_934561515.1 uncultured Oscillospiraceae bacterium | reverse complement strand
ACCTCGGCGCGATCGTTTCGAGCAAAAACCGCGCCTATGTGAACATCGAGAGCACAGACCCCGCCATCGACCTCGGCGATCTGAGCTTCGAGTTCTCGCTCGACCTCTCCAAGCTCTCCCAGCTCGACACGCTCAGCGTCTCGACCGACACCGGCGGCGTTGCGGGCTACTCCTCCGGCGCGATCAGCGAGTGCGTGAACGAGGCCGCCATCGGCTACCAGCACATCGGCTACAACGTCGGCGGCATCGTCGGGCGCAGCAGCGGGCAGGTGCGCTCCTGCACGAACAGCGGCGCGATCTGCGGGCGCAAGGACGTTGGCGGCATCGCCGGCCAGATGGAGCCCTATGTCCGTACCGAAGTCTCCGCCAGCCAGTTCTCCGTGATGACCTCCCAGCTCAACGAGCTCAGCCGCCTTGTTGAAAAGGCCGTGAACGACGCGCAGTACAGCACGGGTGAGCTCTGCGACCGCCTCTCGCTCATCTCTACCTATCTCTCCGAGGCGGCGGACGCGGCGGGCGATGTGCGCGTGGACGTCGACCTCGACGCCATCACCCCGCCGAGCATCGATTTTGACGGCGGCATCGTCATCGGGCCGCGGCCCAACATCTCCGACATCGTCTCGGTGGCAAACCTCAACATGGTCGTCGGCGCGATCACTGCGGCGGGCAGCCAGCTCTCGCTGATCTCCGAGGAGGTCAAGACGAGCTCCACCGTGCTCTCGAGCGACCTGCGCTCGATCAACAGCAAGTTCAACGAGCTGTCGAACACCATGTTCTCTGCCATTTCGAGCGTCGGCGGCTCTGCCGATATCGTCACCGACGCCTCCGGCGTCGACATCAACTCCGTCACGCTCGGCAAGGTCTCCGGCAGCAGGAATACCGCCGCCGTCTACGGCGATGTGAACACCGGCGGCATCGCAGGCTCGATGGCCATCGAATACACGCTCGACCCAGAGGATGACGTAACGGGTCATCTCTCCGGCAGCTACCGCAAGCAGTACGCCTACAAATCCATCGTGCAGCAGTGCGTCAACACCGGCGGCATTTCCGGCAAGCGCAGCTATGTCGGCGGCATTGTCGGGCGCATGGACCTCGGCTACGTCACCGCCTGCGAGAGCTACGGCTCCGTCACGAGCGAAAACGGCAGCTACGTCGGCGGCGTCGCCGGTGTGACCGGCGCGAGCGTGCACGGCAACTATGTCAAGTGCCCGCTCGGCGGCAAGAAGTATGTCGGCGGCATCGTCGGCTCCGGCGTTGCGTCCAAGGCCGACGGCAGCGGCTCGAGCGTCACGTGGAACTACTCCCTTGTCGACGTGACCGACTGTCAGCAGTACGCGGGCGCGATCTCCGGCAGCGATACCGGCGCCTTTGCCAACAACTACTATGTTTCCGACGCCCTGCCCGGCATCAACCGTCAGGGCTTCGTCGGCCGCGCCGAGCCGATCTCCTTCTCCCAACTCTGCGCGAACGACGACATTCCCGAGGGCATGAAGACCTTCACGCTCACCTTCCTTGCCGACGGCAAGGAGGTCCTGCGCCGCTCGTTCGACTATGGCGCGTCCTTTGCCGAGAGCGACATTCCCGACATTCCCGAAAAGGAGGGCTATCACGCCCATTGGGACCGCACAAACCTTGATTCTCTCCATTTCGACACCGTTGTCACGGCCGTTTACGAGGCCTACACCCCCGGTCTTGCCTCCGAGCAGACGCGCGAGGGCGGTCTCTCCGTCCTGCTTGTCGAGGGAAGCTACAACGACGGCGATACCATCAAGCTGACCGCCAAGCCGGTCACGCCCGAGGCCTTCGACATACAGTCCGGCTCGCTCCCTGACCGCTTGCGCGGCTATTTTGCCTGCCTGCGCCGCGGAGGATTCCCGCCGCTTACCGCCAACCGCGAGGTGCTCGAGCAGTGGAAGCTCGACCTTGCCGACGACGGCAGCGCGCAGCACACCGTCCGCTACCTTCCGCCCGAGGACAGCGGCGATCTTCGCATCTATGTGCGCGAGGGCGGCGCATGGCAGAATGTCGGCACCGGCACGATGGGCAGCTACCTCACCTTCCCCGTCAGCGGAACGAGCGTGGAGATCGCGGCGGTGAGCACGATCTCCGTCATCGGCATCTGGCTCACGTCCCTTCTTGTGCTGCTCGTGCTCATTCTGCTCATTGTCTGCGCGCACCGCCGCAAAAAGCGCCGCGCACGCAGGCGCGCCGAGCAGCGCGCCGCCGTGGAGCAGGCCGAGCGCATCCTGCACAGCGCGCGTCCGGCAGTTCCCGCCGCAGCGGAAGCTCCCGTCCCCGCCGTGATCGCCGGGGAAAGCGCCGCCGCGCCCGACACTTCCGCACAGGAAGCTCTTCCCGCCTCGCCCGCCAAATCCACCGCACCCGCCGCGCAGGGCGCGGCAGCCGAAGCGAGCGACCCCGACTCCATCGAGGCGCGCCTTGCGCGCGCGGAGGAGGAGCTTCGCTTGCTGCGCGAAGAGCGCGAAGCGCGCGAGGACGCGCTCAGCCGTCCCGCGGTCAAGCCCGCCAAGCCCCGCCGCAGAAAGCGCCGCTATCTCCCCATCCTCATCACCGTTCTCGTGCTGCTCGCAGCCGCCGCGGTCTTCTTCCTCAAGTCCGATGTAAAAAAGGATCTCGAGGCCTACCGCCTCATTGAAGCGCGCATGAAGCAGGACCCGCTTTCCATGGATCTCACCGTGGACGCCTCCTACGGCAAGCTCAGCGTGCAGGCGGACGCCGCCATTGCCCGCACGAAGGTCGACGACACGACCCTCACCTGCATCGACCGCGGCGGCGCGGCGCTCTACTATGCAAACGGCGTCATCTACCTTGCCAACGGCCGCGCCTATCCCGTATCAGACGCCTACCCGGATTATTCCTCCCTGCTCGACACGACCGCCGCGCTCTGCCGCAGCCTGACGATCGAAAAATCGGTCGACGGCAAGGAAAAGGTCTACACCCTCACTGCCGAGGACGAGGACGCATCCGCGCTGCTGCGCCTGCTCGCCTCCGATGATATTGCCGACGCGGCGGCGATCGATTCCCTGCGCGTGGAGCTCATCGCCGAAAGCGGCGAGCTGATGGAGCTGCGCTTCCGCAGCGAGGGCGCGGGCGATCTTCGCGTTGAGGCCAGCGTCCTCTTCCGCGACAGCGCGTCCGCCCCCGTCATCCCCGAGGAGGTGCGCAGCGCCATGCGCTCGTCCTCCGCCTCTGCGAGCGGCACGCTCACAGAGGATACGCTCCGCCTGCTGCAAGCGCTCTCCGCGCTCTACGGGCAGGATACCCTCTCGGCTGACATTGCCCTCTCCGCCGACTGCGGCCCCATCGTGCTGAACGACACGCTCCAGTACGACCGCCACGATTACGATGGGCAAAGCATTTCCTGCATCCGCAAGAATACGCTCGCCTTTTACTTTTCGGATGGCGTCATCTGCGATGAGAGCGGCAGCAAGCTCGACTCTGCCGACCTTGTCGACTCCGCGCAGCTCATCGATCTCAGCTGCGAGCTGCTGATGAACGGCACCGCCGCCTGCACCGAGGCCGGGGACGGCCGGTCCTACACGCTCACGCTCGACGAGGACGGCATGAACGCGCTTTCCGCCGCCATCACTCCGGGTCTCAGGACGCAGAACGTATCCTTCACCTCCGGGTGCATCGAAGCGCTTGTCGGCGCGGACGGCACGCTGCGCTCTGTCAGCATTTCGTGCAGCGGCGCGCTGCACCTCATCCTCACCGACGCGCCGGCGGCGGTCTCCGCCGTCATCACCCCCACCACGCGCGAGGTTTCGTTTTCCCAGCAGGCGCTCAGTGCGCTGAAATAAATAGAGAGCGGAGGAAGGAAGTATGGAAAATCGCATCATCAGCATCAGCCGTCAATTCGGCAGCGGCGGCCACGAGGTCGCGGTCAAGACCGCCGACCTGCTCGGCATCCGCGTGTATGAAAGGGAGCTCATCCGCCTCGCCTGCGAGTACGGCGAGCTTTCGGAAAAGACGCTCTCGTCCTCCGACGAAAAGGCCACGAATCCGTACCTGTTCCAGACGGTGCACGAGGGCAACTACCATGTGCTGCGCGGCAAGCCGACGAGCGAAGTGCTCTTCGCCCTGCAAAGCCATGAGATCCGCCGCATTGCCCGGCACGAAGAGTGCGTCTTCGTCGGCCGCTGCGCGGACTTCGTCCTGCGCGATCAGGACGTGAAGCTTCTTACCGTCTTTGTCGCCGCGCCCGACGAGCACCGCATCCTGCGCAAGATGACGCAGGAAAATCTCTCGCGCGATCAGGCCGTGCGCCTCATCCGCAAGATGGACAAGCAGCGCCGCAAGTACTACGAGAACTACACCGGCCGCGCCTGGGGCGCGCCGGACGGCTACGACCTTTACCTCGATACCGGCCGCCTTTCCACCGACGAGGCCGCCGCCTGCATCGCCGCGCGTTTCCGCGAAATGGCATAAACGAAAAAAAGAGGAACCGTTTTCAGCGGTTCCTCTTTTTCACTTTTTCCCTTCCTGCGCAAAGTGCAAGGTGATCGGGCAGATCTCCGCCTGCGTCCCCACGCGCATATCAGGCCCGAAGACCCCCACGCCCGCGGTCACGATGTTGTGCATCTTCCCCTTCCGGAGATACCCGCAGGCGTTTTCCCACATGAGCCTGATGGTGAGGTTGCCGGGGAACATCTGCCCATCGTGCGTGTGGCCGCAGAGGTCCAAGTCAACGCCCGCGTCCGCAAGGGCCTGCAATTCCTTCGGCTGGTGGTCGAGCACGATGATGGGTTTCCCTTTGTCCATCTCCGCCGTGATCTCGTCCGGTGTTTTTCGCACCTCGATGCCGCGGCCGGGGCGGTGCGCGTCCGGGCGGCCGTAGAGATAGAATTTCCCGTCGATGAGCGTCCCCTCATCGTGCAGAAGCGTGATGTTCGCCTCTTTCAGAAAAGCGTCCATGCGCGGGTCGCTCTCCTTCTTCGCGCTCTGGCGGAAGGTGAAGCCCGCGAGCACCTTTTCCTCGATGTCGTGGTTGCCGTAGCAGGCGTAAACGCCGTATTTCGAGCGGATGCCGCGCAGCGTCGCCGCGATGCCGTCCGGGTCGTCCACCGCCTCCCACTCGTTGTCGAAGATATCGCCCGCGATAACGACAAGATCTGCGTTCTGCTCGTTGATCTTCTCCACCATTTGCTGCATCTCGCGCCCGCCGATGTTGTAGCCGAGGTGCAGATCCGCCGCGAGCACGACCTTCATCTCGTCCATGCCCGCAACGCTCTTTTCAACCGTCACGTCATACGGCGTCACATGGATGATGCGCGCGTTGACAACGCCCCAGAGAGACGATATCAGGATGGCGAACGCGCAGAGGCAGCCCGCGATGCGGTGCATCCTTGTTGTGATAAAAATGTGCTTAAAGGGCAGCGCGTACCCCAGCAGCAGCCGCAGAAGGTCGGCTGCTGCGACCGCGAGCAGCACATAGAGCAGCACGCCGAGCCAGTAGTTGCCGATGAGCCTCATCACGCGCCGTGCCCTGCCCTCGGGCAGAAAAAAGGCGATGACGATGGAGCAGGCCAGAAACACCTGCACCGCAACGGGCAAGGCCCAATGGCGCACCGCGCGGAAAAACGGAAACCACGCCTTCACCCAGCCCATCGTGCGGCGCAGCAGATAATAATTCGCCAGCAGGTAGACCGGCGCAAGAAGAATTGCGATCATGCAACGCGGGAGCTGCTTTTCGCCGCTCCCCCTCGCTTCCTTTCCTATCCAAAATCTTCGCCTATCATAGCACGTTTTCTTGTCTATTTCAACGCATTCCGGCAGTTGACAATCGCCTCCCCGCATGATAATTTTTTAGGTAAGATAGATACATGAAACTTGCAGAAAAGAGGGGAACGCAAGCATGACTTTGGATCAACTGAGCATTGGCGCATCCGCGGTGATCACCGCCGTCGGCGGCGACGGCGCGCTGCGCTGCCGCCTGCTCGATATGGGGCTCATTCCCCGCACGCGCGTCACGCTGCAAAAGGTCGCGCCCATGGGCGACCCCATCGAGATCCGCGTGCGCGGCTACGAGCTGACGCTGCGCGTGGAGGAAGCAAAAAAAATCGAAGTGGACGGTGAGCTGAAATGATCTTTGCACTCGTCGGCAACCAGAACTGCGGCAAAACGACGCTTTTCAATGCCCTCACCGGCTCCAACCAGCACGTCGGCAACTTCCCGGGCGTGACCGTCGACCAGAAGATGGGCGAGATCCGCGGGGAAAAGGACTGCTCGGTGGTCGACCTTCCCGGCATCTACTCGCTGCGCCCCTACACGCAGGAGGAGATCGTCTCGCGCGACTTCATCCTGAACGAAAAGCCCGACGGCATCATCAACATCGTGGATGCGACCAACATCGAGCGCAACCTCTACCTCACGCTCCAGCTCCTCGAGCTGCGCGTGCCGATGGTGCTGGCGCTCAACATGATGGACGAGGTGCGCGCCAACGGCGGTGCGATCGACGTGAAGAAAATGAGCGCAGCGCTCGGCATCCCCGTTGTGCCCATCACCGCCGCCAGGGGCGAGGGCGTGAGCGAGCTGCTCGACCAGGCGCTCTCCGCCGCGCGCAGCAAAACGATGCCCGCGGTGACGGACTTCTGCGCAGACGATTCGGCGGTGCACCGCTGCATCCACGCGGTCGTGCACATCATCGCCGACCATGCCGACCGCATCGGCGTGCCCGCGCGCTTCTGCGCCGTCAAGCTCATCGAGGGCGGGGACGATCTTGCCGACCGCTTGCAGCTCGACGAAAACGAGAAGGAGCTGCTTGAGCACTGCATCGTGCAGATGGAAGCGGAGACGGGGCTTGACCGCAACGCAGCGCTCGCCGATATGCGCTACAGCTTCATTGAGGGCGTGGTCGACGCCTCGGTCGTCAAATGCCACGAAAGCCGCGAGCACGCGCGCTCGGTGCGCATCGACAAGTTCCTCACCGGCCGCTATACGGCGATCCCCGCCTTCCTCGGCATCATGCTTTTGACCTTTTACCTCACCTTCGATGTGATCGGCCAGCGCCTGTCCGATCTTCTCGGCCTCGGCGTGGACGCGCTCACCGCCCTTGTCGACCGCGCACTCACGGCCTACGGCATCAACCCCGTTGTCCACAGCCTCATCATCGACGGCATTTTCGCGGGCGTCGGCAGCGTGCTGGTCTTCCTGCCCATCATCGTCACGCTCTTTTTCTTCCTCTCCATTCTGGAGGACACCGGCTATATGGCGCGCGTCGCCTTCGTCATGGACAAGCCCCTGCGCCGCATCGGTCTTTCCGGGCGCAGCATCGTGCCGATGCTCATCGGCTTTGGCTGCTCGGTGCCCGCGATCATGGCAACGCGCACCGTCTCGTCCGACCGCGACCGCAAGATGACCATTCTTCTCACGCCCTACATGAGCTGCTCGGCGAAGATATCGATCTACGCCTTCTTCACGGCGGCGTTCTTCCCCTCGCACCGCGCGCTCGTGATGATCTCAATGTACCTCATCGGCATCCTCATCGGCATCCTCGCGGCGCTCGTCATGAACGGGACGGTCTTTCGCGGCAAGCCCGTTCCGTTCGTCATGGAGCTGCCGAACTACCGTATGCCGGGGCTCAAGAGCGTGGCGCTGCTGCTGTGGGAAAAGGCGAAGGACTTTTTGCAGCGCGCCTTCACAGTCATCTTCCTCGCCACCATCATCATCTGGTTTTTGCAGAGCTTTGATACGCGCCTGAACGTTGTTTCCGACAGCACGCAAAGCCTGCTGGCGCTCATTGGGCGCTTCATCGCCCCCATTCTCGCGCCCCTCGGCTTTGCCGACTGGCGCTGCGCCACGGCGCTCATCTCCGGCTTCATCGCCAAGGAGAGCGTCGTCAGCACGCTTGAGGTGCTGCTCGGCGGCACGGCCATCGCGTCCCTCTTCACCACGCGCTCGGCCGTCAGCTTCCTCGTCTTCACGCTGCTCTATACCCCCTGCGTCGCCGCCGTCGCCACCATCCGCCGCGAGCTCAACTCCACGCTCAAGACCGCGCTTGTCGTGCTGATGCAGTGCACGGTCGCGTGGGTCGTGGCCTTCGCCGCCTACACGCTCGGAGGGCTGCTCTGATGAGCGCGCCCGACTATCTGCTGCTCGCGCTCGTGGCGCTCGCCGCATTTCTCGCCCTGCGCTTTGTGCGAAGAGGCAGGAAGAATCGCGGCTGCTGCGGCGACTGCGCGCACTGCGGCAGTACCTGCCGCAGCAAGAAATGATCCCTTCACCGCATGGAAAAACCCCCGAAGCTTGAAGCTTCGGGGGTTTTGTCTGCTTTGATCGCCTGTCTTGTTCCTTACTTGCCCATGCAGCGGAACAGGAAGGTCACGATCTGACCGCGCGTGCAGCTGCCCGCGGGATCGAAGGTCGTGGCGCTCGCACCGGTGGTGATGTTCTCCTTCACCGCCCACAGCACGGCGTTTTCATAGAACGCGCCGGCCTTAACGTCGGTGAACGGATTCTCAGCCGTCGCCTCCGGGGACTTCTGGGAACGGTAGAGGAAGGTCACGATCTGGCTGCGGGAGCAGGTCGCGTTGGGGGCGAAGGTCGTCTCGGTCGCACCGTTGGTGATGCCGTTTTCAACCGCCCACAGAACGGCCTTGTAGTAGTAGCTGTCCTTCGCAACGTCGGTGAAGACGGTGCTCGTTGCAGTCGGCTCGGGGCTGCCGGCAGCACGCCACAGGAACGTCACGGCCTGTGCGCGGGTGCAGGCGTCGTTGGGAGCAAAGGCCGTTGCGCTCTTGCCGGCGGTGATCTTCTGGCCAACCGCCCAGTTCACAGCGTCCTCATAGTAAGCGCCGGGCTTGACATCCGCAAAGCCGCCCTTATCGAGCGCTTCCGCCTTGGTGATGTACTCGACCAGCTCAACGCCCAGCTTGTGTGTCTTTTCCGCCATGGCCTTGCCGTTCTCGGTGGCAAGCGCGCGCTTGTCGCTCGCCTTGGCAAGCTGCTCGGTCGTGACGAAGTCCTTGTAGAGCTCCTGCTGGAGAGCGGCGAGCTTGCCGGCCACATAGGCCTTCGCCTCCGCCTTCAGGGGGCTGCCGGTGATGTTCTCGGCGTTGGCGATGTAACCGCCGAGGCCTTCAAACGTGAAGTAGTAGGAATCCTTCCAGTTGTCGGGATAGACCTTGAAGCCGGGAACGCGCTGGCGGTTGCCGTCAGCGTCCACCGTCCAGCTCGTGCCGTAGGTGCAGAAGCTGTCGGGCTTTTCGGTCGTGAAGACCGTGGGAGCGGTGCTGACCTGATAGCCCTTGTACATGCCGTCGATCAGCATGGGATAGTAGGGGACGAACACGTTGTAGGACATATTGCCGACGCCGACCCAGCCCACCGTCGCCGTCTCAACGGGACGATCCTTGAACAGCTGGAAGATCTCGATCTCCTGGTTGCTGGCCTTGCCGATGGAGGAGAGCTTATAGTAGCCGAACACATCGTCCTTGTCGAGCTTGCGGTCAGCCTTGATGTTGGTGTAGAGCGTAACGATCTTGTCGTTTGCATCGAGGTTGGAGATGGTGAACTTGGTGTTGTCGGCAACGAGGGTGTCGCTGTCGTACTTGTAGCCGGCGTTCAGGTAGTTGAGACCGTCGATCATGCGCTGATCCATCTTGCTGGAGATGCGGGCGTAGGAAGCGCGGAAATCGATGATGTTCTTTTCCTCATCGCCGACAAAGGTACCGGCCTTCTTGGCCACCGCGATCAGATCCTTGGAGGAAAGCACGTTCTCGGTGTCGTCCAGATCGACGCGGCCGATGACGGCCATGTTGGGCTCGAGGAAGAGGAGAGTGCTGTTGAGCTTGATGGCGACATACTGCGTGCCGCTGCAGTTCTCAATGTACCATGCCTCGTCCTTGTCGCAGATGAACACGCCGGAAGCGTACACGCAGCCGTAGTTCTCGTAGATGTCGAGCAGCAGCTCAACGCCCTCGCGGGCAGAAGCGGCCTCGGCCAGAATGATGGTCGGGATATCCGTTTCCTCAATGCCAATGCGGGCGTTGCCGTTGGCCTTGGCCCACTTGGCGTTGCGGTACGGGTCGACCTCGGTTACCTTCTCGTTGCCGTAAAGCGTCTCGGTCGCGGAGACGGAAACGCCCTTCTCGTTCGTGCCGAATTCGGTGTAGGAGGGGTGATCCGCCTTCTTGCCGCATTCAGGGCAGGTGCCGTCATAGTAAATATCGTTGGTGAAGTGGGTGAAGCGATAGCTGTCGTGCGTGAAGTCCCACTCGAACGGGCCGTAATCCGGGCAGCCGACATAGTGCTCGCCCTGCTTCCAGTTGCCGCTTTCGCTGATGAACCAGAGCTTGTTGTAGTCGGAGCCGTAGTCCTCCGTGCGGGCGATGAAGGGGGTGCCTTCCTCCACAAGATCACCGCCGACATAGATCGTCGTGCAGGCGGAGGCGCTGATGGTCGTTGCGGCAAAGGCGGCCGCTGTCACCACGCAGGTGCAGAGAAACTTCTTGAGCATACCTTTTTTCATTTGGGTCCTCCTAAAAATGAGTGAAATATTGCGCTGGGGCACAGGTCTCGCGCTGCCATGCGCAGGCCTGCTGTTGTGCTCTTCTTCGACCATCTCCCGTTCGTATGTTATTTTTTCGTTAACATGGGTTATGATAGCACTTTGAATTTTTATAATCCATTGGTAAAGTATGCAAAAAAATCTTCAGCTTTTCTCCCTTTTATCTGAATCATTTTCGCCTCCGGCATTTACATCGGTAAACTCATCGTCCCGGCAAAAAGCGCCCCTTCGACCGGTTTCGTCAAAGGAGCGCTCTTAAATATATGCGTTACTCCGCGGTGCGCATCATGTCCACCGCACAGTCTGCAAGGAGGCGTCCCTCCGCGTCGCGGATGGCAACGTGCAGCACGACCATGCGCCGCCCGCGCCGCACAACATCCGCAAGCGCGTAGACCGTGCCCTGCCTTGTGTTGCGCAGGAAATTGACGTGCGCGCTCTGCGTCACATAGTCGTTCCCGTCGCAGCGCGCGGCGATGCCCGCCACGCAGTCGGCAAGCCCATAGAGAAGTCCGCCGTGCACCGCGCCGTGCAGGTTCATCGACTCGTGCCGCAGCACCACGCGCACCTCCGCGCGGTAGTCGCCCTGTTCGTCGGGCTCGATGCGCGTGATCTCAATGTGATTGTACGCCATGAAGGGGTTGTTCTCCGCGTAAGCGCGAGGGTCCCCGATGGGCGGAAGGCTCTGCTCCATACTTTTTCCGTCCTTTCAGAATTTTTTTCCATTATACCGCGCAGCACGGAAAAGGCAAGCGATCCTGCGCCGGATTTTTCTCAAAAAGTCCTTGACTTTTCAGTTTTTACAAGGTATACTAACACAGCCGCTTTGAATGGGCATAAAGTTTCAAAGGCTTTCGAGGCTTTTCGAACGCCCCCGACAGCGAGTCCGTAATTAAGGAAAGAGGTGCAAGCAATGCAAGCGATCATCGTTACCGGCGGTAAGCAGTATGTTGTGAATGAGGGCGACACCCTGTTCATCGAGAAGCTCCCCGTCGAGGCGGGCGACGCTGTGACCTTCGATCAGGTCCTGGCGATCGTTGACGGCGAAAACACCAAGTTCGGCACTCCCGTGGTGGAGGGCGCGAAGGTGGACGCAACTGTCGTTAAGAACGGCAAGGGCAAGAAGGTCCGCGTCTACAAGTACAAGGCCAAGAAGGGCTACCACAAGCGTCAGGGTCATCGTCAGCCTTATACCAAGGTTGAGATCGGCAAGATCTCCGTCTAAGGCATGACCACTGTTACTTTCCTCACCGAAGGAAAACGCATCATCGGTTTTGATGCCAAGGGCCACAGCGGTTACAGCGAAGAAGGCTCCGACATCGTCTGTGCGGCGATCACAAGCGCAGTCCGCCTTGTGGAAAGCACCGTCAACGATGTTTTGGGTCTTGCCGCTTCCGTCAAGGTCCATGAACGCTCCGGCGCTGTCGAGTTCCGGCTCCCCGGCGGTCTTTCCGCTGCGAACGAGAGCACCTGTCAGGCGCTTTTAACGGGTCTGATGCTGCTCTTTTCCGAGCTGCACAGCGAATATCCGGACAATATCGAAGTCATGGAGGCGTAAGCCCCCTGTTCCGATCATCTTACAGAAAGGATGGCAAATCACCATGCTGAACATCGGTCTTCAGTTTTTCGCCCACAAGAAGGGCGGCGGCTCCACCAAGAACGGCCGTGACTCTAACGCCAAGCGCCTTGGTCCCAAGCGCGCTGACGGTCAGTTCGTTCTCGCCGGCAACATTCTTGTGCGCCAGCGCGGCACCCACATCCATCCGGGCGTGAATGTCGGTATCGGCTCTGACGATACCCTCTACGCCAAGGAGAGCGGCGTGCTCCGTTTCGAGCGTCTCGGCAAGGATCGTAAGCAGGCTTCTGTTTACCCCGCTGAGTAATTGCACAACGATGATCCCCGAGCGAAGGCTCGGGGATCTTTTTTTACCGCTGTAGGAGGTTCTCCCATGCTCAAAGCAGTCCTCTTGGATATTGACGATACCCTGCTCGACTTCGGCAAATGCGCCGAGCAGGCCATGCGCATCGGCTTTGCCGAGCGCGGCTTCCCCTTCGACGATTCCACCTACGCCGTCTTCACGCGCATCAACGATGTGCTCTGGCAGCAGATCGAGCGCGGCGAGCTCACCACGCAGCAGCTCTTTGCGTTCCGCTGGAACCGCATCTTCGAAGCCCTCGGCATCGAGGCCGACGGCGCTGCGTTTGAGCAGCGTTTTCTGGCTCTTCTCTACGAGACCGCCATCCCCGTCGACGGCGCGGACGCGCTCTGCCGCTATCTCAAGGGGAAGTACATCCTCTGCGCGGCGAGCAACGCCTTCCACGACCAGCAGCTCAACCGCCTCGCTATGTCGGGCCTTCTCCCCTACTTTGACCATGTCTTCGTTTCGGAATCGCTCGGCTGCCGCAAGCCCGAGAAGGCGTTTTTCGACGCCTGCCGCGCTCCGCTCCCCGGCGTCGCCGCCGAGGAATGCGTAATGATCGGCGACTCGCTGACCGCCGACGTCGCCGGCGGCAAACACGCGGGCATGAAAACGATCTGGTACAACCACGCACACCGCCCCGTTCCGGAGCATTGCGCAGCCGACCAGATCGTCGATTCGCTTTCTCAAATTCAAGATCTTCTCTGACTCAGGAGATCATTTCCGCGCCGACGGTGTACGCCCAGCCGCCGTCGCTGCGCAGCGCCGTGCATTTCGTAAAGAAATACGCGCCGAGCGGCGAGCGCCACTTTTCGGCGGCAAAGGCGATGACGGGCGCGGAAAAGTCCCCGGCCTCGCTTTCATCAGGCGTGACGCTAAAGAGCAGGCCGTTCGTGAAGGAATAGGACGTTTTTCCGTCCTCCGTCTTTTCTCCCGCAAGGTATCCTTCCTCGCGCAGCTCGTCGAAGGTCATCGTCAGGCCCTGCACGCCGTGCATTTGTGCGAAGACATAGGCAACGGCCGCCTTTTCGCCCGCGGTCAGTCCGCCGGGCGCCTTGCTCAGATCCACGCTTACAATCTCCGCGCCGCCGTTGAGCCCTGCGTCCTCGTTCCACAGATCCTCCAGCACCTGCAAATAAAGACCGCAGAGGTCGCTCGCGCCGTCCTCCGTCCCGCGCAAGAGGGACACGGCCACCACCTGCGCAAACTGCGCGGGATAGGTCTCCTGCACGCCGCCGGTGTACCACACCTCGGCGCTCATGCCGCTTTCAACCTCGGAAGCGGACACGCTGCCGCCGTCAAGATAGAGCGTCACGCCCTCGAGCGGCAGGGTGTAGAGCTCCGTCTCCCCCGCCAGAACGAGCGTGCCGCTTGATGCGTCGCCCACCACGCGCAGCGTCATCGTGTCCGCGCCCGCGTGCTGCGGCTCTGGATCGACACCATCGTTTTCGTTCTCCCGGCCGCCCTTTGTGCAGGCCAGGAGCGCCGCCGTCATGGCGACCACCATCATCAGTGCAAGCAGTCTTTTCAAGTCTTCCGCTTCCTTTCCGCTTGGTATCGTCTCCTTTGACGCAGGCGAAAGGGCAAAAGTTCCCGATTTTCCCCCGCATTTTCTTTTTTGTGAAACTCTCCGTTTTTCTTGACGAATCGTCGAAAAACGGGTACACTATTTGTTCAGGAATAACAAGATATCAAGGAGGTGCCAACATGGCAGCATCTTTTATCGATAAGGCACGCATCTTCTGCCGCGCCGGCAAGGGCGGCAACGGCGCGGTGGCGTTCCACCGCGAAAAATACGTCTCCGCAGGCGGTCCCGACGGCGGAGACGGCGGCAACGGCGGCAACATCGTCCTCGTGGTCGATGACAATATGTCGACGCTGATGGACTTCCGCTACAAGCGCAAATACGTCGCCGAGACCGGCATGGACGGTCAGGGCGGGCGCAAGTTCGGCAAGCAGGGCAAGGATCTCACGATCCGCGTGCCCCGCGGCACCGTCGTGCGCGACGCGGAGTCGAACGAGATCATCAAGGATATGTCCGACTCCGAGCCGTACATTCTCTGCCGCGGCGGCAAGGGCGGCTGGGGCAACGCCCACTTCGCAACGCCGACCCGTCAGGCCCCGCGCTTTGCAAAATCCGGCCTTGAGGGTGAAGAGCACGACGTTGTGCTCGAGCTCAAGCTTCTCGCGGACGTCGGTCTCATCGGCTTCCCGAACGTCGGCAAGTCGACGCTTCTCTCCGTCGTATCCAAGGCGCGCCCCAAGATCGCCAACTATCACTTCACCACCCTCTACCCCAACCTCGGCGTCGTGTACGTCGATGAGGGCGTTTCCTTTGTCATGGCCGACATTCCCGGCATCATCGAGGGTGCGGCCGAGGGCGCGGGCCTCGGCCACGACTTCCTGCGCCATATCGACCGCTGCCGCCTGCTCGTCCACGTTGTTGACGTTTCCGGCAGCGAGGGGCGCGACCCCGTCGCGGACTTTGACGCGATCAATGCAGAGCTTTCGCAGTACTCCCCCGAGCTTGCCGCCCGCCCGCAGATCGTCGTCGCCAACAAGACCGACATCATGGAGGATGAGAGCCTGCTTGAAGCCCTGCGCGCGCACGTTGAGCCGCTCGGCTTCCCCCTCTTCGCTCTTTCCGCCGCGTCCCACAGCGGCACGCGCGAGCTTGTGCTCAAGATCGCCGAAAAGCTTGCAACGCTGCCGCCCGTCACGGTCTACGAGCCGGAGTATGTCCCCAAGCCCGTGAAGATCGACGCAAGCGAGCCGCTCAAGATCACCGTCGAGGACAACACCTACATTGTCGAGGGCAAGTGGCTCGAACGGCTCATGAGCAACGTCAACTTCGGCGACTACGAGAGCCGGATGTTCTTCGACAAGATGCTGCGCGAGAACGGTGTTTTCCAGCAGCTCGAGACGCTCGGCATCAAGGATGGCGACATCGTCAGTATGTACGAGCTGGAATTCGAATACCAGCACTAAAATTCACTCCCGGGAGATGATCTCATGTCTGTCAGCCAGTGCGAGGACTGCGTCTACTACAGCTACGACGAGGAAGCCGACAGCTACTACTGTGACCAAATGCTCGACGAGGACGAGATGGCCTATTTCCTGCGCGGCAAGCAGACCGCCTGTCCCTTCTACCACGGCGGCCAGAGCGACTATTACCTCGCCGGCAAGCAGTGACCCATCATCATAAAAGGAACGCACTTCATGCTTTGAAGTGCGTTCCTTTTTTCATTGTCCGTATCGCGCGAGCGCAATTCCCCGCGCCGCGGCTTTTTTACTCCCTTGCGCCGGGCAGGAAGCGCTGCTCGACCTCTTCCGCGCTCATCTGTCCGCCGGAAAGCTCCGTGAGCGCGGCGGAGAATTGTTCCACCTTCCCCACCGGCAGCAAAAAGCTCAGCGTCACCGCCGCGCCGTAGTCGCTTGACTCAATGCGCCCCTCGTGAGCTTCAATGAGCAGCTTCACGCGCTCGAACATCGGGTACGGGCACTCGAGCAGCCGCACGGAAAAGGGCTGCATCCGCGCCTTGCCCGCCTTATCGAGCGCGTCCTTCGCCGCCTTGGCGTAGGCGCGCGTCAGCCCGCCCGCGCCGAGCAGGATGCCGCCGAAGTAGCGCGTGACGATGCACACCACGTTCTCCACGCCCTCGCGCTGGAAGACGTTGAGCATCGGCTGGCCCGCCGTGCCCTGCGGCTCGCCGTCGTCGCCGTAGCGGACGGTGCCGTCGTGCAGGACGAAGCACCAGCAGTTGTGGCGCGCGTCGTAGTATTTCTTCTTCATCTCGTCGATGCGCGCGCGGGCCTCTGCCTCCGTCTCCGCAAGGAAAACGTGGCTGATGAAGCGCGAGCGCTTTTCTTCGAACTCGCTCTCCGCGCTCTCGTATGGGACAAGGTACTCAGTCATGGTTTCAATGTTCCTTTCAGCGGGTTTTCTCCCACTTTTCTTTTGCGAGGGCGTAAAAAAGCGTCGGCCGCAGCGCATCGTCCACAAGCGCCGGCCTTTCACAGGTCAGCTCATAGGAAAAGCCGCACTTTTCGATCACGCGCTTTGACTTTTCGTTGCCGGCATAGTGCGAACACCAGACCCGCTGTGCGCCTTTATCCTCAAAGCAGTACCTCAGCAGCTCGCACACGGCTTCGGGGATAAGCCCCTGACCCCAAAACGGGCGGCCGATCCAGTAGCCGATTTCCGGCTCATTCCCGATTTCCGGCGCTTCCGTCGGAAACACGCCGATGGAGCCGACAGGCTCGTCTGGCCGTTCCTTCAAAATGACCGCAAACGTGTCCGGCTCCGAGAGGACAGTTCGGATGATCTCGCGGGAGTCCTCCACGCTCGTATGCGCCGGCCAGCCCGCAGCGGGGCCGACAAACGGGTCCCTCGCGTATCGATAGCAGCTCTCCGCATCGCTCTCGCACCACGGACGCAGGAGAAGGCGCGTCGTTTCAAACGTCATTCCTCCCAGTCCTCCTTCGGCTCGCGGTAGCCCTCGATGTAGTCCTTCACCTGCCCGATGACGCGCGGCACGCAGACGGCCGCGATATCGATGGTCTCGCCGTATTCGACGGATTCGACCTTCGCCTCGCGGTAGAGCATATCGAGAAGGCCGCCCTTGTCGTAGGGCAGGTGAATGGTCACGCGGCGCGTCCCCTTGTCGAGGAGCTTGTCGATGCGCGCGAGCAGCTCGTCCACGCCCTCGCCGGTCTTGGCGCTGATGTTGACGCTGTCCTCCCCGCGCGGGCGGATATCGCCGAAGTAGAGATCAGACTTGTTGTAAACACGCAGGCAGGGGATCTGCTTTGCGCCCAGCTCTTCGATGAGCTCATCCACGATCTGCGCCTGCTCGAGCCAGTGCGGGTCGGAAATGTCGATAACGTGCAGCAGAAGGTCGGCGTATTCAAGCTCCTCGAGCGTTGCCTTGAAGGCCTCGACCAGCTGGTGCGGGAGCTTTCGGATGAAGCCGACCGTGTCGGAGATGACAACATCCAGCGTGTCGGACACGGTGAGAAGGCGCGTCGTCGTGTCCAGCGTGTCGAACAGGCGGTCGTTCGCGGGAATGCCCGCGCCGGTCAGCGCGTTCAGGAGCGTTGACTTGCCCGCGTTCGTGTAGCCGACGATGGCGACGACGGGGATCTCGTTTTTGCTGCGGCGGTCGCGCTGCGTCGCGCGCACGCGGCGCACCTCTTCAAGATCGGATTTGAGCTTGTCGATCTTGCGGTGGATGTGGCGGCGGTCGGTCTCGAGCTGCGTTTCGCCGGGGCCCTTCGAGCCGATGGGTCCCTTGCCCGACGTACCCGCCTGACGCTCCAGGTGCGTCCACATACCGATGAGGCGCGGCAGCAGATATTGATACTGCGCAAGCTCCACCTGAAGGCGGCCCTCCTTCGTCTTCGCCCGCTGGGCGAAGATATCAAGGATGAGACCGCTGCGGTCGAGCACCTGCACGCCGAATTCCTCGCACAGAACGCGCATCTGCGAGGGCGAGAGGTCATTGTCGAAGATGACCATCGTCGCCTCCTGTCCCTTCACAAGCTCGCGGATCTCGGCGACCTTGCCCTCGCCGATGAAGGTGTGCGGATTGGGCGAGGGCAGCGTTTGCAGCACGACGCCGACGCTCACGCCGCCCGCCGTTTCCACGAGCGCGCCCAGCTCTTCCAGGCTCTCCTCGTCCGCGTTTTCCTTTTTATCGAGCCGCGGCGAGGAAAGACCGACCATGATCGCCCGGTCGCGCGGCGCGTTGTTCTCTTTCAATGCTTCCATAGATTCTCCTTATCGCGCCCTGCGGCGCTGTGCAAATCATTTTTATTATAGAGCATTCTCCGCCAAAAGAAAAGGGGGGAACGCTTTTCATTGACATTTCCGCCCCTTTCATGCGAAAATAGGGCGGACGCAACCTCAGGTTGACAAAAAGAAACGCCCGGTTGGTGGTGTTTTCTCCCGTTTTCCTGCTATGCTTTTCCTGCAAAGGCGCAGTGCACGGCGTCAGGTGCAGCATCATTCCCCAAAGGAGGAATCACGCATGGAACTTTACGAAAAGCTATACGAACTGCGCCGCGCGAGCGGTATGTCGCAGGAGGAGCTTGCCGAAAAGCTCGGCGTTTCGCGTCAGGCCGTTTCCAAATGGGAGAGCGGCGCAACGCAGCCGGAGCTTCCAAAGCTCATCGAGCTGAGCAAGATCTATCAGGTCTCCGTCGACGCGCTTTTGAGCCTTGAGCACGCCAAGGAGCAGCAGGACAGCTCTCCCGCCGCTCCCGCCGCCGAGGGTGCATCGCAGGACGCTGCCGAAGACACTGCCGCGGCAAAGCCCGACTTTCGCACCTTCTGCGCGCAGCATAAGAAGAGTATCGGCGGCGCGGCCGTGGCGCTCGCCGCGCTCATCGCCGTCGGCGCGCATTACAACAGCCGCATCAACGCCCTCAGTTCACAGGTGGACGACCTGTGCAGCGAGCTGTACGGCGTGCAGAGCAGTCTCTCCAACCAGATCAACGGCATCAGCAGCACCGTTTCGGATATTCTGGAGCGCGAAACAAGCCTTGTTTTGCAGTTCGACTACAATGTGACGAACGTTGACCTCAAAAAGAAGGAGTGCACGCTCGCCTTTTCGCTGCTGCCGAAGGCGATCGACGAAGAGACGCACGTGAGCCTTCTTCTGACCGACCGCGACGCCCCTTCTCCCGAGAACTGCCATCGTCTGCCGCTCACGCAGGACGATCACGGGTATCTCACCGGCGAAGTGACGCTTGCGCTGAGCAATGATCTCGGTGTCAGCGTCAGCTTTGAAAAGGACGGCGCAAAGCAGTCGGGAGACCTTGGCGCGATCTCTTCTCTCAAGGACAATGCTCTCCCGCAGGTCAGCTATCTCTTTATCCCCTATTCCTACAGCCGCAGCACCGGCGGGCCGTGGGTATATAACTTTAAGCCTTCCTCCGACGCGCGCCTTTCCGGCAGCATTTCGCTCGGCGCGCTGTCTCGTGCTTCCGTCCGCAGCGCGTATCTTGCATTCAGCCGCGCGGGCGAAGTTCTCGAGCGCGTGCCGCTTGCGGCATCGTCGTGCTCGGATGCGCCCATCGTCACCGCGATCAACAGCGACAGCGCCGAGGCCGTCTGCGTTCCGCAGGATGTTGCGTATTATGATCTCACCATCGCCGACAAGAAACCGGCATCCTTCTCCATTACGCTTGAAACGACGCCGCTCGTCTGCGAGCTTGTTGTCGATCTTTCGAATGGCGTCACCCTGCGCGCCCGTCTCTTTGAAGCGCGCAGCACAGAGGGCGGAGACGATTGGGACGAGACAAATGATCTTGATCCCTTCGGCTCTCTCCCCTTTACCGTTGAATATCCCGCCACAGAAAACTGACCATTTTCCGCGCGGTGCAAAGAAAAAAGCAGCTCTGCCATAGCAGAGCTGCTTTTGTGATTGAATTAGTTCAGGCCGAACTTCTTGTTGAACTTGGCAACGCGGCCGCCGGTATCGACCAGCTTCTGCTTACCAGTGAAGAAGGGGTGACACTTAGAGCACACTTCTACCTTGATGTTCTGCTTGGTAGAACCTGTCTCAATCACATTACCGCAGGCGCAAGTAATAGTAGTCTGCTGATAATTGGGATGGATTCCTTCCTTCATTGCTCGTGTTCACCTCTTTCCGATCCAAATGTACCTTGATAACAAAGCCATTTGGTATGTTACCACGCTTTCTGTCAAATTGCAAGAGAAATTTTCCGCCTTTTCGGGAAAATCTTCACTTTTTTTGCCACAGCATCCCGATGTGTGGGATACCGTCCTCCAAAAACTCCTCCGTCGTCTGCACAAAGCCCAGACGCTCGTAGAGCGTCCGCGCGTAGGTCTGCGCCTCGATACGCACCTTGTCCGCGCCGTATTGCTCCTGCGCAACGCGCAGCCCCTCCGCAACGATGCGCGTTCCCAGCCCGTGCCGGCGCTCGGCGGCGATCACGCGCCCGATGGCGCACTCGGGAAACGCGGCGCCCGGCTCGAGCACGCGAAGATACGCGCGGATCGCGCCGTCCTCTTCGAGCCAGACGTGGTACGCCCGCTCGTCCGCGTCGTCCACCTCCTGATAGGGGCAGCGCTGCTCCACCACGAAGACCGACACGCGCAGCCTGTAAATATCGTGCAGCTCCTTTGCGCTCAGCGCGGAAAAATGCTTCACTCTGAGTTCCATTGCCTTCCCTCCCGGTCATATCGTTTTTTTATGATACACGCCCTCTTTACTTCTGTCAATCTTGGACGTATAATAGCGTTCGCCGCGGCAGAGCGCGGCTTTCCCAAGTAAAAGAGAGAAGGATTTTTATATGCATCAGCGGGGTTTCCTGCGGGGTCTGCGCGACGGCGCGCCCATCGCCCTCGGTTACTTTGCCGTCAGCTTCGGCGTCGGCATCAGCGCCCACAGCGCGCACCTGAGCATCTTTCAGGGCTTTCTGCTCAGCTTTTTGAACAATGCCTCCTCCGGCGAGTACGGCGGCATCACCATCATCGCCGCAGACGCGGGCTTCTGGGCCATGGCGCTGATGATGCTGGTCGTCAACGCGCGCTACCTTCTGATGAGCTGCGCGCTCAGCCAGCACCTTGCGCCCGACACGCCGCTTTCCTGGCGGATGCTCATCGCCTACGATCTCACGGATGAGCTGTTCGGCCTCGCCGTTGCGCAGCCCGGCTATCTCGACGTGCACTATTACCTCGGCGCGATGTGCGCCGCCATGCCGTGCTGGAGTCTCGGCACGGTGCTCGGCGTGCTGCTCGGCAACCTCATGCCCGCGTGGGCGGAGAGCGGCTTTTCCGTCATGCTCTTTGGTATGTTCATCGCCATCATCATTCCCGTCAGCCGCCAGAACCGCACCGTGCTCGCCTGCGTCGGCGTGAGCTTTGCCTGCTCGTTCCTCGCAAGCGTCCTGCCCTTCACGCGCGAGCTGTCCGAGGGAATGCGCATTTTGCTTCTGACCATCGTCATCTCCGCGCTCGCCGCCATCCTGTTTCCGCACAAGGAGGATGATCTCGTCGCATGAAAACCTATCTCTATCTGTTCGTCATGGCGCTCACGACCTATCTCATCCGTGTCCTGCCGCTCACGCTCATCCGCAAGCCCATCCGCAGCCCCTTCCTGCGCTCGTTTCTCTATTATGTGCCCTATGTCACGCTCTCGGTGATGACCTTTCCCGCTATCATGCACGCCACGCAGTCGCCCGTCGCGGGCGCGGCGGCCATGCTCGTTGGCATCGCGTGCTCGTGGTGCGGGCTGGGGCTTTTGCCCGTGTCGCTCCTCTGCTGCGCCACGGTGTTCGTCCTTGAATTTTTCCTCGTGTGAGCCGTGAATAGAAGTAAAAGAGGCATCCGCCGACGGAGGATGCCTCTTTTCTTGTTCTGCGCGGGATATCCGTCCCGCGTTACAGCCGCACTTCTTCCCCGGCGGAGAAGAAGTACAGCAGCTTTTCCTTGACCCGTTTCCCTGTCACGCGCGCGAGCGCCATGGAGTAGGCCTCAAGCTGGGGGCGATAGTGCGCGGCGCGCTCTGCGAGGTCATCGCGCGAGACGCGGTCAGTCTTGAAGTCCACGACCACGATCTCGCCGCCCTCCTCAAAGAAGCAGTCCACCACGCCCTGCAAGAGCACCGCGTCATCCGCGTCCACGTTCGCAAACTCCCGCACGGGGCGCAGCAGCGAGAAGCGGTACTCGCGTCGGACGCTTTCGCTCCTTCGGATGCGCTGCGCGAGCGGACTTTGCAAAAAGCGCACGATCGCGCGCACATCCACGGCCCGCGCCTGCTCGTCCGTCAGCTTGCGCTGCGTGCGCATCGCCTCGAGCTGCGCGCGCACGCCCGCCTCGTCCTCTGCGCGGGAAAAGTCGAGGTACTGCATCGCAAGATGGATCGCCGTGCCGCGCTCGGCGCCTGTGAGCGCCGCCTTTCCCGCAAGGAATTTCGGTTTACAGAGACTGCGCAGTCTGGGCGGCAGCGTCGTGTTCTCGGAGATCTCTTCGTCCAGCGCGCGGCCCTTGAGCTGCGTTGCCGTGAGCTTTGCGGGCAGGAGCGTCTCCGCGCGGTGGGGATATTCGTACTCGAGCGCCAAGGTATCCACGCGCACCTCCGGCGCACGCGGCGCAGCCTCGTGCGCCGTCTCGTCCTCTGCCGCGGGCGCAAAGGTGCTCAGCGCGTCATGCACGCACACGGTCCACGGCGTTTCGTCGGCAAAGAACCGTCCTTCGCCGCTCTGCTCGGCAAACGCGCGGAGCGCATACGCCTCGCTGCGCTCCAAAAGCGGCAGCATGATCCAGTCGCCCATGCATTTTGCGTCGTCTACGGCCTCGGGCAGCACAGGGCACGAGCTCACGGCCAGAAGGTCCCGGACGCGGCTGCGCGCGTTCGCCTGCGTGTGCACCATCACGAGCTTTTCCTTTGCGCGCGTCATCGCAACATAGAGCACGCGCATTTCCTCGGCCTTGGCCTCGCGCCGCAGCGTGCGCTCGAGCGCCTGACGCGCAGCCGTGGGGTACTGGATGCGCCGCTGCGCGTCCACGCAGACCGGCCCCAGCCCGAGCTGCGGATGCACCAGCACCGAGCTTTGAAAGTCCATGTTGCTGAAGCGCCGCGCAAGATCGGACAAAATGACCACTGGAAACTCAAGGCCCTTCGACTTGTGGATCGACATGATGCGCACGCCGCCGCTCACGCCCGCGCCCTGCGGCGCGTTCGCCTCCCCGCTTGCAAGCTGGGCGCGCAGGGCGCTGACAAAGGAGAAAAGGCCCGAGTGGCCCGCGCGCTCAAAATCCTCGCTCAAGTGCAAAAAAACAAGCAGGTTCTCCTTGCGCGCCTGTCCGTCCGTCATCGCGCCGAACACCGCCGTCACATGGCAGGCGCGGTAGATCTCATCGAGCAGCTCCCGCACGCGAAGCGACGCCGCCCGCTCGCGCAGCGCGCGCAATTGGGCGAGAAAACGCGCCGTCTTCTCGCTCTCATCCGCGAGCAGCGCATCGTAAAAATCGCCGCCCTTCTGCTTTGCGCGGATGCGTGCAAGCTCATCGGCCGTGAAGCCGAAGAGCGGAGAGCGCAGCACCGACAGCAGCGGCACATCCTGACGCGGATTGTCGATGACCTGCAAGAAGGAGAAGAGCACCGCGATCTCCGTCGCGGCAAAGAAGTCGCCGCCTGCGTCCGAGGCGCAGCGCACGCCCCGCGATTCCAGTGCGCGGCGATAGTCTGCAAGACGCGTGCGCGGCGAGCGCATCAGGATGACGATGTCCTCCTCGCGCACGGGACGCAGCTCTTTCGTCTCGTCATCCTGTACAGTGAATTTACTTGACAGCATATCACGGATATAGTCCGCGACAAACGCGGCCTCGGCCTCGCTCGCGCGCACGCGCCGCTCGCCCGTCTGCGTTGGCAGGTCGAGCAGGTGGAACTCCGCGCCGCAGCGCTCGGAGGGCACATAGCTCGCGCCGGGGCGCAGCATTTCGTCCTCGCCGTAGTCAAGCTCGCCCATTTCCTCGGAAAGAATGTTGCAGAAGACGAAATTTGTCGCCTCCAGCACCTCCTTGCGCGAGCGGAAATTGCGCGAGAGCAGGAGCTTCGCGCTCTCGTGTTCGCCCGCCGCCGCGAGGGGCGGCCAGGTGTTGTAATGCTGCAAAAAGATGCGCGGGTCTGCCAGTCGGAAGCGATAGATGCTCTGCTTCACGTCGCCGACCGTGAAAAGGTTTTCTCCTTTACAGGATATCGCGTCAAAAATGCGGTTCTGCACCTCGTTGGTGTCCTGATACTCGTCCACCATGATCTCGCGGTAGCGCGCGCTGACGAGGCGTGCAAGCTCCGTCGGTGCGCCGTCCTCCCCGATGAGAAGGCGGATCGCCTCGTGCTCCTCGTCGGAAAAGTCCGCGGCGTCCCTCCGCCGCTTTTCCTCGTTGTAGCGGCGGGAGAACTCCTGCGTCAGGTCGATGAGCGCGAGCATGGCGGGCGCCATCGCGCAAAGGTCGGCCACCGCCTCGCCGGACGAGGCGGAAAACAGCTCGGAAAAGCCCTTGACTGTTCCCTTGCAGCTGTCCCATAGGCCCTTCATGCGCGATTTCATCTCGCCGCCGTCGCTGTCCTTCACTGCCGAGAGGCGGGGGAACGTGATCGCCGTGCCGCGCGCAGCGTCCCAGCCCTCCTTTGTCTTTTCTTCCAGCGCGCCCAGCTGCAAGGAGACATCCAAAAAGACGGGCGCGTACTTCTGGTTGAGCGCGTCGTTCGCGCACATCTCCTGCGCTGCGCGGCTCAAGAGGTCTTTGCAGTGGCGCGCCTTGCGCCGCACCTCGTTTAAGAGGATCTTGCCGTAGGGCGTGTCCTCGATCCTCTCCGGCACGGCGCGCCAGAACGCGCGCTGCGCATCCAGCCATTTGTCCTCGTAGGGCTGCGCCTGCAATTTTGCGTGCAGCTCGAGCACCAGCGCCTCGAGCGCGCTGTCGTCGCGTCCCGCGCCGAGCGTGTCGGCCAGCAGCGCGCCGCCATCCGTCAGGCGGTCGTAAAAATCATCCAGCGTGCGCGCGAGCACGCGCTCGCGCAGCACCTGCGCCTCGTTCTCGTCCAGCACGCGGAAATCCGGGCGCAGCGCATGGCCGCGCGCGTCCTCGCCGAGCAGGTGGCAGTTCTCGCGCAGAAGCGCCGTGCAGAAGGCGTCCACCGTTTTGATGTCCGCGCGGTAAACGCGCAGCATCTGCCGCCGCAGGTGCTCGCTGCCGGGGTCGCGCTCCATGCGCTCTGTGAGCGCCTTGGCGATCTTGCCGCGCAGCTCGCTCGCCGCGGCGCGCGTATAGGTGATGATGAGAAAATCGTCAAGATCCGCGCCCTCGCGCTCCACATAGGAAAAGAGCCGCTCGACGAGCACCTTCGTCTTGCCCGAGCCCGCCGCCGCGGAGACAAGGAGGCTGCGCTCCCGGCTGTCCACCGCCGATTGCTGTTCATTTGTCAGTTTTTCAGCCATCCTCGCGCGCCTCCTCTCCGTTCACTTCGTCGATATGCTGCCAGAATTCGTCGTTTTTCGTCGCTTTGATGTATTCCATGCGGTCGCTGCCGCTGCCCTCTTCAAAGTGGCAGGCGCTTGCGAACTCGCAGTAGGTGCAGGCCGACTGCTGCGGCGTGCGCGCGTAAGGATCGGCATCGATGTTGCCGGAAAAGACCTCGTCCGCGATCTCGCGCAGCACGCGGTCCACATAGCGAGCGAGCTTTTCAAACTGCCCGCCGGAGGCAAGGCTGCCCGTCACTGTGCCGTCCTTTTTCACCGCGATGGGAAGATAGCTCGGCGCTTCGAGCGCGTCGTGCTCCATCGCCTGCAGGACTGCCGGCTCTTCCAGCACCATGCCGCTGCGCCTGAGCTCCTTCTTGCGCGCCTTTTCGATTGCTTCGGGCGCAGTGTCGCGCGCGCAGCGCAGCATCGGCTCGCGCGCGGGCGTGTAGAGCACGCCCGCCGGGACGATCTCCTTCCCGCCGAAGAGCGTGCCGCCCGCCTGCTCGAGCGCAAAGAGGTAGAGCAGCATCTGCAAGCCCAGCCCGTAGCGCACCTCCGCAAGGTCGAAGGTCTTGCGCCCGGTCTTATAGTCCACAACGCGCAGATAGAGCTTTCCGCCGTGCTCCCAGCCGTCCACGCGGTCGACCTTTCCGACCACGCGCGCGGTCTTGCCCTGTTCGCGCACCGTGATGGCGGGCAGCTGCCCGCCCGGCCCGAAGGCAAGCTCGAAGGCCATCGGCTCAAAGTCCGAGTGCTTGAGTTCGTCCGCCACCTCGTCCATGATGCGCTGCGTCGAATCGCACAGACGGTCAAAGAGGTAGCGGAAGCGTGCGCGCTTTTCCGAAAGATCCGGCAGTACGCGCGCCTTGTAGT
The DNA here is from genome assembly GCA_934561515.1 of uncultured Oscillospiraceae bacterium. Taxonomy (GTDB): domain Bacteria; phylum Bacillota; class Clostridia; order Oscillospirales; family Oscillospiraceae; genus Hominicoprocola. The sequence continues at coordinate 7,556 of CAKTGM010000020.1, read as the reverse complement.
CTGCGATGGCCTCCTGCACCAGCGCGTGCAGCTCCGCCTTTTCAAGCGTGTGCAGTCCGCCGCGCATCTTTGCCGCGCGCAGCGTGTGCTCCATCACATCATGCACGAAGGTGCCGATCTGGGGAGCGTCAAAGCCCGCGCCCGTGCGCTCCTTTGCGCGCAGGCCGTAGCGCAGGAAGTAGGCAAAGTGGCACGCGCGCGCCTTGTCCATCTGCGAGGCGGACAGGCGCAGCGCATCGCCGTAGAGCGAGCGCACCGCGCTGCGCGAGAGCTTGCCGCGCGTGGTGTGCGCTGCCGCGCGCATCGCCGCAAGCGCGCTCTCCGCGTCGGCTCTGCCTTCAAAATACTGCCATAGCGCGCCGCCGATGTGCTCGCCCGCATATTCGAGCGCCGCGTCCTTTGCTGTCAGGCGATACGCCTTGTCAGTGTCCTCTTTCTGCACCTTTACGTCCGGCAGCAGGCGTGCGATGCGCCCGATGGCGAACGAGGGACGCTTCTCTCCGCCCGCGCCGTCCGACACGGGGTAGGAAAGCGTCAGCTTTTCTGTCGGCTGAGCGAGAGAGGCGTAGAGGTTCTGAATTTCCAGCCGGAACTGCTCCATGCCGTGCGGCGCGAGGAAAATCTCGCGCTGCTCGAGCGCCTCTCTGTCCTCGTCGCGCAGCACGCCGCCGCCCGTTTCCGCCGCGGGCAGCACGCCGTCGTTCGCGCCGAGCAGGAAGAGCGCGCGTACCGTGTGGCGGTCGTTTCGCGTCATCTCGCAGAGGTTCACCGCGTCCAGTGTCACGGGGATCGTGCCCACGCTGTACTGCGTCAGCACGAGGCGAAAGAGCTGGGCAAATTCCTCGGCGCCGAGCACCGCGTCGCCCAGAATCTCCACAAACTGATCCATCACGCCGCAGAGGATGGTCCACAGCTGCGCCGTTTCCTCGGCGCGCTGTGCCTCTCCTTCGGAAAAGAGGCGCTCGGTCTGCGCTTGCAGCGCATCCGGCAGGTCGATCTCTTCCAGGTAGTCGTAGAGCGCGCGGACCTTTTCCTCCGCCGCAGTGCTGCCGCCCACGCCCTCCTTGATGTGCGCGAACGGTCCCTGCACGCGCGCTCTGAGCGCGTTCACTGCCGCAAGGCGCTCTCTTGCCTCGTCCGTCCAGTCTGCGCCGTAGCCGTCGGGGTGCGCGCTCCACGGTGTTTCCCGCGTCCATGCGCCCCCGCGCACCTCCCACTTGAGCGCGTAATTTTCAAGGAGGTCGCACTCTTCCATCGTAAGCCCCGCAAGCCCCGTTTTGAGGCAGCGGAACACGTCCTCATATTCAAATCCGCCCGTCGCTGCATCGAGCGCGCCGAGCAGCAGCGTCAGGACGCTGCTTTGCAGAATGTCGCTCCGGTGGGCATAGTAGAGCGGGATGCCGAAGCGCGCGAAGGCTGTTTGCAGCGCGGCGGCATAGCTCTCGAGGTTCCGCGCCGTGACCGTGATGTCGCGGTAGCGGCAGCCCTGCTCGCGCACGAGCGAGAGGATCTGCGCGGCGACCCATTCGCACTCGCTGTAGGCGCTGCCCGCCTCGTAGAGCGCGACGGCGTCTGTGCCGCCCGCCAATGTGCGCGCAGGGCCGAAAAAGCAGCGCTCAAGGTGCGAAAGCGCGCCGCTATCGCCGCTCGGCGCAAGCGTTTCTTCCTCGCAGGGAACGCCCGCGTCGCGCGCAAGCGCGATGAGCTGTGCGCGCACGCGCAGCCCCGCCGAAAATAGCTCCCGGTCGCCATCATCGCCCAGCAGCGTGACCGTCACGCTCTTCGCGCGGCGCAGCAGGATGCGCAGGATGCGCAGCTCGCGTCCCGTAAAGTAGGAAAAGCCGTCCAGAAACACGTCCTTCCCGTCGATGTAGCCCGATTCCTCCAGGTGCTCCTCCAGCTTTTGCAGCGCCTCGCGCGCGTCGCGCCCCGGCGCGTTGAGCCTGGCGAGATAGACGCCGTACAAAAGCGCGATATCGCGCAGCTTGTCGCCGCTTTCGCCCTCAAGGTCTTCGACGCGCTCGGCGAGCGTTTCCGGCGCGACGGCGTAGGCTTGCAGCTCCTCCATCACGTCGAGCAGGCTCTCCAGAAATGCCGCGCGCTGCGACGCCCTGCGGTAGACCTTGAGCGACGGTGCAAGCTCTGTGAGCGCGCGCTGGAGCGTCAGGAGTTTTCCGCCTGCGTCCAGCGTCACGTCCGCGCTGCCGCCGCAGACTTGCAGCACGCGCGTGGAGAGCAGCTTGAAGGTCAATACCTCCGCGTGGCGCGAGGCCGCGTCGCCGCAGGCGCGGCACACGTCCATCTCCGCCACGTACGAGGCGTGCTCCGGCACGAGCAATATCTGCTGCGAGGAATCGCCCAATTCCGCGATTTTTTTCAGCACGCGCTCGGATTTGCCCGTGCGCGCGCGGCCCATCAGAAGATGCAGCAAGCGTTCCGCCTCCTTTTTTCGTCTCATTTCGCAGCAAGTGTACCATATTTTTCGCCCCTCGGCAACGAAGAAAGCGCTGCGTGCATATTTTTCCCGCGCGCGGAAACACTACCGGCGATGAATCCACACGAAGGAGGATACGCTATGCTCATCGATAAGATCGCGCTGATCCTTGTCATCATCGGCGCGCTCAACTGGGGAAGCGTGGGACTGTTCGGCTTCGACTGCGTCGCTTTTCTCTTCGGCGGTCAGATCGGGATGCTCAGCCGCGTGATCTACACGCTCGTGGGACTTGCCGGTCTTTGGTGCATCACGATGCTGTTTCGAGAATCCGCGCCGGAAAGCGGCGGCCATGCGAAATCATAAAAGGAGGGCTCAGCCCTCCTTTTATTGTTTTCTATCATTCTCCTGTTTCTTCCAGCTCACGCATCGAGCGGCGGAACTGGCGGCAGAACATCACGCTCGTCATCGCCACCGCGCCGAAGTCGGCGACGGGCTCCGCGAGAAAGACCGCAAAGGCCTTGTCTGCAAAGAAGCAGGGCAGAATGTAGATGAGCGGGACGAGCAGGATAATCTTGCGCCAGACCGCGAGCAGAAGCGAGGTCCTGGCGTTGCCCAGCGCCACAAAGGTCTGCTGGCAGGCCGTCTGGATGCCGAAGATGCCGCTGCACGCCATATAGATGCGCACGGAGCGCGAGGCGTAGGCAACGAGGGCGGGGTCGCTGTTGAAGATGCGAACAAAGACGCTCGGGAAGAGCTCAACAAGGAGCCAGATCGCCATCGAATAGCCAAGGCAGGCGCGCAGCAGGCAGGAAAACGCCTCGCGCACGCGCTTAGCGTTCCTCGCGCCGAAGTTGTAGCTCACGATGGGCTGCGCGCCCTGCGTCAGCCCGTGGAGCGGCATACTGGAAAACTGCATCACGCTCGTCATCACCGTCATCGCGCACACCGCCACATCCCCGCCGTAGCGCAGGAGAGAAGCGTTGAAGCAGATGGCAATGAGGCTCTCGGTCGACTGCATCACAAAGGGGGAAAGACCCAGCGCGATGCACGGCAGCACGACCTTCGCGCTCACGCGGAGGTTCTCGCGCTTAAGATGCCAGTGCGTCTTCTTCCCCGTGAGGAAGGCCATCACCCACAAAGCCGACACCGCCTGAGAAAGCACCGTTGCCAGCGCCGCCCCGCGCACGCCGAGGCCGAACACAAAGATAAAAAGAGGGTCGAGCGCGATGTTGAGCAGCGCGCCGATGAGCACCGTTTTCATGCTCACGGTGGCAAAGCCCTGCGCTGTGATGTAGGCGTTCATGCCGAGCGTGAGCTGGACGAAGACCGTGCCGAGCGCGTAGATGCGCATATAGTCGAGCGCGTAGCCCACGGTGTTCTCGCTCGCGCCGAAGAGCAGCAGCAGCTTTTCCGCAAACAGCTCAAAAACGACCGTCAGCACGAGCGAGGTGATGAGCAGCATCGTCAGGCAGTTGCCCATGATGCGCTCGGACTTCCCGCGCTCGCCCGCGCCCTCGGCGATCGAGGCGCGCGGCGCGCCGCCGATGGCCATAAGCGAGGCAAAGGCCGCGATGACCATGATGATCGGCAGGCACACGCCAACGCCCGTGAGTGCAAGCTTGCCGACCGTTTCCGCCGGCTGCATATGGCCGATGAACACGCGGTCCACCAGATTATAGAGCATATTGACGATCTGGGAGGTGATCGTCGGCACGGAGAGGGAAAAGAGCAGCTTTTTGACGTTTCCCTGTCCGAGATCAGCGTATTGACTCACAGTTCTCACCCTTCTATTTCAGCAGTATCCGACAAGATATCACATTGCACTCCCGCCGTCAAGCGCGGCGCAAAAGCAAAATGCGCGGAAAATAAGACATTTTTTTACTTTCTCCATTGCTTTTTCCATCGCGGCTATTGTATAATTCAAAGGATACAACCGCGCCGGAAAGGCAATGCCGCCTTTTCGGATTATTATCATCAGGAGGAACCACCATGAACGAAAAGTTTTCCAAGCTCGGCTTCTATCCTTCCGACATTCTTCTGCCCAAGAATGTGGATATGAGCAAGTGGGCTGTTGTTGCCTGCGACCAGTTCACCTCTGAGCCCGAGTACTGGGAGCGCGTGGAGAAGACCGTCGGCGATGCGCCGTCCACCCGCCGCCTCATCCTGCCCGAGGCCAACCTGAAGGCCCCCAATGTCGACGAGCTCATCGCCGACATCAACGCTTCCATGAGCAAGTATCTCAGCGAGGGCATCTTTGAAACGCTCAAGGACTCCCTTGTTTACATTGAGCGCGGCCAGAGCGACGGCAAGATCCGTCACGGCCTCATCGGTATGATCGACCTCGATCAGTACGACTTCACCCCCGGCTCCGGCGCGCTCATCCGTGCCACCGAGGGCACCGTGCTCGACCGTATCCCTCCGCGCGCCCGCGTGCGCCGCAACGCCCCCATCGAGCTGCCCCACGTCATGCTGCTCATCGACGACCCCGAGAAGACCGTCATCGAGCCGCTGACTGCCGCTGCCGGCACGATGGAGAGCATCTATGACTTCGACCTCATGGAGAACGGCGGCCACATCAAGGGCTACAAGCTCTCCGATGCGCAGATCGACGCCGTGGCCGACGCGCTGACCGGCCTTACGACCGACGAGGCGATGAAGAGCAAGTACGGCGTTTCCGGCGTGGCGCCGCTGCTGTTCGCCGTGGGCGACGGCAACCACTCCCTCGCCACCGCCAAGGCCTGCTATGAGGAGCAGAAGAAGGGCAAGATGCCCGAGGAATACCTCGCGCTTCCCTCCCGCTATGCCCTCGTCGAGGTCGTGAACAACCACGACGACGCGCTGCAGTTCGAGCCCATCCACCGCGTGCTCTTCGGCGTAGACCGCGAGAAGTTCATGGACGAGTTCAAGAAGTTCTACCCCAACGCCCACGAGGGCAAGGGCGAGGGGCACGTCATCGAGGTCTGCTGGGCCGGTCATGACGATTTCATCACCGTTCCCGACCCGAAGGTCCAGCTCGCCGTCGGCACGCTGCAGGCCTTCATCGACGAGTACCTCAAGAACTTCGGCGGCGAGGTCGACTACATCCATGGCGATGAGGTCACCCGCGAGCTCGGCTCCAAGGAGGGCAACATGGGCTTCCTGCTGCCCGCGATGGGCAAGGAGCAGCTCTTCAAGACCGTCATGGCTGACGGCGTGCTGCCCCGCAAGACCTTCTCCATGGGCCATGCGCAGGACAAGCGCTACTACATCGAAGCGCGCAAAATTCGCTGATCTAATGTAACCATTGCAGAAAAGCGCCGCCTCGCGGCGCTTTTCTCATCAGGAGGATTCCCTATGGATTTGAAAACAGGCAGAATCTGGCAGGACGTATTGCTCTGGGGCGGCGCAGTGGTCTCGCTTGTCGGCGCGTGGGGCTTTCAGAACACCGTCGCTGCGCTCATAGGCCTTATGATGATGGGCGCTTCGCTCATCGTCTGGTGGCGCTTTTACCGCTGTCCCAAGTGCGGCGAGCACCTTGGCCGCGGCTCGCCCAAGCGCTGCCCGCACTGCGGCGCATGGGTCGCCGACGAGCCGGAGCCCGAGCAGAAGAAGAAAATCCAGCACAAGAAAAAGAAGCACTGAGAAATAAGGAGACGGCGATGAATGACAAAAAGCCCCTTGTTGACTTTCGCAGCGCCCCGAAGCTCCAGACCGCTCTGATGCTGAGCGGCGCGCTGATCGGCCTTTTCGGCACGCAGGGCGGCATCACGGTGCTGACGGTGCTCGGCATCGTGCTCATTCTTGCCTCCTGCACGGTCTGGTCGCTCTATTACCGCTGCCCGCACTGCGGCGAGCAGCTCGGGCGCGACCGCTACCTCAAATACTGCCCCCACTGCGGAAGATCGCTGGACGCGCCGGTGGAAGCGTCCGTGCGCACGCTGAGCGTCCCCGCCTACGCAAAGCTCAACCTGACGCTCGACATTTTGGGAAAGCGGCCGGACGGCTATCACGAGATGAAGATGGTCATGCAGACCATTTCGCTCCACGACGACGTGACCGTCACGCTCACGGACAAGGGCATCACCTGCCGCGTCGCGGATGCTGCGCTCCCCTGCGATGAGCGCAACCTCGCCGTCAAGGCGGCGAAGGCCTTCTGCGAGGCCGTGAATTATTCCGGCGGCATCGACATTGCGCTCACCAAGCGCATCCCGTCCGAGGCGGGCATGGCGGGCGGCAGCGCGGACGCGGCGGCGGTGCTGCGCGCGCTGCGCGACCTCGTCTCCCCCGCGCTCACGGATGAGCGGCTCGAGCAGATCGGTGCGGCGGTCGGCAGCGACGTTCCCTTCTGCATCCGCGGCGGCACGCAGCTTGCCGAGGGACGCGGCGAGGTGCTCACGGTTCTTTCCCCTGCGCCGAAGTGCTTTGCCGCCGTCTGCAAGCCGGACTTCCCCATCTCCACGCCCGCGCTCTTCGCGCGCGTGGACGGCGTGACGCTCTCAAATCGCCCCGACACGGACGCGATGCTCTCCGCCATCGAGGGCGGGAACGCGGACGCGCTGTGCAAAAACGTCTCCAACGTCTTCGAGCAGGCGCTGCCCGAGGCGCAGCGACAGCGCATCGAGGAGATCAAGCGCGCGCTTACCGAACACGGCGCGCTCTGCGCGGCGATGACCGGCTCCGGCAGCGCCGTATTCGGCCTCTTCCGCGAGGAAGACGCCTGCCGGAGCGCCTGCCGCGCGCTGCAAAGCGAGCGCGTCATGACCTTCTGCACCGAATTTGTTTAAGAAACGGGAAAACCGCCCATACTCAAGGTATCTTCTTGAGATGGGCGGTTTTTTTGATGAAATGGACGAAATTTGAGCTTTCCCTGATGCTTGGTCTCGCGGCAATGCTGCTTTATTGCGCCGCACACGGGCAGAATACGCTCCAATGGTGGAGCGCGGCCTTCGCGCCGCTGTGCGACGGCATCCTGACAAAGGACTGCGCGGGCGGCATCGTCATCAGGTCGAAGCTCGTCGAATGGCTCGCGCTGCTGCGGCGGTGACAAAAGCAGCTCCGGCGCATGAGCGCCGGAGCTGCCGTTTTTTATCGGTTGTAGGTGCGGTAGAGGAAGGTGACGATCTGGCCGCGCATGCAGTTGTTG